>CANRZW010000047.1 GCA_947644545.1 uncultured Lachnospiraceae bacterium
TTTTTCATGGCGTTTTGTGCCTTGAGCGGAGCGAAAGGAATGGATATAAATATGAAAGTCTTAGAGACAAAATTTGTACAGGGATTTATCAGGATGTGTAATGATGGCTGGGAGCAGGGCTGGCATGAGAGAAACGGCGGGAACCTGACTTATCGCATGAAAAAGGAGGAGGCAGAGTTTGTAAAGGAAGAGCTGAGGACGGACGGTATATGGAAAGAGATCGGCACATCTGTACCAAAATTGGCGGGGGAATTTTTCCTGGTGACGGGCAGCGGCAAGTATTTCCGCAACGTGATTCTGGATCCGGAAGACTCTATCGCTGTCGTGGAGATTGACGGGAAGGGCGAATGTTACCGGATCTGCTGGGGGCTGGTGAACGGCGGCAGGCCCACGAGTGAGCTGCCCAGCCACCTGATGAATCATGAAGTGAAGATGCAGGCTACAGGGGGAAAACACCGTGTCATTTATCATGCACATACGACTAATGTGATCGCGCTGACCTTCGTGCTGCCGCTCGAGGATGAGGTATTTACGCGGGAACTGTGGGAGATGGCCACGGAGTGTCCGGTGGTATTTCCGGATGGCATCGGCGTTGTGGGCTGGATGGTGCCGGGCGGCAGAGATATCGCGGTGGCCACCAGTGAATTGATGAAGAAATATGATGTGGCGATTTGGGCGCACCACGGCATGTTTGCATCCGGCGAAGACTTTGACTTGACTTTTGGTCTGATGCACACAGTGGAGAAGTCGGCAGAGATTTTGGTCAAGATGCTTTCCATGCGGCCTGATAAGCGACAGACCATCACCCCGCAGAACTTCCGGGATCTGGCAGTGGACTTTCAGGTGACGCTGCCGGAACGGTTTTTGTATGTGAAATAGCGGTTTCGTTGTCTAAATGGAACGGGATGTTATGCTGTTCCAGTAAAGATTTCAGGTAATCGATCTGGGGAAGATAATATGCAGCTTCCTCCTTACGGGTGCGCTCGATGATTTCCTCGGAAATGGTATCGCACAGCTTCAGGATTCCTTCACAGACCATAGGGGCATCTCCTTTTCTGGTTTGATTGGTGGCAACTTACTTATGACGATAATCTGTACATGAAACATCTCTTTATTGATATGATATACTCCCGGAGAGAATTTTGCAACTATTATTTCTCGCCAAACCGGCAAATAAGAGTATAATAAACAGTAGGAAAGGGAGCCGACAATGATTTCAGACTAAGGAAGAAACCGGAAAGGAAGCAGGAAGGAAGAAGCCTTACTGATAAGTACGATGAGGGAGGGTACATGTTCAGTATTTTACTGGTAGAGGATGAGAAGCTGGAACTGGAAACACTGCGGGACTATGTGGACTGGAAGAGGCTCGGCGCCTCCAGGGTTCATACGGCCAGGAACGGCAGGACGGCGCTGGAGTGTCTGGAAGAGTACGATCCGGATATCATGATCACGGACATTCAGCTTCCGGTGATGAACGGCATTGAGTTGTCGAAGCGGGCGCGGGAAGAAGGTCATGCGTGTAAAATTGTTTTTCTGACAGGGTATGACAATTATGAATATATGAAGTCGGCCTTTCAGGTGCAGGCGGTGGATTATATTTTGAAGCCTTTTCGTGTAGATGAGGTGGAGGCGCTTATCGTGCGTATCAGGGAGCAGTTGGAGCGGGAGCGGGTGGCTGAGCGTTCCGTGGAGCTTGCTTCCGGCCAGATCTTTGCCATGGCGTGTGAGCAGGAAGGAGTGGATCTGGAAGAGCTGAGCCGGAAATATTTCTCTGTTGCTGCAGATGAGAAGGCATTCGGCCTGCTGGCGGTCTATGGGATTACGGATGAGAAGGCTGCGGCGCGGATCGAGAGCCTTACGGAAGTGCGTCACGCATTTTATCTGGAGGGCCTGATCATAGTGGTTCTGCACGGCTATGTCTCTGTGGCCGATGCGGCGGGGCGGATCGTGGCGGCCCTGGACGGGCAGGGAAGCGCAGCCTGGTTTGACGACAAAGTCTCGATTGCAGATATGAAAGAGGACACGGACATTCTGCTTGGCTACAGGGACAGGATGTTTTACGGAAGACCGGGGGAACTTCTGCGCATAACCGGCAGGGCCGGGGAGCGTGACGGTAGATTTGACAGGGAACGGTGGAACCAGAGAGGACAGAAATTGTGCCAGAATATTGTGGGGGGCAATTCGGATTCGACACAGGAAACCCTTGCCGCATGTATGGAGGAACTGCAGTTTCTGGGCAGGGAAGAATGTCAGAGAGAGGCTTACGGGCTGTATCTGAATCTGTATAACAGGCTGGAACTGGACAATGCGGCGCTGATGGAGGAGATGGAGAAAAGGGAGCATAAGCCGGAGCTGCAGATCTGGAACACGGGCTTCTTTGCGGAAGTGAAAGAGGCATTGTGGCAGTACATAAAGGCGCTGCGTCTCTTTTTTGACAGACAGCGGGAAAACCCCAACTATTATGTCACGATGTGGGTCAGGGATTATCTGGAGAAAAATTATATGCGGGTGTGCAGCGTGGAGGAAATGGCGGAAGGCATTCATCTGTCGCCTAATTATCTGCGGAGTCTGTTCAAGGCGGGAACGGGACAGACGATTCTGGAATATGTGACGGATTTCCGACTGCAGAAAGCATGTGAGTTTTTGCGGGACAAGTCTTTGAAGGTGAAGGATGTAAGCCTGCTGGTGGGATATGAGAATGTATCTTATTTCAGTCAGATCTTCGTGAAGCGTTACGGGGTGACACCGAATGAATATCGTAAAATGGTTTAAGGATCAGAGCTTTTTTAAGAAAATGACGATGATCTATGTGATCTTTGCCGTACTGCCCATGGTCTTTGTGACGGCGTACAATTACATACAGACGAGCAGGATCCTGCAGGAAAAAAGTTATCAGGATATGCAGCAGAATATGGAGACTACCGGCAAGAGTCTGGAGACGTTCTTTGAGTCTTACAGTACGATCATGGATCTTCTCTATACGAATCAGACCATGTATAACTATCTGGGGATAGACTATACGGATCTGTCTTACGGGGAGATGTTTTATTATACGGACAGACAGCTTCTGCATAATACGCTGTCTTTGTTTCCGAGCATTCACAGAATTCGTTTCTATTCCGACAATGAGACGCTGCCCAGAGACAATTACTATTTCTACCAGCTGGACCAGCTGCCCGGAGGCTTTCAGGAGAAGGCGTCGAAGAAGGCGGGTTCGGCAGTGGCCGGGGGAATCGTGAAGGAAGGCGGAAAGAAGTATGCGGGTCTGATCCGGAAGATGAATTACTACAGCAGCGGCGGGATTGAGAATTATCTTGTCATTCTGGTGGATACGCAGGAATTGAGCGAGAGACTTCTGCAGAACAGCGGCAGCAGGCAGACCTATCTGATAGAAGCTGGCGGGCAGATTCTGGCGGCCTCTGATGTGAAAGCTGAAGGACGCCGGCTCTCCGGCTTTATACCGGAATGGCGAAGAATAGCAGACTGTGGCGGCAGCTACACGCTGGAGCAGGCAGACGGGCCGGTGATCTGCATGGCGCTGGATGTGGGTATGGGTATGAAACTGGTCATGACGGAGGATCAGGAGAGCCTTTTGAAAGAGGCGGAGGCAGTCACGAGAAGAATCCGGGCGATCTTTGCAGTCAGCTCGCTGCTGGTGTTCGGCGCGATCTACCTGTATGGCAGAAAGTCCGCCGCGCGTGTGGACAAGGTGGTCTATGCGGCCAGAAAGCTGGGCGACGGGCAGTTCGACTATATGCTGCGCGATATGGGCGGGGATGAGATCGGTCAGATCGCTGACGCCTTTAATCTGCTGAATGAGAGGATACAGATACTGATTCAGGACAATTATGAGAAAAAGCTGATGATCAAGTCCAGCGAGATGAATCTTCTGCAGGAACAGATCAATCCGCATTTTTTGTATAATGCGTTGTCGGTCATCTCTTCCATGTCCATGCGGGAGAACGGTAAGCGGACGGTGGAATGTCTGCGATATCTGGCGGATTTCTACAGGATCTCTCTGAACAAGGGGCGCGAGGTGATCAGTATAGAGCAGGAGCTGGAGCTTCTGCAGAATTATATGAAGATACAGAAGATCCGGTTCGGCGAAGATGTGGTGATCCGTTATGAAGCGGATGAGGACGTGCTGCAGTGCAGGACGATCAAACTGATCCTTCAACCGCTGGTGGAAAATGCCATCCACCATGGCCGGCGGGAGGAAGAGGTCTTAACAGTTGTTGTCAGCGTCAAACGCCGGGAGGGGCGGATCGTCTATGAGGTGTGCGACGACGGTCTCGGGATCGAACCGGAGAAGCTGGTGCAGCTGCGGACAGAATTAAAACAATCCCAGGAGGGATACGGCCTGAAAAACGTGGATATCAGGGTGAAGCTGCGCTATGGAGAAGGGTATGGTGTGTCGATCATGAGCATTCCGGATAAAGGAACATGCGTCAGAGTGGAGATCCCGGCGGAGCAGGGATAGAAACAGTATTTACAAACAGTGGTCATTACCTGTACAGAATACCGGAAGGTCATTTTTCGGTATCTTGTACAGGTTTTTGCTTTAAAAGAAGTTTTTTTGTACTTCCATCGTTCAAAATTAACAGAAAGTGTTAAATATTGATATTTGCCGGAAAAATATGTTACAAAATCGTTCGAAATTAAAAGATATCATTAAATTCTTTCATTGAGAATGTGACGATATCAACATAAAATAGAGCTGCGGGGAAAAAGAAACGTACAAAATAAACAAAGAGAGGGTGGTTATTTATGAAAAATGCAGTTCCTGCAGCTGCCAGGCCCCATAAGAGCGTCAGAGAGCGATTCTGGGAACAAAGATATCTGTTCCTGTTGCTGCTTCCTTCGCTGATATGGGTCATACTGATCTGTTATGCTCCAATGACGGGTCTTTATATGGCGTTTATCAATTATACTCCCAAAGGCAACGGCTATTTTGCAGACCTTGCCAGTTCCCAGTTTGTAGGGCTTGACTGGTTCAAGTATTTCTTTTCGACGGATTTCCTGATCATTATGAGAAATACGCTGGCTACCAGTCTGCTGACGCTGTTATTCTCGTTTCCACTGCCGATCATTCTGGCAATCTGTTTGAACGAAGTGAAGAGCGAGGGCGTCAAGAAATTTGTGCAGACGGCTTCTTATCTGCCTTACTTTATTTCCTGGGTTATCGCGGCCAATATTTTTATTACCTTCCTTTCCGCTGACGGTGTGATCAACAATCTGCTGATGGCGATCGGATTTACGGATGAGCAGATTCTGTTCTTCCAGAAGGGTCCTTATTTCTGGTGGATCATAGCGATCGCGAATGCCTGGAAGGTGTTAGGATATAACGCGATCATATATCTGGCGGCGGTATCCGGTATCAGCCAGGATATGTACGAGGCGGCGGACGTGGACGGAGCCACCAGAGTCCAGAAGATATGGTACATAACGCTTCCTGCATTAAAGCCTACGATCATGGTGCTGCTGATCCTGGCAGTCGGCGGTGTCCTCAACACAGGTTTTGAGCAACAGCTGTTGATGGCGAATGATTCTATCCTGAATTACTCGGATGTTTTGGATACTTATGCATACCGGTACGGTCTGAAAAACGGCATGTACTCTTATGGTACTGCAGTGGGCCTGTTTAAGTCGGTAGTATCGTTTATTCTGGTCATGGGCGCCAACTCCCTGTCCAAGAAGTTCGACGATAACAATACGGCACTGTTCTAGGGGGTGGGAAAATGCGAACACAATCTGTTTATAGTAAGAAAAAACCGGTCTCGGATATCGTGCTGGACGTCTTTACCGTCATCTTTCTGGCACTGGTGGCGATCATCTGCGTCTATCCGTTTTGGAATATTTTCATCATTTCGATCAATGATGCAACGGATGCCATCCGCGGCGGCCTGTATTTCCTGCCGAGAAAGCTGAGCTTTGCAAGCTACATGGATATTTTATCCAGATCTACTTTCCTGCATTCGATCCTGGTAACGCTGGCCCGTACCGCGATCGGAACGCCGCTGGCGGTACTTGTGACAACGGCGCTTGCCTATGTGCTGTCGAGGAAGGATCTGCTCTTTAAGAAACCGATCACGCTGCTGTTTATTTTTACAATGTATTTTGGCGGCGGTCTGGTGCCTTACTATATGGTACTCAAGAATCTGGGGATGCTGGACAGCTTCATCGTGTTCATATTCCCGAATCTGGTCAGCGTCTACAATATGATCCTGGTCAGGAACTATATCGAAGGAATGCCGGAGGCACTCTTTGAGGCAGCCAAAATTGACGGGGCAAACGATCTGGTGGTTTTCTTTAAGCTGGTGATCCCGCTGTCCAAGCCGATCATCATGACAATCGCCCTGTTTGTGGCGATCATGCACTGGAACTCATGGTTTGACGCTTACTTATATACTAATTCACAGAACTTGAAGGTGATGCAGTCCATTCTGGTGGAGATTCTGAACCAGTACCAGACGACGGCTGCCAACCAGGCGGCAAACCGTACCGGACAGGGCATTACGCCGGACAGCATCCGTATGGCGGCAACGATGGTGGCTACGATTCCGATCATCATGGTCTATCCGTTCATACAGAAGTATTTTGTAAAAGGTATCATGCTCGGTTCGGTGAAGAGCTGATCGATAAAGAGTGATGAAATTTATTCAGCAGGTTTATGAAGGAGGAAAAATTTATGAAAGCAAAGAAGTTGATGGCGCTTATGCTGGGCGTTACAATGCTGGCGGCGGCTGTGACAGGCTGCGGCGGTCAGGGAGACGGCGGCAGTGCGGGAGCAGGTGATGCCGCAGGAGCCGGTGCGGAGGGCGGCGCCTCATCCGACGGTCCTGTGACTCTTACCTTTTTTGATAAGAACTCGGGAAGCAATACGTTCGACGACCCGGTGGCGAAGGCGATTCAGGAGAAGACGGGGGTTACGGTGCAGGTGGAAAATCCCACCGGTGATCCGCTGGAGAAGTTAAATCTGATGCTTACCGGCCAGAACTATCCGGACATCGTCCTGATGGACCGCGGTAACGAGATCGTTAACCGTTACATTGACGCAGGTGCGTTGATTCCCTTAAACGATCTGATCGACCAGTACGGCCCTCATATTAAGGAAATGTACGGCGAAGTTATGACAAAGAGTGTATATTCGGATGGGAAGAACTATTATCTGAATAACTGGTATGGCGTGGATCCGGATGCGGTGGCAGGCGTGTTGATGAGAAAAGACCTGCTGACGGAGATCGTCGGAGAAGAACGCGCCAACAGCAACGACCCTTTTACACAGTCGGAATATCTGGACATCTTACGGCAGTTTAAGGAGAAATATCCGACCATCGACGGTAAGGAGAGTATCGCGGTGACGCTTGATGCAGAGAGCAAAAACTATGAAGGCACTCTCTTTGGCATGTACGGCATGACTACATACTATGTGGATGAGAACAACAATATCATGCACAAGGCGAAAGCCCCGCGCTATCAGGATGCCATTGGTTTTATGAATACGCTCTATACGGAGGGCCTGCTGGATAAGGAATGGGTTGTCAATAAGAAGGAGCAGTGGACGCAGAAGCTCTCGGCGGGCAACGTATTCTCCACATTCAGCTCTTACTGGGATCCTGACAGCGCCAACACCAGTCTTGCCTCCACGGTAGGGGAAGATGCGAAATTCTACAGCTACAAGGTGGTTGCGGACGGCGTAGATCCTTCGGAGACGAAATACAGCGGAAGAAGTACGCTGGGCTGGGACGCAATCGGTATTACGAGCAACTGCCAGAATCCGGAGGCGGCAATCAAATTCATTGATTTCCTGGTAAGCGAAGAGGGACAGTACCTGATGATGTGGGGACTGGAAGGCGAACACTGGGATATGGTGGACGGCAAACATGTTCCGAAGCAGGAGATCGTGGACGGCTTTAAGACGGACTTTGACAATACGAAACTGGAGACGGGCATCCGTAAGTGGACCTGGTTTATCAAGAACGGAAATGGCACGGATGGATCACCGTATGACGTGACGAAATACGAGACCACGGAACTCACTGATTTTGCCAATGCCAGCTTCGGGGAATCTGACAGATGGGACACGGCAGACTTCACCGGTTTGGAGCCGGCAGGCAGTTCTCCGGAAGGTCTGAAATGGCAGAAGGTGAAAGACGTATATGACCAGAATTTCCCGAAGATGGTTAATGCGGCTGACAGCACGGAAGCAAATGCGGTCTATGAGGCGATGCTGGCACAGATGGAAGAAGCAGGCTTATCGGAAGTAGAGGCTTATATGTCGAAACAGTATCAGGAGAGACTGAAATTATGGGGTATGGCGGAATAGATGTGACAGAAGAACAGATAAGCTGCTGTAAATAAACGGCAGTATTACGGGATTAGCGCAGGCAGAAGCAGTTACTGTCTGCGCTTTTTCGGCAAACATGCAGGAGACATATACGGAAGCGCCTGCAAGGCCGAAAACGAAATTTCTAATGTCGTTAATTATAACAGGAAAGGCGTAAGGATACCATGGGAATATTTTATTGTGAAAAGGACGGTACGTTCACTTTACAGACGAAGAACACAACGTACCAGATGAAAGCGGACAGACAGGGTACACTGCTGCATACTTATTACGGACAGAAGACGGACCGGACGGATAAGTCCTATTGGATCTGCTGTCGGGACAGAGGCTTTTCCGGGAATCCGTATGGCATGGACCGTGCGTATTCTCTGGATACACTGCCCCAGGAATACAGCTGTTTTGGGACGGGAGATTACCGAATCAGTGCGTTGAAGGTCAAGAATACGGATGGCAGTGCGGCCTCCGCACTCCGGTATGTGAGCCACGAGATCACAGAGGGAAAGTACAGCCTGCCGGGCCTTCCTGCCGCGTATGGAACGAAAGAGGAGGCGCAGACACTGATCGTCACGCTGCAGGACTGCGCGACGAATCTGAAGGTAGAGCTGTACTATGGCGTACTGGAAGAGGTTGACCTTTTCACAAGGGCGGTACGCATTACCAATGACGGCGAAGGAAATATCGTGCTGCAAAAGGCAGCCAGCATGTCGATAGACTGGCAGTCGGGAGCATATGACAGACTGACGTTTTGCGGACGGCATACGATGGAGCGGAATCCGGAGCGGGCGCGCATTACCCACGGCGTACAGTCCGTTGGCAGTGTGAGGGGTACCTCCAGCCACCAGAGCAATCCTTTTATGATGATCTGTGACGAGAGTACCACGGAAGAGCAGGGTGACTGCTACGGCTTCTCTTTTGTGTACAGCGGTGAGTTTTTGATGGAGACAGAGAAAGACCAGACGGAGCAGACCAGGCTGGTGTGCGGTATCCATCCGGACAATTTCGAGTGGACGCTGGAGCCGGGGGAGAGCTTCGTGACGCCGGAGGTCCTGATGGCATATGGAAAAGGCTTCGGCGCGGTCAGCCGGATCTTTCACGAGGCGATCAGAGAGCATATCTGCCGCGGCGAATGGAAACACAAGAGAAGGCCGGTACTGATCAATAACTGGGAAGGAACGTATTTTGATTTTACGGGAGACAGGCTGGTAGACATCGCACAGGAGGCCGCAGCGCTGGGGGTGGAGCTGTTTGTCATGGATGACGGCTGGTTTGGCCGGCGGGACGACGACAATTCCGGTCTGGGAGACTGGTATCCCAATGAGGAAAAGCTGGGATGCACCCTGCAGGAGCTGGGAGAGAGGATCACAGCTTTGGGAATGGGGTTTGGCATCTGGTTTGAGCCGGAGGGGATCTCGGAGGACAGCGATCTGTACCGCGCCCATCCGGAGTGGGCGGTCCGGATTCCGGGAAGAAAACCGTGTCTGAGCAGAAATCAGCTTGTCCTGGATTTCTCCAGAAAGGATGTGCAGGACTATGTGATCGACAGGTTAAAGGCCGTTCTCTCGCAGGCGCCGATCTCCTATGTGAAATGGGATTTTAACAGGAGTATATGCGACAAATACAGCGATGCTCTGCCAAAGGAGCGGCAGGGTGAAATGGCGCATCGCTTTGTGCTGGGACTGTATCGTGTTCTGGAAGAGCTGATCAGAGCATTTCCGCATATTCTGTTTGAAGGGTGCAGCGGAGGCGGCGGACGGTTCGACGCGGGTATGCTGTACTATACGCCGCAGATATGGTGCAGTGACAATACGGATGCGATCGAACGGCTGAAAATACAGTACGGCACCTCTTTCGGGTATCCGGTAAGCACGATGGGATCCCATGTTTCTGCGGTTCCGAACCATCAGACTGGCAGGATCACACCCCTCTCCACGAGAGGATGCGTGGCGATGGCGGGCAACTTCGGGTATGAACTCGACGTAAACCGGATGA
Source organism: uncultured Lachnospiraceae bacterium (assembly GCA_947644545.1). Classification (GTDB taxonomy): domain Bacteria; phylum Bacillota; class Clostridia; order Lachnospirales; family Lachnospiraceae; genus UBA3282. The sequence goes on from CANRZW010000047.1 coordinate 10,337, forward strand.
CGGAAGCGGAGAAGACAAAGGGTAGGGAGCAGATCGCTCTGTTTAAGAAGCATTATGATCTGATACAGTACGGCAGCTACTATCGTCTGTGTTCGCCCTTTGCGGGGACGGTCACCGTGTGGGAGACGGTGTCGCCGGACGGTACGGAGGCGCTGGTGAGTGCGGTATACCATCATGTGCAGTCGAATCCGGCTCCTGTTTATGTCAGGCTCGGCGGGCTGCGGGAAGATCGGATGTATCGGCTGGAACTGATCGGTGTACGGGAAGAGTGCACGCTTCCGGTAAACGACGGGGAAGATATCTTCGGACAGGGACAGATCTTAAGCGGAGCGGCCCTGATGCACTGCGGGCTGATGGTGCCGGAGGCATTAAACGGGTTTCAGGCGTGGCAGATCTACCTGCAGGCACAATAAGATTAGCGGACGGCCATAGTATAGAAAGGATGGAAAAGAGGACGCAATGGGAGAAAAGGAATGGAGATACGACGGAGGCGGTTTTTTTACGCTGCATTGGGAAGGCGGTACGCTTTTGAAGGCATATGCGGCGGCGTATCACACAGACGGACGTTTTATAGATACGAGAAGTGCGATACTGGAAAAGGAAGAAAAGACAGAGGGGAAGGATGGAAGCACCCTGCTTTTGACATTTTGCGATGAGAATGGACTTTGCCTGCAGGAAAAACTCACTATATCCGGGGACGGTATGCCGGAGGCTTCCTGCTGCCTGTCTCAGAAAGACGGCGGCGCGGTGGAGACACGCAGGCTGATACCGCTTGTCCTGCAGGCGGGCGGGGAAGCACCGCTTAAGCTGTGGAACAGTCTGTGGGCGAAGATGCTGCTGGTGCCTTACGACAATACCATGTGGCTGCGCTATGAGGCTGCACCTCTGCGGGCAGGGAGAAAGAGCTATGATCTGACGGTATTGTTTTCGGAGGACAGCAGGGAAGGGCTTCTGATTGGCGCGGCGGATTTTGCGGTGTGGAAGAATGTTGTCGTCTGTTCGGCTTATGATGCCCGGACGCTGCAGGCAGAGTGCGGGGTGGCGGATGCAGGCAGCCATGACAGCATGGCTCACGGCAGTCTGTGCGGGAAGGCGGTCTGGTCCAGTGGGTTCTATGTTTTGTACGGGCAGGATTACAGACGGCTTCTGGAAGCCTACGGCGATCTTCTGTATGAAAAAAGAAAGCCGCTGCAGTGGAAAGGGAGTATTCCTTTCGGCTTTAACAGCTGGGCCGGGCTGGCTTTTCGCTTAAATGAAAACAATTACCGGAAGACAGCGGCCTTTCTGAGGGAGGAGCTGCAGCCGGCCGGGTATCAGAGCGGGGGAGCAACCTACGCCAATCTGGATGCGGGATGGAGCGCGATTCCGGAAGAACACCTGCCTATGATCGTGAAAGAGATTCATGCAAAAGGGCAGAAAGCAGGGATTTACGATGCGCCCTTCGCATTTTTCGGGGAGGATCCGGAAGAGGAGATTCCGGGGGCTCCCGGCCATGTATATGCGGAGATCCTGCTAAAAGATACCTGCGGAAAACCCCTGCCGAGGGTGGACGGTGCGATCCCCTATGACGTGACACATCCGATATGGCAGCAGCAGATGCGATGGAAACTGGACCGGTTTGTGAAGTGGGATTTTGACTATGTAAAGCTGGACTTTATGAGCCATGGCGGCATGGAAGGCTGCCACTATGCGGAAGATGTCAGGACGGGAAGGCAGGCGATCACGCGGGGGTATGAACTGCTCACGGATTTCCTGAGCGAGGAAAAGATCGGGAAACCTTTTTTCATCAGTCTGTCCATTGCCCCGCTGTTTCCCTGCGGCTATGGCCATGCCAGAAGATTTTCCTGTGACGCCTTCGGCACTGACGAGGATGTGGAATATGTGCTCAATGCCCAGACCTATGCGTGGTGGCAGAGCGGCAGGCTGTATCAGTATAACGACCCGGATCATATCTGCCTTCTCAGGAGCTTCTGCATGGAAAGGGACAGCACGGAAGGAGAAGCAAGGGCAAGGTATACTTCGGCAGTGACAGCGGGCACGGTGATGATGTTGAGCGACGACTATGAAAATCCCGCGGCCAGAGAGCGGGCGCTTCGATTTGCAGGCAACCGCAGGATCAATGAGCTGGCGGCAAAAGGGATAGCGTTTTGTCCGGCAGAGTCTGCAGGCAGCAGTGCGGCCACGGTTTACACGGCCAACGTGGACGGCAGGCAATACGTGGCGCTGTTCCACTGGAAGAAAGAGAGGGAAAATGTCCGGGTGGATTGTGGGCGCGCAGGCATCGGTACAGGACGAAGATACAGGGAACTGTGGAGCGGCGTGGAATTTGGTGACGAAACGGGGGAAATCTGCTGGCAGGTGGAAGGCTGTGATGCGGTGATTCTGGAAGAAATGTAAATATTGTAATAATTTGACTGGCTGCTGCACTGTTTGGTGCAGCAGCCAGTTTGCATTAAGAGATAAAAATACGCACAGAAATGCATTTAACAATATCTTAAGGAGTCAGCACCTTAATATTAATAGAAGCAAGATGATCTATGTCCTGCTGCGGGATGCGGTTGTCGGTGATGATGATATCCAGTTCGGAAGGGCTTGCAAATGTGGAAAAAGCAGTTTTATGAAATTTGCTGTAATCAAGCAGACAGATCTTCTGGACGGAGGCCTTCATGATCGCCCGTTTGACTTCGCCCTCCTCGGAAGAGAAGACCATTAACCCACGCTCGCTGTCGAAAGCGCTCGTGCCAATAAAGCATTTATGTGCGTGGTAATTACTGAGCATACGGATGGCGTCGCTGCCTGCATAGGTGAAGCCGAACTCCCGGCGCAGACGCCCGCCGGTGGAAAACAGGGTTACCTTCTCGTTGTGCAGCAGTACGTGGCAGATCGTGGGATCGTTGGTGATAACGATGACCTGACGGTCAATGAGCTTGGCCAGTTCCAGGGTTGTAGTGCCGGAATCGAGAATGATGATATCGTCATCTTCGATCAGAGAGAGCGCACGCATTGCGATCTGCTGTTTTTCTTCCATATGTTTCTGCTTGCGGGAAGGCACCGGATATATGTCGCTGAAACCGTTTTTCAGAGTAGCTCCACCGTGAACGCGGACAGCTACTCCCATCTTTTCCAGTTCAATCAGATCCTGACGGATGGTTTTGGGGGTAACGTTCAGAAGAGCGCTCATCTGCGCTACCTCAACCGTTCCCTGAGATTCCAAAGTGCTTGTAATAATTTCAAGTCGTTTCATGCGCATGGCATTTTCTCCTTCTGGCAGTGTAGAGAATATATCGGAAATGGGATGAAAATACTGTATCCAGATAAAATATATCATTAGTAACTGGATACATCAACACTTTTCATGAATAAAGAAGAAATAATTCACAGAAATAAACAAAAACGTACAATATATAAAATGATGAGGTTTAAATAAAATGATAATTTGATGTGGATATGCGAAAAAGTACTTGCAAATATTGTATATGTATGATAGAGTCTAAAAAAGAACAAAAACGAACAATAACAAACTTAAAAGGTAAAAAGTTCGATGATTTTAGTCGAACAGGAAAGAGAAAAGGGAGGAGGAGATGCAGGGAGGTATTGAAAATGTACAATATGGCTTTGAAAAGACAAAGTCGGGAAGGTAGAAAATTGTAGCGGCAGAGTAAAATGACTGTTGCGGGAAAACACATAACGGAGGGAAAAACATGAGAAAAAGATATTTCAGAACTTTAATGACAGCTTTGGTAATGACAGGCCTTTTGGCGGGCTGCGGAAACACGGGCAATACGGTGCAGGAAAAGAGCGTCAGCGAGCCGGCAGAGTCAGCGGAAACGGCAGCGACGGAAGAAAGCAGCAGTGACAGTAACGGCGGCAGCGAAGAGAACAGCAGTGAAAGTACCGATGAGAGTACGGTTACTACCGATAATGGCGAAAAATATCTGATCAAGTACGCTACGGTTCGTTCCAGTGACCACGGGGTGGAGCAGCTGGTACAGGAGTATTTCGACCGTTTGACGGAAGAATCCGGCGGCCGGCTGGAATTTGAGTGTTACTGGGACGGCAGTATGGGTTCGGCGCGTGAGATCGCGGAGAGCTGCTATGCGGGTACGCTCGATGCGTTCTGGGGAGGATCGGGAGATCTGACGGTATATGCACCGGTTGCGGAAATATTGACGAACCCTCCTTTTGTATACAAGGATGAAGAACATGCGGCGCGTGTGCTGGATGCCGTATGGGACGATGTGGATGCCATGATCGAGAGCACGGGATTTAAGCCGTTGTACCATTCCTATCAGGGCACGCGTCAACTGATCTCGAAAAATCCGGTGGAGACATTAGAGGATATGGCCGGTCTGAAAAAGCGTACATTGAATACCGAATATTTTCTCGGCCTGTTCAGGACATTGGGAGCGGACCCGGCTGCGTTGGATGTAAGTGAACTGTATACTGCATTGCAGACAGGTGTCGTGGAAGCAGGCGGCGGAGATCTGGCTATGATCTATACGAAGGGCTGGCATGAAGTAGTCAAGAATCTGACCATGTATAATGCGATCTGCGTACAGGGTATACCGGTCATGAATCTGGAGAAATTCAATTCGCTTCCGGAAGACCTGCAGCAGTTGATGCTGGATGTGGGTAAGGATATGGTGATAAGAGGCAACGAAGAAGTTGGAAAATCGGAAGAGGAATATCTGCAGAAGCTGGAGAGTGAAGGCGTCAATGTGATTTATCCGACGGAGGAAGCGATGGAACAATTCCGTGAGGCAGTAGCCGATTATGCGGCAGAGTATTCGAAATCGCTGGGGGATGATGTATATGCCGTTTATGAAAAAATGATAGCGGTGGAATAGCAGGAGAAGGCTGCGGCCGTGGCAGGTCTTGGAGGAGGTGTATGTTTCGGTGTATATATTGCGATTGTTACGGCAAGTCGAGCGGACGATCATGTATGTCTGTTATATTGCGCTTGTAATGGCAACACTGATTGGCATTGTGACGCGGCTCATACCGGGGGTGAACAATGTTGTCTGGGGGATGGAACTCAGCCGTTTTGCGATGGTCTGGATGGTGATGCTGATCAATGCCGTCAACATCCAGCAGCGGGATGAGATTGTGATTGAAGTGTTGATCTCGCGGGTGCCGGACCGGGTTCGGCGCATTATGGCTATCATCAGTGATATTCTGGTGATCGGTTTTCTGGTGGTAATGTTTGTCTTCGGGTTGAAAGTCTGCGTGGATAATGCCCGTCAGATGACGGCGTCCCTGGGAATTTCCATGAGATATATCTATATCTGTATGCCGCTTGGCGCGTTATGTATGTTGATAGAGAAAGTGATCGTGCTGGTGCAGGATGTTCGTTCTTCCAAGCCGATCAAAAATGCAAGTGAGGAGGTGATCGATCAGTTATGAGCAGTACAGCATTGATCTTATTGTTATTCGGTATGATGTTGGTAATGATCTTTATCGGTGTTCCGGTTGCATTTTCGGTTGGGATATCTGCGCTTACGGCGCTGATGATTGAGGGGATTCCGCTTTCACAGCTGATTACCAAGATGTTCGGTGGTGTGGATTCTTTTACCGTGCTGGCGATCCCGTTCTATATTCTGGTGGGATCGGTCATGAACAACGGTGATCTTACGGCCAAGCTTGTGAAGTTTGCGGACAGCCTGGTAGGGCATGTCCGCGGCGGCCTGGCCCATGTAAATGTGCTGGCAAGCATGTTTTTTGCAGGGATCTCCGGAAGTTCGACGGCAGATTCGGCGTCCATTGGCGCAATGCTTGTACCGTCAATGGTGCAGGAAGGCTATGACGTCAGGTTTTCGGCGGCGATCACGGCGGCCTCGTCTTCTATCGGGCCGATCATTCCGCCCAGTATCATGATGGTACTATACGGGTCGCTGACAGGGGTTTCGGTGGGTTCCTTGTTCTTAGGCGGCATAGGACCGGGTATTCTGTTAGGTGTTTTGCAGATGGGGTTGACCATGTTCCTGCTTCCGAAAGTGTTTCACCCCAAAGAGGAAGTGAAGAAGAAATTCCGTCTGAAGAATGTATGGGACAGTTTCCTTTATTCTTTTCCTGTCCTGGTGATTCCGTTAATCATCGTCTCCAGTATTGTGGGCGGGATCTGTACGGCGACGGAGGCCGGTGTTCTGGCGGCTGCCTATTCGATTCTGATCAGCCTGTTTTTGTACCGGACAATCACGTTAAAGCAGATTCCGGGCATCCTGCTGGATGCGGCGAAGAGTACCGGTATCGTACTCTTTCTGATGTCAACGGCTGCGGTATTCGGAAATGTGCTTACACTGCTGCATTTTCCGACGATGTGTGTGGAATTTCTACAGGGATTGACGAGTAACCCGACCATTATGTTGTTTATTGTAATTGCATTCCTGTTTGTCCTGGGCTTTTTTATCGATGGCACGGCGATCATGATCATGTTCGTTCCGGTATTGGAGGAAATTGCGATGACAATGGGTTACGATCCGATTTTTTTCGGCGTGATCGTGACGGTATCTATTTTAATTGGCGGTATTACGCCGCCGGTGGGTGTGCTGTTGTTTGTTAATGCAAAGATCGCAAAGATTTCCATGGATGACATGATAAAGGGGATCTGGCCGTTTGTGGCTGTGATGTTGCTGTTAGTCGTTATCTGTGCACTCTGTCCGTCGATCATTACATTTATTCCCAATCTGCTAATGTAGCTGGGATGATAAGTTTCTATGGTATTCATTACTTAAGGAGGAGATTTGGTTATGGATCTGTCAAAGGAAAAGCTCCTGGAAGTGTATCGGCACATGTACCAGACGCGTGTGTTTGAGCAGGAGTGCGAAAAACTGAACAAAAACAAAGAAATATTAGGAAGCATTCACGGTAGTATGGGTGAGGAGGCGACTTCGGTGGGCCTTGCGGCGCTTCTCCGGCCGGATGATGTCCTGTCACCGTCCTACCGGGATCCGGGAGCGCTGTTCATGAAAGGGCTGACGACGATGGATCTCGTCGGTATGCTTTTTGCCAAGGACTGCGGTAAGACCAAAGGACGTACCCGCGTGCTTCATGTCGGAGATTTTCGGAAGAATATTTATCCGCCGAATCCGATCCTGGGAGCTTCCTCGGTGATTGCCAACGGAGCGGCGCTGGCATTTAAGATGAACGGCAGCGATCGGATCGTGCTGAACATTATGGGAGATGGTGCCAGCAATGAAGGCGCCGTACATGAAGCGATGAATTTCGCAGCGGTTAAGAACTTACCGATTATTTTTGCAATTGAAAATAATGCCTACGCCTGGTCGACACCGTTTAAGAACAATTTCAAGATCCATACCTTTATCGAGCGCGCCATCGGATATGGCATACCGGGATTTATTGCTGACGGCTATGACGTGATGGATGTGATGCAGGTGATGGAAGAGGCCATCGCGCATGTGCGCGGCGGACGGGGACCGGCGCTGGTAGAATGCCGGACATACCGCTGGTCGGGCCATTCGGGGAATGATAAGAATGTGTACCGTCCATGGGAGGAGATCGTCCGCTGGAAGCAGAATTGTCCGATCGCCCGATTCGGCGGCTATCTGACGAATGTCGGGATCTGCAGTGACGAGGAACTGGCGGCGATCCGCACGGAAGTGGAACAGGAAGTACAGGATGCAATTGAATACAGCAAGACAGCGCCCTATCCGGACTGCGGAGAATTCTTCCGGGATGACGTAATGCTGGCAGCGGAATAAGGCAGGAGGGGATTATATATGGAAAATATGACTTATGCGGAGGCGCTTCGGGCCTCCATGAGAGAAGCGCTTGCAGAGGATGAAAATGTTTTCCTGATAGGAGAAGATATTGGGAAGTACGGCGGCTGTTACGGGGTAACAGCCGGGCTGGTTGAAGAATTCGGGGAAGACAGAGTGATCGATACCCCGATTTCCGAGCTGGCCATCACCGGCGCGTCGGTGGGGGCGGCCATGCAGGGTAAGCGCCCGGTTGTAGAGATCATGTACGCCGATTTTCTGACGGTGGCGGCGGATCAAATTATCAATCAGGCATGCAAGATGCGCTATATTATGGGAAAAGAAGTGAAGGTTCCGCTGGTGGTCCGCACGGCTTACGGCGGCGGAGGCCGGTATTCTTTTAATCATTCCCAGAGTCCGGAGGCCATGTTCATGAATGCGCCCGGCCTGACGATTCTGATGCCGTCCACACCCGCAGACGCAAAGGGGCTGATGACGGCGGCGATCCGCAGCAACAATCCGGTATTGTTTTTTGAACAGAAGTATTTGTACAAAACAGTGTCCGGGCCGGTGCCGGAAGGCGACTATGAGATTCCCATCGGTAAAGGCGATGTTAAGCGCGAGGGACAGGACATTACGGTAGTTGCCACCGGATGGATGGTGCATCGCGCCCTGGAGGCGGCCAAACGTCTGGAACAGGAAGGTATTTCACTGGAAGTAATCGATCCACGCACGCTCAAACCGCTTGATGAAGAGTTGATTCTGTCATCCGTAAGGAAGACGGGGCGTCTGATTACCATGCATGAGGCAAGTCTGACCGGCGGTTTTGGAGCGGAAATTTGCGCGATCGTGACGGAGAAGGCGTTTGACAGCCTGAAGAAACCGGTATGCAGACTGGCTGCTCCGGATTCCATCATTCCTTTTGCCCCGAATCTGGAAGACCAGTATTATCCTACGGCGGTGGAATTGGAAGCGGCAGCCCGTGAAATGCTTCAATAGAAAGGGGTGGGTATTTTATGGAGAGACCACTTGAGGGAATTCGGGTGCTGGATCTGGCAAGAGTTTTGTCCGGACCGCATTGCGCTATGCTGCTGGGCGATCTGGGGGCGGAGGTCATTAAAGTGGAGAAGCCGAATGAAGGCGATATGACGCGCAGCAACCCGCCGGAATATAACGGTGAAAGTACCTATTTTATGGCGCATAACCGGAACAAGAAAGGTATCACGCTGAACTTCCGTAAGCCGCAGGCCAGGGAGTTGTTCCTGCAGCTGGTGAAAACGGCAGATGTGGTGATTGAGAATTTTCGTGCCGGCACTATGGAGAAAATGGGGCTGGGGTACGATGTGCTGCATGAGGCTAACCCGAAGATTATCCTGACGCGTATTTCCGGCTATGGACAGACGGGGCCGTACGCTTCACGGGGATGCTTTGACGGTGCGGCGCAGGCGATGAGCGGAATGGTAGAGATTACCGGAGATCCGCAGGGTTCCCCTTATATGACGGGCACTTATATCATTGATTACGCCAGTGCATTGTATGCAGCGATAGGGACGCTTGCGGCGCTGCGCACGGCGGAACGTACCGGAGAAGGCCAGGTAGTGGATGTTGCCCTGCTTGACGCGGCTGTTTCCCTGCTGCATACGGCGGTGCCGGATTATATGCTGTTAGGGCAGGAGATGACCCGTAACGGCAATAATGACCGCTATATGTGGCCGGCAAACATCTATCCGGCCAAAGAGGGGCGCTGGGTATACATTCATGCAGGTATGGAGCACTGCTATAAGGCAATCCTCCAGGAGATGGGAAGAACGGAGGTGCTGGAGGATGAGAGGCACGGCAAGACCCGTGAAGCGCGTTCTACGCCGGAAGGGCGGCGGTTTAACGATGAAATGATCCGCACATGGACGATGGCACATACTGCCGACGAGATTGTGGAACGGCTTTCTCCGATGGGCATTCCCTGCGCCAAGGTCAATACCATCGGTGAAGCGATGGAGGATCCGCAGCTGCGGCATCGCGGTATGCTGGCGAAATATTGTCGCAAGGACGGGGAAGAAGGGATTCTGGCAGGGTCGGTGCCGCATTTTTCCGGCTCGGAATTTGCGATAGAGCTCCCGCCGCCAAGACTGGGGGAGCATAACGAAGCGGTTTATGCCGAACTGGGACTGAGCAGGGAGGAGATCGCCTGTCTTAAGGATGACGATGTGATATAGATGGAGGGGAAAATATGAAATCAAAACTGACAACACTGGAAGATGCCGTTAAGCGGGTACCTTCCGGCAGTTCTATTGCATTGGGCGGCAGTATTCTCCGCCGTCAGCCAATGGCTTTTGTACGTGAAATGATCCGGCAGGGGAAAAAGGATCTGACGATCTTCGGCTATCCCTGCGGCCTTGCGACTGACATGCTGTCCGGTGTCGGCGCAGTAAAACGCGTGGAAGCGGTATATACCGGACTGTTTCAGTTCGGAATGTCTTATAATTTCCGCCGCGCGGTTGAGAACGGTGAACTGGAGATCAGGGATTACCCGGAAGTGGCACAGGCGGCGAGATACCAGGCGGCAGCCATGAATATTGATTTTATTGCCACGAAGGATCTGCTTGGAACCGGCATGGCGAAGTACAATCCGGAGGACATCGTGGAGATGGTCAGCCCGTTTACCGGTGAAAAGTACCATGCGGTCAAGGCGGCAAAAACGGATTTCACCGTGCTTCATGAGTACGTGGCCGACGAATACGGCAATGTGCAGTGGCCGGATCACTGGGATGCGGACGATCTGGATATGCTGATGGCAAAGGCTTCGCGCCGTCTGATCGTCACGGTGGAAAAGATCGTGCCGCATAACCAGATCACCAGTCAGCCGAACCGGACCATGATCCCGCACAGCTGGGTTGAGGCGGTTGTCGAGGTGCCTTTCGGCGCTCATCCCGCGCCGTGCGACGCGTTCTATGACGAGGACGATGCGCATATGGAGATTTACCAGAAGCTGGCTAAGGAACCGGGACGCTGGCGCAAGGAGTATGCGGAAAAGTATATCTACGGGCCAAAGGACCATTGGGAGTACCTGGATGTTGCCATGACACCTTCCCAGATGGCCAGACTGATCGTGCGATAGGAGGGATAGAGATGGCATTTTATACTTGTAATGAATTGATGGCGGCGGCCACGGCCAGAGAACTGCGTGACAATGAACTGGGATTTATCGGGGTAGGAACGGATGGGCGTGCATATACGCTGGCAGTGGGCATTCCCATGGTTGCGGCACGTCTGGCGCAGCTGTCCCATGCACCTGGTTTTACAATCTTCTGGAACAATCTGCTGAGCCCGAAACTGGATGAGATCCCGCCCTACCTGACGCAGGATTATCTGACGAAATGGCCCTGTGCATTTCAGCCGGTCACCTGCGAAGACAAAAATGAGATGCTGGCCAGTGAGCGGTTTGACGTCAGCTTCGATTCCGCTCCGCAGATCGACCGTTTTGGCAATATGAATATTACGGCTATCGGCGATTATAAGAAACCGAAGGTTCGTCTGGTGGGGTGTCTGGCGCAGCCGGATCATTTCGCCTTTGTGAAAAGGCCGATCATTCTGACCGATCTGAAGAAACGTGCTTTCGTCGAGAAGGTTGATTTCATCACCAGCGTCGGTTATCTGGAAGGCGGTGACAGCCGCATTCAGGCGGGCCTGCGCCCTTATGGTCCCTGGAAAGTGATCACGGACAAGTGTATTCTGAATTTTGATAATGAACAAAAGGAGATGCAGCTTGAGTCGCTTCATCCGGGCGTGACGCTGGAGGAAGTGTTGGATAATATGGGATTCCGGCCGCGTATTCCCGAGAAGATTGCGACTACACCGGAACCGACTAAAGAGCAGGTGCGTGTGATCCGTGAGACGATCGATCCCAATCACAGTCTGCTGCGTGCCTGATGGACGGCCCCACCTTCTTGACCGGTGGGGCAATTCTTTTCACATGATTTCAATTTTGACATGATTTCAATTTTCACGTTATTTCATATGGAAACTTTGATACAGGAGGATAAAAGCTATGATGACAGGCGAACAATACGTCGAAAGTATGCGGAAGATGCATATGCAGGTATACATGTTTGGCAAAAAGATCGACAATCCGGTGGACGATCCGATTCTGAGGCCGTCCTTAAATTCCGTCAAGGCCACTTATGATCTGGCGCAGGATCCCGCTTATGAGGATCTGATGACGGTGACCAGCTCCCTTACGGGGGAAAAGATCAACCGTTTCCTTCATATTCACCAGAGTACGGCGGATCTGGTGAACAAAGTGAAAATGCAGAGGCTGCTGGGGCAGCAGACGGCGGCATGTTTTCAGAGATGCGTCGGGATGGATGCATTTAATGCGGTGTACAGTACGACTTTTGAGGTGGATAAGAAGTATGGAACGAAGTATCATGAGAATTTTGTCAACTATGCGAAATACTGTCAGCAGCAGGATTATACGGTGGACGGCGCTATGACGGATCCCAAAGGGGACAGAGGGCTGGCGCCGCATCAGCAGGAAGATCCGGACATGTATCTTCGCATTGTGGAGCGCAGGCCGGACGGTATCGTAGTGCGGGGTGCGAAGGCGCATCAGACCGGGGCGATCAACTCTCAGGAAATAATCGTGATGCCCACGATCTCCATGGGACCGGAAGACAGGGATTATGCGGTATCCTTTGCAGTGCCTGCCGATGCGGAAGGGGTTATCATGATCATAGGCCGCCAGTCCTGCGATACGAGAAAGCTGGAAGGAACGGAACTGGATGTGGGGAACAGCGAATTCGGGGGTGTGGAGGCGCTTGTGGTATTTGACGATGTTTTTGTGCCAAACGACAGGATCTTTCTGGCCGGGGAAGCCGAATTTGCAGGAATGCTGGTCGAGCGGTTTGCCGGATATCACAGACAGAGTTACGGAGGCTGTAAAGTGGGTGTCGGCGATGTTCTGATCGGCGCCTCCGCATTGGCGGCGGATTATAACGGCTGTGCGAAAGCTTCCCATATCAAAGACAAACTGATCGAAATGATGCATTTGAATGAAACACTGTACTGCTGCGGTATTGCCTGCTCAGCGGAGGGTCATGCCACCGGATCGGGGAATTATATGATCGATCTTCTGCTGGCCAACGTGTGTAAGCAGAATGTGACCAGATTCCCGTATGAGATCGCACGTCTGGCGGAAGATATCGCGGGAGGCATCGTCGTGACGGCGCCTTCGGAAGCGGATCTGCGGGGTGAGGTGACAGGCCCCTATGTGGAGAAGTACCTGAAAGGAGCGAAGGGTGTTTCCGTGGAAAATCGTCTCAGGATACTGCGTTTGATCGAAAACCTGTGTCTGGGTACGGCAGCGGTGGGATACAGAACCGAGTCGCTGCATGGCGCCGGTAGCCCACAGGCCCAGCGGATCATGATCTCCCGGCAGGGGAATCTTCCCATGAAAAAGGAACTTGCGAAGAAGATCGCCAGGATTCAGGACTGACGGCAGGAAACGGCATGGGGGTAAGTGTGGTATGAAATGGCGTGAATTATATGAGCAGCGAAGGATGACGGCCAGGGAGGCGATCAGGCTGATTCATTCGGGAGACCGGGTGATCATTGGCCATGCCGTGGGGGTGCCGTTGGCGATCACGGATGTGCTGGTCGAACATAAAGAAGATTATCGGGATGTGGAGATCGTGCAGATGGTGTCCATGGGAAATGCCGGATTCTGTGAACCGGGAACGGAAGGGCATTTCCGGTTAAATTCCTTTTTCCTGGGCGCGCAGTCGAAACCGGCTGTGCGGGAAGGGAGAGGAGATTTTACGCCCTGCTGTTTCAGCGAGATTCCGGGGCTTTTTGACGAAATGATACCGTTGGATGTTGCGGTCATACAGGTTTCGCCGCCGGACAGGCACGGTTATGTGAGCTGTGGCGTCTCGGTGGATTATACGCTTCCGGCAGCGCGGAAAGCACGGAGGGTGATTGCTCAGGTAAATACCGGGATGCCAAGGACGTGGGGCGATACCTGCCTGCATGTGTCACAGATTGACAGTTTTGTGGAGATTGATCATCCGGTACTGGAGCTGGGCATTCCGGGCATAGGAGATGTGGAGCGCGCCATAGGAGAGAACTGTGCGAGGATCATTCGGGATGGGGATACCCTGCAGCTGGGAATCGGAGCCATTCCGGACGCCGTGCTACTGTTTCTGAAAGACAAGAAGGATCTTGGAATTCATTCCGAGATGATCTCGGATGGGGTGGTGGAACTGATGGAGAGCGGGGTGGTCACAAATGCGCGCAAAACTCTTTATCAGGGTAAGACGGTAGTTTCTTTTCTGATGGGTTCGCAGAGGCTGTACGAATTTGCAGATGATAATCCGGCGATAGCCATGTTCCCTGTCGATCATGTCAATGATCCTTATGTGATTGGGCAGAATGATAACCTGGTATCCATCAATTCCTGTGTGCAGGTGGATCTTATGGGACAGGTGGCATCCGAGAGTGTGGGTCTGACACAGATCAGCGGCATCGGCGGACAGCTGGATTTCGTCAGGGGAGCCAGGATCAGTAAGGGTGGACGGTCCGTGATCGCCATCGCTTCCACGGCGGGGAACGGGAAGATTTCCAAGATTGTTCCCTTTCTGGATGCAGGAGCGGCGGTGACGACCTCCAGAACCGATGTAGACTATATCGTGACGGAGTACGGCATTGCCCATCTTCGCGGCAGGACTCTGAGAGAACGGGCGCAGGCTCTGATTGCCATAGCCCATCCTGATTTCAGGGAAGAGCTGCGGCAGGAATACGAAAAACGTTTTAAGTGTAAAATGTCGTGATGCGGAGGCGGGCATGGGAGAACTTCAAGACGGGCAGGATCTGATCTGCCGGATGGAGATGATGAGGAAGCATGGAAGATAACAGAATATATAAGATAGTGGAAGAGATTCTGGAGGGGCGTATCCGTCCGGAACTTGGCAGACATGGCGGCAGCATTGCGCTTGTAAAGATTGAAGATACGGTCGCCTATATCAGACTGACCGGCCATTGCAGCGGATGTCCTTCCGCAAAGTATACGCTGGAAAATCTGGTGAAGGAGGAGCTTATGCGGCATACGGATCTGATCAGTGATGTCCGCCTGCATGAAGAAGTCAGTCAGGAACTATACGATTTTGCACGGGATATTTTAGCGGCAAAGAAAAGGAGGATTCCATGAAAACGATTTGCTATGGTGAACTGATGGTGGATATGATTGCGGAGACTGTGCTTGCCGAAGCGGATTGCTTCAAGCGGTATGCGGGCGGTGCGGCGGCTAATGTTGCGGTGCAGCTGCGGCGGCTGGGAGGTGAGTCGGCCTTTCTGGGAAAGCTGGGGGCCGATGACTTCGGGGATTATCTGTTAAAGGATCTGAGAAGCTGCCGTGTGGATACCGGGGCGGTGATCAGGGATCCGGTGCGGCGGACAACGGTCGCGTTTGTCGGCAGGGATGAAAAGGGGATACCGGAGTATCTGTTTTACCGGATGGGAGGCGCATCCGATACGATCGTGCCGGAGGAGATCGACCAGGCCTATCTGCGGCAGGCCGGTATGCTGTATTCTTCTTCTTTGATGTTGACGACGCCGGCGGTGCGGCGGACAACACGGTGGCTGTTCGGGTTTGCGAAGGAGAACGGGATTCCGATTGCGTTTGATCTGAATCTTCGCCCCACCGCGTGGGAGAGCGTGGAGGAAGCCCGCGTCACCGTAGAAAAAATATTTGAACAGATAGATATCCTCAAGATTAATGATGAGGAAATGCGTTTCCTGCTGCAAAGAGATGTGGATCCGGCGACGGCAGGCGAAGCGTTGCTGGAGCGGTATCCTGCGCTGCGCGTGCTGCTGCTTACCTGCGGCGGAAAGGGAACTTATTTGTTTGGAAGAGACGTCGGGACGATTTATGTGGAGCCTCACCAGGTGAAGGTGGTGGATACCACCGGGGCCGGGGACAGCTATATGGGAGCATTCCTGTATGCCTGTGAAAGCTGCGGCGGGAATATGGAGCGATTGGAGGAGATGGGGCGCTATGCGGCGGCGGCAGCGGAACTGACGATCGGAGCACGGGGTGCGATTCAGGCGATGCCGGAGAAAGAACGGCTGGATGCGTATTGCAGACAGCAGGGCATACCTGTTTTCTGAAGACGGATTGAGCAGGCGTATTTTGCCTTGTGGATATATGGGGCGCAGAGCGCTTCGGAATGGAGGAAAGGTTGAAAGCGTTTCAGATTGTACCGAAAATAAGAGAATATGAAAGATTTGCTGAATTTGCCGGGGAGGCCGGGCTGCAGGCGGGGGATCTGATCTTGACCAACGAGTGGATCTATAAGCCGAAGATCGAGGAGCTTCACCTGGATTGTCGGATTGTATTTGTGGAAAAGTATGGGATGGGGGAACCGACCGATGTGATGGCAGATGCTGTTTTAGAGGAGTTAAAGGACAGCGCGTATGACAGGATCATTGCGGTGGGCGGCGGTACGATCATTGATCTTGCCAAGGTGCTGGCGGTAGCGGAGGCGGATGACAGGGTCGCGGATCTGTACGGGCGTATGGATGCCCTGCAAAAGGTACATCCACTGCTCATCGTACCGACAACCTGCGGAACGGGCAGTGAAGTGACCAATATTGCGATCATCAACCGTACGGACAAGGGAATAAAACAGGGCCTGGCTTCTTCGGCGATGTTTGCGGATGAAGCGGTTCTGATCCCTGAACTGCTGGAGGGGCTGCCGTATAAAGTATATGCAGCCAGCTCGATCGATGCGATGGTTCATGCAGTGGAAAGTTATCTTTCACCCCAGGCATGTTCTCTCAGTGAGCTGTTTTCCGAACAGGCAGTCAGCCTGCTGATTCACAGCTGGAAGGCGGCCGTTGCCGGTGCGGAACCGGAGGGCTGGAAGCAGTATGCGGCAGCGCTTCTTCGTGCATCGAATTATGCGGGTATCGCTTTTGGACATGCAGGATGTGCGGCGGTACATGCACTCAGTTATCCGCTTGGCGGCGTACATCATGTGCCGCACGGTGAAGCCAATCATGTAATGTTTGAGCCGGTCATGAGGGCTTATATGGAAAAGAAGCCGGCTGGCAGGTTATATCAGCTGAGAACAATACTTGGCAGTCTGCTCGACTGTGCTTCGGAAGCTGCACTGGAAAACCTGTTTGCACTGTTGGGCCAGGTGCAGGAGAGAAAACCCATGCAGTTTTACGGCGTTACGGCGCAGGAGCTTTTGCAATATACCGAGAACGTGATGGAAACCCAGCAGCGGCTGCTTAAGAACAACTATGTTCCGTTGACGAGGGATGATATTTTAAGGATTTATCGGAATGCATTTTAGTGCTAAAGAGGGGGCTTGGCGCCTAGATGAATTCATGGCCGGTGGGGAGCGGCAGATGCTTCCCGCCGGCGGTATTCCAGTGTTCCTGGCGTGGGATTTCAATTCTACAAACCGGAATATACCTTTTCGCTACATGTTAAAAGGCGGCTTTTTTACTTTAAGAATATATCCTTGCAATTCCAGGGGCTTTCCGGAATCTGTCGTTGATTGCTCAAATCCCTGCGCAATAATTTTATAGTCTTTCTCATTTTCATTGTTTATCTGACATTATCATAATTCGGCGTTTTTTTCTGCATGTGAATTTCCCTTTCTACTACAATATATTTATGGTTAATACCCCTTACAGCCAGTAAGGAATTACCCAT
>CANRZW010000048.1 GCA_947644545.1 uncultured Lachnospiraceae bacterium
TATGGCTTCTCT
Source organism: uncultured Lachnospiraceae bacterium (assembly GCA_947644545.1). Lineage (GTDB taxonomy): Bacteria > Bacillota > Clostridia > Lachnospirales > Lachnospiraceae > UBA3282. Next base: position 13 of record CANRZW010000048.1, read on the forward strand.
CCGTATTTAGCACAAGGTAGTGGCGCTTATTAGATGAGTGGTCCCCCAATCTGAAATCTTTTTCTTGAGGTGTTCTTATGTTTTTTGTTGGCATTGACATTGGCAAAAATAATCATGTTGCTTCTATGATGGACGATACCGGAAAAGTAGTATTCAAAGCTTTTTCCTTCCCCAACACTTTGGATGGAGGAAATGCCTTGTTTCTCAAACTCGCTTCTTATTCTTTAAATCCCACCGATTTTGAAATCGGTATGGAAGCTACTGGCCACTACTGGCTTTCTGTTTACTCCTTCCTCTTTGAGAAAAGTTTCCTTCTCCATGTTATTAATCCGATCCAGACCGACGGATGGCGCAGGGGAACAGAAATCCGCAGACGAAAAAACGATATCATTGATTCCCTCCTGATTGCTGACCTGATCCGGTATGGACAGTTCATGGAAACCAGGCTTGCAGACGAAGATTTGTTTTCCCTGCGTACCTTGACCCGCTTTCGCACTTATCTTGTGGAATCCATCAGTGATTTAAAACGGAAAGTTGTCTGTGTGCTGGATCAGGTTTTCCCGGAATACCAGTCCATCTTTTCCGACATTTTCGGCAAAACCTCAAAAGAAATTCTCCTCCAGTTTTCTTCGCCGATTGATTTTGAAGCGGTTTCATCTGAAACTCTGGCCCAACTGCTGGCAAAGCTCAGTAGACAGAAAGTCGGCGCTGCGAAAGCGGAACAGTTAAAGGCTGCCGCATCCTCTTCTTTTGGCATTACCTTTGCCAAAAACAGCTTCACATTCCAGCTCAAAACACTGATTGAGCAAATTTCTTTTATCGAAAAACAGGTAAAAGAAACAGAAACGGAAATTTCCGGCATCATGGGAAAACTGGAATCCCCCATTACCACCATTACTGGAATTGGCAGTGTCACAGGAGCGGCCATCCTAAGCGAGATTGGCGACATCTCCAAATTTGACAGCCCCAGAAAACTGGTGGCTTTTGCCGGTTTGGATGCTACTGTCACTCAATCCGGTGAATTTGAAGCAGCCCACAATGTAATGAGCAAGCGTGGATCACCTTATCTGCGGAAAGCCATTTTTCAGTCCGCCCTGATTGCTTCCTTTAAAGACCCCGTATTAAGTGTCTATTACCAGAAAAAGAAGGCGGAAGGCAAACATCATCTGACATGTGTTGGGGCTGTTGCCAGAAAAATGTGCAACATCATTTATGCCGTCCTCAAAAGCAACCAGCCTTACGTTCCAAAAGCATAAATCCTTTTCACTCACGTCGGCCTGCTTGACAACAGGCTTTATTGTCATGCTCTTTTTTCTACAAAATTTCATTTGAATTTTTTCAATTATCTACTTGACTTTTAATAGTTGGTCTTTCTGTACGTAGCATAATTTCTTCCAAAGTGAGCGGCCTCGTATCATCTGGGGTTTTCAAATGCTCAAAGGAATGCAAAAATGTATCTTTATCTGCACTTATCAATACCCGCCCATTCTGAATATAGGTAATATCATCTGTACATCTGTCCAAATCAGAAGTAATATGTGTAGAGAATAGAATAGAACATTTTTCGTTTTTCACAATTTGCCGGAAAATGTGAAGCAGTTCTTCACGGGATACCGGGTCTAAACCAGAAGTTGGTTCATCCAAAATCAACAACTCGGCATGATGGGACAACGCCAGTGCAAGCAGGTATTTTACTTTCATTCCGTTTGAAAGTTCTTTGAATTTTTTGTTTTCATCCAGTGCAAAACGCTTGATATATTTTTGATACTGAGTCTGATCCCAGTTCGTGTAAAATTTTCGAGTAACAGCCGTAATAGTAGAGAGTTTCTTTAGCGGATAAAAGTCAATTCCTCCAAAAACAACACCTATTCGCTGCTTGCACTCTTTTTCATGATGATAGAAGTTCTTTTGGAACATGGTGACGCTTCCACTTTTTGGCGATACCATGTTGAGGATAACTTTTAAGGTTGTACTTTTCCCAGCCCCATTTTTACCAATTAACCCCATAATGCGGTTAGGAGCAAGAGAAAAACTGACATTTTCCAGAGTAAATCCGGGATAATGCTTATTGATACGCTGAACATTCAACACAGCTTCCATTACTTTGTCTCCTTTTCATCGGGTACATCTGTCATATTCAAAGCAGTTTTGAATAATTGAGCAATTTCCAGAAAAAAATCTTCTTTCATTAGTGCAATTCCCGGATGTTCTGGTTCTTCATCCCCTAAAACAACTAACACATCTCCTGGCTTAATTTTGAATACATCTCTGGCCTGCTTGGGAAGTACAATCTGACCGCGTTCACCTACACGAACAGTTCCGAATATGTGCTTACCTTTGGGCGGTATGCTTGTGCCTGTCAGTTCTTGATCGTAATGGATTAAGTCGTCGAGTTCCACATCATATAGTTTTGCCAGTGCGTCACAATTCAGAATGTCGGGTACTGATTGGCCAGCTTCCCACTTTGCGACAGCTTGCCGGGAAACACCAATTCGTTCTGCTACTTCTTCTTGGGAAAATTTATTAAGTTGACGCAGTATAGTCAAATTATAGGCGATATTACTTTTCTGCAATTTCATACTTTTCACACCTCCTTAACTTATTATATCCTTGACTTTTCAAAAGTTCCACCAACTATTGTAAGCAAAAAGTGTTATGTTTGGTTGCGTAGGCATATATCTTTATTTGTGAATTATAAAACAAGGGCAGTGTTCTGTTTGCCATTTCGGCAATGTCCTTTCTACATTTGGGCATAAAAAGGCTGCTGTAACTTGTCTGGCTTACAACAGTCTGGTTTCGTGTTCATTTGTTTTGGGTAGCATTATCCGTGTGTTGCTACAGCAGATCTGCAAAAAAGGCCAAGGACCGGCAGAGAATATATTTCCTCGTGGAAATTCTTGCCACCAACTGTTTCATGTGTTATACTGTTAAACATAAAAGCATAACAGTATAAGTTGTATAAGCAGTATAACAGTATAAGCAGTTGGGAGGGTGATTGTGAAACTCATTATTTCAAATATATCGGGCATACCGATATATGAACAAATTAAGCGGCAAGTGAAATCTGCTATCATGTCCGGTGATTTACAAAAAGACGAAACACTTCCCTCATTACGGACACTTGCTAAAGAATTAAAAATCAGTGTTTTGACTGTAACGAAAGCGTATACGGAATTAGAACAGGAGGGTTTTGTAAAGAATATTCAAGGACGAGGTTGTTTTGTTTTAGGGCAGGGTTCTGAGCTTTTGCGAGAACAGCTTATTTGCAAGATAGAAAATAACTTATCGGAAGCAATAAGTGCGGCGCGAGTTGCTAATCTTTCCGAAGAAGAATTACATCACCTTCTGAGCATCTTGATGGAGGAAAAAACAGATGAATGATTATTTAGAAGTAAGAAATCTGTCAAAATCTTTTGAGGGTTTCCAGTTACATGACATTACTTTTACTTTACCAAAAGGGTATATTATGGGGCTGATCGGTCCGAATGGTTCTGGAAAAACTACCACGATCAAACTTATATTGAATATGTTAAAACGCACAAGCGGAGAGGTGAAGATTTTAGGATTTGACAATATTGCCAAGGAACAGGAAGCAAAAAGAAATTTAGGCGTTGTTTTTGATTCCAATTATTTTAGCGACGAGTGGAAGGTTTCACAGGTCGAAAAGTCCGTATCAGCTTTTTATGAAAACTGGAATACGCAAAAATTTTCAGAAATATTGGAAAGGTTTCATATTCAGCCTTCTAAAAAGGTAAAAGAGCTTTCCAAAGGTATGCAGATGAAACTTATGCTTGCCTGTGCTTTTTCGTATGATGCCAAATTATTGATATTGGATGAACCTACCAGCGGCCTTGACCCTGTTTCAAGAGATGAACTTCTTCATATTTTGTCGGAATATATTGAAGATGGCGAGCATAGTGTTTTGTTCTCGACTCATATTACCGGGGATTTGGAACGGGCTGCTGACTACATTACCTATATCAGTTATGGAGAATTGTTTTTCAGCGGCGGTAAAGATGAATTTATAGATAGTTTCAGGATCGTCAAAGGCGGGCGTGAAGAATTATCTGCGGATTTGAGCAAAAAAATGCTTGGCATCAGGAACTTTTCAACTGGATTTGAAGCGCTTGTTAAGACCGAGGATCTGAAGCAGTTTGCACACTTAAATGTGGAACCGGCAGCCATTGACGATATTGTGGTATTTACCAGCAAGAGAGGTGAACGGTATGAGTAATATCTGGAAATCAGTAAAACTGGATTTTTCTTTAGTAAAGCCCTATGTGAAAACGATATGTTTCACAATGATACTGCCTGTTGTATTTGCTGTGATCAATCGTTCTTTGCTGACAGGGATTTCCTTTGCAATGTGCTTTATTGCCATGACAACGGGATATACCTTTTCTGTTACGGAAAAGAACTCTATGGAACGGCTTTACGGTATCTTACCAATCCGAAAAAGTGACATGGTGATTGGGCGCTATATTTTTATTATTATCATGGGCTTCACTGCACTGATCTTTTCTTTAATTACACATCCGGTCGTATTAATCATTTTGGGCGAAAGTATCAGCATGTTTGATTATATAAGTGCTGCTGCCACAGGGATATTCCTTTTTGCGCTTTATACAGTTTTTCAACTGCCCGGATATTATAAACTTGGTTCTATCAAAGGCAGAGTATTTATGTATATCCCGGTTGCAGGATTTTTGATTACCTTGCTGCTCATTACAAGAATTCCTGTCGGTGAAAGTAAGCTGCTTTTTGCAGTTATCCATTCTCCTGTTCTGCTAATGTTATTAGCTGTTATTTTGGTTATTGCAATGTATGTTGTTTCCATATCGGTATCTATTAAGATATTGAAAAATAAAGAAATCTGAGGTGAGAATATGGATTTTACTGTTTTGATTGTTGGGATTTTAAGTGGCGTTGGAATACCGCTTAGAAACAAGGCTGTCACCGGAAAGCTTAAATGGAAGCAAAAGAGTTTGCTGCTTATCTTATTAAATAAAGGAACGTTTATACATGGAAAAATATATCTTAAAAGTAAATAACCTATGCAAAAAATATGGAAATACCATGGTTTTACAAGAGGTGTCTTTATCAGTGCCGACAGGAAGTATTTATGGGCTTATAGGTGGAAATGGTGCCGGAAAGACGACATTATTTCGCATTTTGGCAGGACGATCAAGACAGACTTCCGGACAGGTAGTATTAGCGGATGCCAATACAGAAGCAGAAATTATTAAGGAACGTAGAAATATCGGATTTATGACTGAAACACCTGCCCTATATCCTAATTTGTCTGTTTTGGAGAACCTATATATCAACCAACTGCAATATTGCGGAAAAAAAGATGCTGACTCTGCAAATGAGGCTTTGGAATTAGCAGGATTGTATGGACAAAAGCAAAAAAAGGCAAAACATTTATCTTTAGGCATGAAGCAGCGGTTATCACTTGCCAGCGCATTACTTCACAATCCTAAACTCCTAATATTGGATGAACCCTCTAACGGGCTTGATCCAATGGGAATTATTGCATTTAGGAAATTACTTCTGAAACTTAACGCAGATAATAATGTTTCAATCATTATATCAAGTCATATTTTGAATGAGTTAGAACATATCGCAACGGACTATGGGTTTTTACATAATGGCAAACTGCTCAAAGAAATATCTTCATCCGAGATTTCCAAATCTGCAGATAGTTTGGAGCAATATTATGAGAAAGTAATAGAGGGTCAACATTCATGATGAACTTAATGAAAGCAGAATTGTATAAATTCAAAAAAGATATTTCGGTATGGATAATTTCTTTCATTTTGATTTGTTGTGCAAGCATTTCAATTTTTACGGAGGTATATTCCAGTGCAGAAAACACGGTATTAAATTTGGGAAAAGATAGCATGATTTCAATTTTGGCGTGTGCTGTCTATGTCGGATTTTCCTGCACGGATGACTTTACCAACCGGACTGTCATTTATGCAATCACTTATGGAAACAGACGGCTGCAAATTCTATTAGTAAAATATTGCCGCTATATCTTTGGCTGCACCATTATCATAATTTCATATATGTCTGTTTCTATGATGATTTCCTTTTTTGCACTGGGAACAGAGATTTCCTTACCGTGTCTGTTTCTGTACGTTGTAAAGAGCCAGGTTCTCTCCTTACCATTATTTTGGGTAATTTCTACGATTTTTTTCTTCTTTGCGATCATAACAAGAAAATCAACTATAGCAATGGGAATTTCAGTTGCGTGTTCCATTATAGGAGTAGTATTCACAAATAAGGCTTATTTTTCTATGCAACAGCCTGACAATAGTTTGCTGCGATTTTCTCCGGTAGTACAAATTCCTATGATTTATGAACAAACGCTTTCTGCTTGTGATTATGCAAGTACAATCATTATTTCGATATTTGTAGCGATTGTTGTACTCTTGGCTGGGTCTGTAATGTTCAATAAAGCAGAGTTGTAATGAAAGAATACTCACCTAGAGAACTTACGATAGATGAGGAGCGAAATAACATTGGAAATAAGGAGGAGCTGCCATCACGTATACTGGTGCAGGTCAGGAGTCAGGACATCGACATAAAAGAAACGACGATACAGTCTCTTAAAGGTGCGATGCGCGAAGGAGATTATGGCCTTTTTGTGACGCTTTCTAATTACACGAAGAATGCGCAGAAGTATCTGGATAGCACACCCATTATCCGCGGCATCAATGGTACTAAGTTGGTAGATCTTATTTTGAAATACTATGATCTGCTGGATGACAGATATAAGAAGATGATCCCGTTAAAGATGGTTTATATCCCGGTTCCAAAGCAGGCGTAATGGAAACAAAGTGTTAAAGCATTATTCGGGTCCGTCATCAGCCTGGATGGTGATCAAGGGGAGTGGAGCCTATGATCATCATGCGTATCTGGTTCATCGTTACCTTCATGTCGGAGCATTTTTCTGTGTGCTTGCAAAGTCAGCACTTCGATGTGCCCCTTATTTCAAAAATCCGGGAACAAAATTTTGCCGCATGGTATCTTCGATTTCCGCGATTGTTCTGGGCGTGGCTGCGGACAGGTTCTCACAGCCTGTCTCTGTTACGAGACAGTTATCTTCCAGACGGAAGCCGATTCCCCACGCCTCGTGATAAATACCGATGTCCACACAGAAGACCATGTTCGGGGCGATCACTTCCGGAGTCTCCACTGCGTCATGGACATCAAAGCCCACGTGATGTGCGCCGCCGTGCCACATGTAGGTACTGATATTGGCAGGATCATCCAGAACGCCGGCATCGACCAGAAGTTCGGCGTTGTAGCGTCTCGCCTCGGCGTCCACTTCTTTCATGGGCATACCGGGGCGGATTATTTCAAACATATGGTCTGAGGTGTTCAGAGCACATTCATACAATAGCTTTTGGCGTTCGTTAAACCGGCCATTGCAGGGCCATCCTCTGGAAACATCATTCATCAGGTAGTCATGCCATGCGCCCACGTCGTTTAAGACCATATCCCCGTCCAGGGCCAGGCCTTTGTAAGCATAATAGTGGATGCAGAAATTGTTTTTTCCAGCGGAGATGATAGACGGAAAAGCAGGGCCCTGTGGGCCGTACTGTCCCAGCACATAGTCAAATACCGCCTTATACTGATATTCATACATACCCGGCCGGGAGGCTTTCATCATGGAAGTGATCCCTTCACAGGTGATCTTTTCCGCCTGCCGCATGGCTTCCAGCTCACAGGGCTGTTTGATGGTGCGCAGCCGTCGGAGGATCATGTTGGCATTTTCTATCCGCAGATAAGGGTAATCGGCAGCGGCACGTTTCAACAGGCGGTGTGCGGGTTCATCGCGGTCTGTGGGAGCAGCGCGGTAGAGATCCAGATAGAGATGTCGGTAGTTTCCGGTTGTGGCAAGTCGGTGCAAAACGTCTTCAAATTCTCCCGTGTAGCCGGTCTCCTGTATGCCGGAGAGTTCTGCGGCCTGTTCGGGTCTGATGCGCGCACCGGTCCAGCGTTCCTGCAGGAGATCCGGAGGCAGCAGGAAGATTTTCTCCGTAACGTGGCCGTCGCTGTCTTTTCGTGCCAGCAGCGCCAGATCCCTGCTGTCCAGTCCGGTGAGATAGAGGAAATTGCGGTTGGTATAGAAGGGATAAAATTCGTCGTTGGTCTTACGGACTTCCGTTCCGGAAAAAAGTACCAGCAGAGAGTTCTCTTTCATCTGTCGATAAAATCTCTGACGATTTCCGTAATAAAATTCTTTGTTCATGTTTAAGATCCTGCCTTTCTGTCGTGTCCTGTCCTGCGCCGGCTTATGATTTGTAAAATGATTCTGGTTTTATCGATCATGGCAATACTTTTATTTTATCATAGAAGATGCAGAGAGCAAGTGAAATCAGAATATTTCTCGGGAATTTGAAAACCCTTTTCCAGTGTCATGACAATATATATACGCAAGGGCAAATCTTTGCAAGTCGACTTGAAAGAAGAAGGAGGATGGCTGCTATGAATCATGACGAATTTGAGCGGTTTGTCCTGAAGTTTGGAAAAGATATTCTGCGGTTTTGCCGGATGACAGCCGGAGATGCGGAAAATGGGGACGAACTGTATCAGGATACGATGCTCAAGCTGCTGGAGAAAAAGAAAAGGCTGGACTCTATGCAGAATACAAAGAGTTACGCTTTATCCACTTCAATTTATCTTTGGAAAAATAAAAAGAAAAAATATGCAAACAGGATGAGACTGGTTCCGATTGACAGTATGGACGAGATGTCTGATGAGGGATATGAGTTTTCTGATCACGATCATGATGAAGTTTGCCCGGAACATATTGTATTAAAGCAAAATGAGGCAGATATGATTCAGGGATTAGTGAAAACTTTGCCGGAAAAGTACAGAATACCAATTTATTTGCATTATTCAGCAGATATGCAGATTAACGAGATATCAAAGATTCTTGAACTGCCGGAAGGAACTGTCAAAAGCCGGATGCGGAAAGCAAAGAAACAGTTAAAGGAAAAATTGGAGGCGATAGGATATGACAGATGAAAAATTGGATCAAATCTTAAAGCAGGCCCTTGCTCCTGAAATAAGTGACAAAGAAATAAGGATACATAGAAGGAGAAAGGATAAGATGAGGAAATCTGATAGAATAAAGATAGTTTTGGCTGCGGCAGTGACAGCTGCCGTTATCGGGATTGGTGGATTGGGATATTTTAATCCGGCATTTGCAGCAAAAATCCCGCTGATTGGAAAAATTTTTGAAAAGATTGAGGATGATGTCGTCTATTCCGGAGATTATTCGGAAAAGGGAACGGTCCTGACAAATGAGGATCATGCAGGCAGTTTGGATACAGCGGACTATACCGTATCCGATCAGGGAATCACACTGACTGCATCGGAAGTTTACTGTGATGGATATTCCATATTCCTGACAGTAAATATTGAATCGGAAGATGCAGATTTTACGCACATTCCCAAACATTATACCGGTATGAATGCTGCAGATGACCGGACGGCCGCCGGATTTTATATAGACGGAACATGGAGTGTGGATAGAAGTTCCCCCGAATGGCTGGAAAACAGGTTTGATGGAGCGGCAATTGACAGCCATACCTTTGCAGGAATGTTGAAGATTGACCTTGCAAAGAAACATACAGGCAGCGGCGAACTTAACTTAAATGTTACCGGTCTTGGTTATGATGATGACAGAATGCTTGATGCTGAGGAAATATCGGCGTCTCACTGGACGGACGGCAGCTGGAATATCGTCATTCCGTTTGAGGTAAACACGACAGATGTAAAGACGATTGAAGTAGGCGAGAAAAAAGGGAATATTACACTTGAAAATGTAGTGGTATCTCCATATCAGGTAATTGTTCATGCGACAACACCGGGAGAGCAGAGGGAACTGACAGACGACAGGCGGGAAAAACTGCTTTCAAAAGATCCTGATATGACGGATGCAGAGATGTTTGAACTTCTTGGGTGGTCTTTTGAGCCCTGCCAGACAATCTGTTTTGATCAGGATGGGGAAATGCTTTATCCAGGTATGGAAATGGCAGGCAGAGCAGGATTTGCTGTTCAGGGGAAAGAAATAAAGAAATTATATGTTTTTATTTTTGATAATTTTGACGACTGGATGCAGATGGAGAAGGAAGGAATGAACAGCAGCGCTGCAGGCAGGGCTGTCATTTCAAAGGAAATCCAGGTAGAGTAAGCGGCAGAAATTTTGTTCCATGCATCATCACCGATATTATTTTGTTCTTAAGATTTGTTTTTATCGTGCAAACCTTGCTGACAGATGAAAGGTAAAGTACAATAGAAACGATATTGTTTAAGGGAGCCAGGATAATATGTACAGAGTCGGAATATGTGATGACGATAAAATTTTGTGTTCCTTGCTGGAGGAACAGATTCAAGGGTTATCGGCAGAGTTTTCAGTAAAATTTGAAATAGAGGTATGGTATAGTGGAGAGAGTTTGGAGCGTGATTTGAAAAAAGGGACAAAATTGGATATCCTTTTTCTTGATATTGAATTGTTGCAGAAAAATGGCATTGCAATAGGAGCTTTTATCCGTGATGAGATGGGGGATGCAGATACCCATATTGTCTATATTTCCTCAAAACAGGGTTATGCGATGGATCTTTTCAAAATGCAGCCATTGGAATTTCTCGTAAAGCCAATTTCCGCTGTGCGGTTAAAAGAAGTGCTTGAAAGAAGCATGAAAAGGAAAAAGTATGCGGAGAGCTGCTTTGAGTATCAAAGAGGAAGCCGGATTTTTCGTGTTTCGGTCAAGGAAATAGTCTATTTCATGAGTATGGACAAAAAGGTTTTGATGATAAAAAGGGATGGACAGGAGGAGTTTAATGGAAAGCTGAAAAATGTCATGGAGCAGCTTCCGACAGGCTTTCTGATGATACATCAGTCCTATGTGATACATCAGGAATATGTGAGCGAGTATTCTTACGAAAGCATAAAAATGATGAATGGCGATGTTCTGAGTGTCAGTAAACCATACAGGAAAGAAGTCAGGGCAAAAATCAAACAGTATTTGAAGGAAAAAATGTACAATGTTCTATAAAATGGGATATGAACTGATTGTGGTCTTGATCGTGGGTATTTTTCACACGGCGCTGCTGAAAAAGGTCCTGGATACTTTTCTGTCCGCAGGGGATAAGAAGGGGCTGACATGGAGAATTGTTTTTGCGGGATACTATCTGCTGACAACAGCCGCCTACGGTATATTTCATGTATCATTTCTCTATGAAATGTGTAATTTGGCGGGTATTATTGGCGTGACGTGTTTTTACCGAGGGACATGGGAGAAAAAAGTATGGATTTCTTTGGTCTTTTTCTGCATGGACACGGGCAGTGGAGCGGCTGCATCCTTTGTCGGTTCGGAGACGATCAGGATGCAGCAGAGTGCGGTTTCTGCCCTGCTTTTGCTGATTTGCGTGGCGGTTGTCTGTCATATTCCCGATCCGAAAGAAAGCAGGGAAAAGGCGCTTGATAAGAAGCAGATGTTCTTGTTGTCTGTAATTCCCATGTTAAGCGTGATGGTATTTCGCGGGCTGCTGTATGGAAGTATTGACAGATTGACAACGGTATTTGTGTGTGTTGCGGTCTTGGCACTTAATCTATGCGTGTTTTCTCTGTATCATATTTTACTGAAAAATTATGTACAGCTAAGGGAACAGGATATTTACAAACAGCAGACAATTGCGTACCAGAACCAGTTTGAGCTTATGCAGGAGTCGCAGAACCGTATCAGGGCATTAAGGCATGATATGAAAAACCATGTGCTGGCACTTGAGGGACTGGTAAAGAGTTCAAAGCCGGATAAAGTGATGGAATATCTTGCTTCCATACAGGAGTTTATGAACAATCCGTCAGAACATATTTATACCGGCAATGAAGCTTTGGACAGTCTGCTTAATTTCAAGCTGCAAAGGGCTAAAGAAGAATTGAAAAGGGTGGAAACCGATATTGTGCTTCCGGAGAAGATGAATCTCCATTCTTTTGACTTCAATGTCATTGTCGGCAATCTTTTGGACAATGCGATAGCGGCATCGGTCCGGACGGACGAGCGGTTTTTGAAATTCAGTATGCGGATGGAGAATGGTATTTTGTTTCTGTACATGGTAAATAGCTGCAAGGGGATTCCCGAAGGCGTGTGTGAAATACGCAGATTGTCGGAGAAGTCTTATGCGGGGCATGGTATAGGGCTTACAAACGTTCAGAGGATTGTGGAAAAATATCATGGTGATATGGAAATGCATTGTAAAGATAACTGTATGGAAACAGAGATTATGCTGTATAGGAAAAGCATGTAAAGATTGAAAAAAGCTGTCATGAGTCAGTTCGTGGCAGCTCTTTTTATTAAGGTTCTTTTGGGCTGATTTCGGAAAAAATATGGTATAATTTCGACAGAATAAAAAAGGTGCAGAGGCAGAAGCGTATAATCCAGATCATAGTCCATATAGGAAATTTACAGGAGGTATGACAATGGAGAAAAGATTTTTAAGCGTATTCATGGCAGGAACATTAGGGATCTGTGTTTTTGACGGGATGTCAGAAGGCACCGGAAGCGTCTGCGGACAGCGATGTTTATCATGCAAAAAGTTCTTTGGAAGGCGAGGTGGAGAATATCATGGCAGCAAAGCCTGATGGAAATACGACAGAAACAGACGGAGCAAAGCAAGGCGGAAGCTGTGATGCGCTGGTCGGAACGGAGGAAAACGGTATCCGGATTTGCGCCAAAGTCCCTGCCGTGCCACAGATTGTGCCAACGTTGACTTTGCAGGAACGAGACGATTGGACTGCGGAAAAGCTGAAAGAACTGTTTGACGGCGAAGATGCAGATGTGCAGGCCATAACTACGGAATATCTGGCACAGATGGCAAAAGAGTTAAGTGAGATGAATGAAGATGATAAGCCGGTTGCATGGCAGAATTTTGGTGATGATTCTCTTGTGATTTTATCAGATGGGCAGAAGGAGGCATCTCTGAGAGGGAAGACCACTGTCGGTTATGTGGATGAAATCTTAAAGAAGAGCTGTGATGCAATTTATAAAAAAGCTCCGGAAATTGATGTTACCGGAAACAATGAGGGTATTTCCACAAGATTTTCCGTTTCCCGTATGAAGGATATTCTTATGGAGAAGCTGGCAGTATTGGACATTACGGAAATACATATTTCCAGGATTTTGTATTATGAACTTGACGGAGCCGCATTTTATGAACTGATATTTACGCCTTCTTATGAAACGATCGGAGTGGCATCAGAGTTTGGACAGATTGCGCTTGGGGAGGTTATGCCCAGAGGAACGGCATGGATTACAGAAGATGGCATAGCAACGATGAGTTTGGATGATTATTGCGGTAAAATTAAGGAGCAGTCCGAAAACGGGGAAATTTTGACGTTTTCACAGGTGACAGACCTATTGGGAACGTATTTGGAAAAGAATACTTTCTGCGGAAATTCCAGGGCAGAACTGACGCAGGCAGAGCTTGTATATTATCCATCCCTTCGGGAATCGGAACTGATTCTGACACCGGCATGGCATATCTACATTCCGTTGAATGAAATGTTGGAGGCGCTGGAATCCAACGATAAAGCGTGGCAGGAAGCGGTCGAGAATGGTGCGGCGTGGAATATTTATCTGGATGCCGTGACAGGAGAATTGCTCAAAGTGGAATAAGGTAGAATAAGGTGGAATAAAATGAATGGATTTTTTTTCAAGGATATGAAAAGAAGTTTCCTGAATGTCGGATTTTTTGTCGGGATGGCTGCAGTGACAGCGCTTTTGACGGCTGCGGTGGTAATGGGGACGCCGCCGGAACGCATACGGAGCAGTTACTATATTTTGTTCAATGTGTTTGGCGCTTCGGGATTTGGTCCTTTTGCGGCCGTCTTTCCCGTGCTGGCTTATGCGACTCGTTTTTGTGAAGAATATCAGAGCGGGTATTTGCGCATGATTTTTTCAAGGATGAGTCCGGTACGTTTTGGAAGAATCCGTATCTGCAGCGTTGCATTGTCCGGGGGCATCATGCTGGCTGTCCCGATTGCGTCTGTCTGCATCATGGCTTATGTGCTTGGCGTTCCGGGCGTGCCGCAGGGCTCGGACGAGGGATTGCTGGATGGGACAATTATGCTTACCTATATTATGAAATATGGAGATTGGTATATTGCCGTGGGGAAAACCGTTCTCGGTTTTTTGTTCGGATGTGTGTGGGCGCTTATGGGATTTATGTTTGCGGTATGGATTCCAAACCGCTATGTTGCCTTGATTGCGCCTTTTGTACTGTATGAATCCATGTGGGTCGGACTGGACAGGGTTGTATGGCTGAATCCCATTCGGCTTCTGCGGGGAGATGATGTAGGAAGTTATCCCTTGGCGGCAGGCGTGGAATGTGTATATATCATTGTCGTGTCAGCCGTCATTATGGCAGGACTTATGAGGAGGTATCGGAATGGGTAGCGTTGCAGTAATTCTGAAGGGGATGTTTTGGCAGGAGCAAAGAAGCGGCAGGGTTATCATGGGATATCTCTTGGGTTATGCAATCATGGGCTATTGGATGAGCGGTTTCCTGCGGTATGCGGCTGACACAGGAGAACCCATCAACATACTGGAAACCTTCTGCGTAGTTGAGCAGCACTATGTGAATATGTTGTTTATAGTCTTAGGGTGGCTTCTGGTGGTGGCAGATGCTCCGTTTATAAAAGGGAATATTTATTTGCTTTTATATCGGTGCGGTAGAAAGCGCTGGAATATGGGAATGTTTTTCTATATATTGGTGCAGGCATTTCTTTACACTGCGGCTATGGCGGCATTTACCATAATGATCAGCAGTTTTTTCGGGTTCGCCGGAACTATGTGGAGCAGTCCTGCATATTCTCTGGCGCTCGATGTCACGAACAGTATCGGGACCAAATATAATATAACCTTTCCGTGGCTTATGATGATGAAGACCATGTCCGTTCCGGAGGCATTTGCGGTGACATTTTTGTTCCTTTATCTGTATCTTGCTTTTATGGGAGCGTTTCTATATGCTGCTGCGTTACTGGTTTCGGGAATTGCCGGAATGGTAGTTGTAATAGGGGGACATTTGGTCGGATATTTACGGATGATGGACGGTGATGCGGAAACTTCTTTATTGGCAAGGGCAGTTCCGGGATATTTTATCGACGGGACACTTTCTTACTGGCAGTCTGCCGCTTTGTTTTTGGGATTGATTGCAGTTTTAATGGTTTTAACATCTGTTTTTGTGAAAAGAGTTGACTTTCAGTCGGGAAAGGAAATAGAAGGATAATGTCGGAAAGTATGTTTATCAGGTTGTTTGCAGGCGTTTCGTCAGATTATTTTGATAGCATACCGCTGCTTTTTTGGGGACAATGGCTTCTGCCGATTGGCATTTTCCTGCTGACAGTAGGATGTTATATGGAAAGAAACAGGAAGGTGGCAATATTTTCCTTATATCGTTATGAAAGAGCTTCGGCCTGGTGGAAAAGGCATTTTGTAAAAAGAGTGGTATTTGGCATCAGGACAGCCGTACTGCTCCTGCTCATTGTTTTGACCTGCGATATTGTGATGGGGAAATTGTTCTTACTTTCCGCAGAACTGCTTGCAAAAATCAGTGTCTTATGGTTGTTCCATAGTATCAGTATGGCAGCGCTTTTCGTATTGTTGGATTTGTTCCCGATTAGACGTTTTGGTCCGGGGGTATTATTGCTGTTGGAAGGCGTGACATTTATTATTGGCAGCCGGATCTGTGCGGTTTCCGATGTAATGTTTGGAACGTGGGGAATGTATCTGCGAAGCAGCCTGTATGAAGCGGGCGGCTTTCCGGCCGGCGTGATAATTGTAGCGGAAGCAGCTTTGCCGGCAGCCGGCTTTGTTATTGGACGGGAGTATTTGAAAAAAGAAACGGATTATATTTGAGGAAGGGAAGGTTTGTAAATATGGCAGAAGCAATCCGTGTGGAGAATGTAACAAAAAGGTTTGGCGAAGTCGTTGCACTCGACCGTATTAACATCAGTTTTGAAAAAGGAAAAATATATGGGATTACAGGAAGGAATGGTTCCGGCAAGACTGTTTTGTTCAAAACGATGATCGGATATTTAAAACCGACAGGCGGAAGAGTTGTGGTGGGGGAAAAGGAGATTGGAAAAGATATTGATTTTGCAGACAATATGGGAATTATAATCGAAAATCCCGGATTTTTAAGCGGGTATACAGGATATAAAAATTTGGAATATTTAGCATCTATCCGGAAATTAATCGGCAGGAAGCAGATCAGGGAGAGCATGGAACGGGTAGGCTTAGACCCCGACAGCCGCAAAAAAGTCGGAAGCTATTCGCTTGGTATGAGGCAGAGGCTCGGTATTGCTCAGGCAATCATGGAAAACCCGGATATTTTGATTCTGGATGAGCCGATGAACGGACTCGATAATCAGGGGGTGAACGATGTGCGGAATATTCTTCTGGGATTAAAGAAAGAAGGTAAAACAGTCATACTGGCCAGCCATAATAAAGAGGATATAGAGATTTTGTGCAGTACTGTATATGAGATGGACCATGGCAGACTGGTATAATGGAATGATTCCTTTCACTTTTTGAAGCAGTTATACAATTATTACTGCACATAAAGTAAATGAATGATTGCCAACAGTTCCCATTTATTATATAGTTTTAGTAGGATGTCTGTTATCATTACAAAAGAGAAAGGCGGGAAGAGCGGAATGAAACGCCAGTTAAAAGAGTTACTTGTGATTGCTGCGCTTGTTCTGTCAGTTTCAGGTTGTGGCATTCAGGATGCGCAGAACGGGGAAGTCATCCAGACGGAAGAGACGGATCCTTCTGCCGATAGATCGGAAGACAGTGAGGAAACAGTGACGCCCGAACAGGGGGAAGAGAAAGAAGGACAGCGGGGTAACCGGCCGGCAGAAGTAAGGATTGCGCTGGTTACGGATGTCAGTTCCGTCACGGATCAGGGATTTAATGAAGCAGCGTTGAAGGGAATCGAGACGTATGCCGGCGGTGCAGGGGTGTCTTATGCCTGTTACAGCGCCGAAGAAGATAAAACCGAATCTTATAAGGATTCGGTTCTGGAAGCGATACGGAATGAGGCGGAGCTTGTTGTCTGCGCCGGTTCGCATTTTGAGAATGTAGTGGAAAGTCTTCAGGAAGAGTATGCCGATATCTATTTTCTTCTGCTGGATGGTGTTCCCAGGGATTCTGCGGGCGAGATGGCTGACATTGCGCCTAATGTGCACTGTATTACCTATAAGGAAGAGGAGGCCGGTTATCTGGTCGGTTATATGGCGGTTCAGGAAGGATACAGGAAGCTTGGCTTTATCGGCGGAGAGCAGCTGCCTTCCGTAGAGCGGTATGGGTACGGATACTTGCAGGGAATTGACGATGCGGCAGCAGCGCTTGAACTGGCGGATGAGATTCAGGTGGAATATTGGTACGGCGATACTTTCCTGGCGGACGAGGAGATCGTGGAGACTGCAAGAGAGTGGTATGAGAACGGCACCGAGGTTATCTTTACGTGCGGCGGGTCGATTTATCAGTCTGTACTGTCTTCCGCCGAGGCTTGCGACGGCATGATGATCGGAGCGGATGTTGATCAGAGTGAAATCTCCGAACGGTTTTTGACTTCTGCCATGAAGGGAATCGATTCTTCGATCATAGTTGCCTTAGACGATTTCTTTGCCAGCGGCAAGCGGTGGCCCAAGGATCTTGCGGGGAAGGTGGTTTCTTACGGTGCGAAGGAGAAGTGCATCAGTCTTCCGGTACAGAAAAGTGCATGGCGCTTTCAGAATGCGACTACAGACGAGTATTTGAAAATACTTGCACGTTTAAGATACGGTGACATCGAGATTCCAATCGATCCAAAGATGCCGCCGGAAAGAACGGTTATGGTTACCTACCATAACCAGCGGGAGGAAAATGACCCTTGAATACCGGAAGTATGAAACCAATTTATTATGATATGCCAAAATGTCTTATTTTTTTAATTTTTTGTATTACGGGAATGCTTTTCGGGTGTGGGCAAGCGGAACAGACCGTTTCCCAACCGACCGTACAGGAAGAGGAGAGCAGTGACGAGGAGCTGACGGAAGGATCGGTGATTCTTTCCAATACGGAACTTGCCTCTTACGGAGAGATTACGGAATGCCTTTTTCAGGAAGACCGGGAAACGCTCAGCCTTACGGTGAAGATGCCGAGTATTCCGAAGAGCGATGACCCCCTGATCTATCTTTTTGCATTTGATCTTTATGAAACGGTTTCTTTTTCGGAGGGTTTTGACAAGGAACCTATCGCAAGTACGAAGAAGGCCAGGAACTGCAAGTTGGAGTGGGGGTATGAAAGAGGGCAGCTTTTTATGCAGTTTGTACCTGCCCTGCTTTGGAACGGAAAATATGTTTCGCTTTCGGAGGGGGTCTGCATCAGCAATCCGGAAATGTTGGCTGACAGCTCGGTCGAGGTGATTGAACCGGAGTCGAAAAAGGGCCTTCTGCTTGATCCGCAGATGATAGATACCCCACAGCTGACGGAATTAGGCGTGAAATATGCTATTTACAATATTCCGCTTTCTCATATCGTCGGGGATACTTCAAATGAGGCATTTCCTACCATTTTGTATGAATATCGGGGAAAAACATACAAATTCAATGGTGCCAGCATCAATGGCTATGATTATCTTTTTGGTTATTTGACGGACAGCGGCATGAATACCACAGCAATTATTCTGAATGACTGGAATGAAGCCTATCCGGAGCTGATCCATCCGCTGGCCAGAAATAAGGAGGCGGGCGCCTATTACTATGCTTTTAATACGGCTACAGAGGAAGGGTGTCTGCACTTAGAGGCGATCGCCAGCTTTTTGGCGGAACGCTATGCGGGTAAGGAGCATGGCCTTGTGTCAAACTGGGTCATTGCTAACGAGATCAACCAATACAGAATATGGAATTATATGGATACGGATGACATCGGTTTGTATTCCGCCGAGTTTGAGAAGGCGCTGCGGATCTTTAACAATGCGGCAAAGAGCTGCTGTGCAGATGCCAGGGTTTATTTCAGTATCGACCATGACTGGAATAATAACGAGGGCGATAATTTGGATCATTTTAATGCGAAAGAGATCGTGGAGGTGATCAATGAGATCTCCCGGGAAAAGGGGAATTACGATTGGGGCCTGGCGATCCATCCTTATCCGAACCCGCTTACAAGAGTAAACTACTGGACAGAGACTTATGATAAATCAACGGAGGCACCGATTCTTACGCTGATGAACCTTAGTACCGTGACGGAGGTGTTAAAGCAGGAGGAATATCTGGACCGCAACGGCGAGGTTCGCAGTATTACGGTTACGGAGCTGGGCTTTTCTTCCGCATCAGGAGAGAAGCTGCAGGCGGCGGCTTTTGCCTACTGCTATTATATCATCGAAGCGAATCCCTATGTGGATGCGTTTATCATGAACCGGCAGACGGATGCGCTCGAGGAGGTAAGGCAGGGACTCGCTTTCGGGATCTATGATCTGGACCAGTCGCCGAAGTATATTTTTGATACTTTTAAGTACATAGATACTGACGAGGCAGAAGAGCATACAGAGTTTATGCTCAATATTCTGGGCGCGGAGAATATTGAGGAAGCGCTCTCGTGGGCACAGTGACGGGGAATCTTTCTCCTGTAGGCATGCCGGATATTTTGTGACATTTTCCGGTGGTTTTGTGACACATCGGTAGGCAGCTGCGGTCTTTCGTGTTACAATAGTCGAAGATTGAAACGGACTATATACAGAGGTCCTGCTATAAAGACGGGTGGCAGACAGGCAGAGGACATGAAGGAGGAGAGGCAGTATGTATATCAATGATCTGGGGATTGGCAGATCCGTTCCTACGTATCGCAACAGCAGTGCAGTGCAGGTGCTAAATACGGCAGGCAGGAAGAAGACGGACAGTTACGCTGCAGTGATGAAGAAGGCTTTAGAGGGCCAGAGAGTGGCGGCCGTTCCTACTTTTGCTTCGGCGGGAGATATTATCATCAAGGAAGCCTTTGAGAAAATGAAGACCGATCCCGAGTGGGAAGCGTCCGTTATGGATAAAGTGAAAGAATATTATACCGGAAACTATAGCATGGGCAGTTCGCAGACATCCTATCTTAATTGGATGGGACAAAACAGTTTGCAGAATTATCTGGTGCAGGGACTGATCGGAGGGCAGAATATGTATTCTCCGTATTCCTTCGGGAGTCTGGCGGCCGGTTCCCTGGGCAGCAGTTTGTTTGGTGACTGGCAGTTGTAATAAGAATCATGTCGTTATGTAATTGAAAACGGGAAAAGGCTCTGGAATGTTCCAGGGTCTTTTTTTTTAAATTTGTAAATCGGGCGGGAGTGTGATATAGTGAACAGAGGAATTTGGTGCGTGAAATGGTGAAGCTGTAAGGGAATGCAGGTTAAAGAAAGGTGTGGTTCAGGAATGGAGACAAGAAATATGGCATCGGAACAGGATCTGGCGGAAGATAAGAGAGAAAACGGCAGTGATGCGGTGGGGGAAAAGAAGGAATATGTGGAACGGAAACGATGGGTGTTATTCGGACTGCCGTTTACCTTTACGAAATATACGGTG
This sequence comes from uncultured Lachnospiraceae bacterium, assembly GCA_947644545.1. Lineage (GTDB taxonomy): Bacteria > Bacillota > Clostridia > Lachnospirales > Lachnospiraceae > UBA3282. The sequence continues at coordinate 20,645 of CANRZW010000048.1, forward strand.
ACGAATGAAGTGATCACCATCAACGACGGGCTTTTGAATACAAAAGAGAACGATTGTTATTTATATAAAGTACAGGATGTGGAACTGCAGGTAAGTCTGGGGGAACGGATCTTCGGACTGGGTACGGTAGCATGTTATACAGGTGATAACACGCATCCGCAGTTATTCCTGACGCATATCAGGAATGCCAGAGAGATCAAGAACTTTATCCTGAGGGCAGCGGAAGAGGCGAGGAGACAGCGCCGCACCTTAAATACTTTGAATATTAACGCGTCCGATATCGATGAGGATGACTTATAGGACCGGCGGCTCTTCATTCTCCAGCAGAAGGCGTTCAAACAACAGGCCGGCAATAAACCAGCAGGGGGCATAGTCTAAGCGGATCACTTTGGCGATATTCCAGCGGGAGCGTTCGTAGTTCCAGGGGCATAGTTCCCGTCTGCGCAGCAGGATGCCGGTGATAAATTCTCCGCTGAAGATGAGGCCGGTATAGACCAGGCCGCGGAAAATGAAGTTTTGATGGCGCAGCAGGCGGCAGAGCGGTGCCAGAAGGGATGCCAGTCCGTAGATCGGGAACATCCAGATCGAGGTGATGCCGGGGAGCTTGAAATCCCTTCGGCGGAAAGCCTGGAAGGCGGTGAAGGTAATTTCCAGAAACCAGCCGAGAAGGCCGCAGTGAATATAGTTGTGGATCAGTTTACGCATAGATGATTGGTTCCTTTCCGGGGTATATACGGGGATCATACTCTTGCCGGGGCGGCTGCGGCCGAAACGACAGGAGTATGTCTATATAAGGATTGCCGCCAGATGGCTGTTCTATACGTACAACGGATCTGTTTATCCGGCAGACCAATATCTGTGCAGCGTGGATTTGATCCTGAACGGGAGGTGCATACATGAATTATAGGGAAGCGATGGCTTATGTGGAAGAGCTGGGGCAGTACGGCAGCGTCATGGGGCTTGCGACTATGCGTGAACTGTGTGCACGCCTGGGTCAGCCGCAGGATCAGCTGAAATTCGTACATATAGCGGGAACGAACGGCAAAGGCTCGATCGTGGCTTATGTATCGACGATATTGCAGCAGGCCGGATATAAGGTGGGAAGGTATATTTCCCCGACCGTGACCGATTACAGGGAGCGGTTCCAGATTGGCGGCAGAATGATCACGCAGGCCGGATTATGTAAGTATCTGGAACCGGTTAAGGAGGCGGCGGAGGCAATGGCGGCGGAAGGGCTGCCTCATCCGACGGCTTTTGAGGTGGAGACGGCGGTCGCTTTTCTTTATTTTTTGGATAAACAGTGTGAGATCGTAATATTGGAGACGGGACTTGGCGGCGCTGAGGATGCCACGAACGTGATAGAGACTACGCTTGTGGCGGCATTTGCCTCGATCAGCAGGGATCATATGGGGATCCTGGGAGAAACGCCGGAGCAGATAGCGGCAGTCAAGTCCGGCATTATCAAGAACAAGTGTTATGCAATATCGGTCAGGCAGCAACCGGAGGTTATGAAAGTGTTAAGACAGGCGGCACTGCTTCGTAAGGCCAGGTTTTATACGGCGGATGCAGGCAGGGCCAAAAATATCCGGTACGGTGTGACCAGGCAGCATTTTACGTATGATAAGTATAAGAATCTGGCGATTGCGATGGCGGGACAGGTGCAGATAGAAAATGCGGTAGCCGCAGTGGAGATTATTACCGCGCTTGGCAGGCTGGGATTTCCGGTACAGGAGGAACAGCTCAGGCAGGGACTTCTCGAGACGCGGTGGCGGGGCAGATTTGAGGTGATCGGCAGGAAACCTCTTTTTATTGCTGACGGTGCGCACAATGAGGATGCGGCCAGAAGGCTGGCCGAAAGCATCAGATTCTATTTTACAAACAGAAGAATCATCTATATAATGGGAATGTTGAAAGATAAAGAATATGATAAGGTGATTCTGGATACGTATGCGTTGGCGGAACATATTATCACGGTAACGCCGCCGGCCGGAGAGCGGGCGCTGCACGCCTATGAACTGGCACAGTCGGTGAGCGAATTCCATGACAGCGTGACAGTGGCAGACAGCGTACAGGAAGCGGTGGAAATCGCGTATCTGTTAGCGGCGCAGGATAAGGATGCCGTTATCATCGCATTCGGTTCTCTTTCTTATCTGGGAGAGCTGATCAAGGTAGTAGAGCATAGAGATACGATCAGGAGAGATTCTCATGGTAGATCAGAAGAAAATTAAACAGGCAGTAAAGCTTTTGCTGGAAGGCATCGGTGAGGATGTGAGCAGAGAGGGGCTTCTTGATACGCCCGACCGGGTTGCGCGGATGTATGGGGAGATCTATAAGGGGATGGATGAGGATCCGTCACAGCATCTTTCGAGGACATTTGCGGTGCAGAGCAATGAGATTGTTCTGGAGAGGGATATTACCTTTTACTCCACCTGCGAGCATCATCTGATGCCTTTCTACGGTAAAGTGCATATCGCCTATCTGCCCGACGGCAAAGTGGCGGGGCTTAGCAAACTGGCGCGTACGGTGGAGGTGTATGCCAGGAGGCTGCAGATCCAGGAACAGATGACGATACAGATCGCCGAGGCCATTATGGAATATTTGAAACCGCAGGGTGTGATGGTGATGGTGGAAGCCGAGCATATGTGCATGACCATGCGGGGTGTGGCCAAGCCGGGAAGCCGGACGGTCACGACGGCGGCCAGAGGGCGTTTTCAGGAGGAACAGCAGCTGCGGCAGTATTTCTTTGAAATGATGAACAGGTGTTATTAATGATATATCGTTGACGGAAGGAGAGATGATTTGAGGATAGGAAGCAGGGAATTTGCCAGGCAGGGGCATACTTATGTGATGGGAATTTTGAATGTGACGCCGGATTCTTTTTCTGATGGAGGCAGGTATCAGAAGATCGATCAGGCGTTGTATCATGTGGAGGAAATGATAACACAAGGTATGGATATTGTGGATGTCGGTGGCGAATCTACCAGACCAGGCTATACGCCGGTGCCGGCAGAGGAGGAAAAGGAACGTGTCATTCCGGTTATAGAAGCGATTAAATCCAGATTCAACATACCGATTTCTCTGGATACCTGTAAGGTGGAGGTGGCGAAGGCCGGTATTCGGGCAGGCGCGGACCTGATCAATGACATCTGGGGATTGAAAGCCGACCCGGCGCTTGCGGAGGTGATTGCGAAGGAAAATATCGCCTGTTGTTTAATGCACAATCGCAAGGAAGCCGTCTACACAAACTATATGGAAGAGGTACTGTGGGATCTGGAGGAGACCTTGGAGATTGCCCATCGGGCAGGGATTGCCGACGACAGAATCATTCTGGATCCGGGCGTGGGCTTTGGCAAGACCTTTGCACACAACCTGGAGATCATTGACAGGCTGGAAATGCTGCATTCCCTGGGGTATCCGCTGCTGCTTGGCGCCAGCAGGAAGTCTGTGGTCGGCATCGCATTAAATCTGCCGAAAGAGGAGCGGGTGGAAGGAACGATCGTGACCAGCGTCTATGCGGTGTTGAAGGGCGCCATGTTTGTGCGTGTACATGACGTGCAGGAGAATGTGAGGGCCATCCGGATGGCAGAGGCGATACGGGACGGCTATAAGGTGTAGGCAGCAGGAAGCCTGAGGTGGAAGGAAGCGGGCGGACGGCCGGAACGAATAGGGAACGAGGACAGGTAACATGGATCAGATCAGAATAGAGAACTTACGGATATTTGCGCATCACGGAGTCTATCAGGAAGAGAACGAAAAGGGGCAGAACTTCTATATTAATGCGGTTTTGGAGACGGATACGATGAGCGCGGGCATTCTGGACGATCTGTCGCTTTCCACGAATTATGGGGAGGTGTGCAGGTTCTTAGATGCTTACGTCAAGGGCCATACGTATAAGCTGATAGAGACTGTGGCCGAGAGGACGGCGGAAGCCCTGCTGCTGACGTTTCCGCTTGTCAGGCGGGTGACGTTGGAAGTGCGCAAACCGGAGGCGCCGATTCCGCTTACCTTTGAATCCGTGTCGGTCAGGATTGAGAGAGGGTGGCATAAGGCATATCTTTCATGCGGATCTAATATGGGAGATCGGAGAAAGCATTTGGAGGAGGCGGTGGCGGCTTTGCGCGCCGACGAGAAGTGCAGGGTGCTTAAGGTGTCGGACTGGATCGAGACGCCGCCTTATGGAGGCGTGGAACAGGACGATTTCCTCAATGGCTCCATAGAGCTTTCTACCTTGTATACGCCGCAGATGCTGCTCGAGAAACTGCATGAGATAGAACAGGCCCATGGAAGGGAACGGAAGGTGCACTGGGGACCCAGGACGCTGGATCTGGATATTCTGCTCTATGAGGATCGTATTTTGTATACGAAAGATCTGATCGTGCCGCATATCGATATGCATAACAGATGTTTTGTATTGGAACCGCTCATGCAGATCGCACCTTATGCGGAACATCCTGTTTTGCATAAGAGTGTATGGCAGATGTATGAGGCGCTTGTGAAGTAAGCTTGCGATATGCATGGGGATTAGATTGGAAATCAATAAGAAGTGACGGAGGCTGATGATACAGCAATGGATAAGCCGGGATTGTATGTAAGAGAATTATCGATCAGAGAGGCGGAGGAGATTTACAGAGAACATTTGAAGAAGGATTTTCCGCCGGAAGAGGTAAAGCCGTTCCTCATCATCGGGAAGATGTGGCGGCAAAAGAACTATTATATATATGGATTTTATGAAAGGGAAGCGGAGCAGGGGGCGGAAACGCTCTGTGCGTACGCTTTTTTACTGGCAGACCATAAGAGAAGGATGCTGCTGTTAGATTATTTTGCAGTCTGCGGACATCTGCGAGGAGCGGGGTATGGATCACGTGCACTCGCAATGCTGCGAGAAGAGTGTGTGGACTGGAACGGGATTATAATCGAGGTGGAGGATGACGAACTGCCAGGGTTGGACGAGGAGACGAGAGGAGTCCGCAAAAGGCGTATTTCTTTTTATCAGGGTGCAGACTGTCAGATGACGACGACAAAAAGCAGGCTGTGGACAGTGGATTATCGTATTATGGTTCTGCCTGTTATGGACAGCCGGGCGGGTGAGGACATGGCGGGGAAGCTGCGGTCCGTCTATCAATGCATGTATGCGGACGGGATCTTAAAGAAGCATTTTGCGATCACGGCAGAATAGGGACAGAGCAGAGACAGAGTAGAGGCAGAGCAAGACAAAAGGAAACCGAAACGGTTTCCTTTTCTTTATGTGACAGCTATTCCGCAGTGTTCTCGTCGGGTTTGGCTTCCTTCAATGCGGCCTGCATGGCAGCGTCAAAGTTTGTCACGTTGACTGCGCCGTAAGTACTTGTTTTGTAGACGGGCGTAGGCTCGTTGAAAGCATTAAAATATACATATTGGGAAGTGATATTGATATTCTGGAATACCCCTTCCTTGACGAGTTCCTGGGAACTGCCGTCTGTCATCATCCGCTTGAGAGCGGGCTGTGTCGGAGAGCTTACCTGATAATAAATATAATTATCATAGACATTAAACAGATCGATCCGTTCGTTTGTCAGCACTTCTATCACATCGTCAGTGAAAGAATAGCGGCACAGACGATAGTCGTTGCCCACATCCATGAAATATACGTAACCGTCCTGCACGATGGGGTTCCAGAGGTTCCCTTCCCACACGACTTCGGAGACACCGGTAGCAGTGTCAAGCGCATAGAGATAATGATCTGTGGCGTCCCCATTGTAGTAGATCTTGCCGTCTACATAACAGTTGGGATTGATGATCATCTTCGGAGCTACGGTCTGCTTCTCTTTCTTGTCGATCCTGATCTTTTCCAGAGAAACCGCTTCTTTGTTGTCATATTTCTCGTAATAAATATAATTGCCGCACAGGCGCAGATTGATGATATGGCAGCGGTCCAGTCCGGTGGCTTTCCTGCCGTTTAACTTGCTGCGGTACACTCCATAGGGCTTTCCGATAAAGCCCAGGTCAAAGTCTTCGGTCTTACCGATCATGGAATAATACAGATAGCCGCCGCCCGCATTCAGGCAGGAAAAAGAGCCGTCGTTTATCTTCTTGAGATCAGATTCGTCGGCTTTCATGGAATACAGGGCATAATCGTCATAAGCGTTGGCAAAATAAACACGTCCGTCCGATTCGCAGAAATATCCGCCGTTATTTAAATTGCCGGGTGTGTTACCGACGGTATCGTCATTGGTCAATGGAATGCGGTTTGGCAGGATCGTAAGAAACATAAGTGCGATAAGAAAAATGAACGTTACGAATATGATCAGAAGATTCTTTGCTTTTTTAGTCATGGTTACCTCCGTGTCTTATTGTATAAAAGTTCCTCCGCACATTACTATTATACAATGCAGCTTTATATTATAATAGTATTATAGCTTTAAACTGTCTTGCTATCAAGGGGGTTTTGCGTTAAGATGTTAGCAGTATTAGAGAGCGGCTTTGATGCCGTCAGGGATGCAGGAGGGGCAGACACAATGGATTTGACAGAATTGCGGGGGAAATTGGATTGCATAGATGAACAGATCGTTAACCTGTATGAGGAACCCGTTTTCCGTCGTAGTACTAGGAAAGTTCCGACGTTTTCATTTTCCTATTTT
>CANRZW010000049.1 GCA_947644545.1 uncultured Lachnospiraceae bacterium
TATCCATGAAATTTTATAAAAATCTTTATATTGGGGATACTATTAGAAATCCGGGGAAAACGCGGAGAAAATTAAAAAGGTATGCAAAACTCCAGAATGTATATGTGATTGCCTATATGGAGGAGAGTGGTCAGCTGTCGATCTATCATAATCTGATGTTCCAGCAGCGTTATTACAGGGAACATCCGCCGTATGTGATCGGGATTGCCGGGAGCCGTGATGAGGCCGTGGAGATCATCTGCCGCATTGCACAGGAGTCTGTCTGTGAGACCGGACAGGCTGATCTGGCTGCGTATCTTTTTGGAAGAGCCATGAGTTGAGAAGAGGGAATCGACGTTAAATTATATGTTACATATTATTTTGCTCATTTTAAAAATCATAGGCATTATCCTGTTGGGGATCCTGGGCATTTTGCTTCTTTCGGTATGCTGTGCGCTTTTCGTACCGCTGCGGTACCGGATCGAAGTGTTCCGGGAAGAAGGTGAGGACAATCCACCCTTTGTCGTGAGGGCGAAGGTCACCTGGCTGCTGCATTTGATCAATGTCCTTATATGTTATCCGGCGGATGTGTATGTGAGAGTGCGGATATTCGTGTTTACCTTATTCCGGATACCGGAGGCAGAGAAGAAGCAGACAAAGGATATGTCCGAGGGTAAGCAGAAGCGGAAAGAAAAGAACAAAGCCCGAAAGAATGAAAAAGCAGCCGGCGGGGAGATAGCGCAGGTGAATGCGGAGCAGGCTGCAGGGCAGGACGAAAGCAGCGGTGATTATGAGGAAGCTGCGGCTCTCGAAGTCCCGGCAAGGACAGACAGGCCGGAACCTGTAGAAGGGCCGCAAATTGCGGAAGAGACGGAACCGGAACCTGCAGGTTTTCCCGGGAAATGGTTCCATAAGATCAGGCAGAAGATTTGCAGTCTGCTTCGCAGGATCAGGCAGTTTTTCGAGAAGTTAAAGACCGCGGTTGAAAATATACGGTACACAATCCGGCGTATGTGTGATAAAATAGAGTCTGTGTCGGATACTATACAGTATTATAAAGAGGTGTTGGAAAGTGATGCCTTCCGGCATTCCTGGGAATTGTGCAAAGGACAGGCCGGCATTTTGTTAAAAGCCCTGAAACCGGATAAGTTTGAGGCGGATCTGATCGTGGGGACAGGAGATCCGGCATCTACAGGTGATATCCTTGCAGTGTACGGGATGCTGTATCCGTTTTGGGGAACGCATGTACGGATTGCGGGAGATTTTGAGCGGCAGCATCTGGAGGGGTATGTATTTATCAAAGGGAAAATACGTGCATTCACGTTTCTGCGTGTAGCATGGAAGGTCTATAGAAATAAGGATATAAGAACATTGATCAAGCTGTTTAAGAAGGAGGCTGTATAAATGGCAGATAATAATTTTTCTGGTGTGATCGAATCTTTAATGAAGGGTATGAATGCGGTGATCGGCACGAAGACGGTAGTGGGGGACGCGACACAGATCGGTGATACCATCATCCTGCCGCTCGTGGATATCAGTTTCGGCGTGGGCGCAGGCGCCAGTGCCAGTGATAAGAAGAATGGCGGCGGCGGAGGCTTCTCGGCCAAGATGACGCCAAGTGCAGTGCTTGTAATCAAGAACGGTTCCACGAAACTGGTGAATATTAAGAACCAGGATACCATTACGAAAGTACTTGACATGATTCCGGATATCGTGGACAAATTCACTTCACCCAAGGAAGAGATGATCGAGGACGACGAGGCGGTGGATATTGCTTTTCCGGAGGATGAGTAATAAGAACTATTTGCGCATGGCCGTCATATAATATACAAAGAGCATAAGCAGGGATATTATATGAAAAAATTGATAGGTTTTGTGGCGGTTTGTATTGCGGCAGGAATGCTGTTTATGCTTTTTTTGACCAATCGGTTTATCGGGCTGGTGCTTATTGTTCTACTGCTGTTAATAGGGTATAACTTTTTTTGCTGTGATTAAAGGGGAAGGCAGCAACTGGTGTATTTTGTATGAGGCTGGGCAGGTTTGTTCTGCCCAGGTGATCGGGGTTTATCTATGAAGAGGGTAGAAGAGATACTTGTGCAGGGTTCCGAGGAGGAACTGCAGGAGTTAAAAGCATGGCTTTTTCGGGAAAATATACGGATTGAAGCGGCATCGAAAGAGCTTAAGAACATGCAGGAGCAATTCCTGAAGGAGAAGGTACAGTTCCAGGAGGAGATGAAGGTATTGAACCGCAAGATGGCAGGAGAGCGTCAGCGGTTGAAGGAAGACAACCAGTTCTTTGAGAAGAAGATGGAGATATTGCAGAACGGTTTCAAACAGCTCGATCTTGACCGCAGACGGCTGGACAAGGAGTGGGCGCGGCTGTCCGCAGAGAAGGAGCTTCTGGATGAGCATCTTCTTTACGGGAGTCATCCGGAAGTATCGGTTTTCTTCCAGGGGGTACGTAATCCGCTGGCTTTAAAGAAGCGCTATAAGGATCTGATCAAGATCTTCCATCCGGATAATGTGGCCGGGGATAAAGATGTGATCCAGCGCGTTAACAGGGAGTATGAGAGACTGAAAGAACATTACGAGAAAGAATTTAAACATGCATAACGCGAATTTCGCATATAGATGCAGTGACCGATGACCGAAAACCGGTCTTACAACTTAAAAATCCCGGCTGATAATCAGCTGGGATTTTATAAGTAATTAAGCTCTTTCAACTTTTCCGGATCTTAAACAGCGCGTACATACATGCAGCTTCTTGTTGCCGCCGTTCACTTTGCACATAACGCTCTTAACATTAGAATTCCAAATTCTGTTAGATCTTCTATGAGAATGGCTTACGTTATTTCCAAAATGAGCGCCCTTGCCACAAACATCACACTTAGCCATCTTTGCACCTCCTAACGATACAATCGATTCTTTTTGCGGTCTTTACTCACACAACATTTGTATAATAGCAGAAAGTAAAACGGAATGCAAGCGGAAATTACATATTTTGCCTGAAATCATGTTTCTTTTTTTGAGCAAACAGGTTATAATATGGATGTATATTCAGAATAATAAGGAGGTAGCTTATGAAAGTTTCTTCGATGGACACACATATGGGGAATATTTCTATCGATCAGGAAGTCGTTGCACAGTTCGCCGGCACGGTGGCCATGGAATGCTTTGGCGTGGTCGGTATGGCGGGCATGAGCGTGAAAGACGGACTCGTGAAATTACTTAGGAAAGACAGCATGACACGCGGTATACAGGTGTTTTTGAATAACAATAAGTTGACAATGAACTTTCATATTATTGTTTCTTACGGTGTGAGCATCCTTGCGGTATCGGATAATCTGATAGACAGTGTGAAGTACAAAGTGGAAGAATTTACCGGAATCGAAGTGGAAAAAATAAACATCTTTGTCGAAGGTGTGAAAGTGATTGACTAAGGGAGGAAGTGTAAGGTGGCTTCAAATACAATGGATGCCGGTATGCTGGCAAAATTGTTCCTGGCAGGAGCAAAGAATCTTGAGAGCAAGAAAGAATGGATCAATGAACTGAATGTTTTCCCGGTGCCGGACGGCGATACGGGTACGAATATGACACTGACAATCATGGCTGCGGCCAGAGAGGTAGCGTCGCTTTACGAGATGGGCGATGTGGATATGCGGTCCTTGTGCAAGGCTATTTCCTCCGGTTCCCTGCGGGGAGCACGCGGCAATTCCGGCGTTATCCTTTCCCAGCTGTTCCGCGGCTTTACCAAGGGTGTGAAGGAATATGACGAGGTCACGATTCCGGTCGTAGCCACGGCTTTCGAGAAGGCTGTGGAGACGGCTTATAAGGCGGTCATGAAGCCTAAGGAGGGCACGATCCTCACCGTTGCCAAAGGGGCGGCGATCAAGGCAAGAGAGCTGGCCGACAGCGGTATGGAAGATCTGGGGGAATTCATGGCACAGATCATTGCCCGTGCGGATGAGGTGCTCGAGCAGACTCCGGAGATGCTGCCTGTATTAAAGCAGGCCGGTGTTGTTGACTCTGGTGGTCAAGGGCTAATGCAGGTTCTCAAGGGTGCTTATGACGCCTATCTGGGCAAGGAGATCGATCTGTCCCTGGATGCGGCAAGCGTGACTCATACAGGGGGCAGGACGGCAGGAGGCAGTCTGGAAGCCCAGGCGTCGGCCGAGATCAAATTCGGGTACTGCACCGAGTTTATCATTATGCTCAACAAGGTATTTAATATTAAGATGGAGATGGACTTCAAGGCTTATCTGGAATCCATCGGCGATTCGATCGTAGTGGTGGCGGACGAGGACGTGGTAAAGGTACATGTACATACCAACGATCCCGGTCTTGCGATCCAGAAAGCGCTTAAGTATGGGGCACTCTCCAACATGAAGATCGACAATATGCGCCTTGAGCATCAGGAGAAGCTCTTTAAGATGTCCAAGAAGGAAGAGAAGGCGGAGGAAGTTCCTGCGGTACAGGAGCAGTCGAAGAAGGACGTGGGCTTCATCGCCGTATCCGTGGGCGACGGGATCAACGAGATCTTCAAGGGCCTGGGCGTGGACCACATCATCGAGGGCGGCCAGACCATGAATCCCAGCACGGAGGATATGCTCAACGCCATCGACCAGGTGAACGCCGATACGATCTTCATTCTGCCGAATAACAAGAATATCATCCTGGCGGCCAATCAGGCCCAGTCTCTTGTACGGGATAAGAAGATCGTGGTCATCCCTACGAAGACGGTACCCCAGGGGATTACGGCCGTGATCAATTATGTGCCGGATCTTGGCATAGAAGAGAACGAGAAAACCATGACAGAGGAGATCGCTAATGTCTCTACGGGACAGGTCACTTATGCAGTCAGAGATACGAATATTGACGGCAAGGAGATCAAGCAGGGTGATTTCATGGGCATCGGTGACAAAGGAATCTTGTCCGTGGGGATTGCCATCTCGGAAGTAACGCTTAAGATGATCGACGAGATGATGTCCAACGAGCGGGAACTGATCAGCATCTACTATGGTTCCGAGATTCAGGAAGCGGATGCCGAGAGCCTGCGGGCACAGGTAGAGAGCAAATATCCCGGCTGCGATATCGAACTGCAGTATGGCGGGCAGCCGATCTACTATTATATCGTGTCGGCCGAGTAATCCTTGGCTTTGTATTTTGCAGGGGTAGTTCAGGTTTACAGATGTTATAGATTTTAAGATTAAATTTAGAGGAAAGAAGATTTAGTTCTACCAGGAGTCTGTAATGCGGTATCCCGGTAGAACTAAATCATGTTCGGAGACCGTAACGGGATTGCAAAGAGGAGGATCGCGTGAAGGAGAATAAAAGCTGCAACTGTGGTGTCTGTGAGAGAATCGATCTCATCAGACAGGGGAAAAATCCATACTTTGTCAGAGAGTTGGAAACCGGATATGTCGTGATCGGAGATTATCAGAGATTTCAGGGCTATACGCTGTTCTTATGCAAAGAACATGCCACGGAAATTCACTTTCTGGAGAAAGAATTTCGCAACCGGTTCCTGCAGGAAATGTCGTTGACGGCAGAAGCAGTCTATAAGGCGTTTTCGCCTGACAAACTGAATTACGAACTGCTGGGAGTCGGGAACAATGTTCATATGCACTGGCACTTCTTTCCGAGAAGAGAGGGCGATACGCCATCACCGGGGCCTGTCTGGCAGATCGGCGCGCAGATGCGTGATGACAGATATCTGCCGACGGAAGAAGAGCTGGAAGACATGAAAAAGAGACTAAACGAAGAGCTGAGCAGGCTGTTGACAGAAAGTGCATCTGGAAAGGATTGAGCCATGACCATTACCTCCCTGAAAGGTGTCGGCGAGAAGACCGCCCAATTATTTGAGAAGCTGGATATCACAACGACGGACGATCTTCTTGTTTATTATCCGCGTGATTATGAATATTTCTCCGACCCGGTGACTTTAGAACAGGCTGCCGCAGACGAGGTGACAGCTGTTTCGGGCCGTATCCGCGGCAATATCGCGACCAGGCACGTGCGCGGACTGAGTATAACCGCCTTTGAGATGGAGTGTGCGGGCGGCGGGATCCTGCAGATGACCTACTTTAATATGCCGTATCTGAAGAACAGCTTAAAGCGCGACACACAGTACGTTGCGCGCGGTTATCTGCTAAAGAAGGGCGGCCGGTTCGTGATGGAGCAGGCGAAGCTGTACAAACCCGAGGAATACGGGAAGATGGCAGGCCGCATGATGCCCTGTTACGGAACGACTAAGGGGCTTACCAACAATGCCATCACCAAGGCTGTCAGACAGGCGCTTGCTGTATCTTCCCTGCCGCAGGATCATCTGCCGGGCATCATCAGAGAATCCGAGCATCTTAATCCGTTGGAGGACGCCATACGGCAGATGCACTTTCCGGACAGCAAAGAACTGTTAGTGCAGGCCAGAGAGCGGCTGGTTTTCGATGAATTTCTGCTTTTTATCCTGATGCTGCGCCGGATGCGGGAGGATAATCAGGTTGTGCAAAACCAGTATCCGATGATCGATGTGGCGGATACCGGACGTCTGCTGGAGGCACTGCCATATCGCCTGACAGCGGCTCAACAGAAGGTGTGGGCGGAAATACGGTCTGATCTGACATCGGAACATGTGATGAACCGGCTGATTCAGGGGGATGTCGGATCCGGCAAGACGATCCTTGCTTTTCTGGCGCTGCTCATGTGCGTGGCTAACGGCTATCAGGGAGCCATGATGGCCCCCACGGAAGTGCTGGCTGCACAGCATTATGAGTCGTTATCACAACTGCAGAAGCAGTATAAACTGCCGGTCCGTCCCGTGCTGCTGACTGGTTCTGCCACCGCAAAGGAGCGCAGACAGATCTATGCGCAGATCGAGAGCGGGGAGGCGAACGTTATCCTCGGTACCCATGCACTGATTCAGGATAAAGTCGTTTATCGTAATCTGGCGCTTGTGATCACGGACGAACAGCACCGTTTCGGTGTGCGCCAGCGGGAGAGTCTGGCGCAGAAGGGGAAGCAGGTGCATGTGCTTGTTATGAGCGCAACGCCGATCCCGCGGACGCTGGCCATCATCCTGTACGGCGATCTGCATATCTCGGTGCTCGATGAACTGCCGGCCAATCGACTGCCCATCAAGAACTGTGTGGTGAATACTTCCTACCGTGAGACTGCTTATCGTTTTATGGAAAAGGAGATAGCCGCCGGCCGTCAGGTTTATATCATCTGTCCCATGGTGGAAGAGGGGGAGATGGCAGAGCTGGAAGATGTGGTTTCCTACACCGCCAGGTTGAAAAGCATCCTGCCCGATACGATCCAGATCGCGGCGCTGCACGGGAAAATGAAGCCTGCACAGAAGAACCGGATCATGGAGGCTTTTGCCGCCCGGCAGATTGACATTCTCGTATCCACGACGGTGATCGAGGTGGGGATCAATGTGCCGAACGCTACGGTGATGATGGTGGAGAACGCGGAGCGGTTCGGTCTGGCACAGCTGCACCAGCTGCGGGGACGTGTGGGCCGTGGCGATACACAGTCTTACTGCATATTCATGAGCAAGTCGCCGAAACCGGAGACCATGGCGAGGCTTAAGATCCTGAACGAATCCAACGACGGCTTCTATATTGCCAGCCAGGACTTGAAGCTGCGGGGGCCGGGAGATCTGTTTGGCATCCGACAGAGCGGCGCGCTTAAATTTGTGCTGGGCGATATTTTCCAGGACGCTTCGATCCTTCAGCGGGCCAGCGACTGGGCAGACCGGATATTGGCCGAGGATCCCGAACTTGTTACGAAGCAGTATGCCTCTCTGGGAGAATATTTAAAGAATGGTGTAATAAATGAGGTTGACTTTAGAACTATCTGAAAGTAATATGTTTAAGTAGAAGATTTCCGTAACGGTTCAGGCGGCAGGCTGAGCATGATTGGAGTTTACTTTAGATTTTGAAGAGTATAGTTTGATAACGGAGTGTGAGACAGATATGGCAAAGAAGATCGCGGTTGTTACCGACAGTAACAGCGGAATAACGCAGAAGCAGGCAGGGGAGCTGGGTATTTATGTGCTGCCCATGCCTTTTATGATTGACAATGAGACTTTTTTTGAAGATATCACGCTGACACAGGAGGCGTTCTACGAGAAACTGGCGGCGGGAGCTGATGTGATCACCAGCCAGCCTTCCCCGGATTCTGTGATGAAACTGTGGGATGAACTGCTTGAAGAGTATGACGAGATCGTACATATTCCCATGTCCAGCGGCTTAAGCGGTTCCTGTCAGAGTGCGCTTATGCTTGCGGCAGATTACGATGGCCGGGTGCAGGTCGTTAACAATCAGAGAATCTCCGTTACGCAGAGACAGTCCGCACTGGATGCACTCAGACTCGTGGAACAAGGCATGGATGCAGCGCAGATCAAACAGTTTCTGGAAGATGATAAGTTCAATTCCAGTATTTATATCATGCTGGACACCCTGTATTATCTGAAAAAGGGCGGCAGGATCACGCCTGCGGCTGCGGCGCTTGGCACAATCTTACGGTTAAAGCCTGTGCTGACGATCCAGGGTGATAAGCTGGACGCTTTTGCGAAGGCGAGAACCGTTTCCCAGGGCAAGACCATGATGATCAATGCGATCCGCAATGATATGGAGAAGCGTTTTGGCGGTGTGAATAAGGACGCGATCTGGCTGCAGATCGCCTATACGTATGACCTGGAGGCAGCAAGGCAGCTTCGCGACGAAGTGGCGGCGCAGTTCCCGGGATTCGATATCCATATGGATCCGTTATCTTTGAGCATCGCCTGCCACATTGGCCCTGGCTCACTGGCTGTCGCTTGTTGTAAGAAAATATCGTAAGATACGGATTCACTTCTAAGGCTTCGGTATGTCCTGTGGGATCAAGAGAGGACAGGAACGGGATTTTTATAGAAAGATAGACAATATCATGCAAAACAGGTTATCGTCCACGGGTGTGGCAGATTACGGCGGCACAGTAGTATGGAGTGAGGATACCTGTTTTGTTTCATGTATAAAACGAGCAGAGCGAACCGGCAAATAATAAAGAACAGATCATGCATGGAAATGAGGTTTACAATGGGACAATATGCATCCAAAAACGATGAACAGGAGCTGGCTCAGCAGCAGGAGTATATGAAAAAGGCGGCTTTCTATGTGGACGGACTCAGACAGCAGCTGGGACGGCAGCCGCTTTGTTGTGTCACAACCTTCGGGTGTCAGATGAACGCCAGAGATTCCGAAAAGCTGCTGGGGATCCTGACACAGATTGGGTATGCTGCCACGGAAGTGGAGGCGGAGGCTGATTTTGTCATCTATAATACGTGTACGGTGCGGGATAATGCCAACCAGAGGGTTTATGGCCGCCTGGGATTTCTGAACAGTATGAAGAGAAATAAGCCCCATCTTAAGGTTGCCCTCTGCGGCTGTATGATGCAGGAACAGACCGTGATCGATAAGATTCGCAAAAGTTACCGTTTCGTGGATCTGATCTTTGGCACCCACAATATTTTCAAGTTTGCGCAGCTGTTGGTGACCATGTTTGAGAATCAGGAGATGATTGTGGATATCTGGCAGGAGACTGATCAGATCGTGGAAGAACTGCCGGTCAGCCGTAAATATTCCTACAAATCCGGAATCAATATCATGTTCGGATGCAACAATTTCTGCAGCTACTGCATCGTGCCCTATGTGCGGGGCCGGGAGCGGAGCCGGGATCCGAAAGAGATTCTGCAGGAGATTGAACGTCTGGTGGCGGACGGTGTGGTGGAAGTCATGCTGCTTGGACAGAACGTTAATTCCTATGGCAAGAATCTGGATACGCCGATCACCTTTGCGCAGCTTTTGCAGGAGGTTGAACAGATCGAGGGACTGAAAAGGATCCGCTTCATGACGTCCCATCCGAAAGATCTGTCCGACGAGCTGATCGATGTGATGAAGCATTCAAAGAAGATCTGCCGTCATCTGCATCTGCCCGTGCAGGCAGGGTCCGACAGAATCTTACAGGCCATGAACAGGCGCTATACGAAGGCGCAGTATCTGGCACTGGTGGACAAGATCAGGACTGCCATGCCGGACATTGCCCTGACTACGGATATTATTGTGGGCTTTCCGGGGGAGACGCTTAGCGATGTGGAGGAAACCATTGATGTGGTGAGAAAAGTGCAGTACGATAATGCCTTTACTTTCATCTATTCCAAGCGGACGGGAACTCCTGCGGCAGCCATGGAAAACCAGGTGCCGGAAGCGGTGGTCCGGGAAGGATTTGACAAATTACTCAAGGTGGTACAGGACACCGCGAAGGAGCGGGCCGCGCTTTTGCAGGGCAGAGTGATGGAGGCGCTGGTGGAGGAAGTAAACGAACAGGATGCTTCTCTGATGACCGGCCGCCTGTCCAACAACATGCTGGTACATTTTCCAGCGTCAAAGAGCCTGATCGGTCAATTGGTGCCGGTTTTTTTGGATAGATGTCACGGATTCTATTATACGGGATATATCGTTGAATAGGTCTGCTGAACAGATTCTTGGGCGCTATCAAATGATTTTTATAGAAAGACGGTTATAAACATGGCAGAACTTACACCAATGATGCAGCAGTATCTGGAAACGAAGAAAGATTATCAGGATTGTATCCTGCTATATCGCCTGGGCGATTTTTATGAGATGTTTTATGACGATGCGCTGACCGCATCGAAAGAGCTGGGGATTACGCTGACCGGCAAGAACTGCGGACAGGAGGAGCGGGCGCCAATGTGCGGCGTGCCTTACCACGCGGTGGAGAACCACCTCAATAAGCTGGTGTCAAAAGGTTATAAGGTGGCGATCTGTGAGCAGGTGGAGGATCCGAAACAGTCCAAGGGAATCGTCAAGCGGGAAGTGATCCGGATCGTCACGCCGGGCACGAACCTGAACCTGCAGGCACTGGACGAGAGCAAGAATAATTATATTTTCTGTATCGTATATTCTCCGGGCAAGACGGGTATTTCCATGGCGGATGTCACGACCGGCGATTATTATCTGACCGAGGTGGACGATATCCGCAAGCTTCAGGATGAAATTCAGAAATACAGCCCTTCGGAGATCATCTGTAACGAACAGTTTCTGGTCAGCGGTTATGATATCGAGGATCTGAAAAACCGCCTGGGGATCACGGTATATTCCCTGGCGTCCCACTATTTTGACGAAGAAGGCTGCCGGAAGAATCTGTTGAAGCATTTCAAGGTCGGTTCTCTGTCCGGGCTGGGCATAGAAGACTTCCCATCCGGCATGATCGCCGCAGGGGCGCTGCTGGCCTATCTGTATGAGACGCAGAAAACTTCGCTGGCGCATTTTACCCATCTGTATCCTTATCTGATCAGTAAGTATATGCTGCTTGACAGCGCCACGAGGCGGAACCTGGAGCTGACTGAGACGCTTCGCGAGAAACAGAAAAAGGGATCCCTGCTCGGGGTGCTGGACCGCACCAAGACCGCCATGGGCGGCCGCTTGCTGCGCAAGTATATCGAACAGCCACTGATCGACAAAGAACAGATGAACCTGCGGCTGGATGCGGTGGAAATGCTCTGTAAGCGGAGTGTGGACCGGGACGAGCTGCGTGAATACCTGAACGCGATCTACGATCTGGAACGCCTGATGGGTAAGATCAGTTACAAGACGGCTAATCCAAGGGATATGATTGCTTTCCGCAACTCCCTTGCCATGCTGCCTTCCATCAAGACATTGCTGCAGGATCTGGATACCGGACTTCTGACGAAGATACGGAACAATACGGATACGTTGGAAGACATCTATCATCTGATCGACGATGCGATTCTGGAGGAACCGCCCATCTCCATCCGGGACGGCGGCATAATCAAGGAAGGATTCAGTGAGAACATCGACGCCCTCAGAAACGCCAAGACGGACGGCAAGAACTGGCTTGCCGCATTGGAAGAGGAGGACAGGGAGCGGACCGGGATCAAGAACCTGCGGATCAAGCATAACAAAGTGTTCGGCTTCTACTTCGAGGTCACGAATTCCTACAAGGATCTGGTGCCGGAAGATTATGTGCGCAAGCAGACGCTGGCCAATGCGGAACGCTATACGACGCCGCGGCTGAAAGAGCTGGAGGATATGATTCTGAATGCGGAGGACAAGCTGTCCTCTCTGGAATATGATCTTTTCTGTCAGATCCGGGATGCTATCGCCGCGGAGGTGGAGCGCATCCAGCGGACTGCCAGGGCTATCGCCAAGCTGGACGTGCTGGCGGCATTATCCTATGTAGCGGAGCGGAACCAATATGTGCGCCCGTCCCTCAACGAAAAGGGAGTCATCAATATCAAGGACGGCAGGCATCCCGTGGTGGAACAGATGACGAGTAACGATATGTTCATTGCCAACGATACTTATCTGGATAATCAGAAGCATTGCATCGCCGTGATCACCGGTCCTAACATGGCCGGCAAGTCCACCTATATGCGGCAGACGGCGCTGATCGTGCTGATGGCCCAGATCGGCTCCTTTGTACCGGCGAAAAAGGCCGATATCGGCATCGTAGACCGTATTTTCACCAGGGTAGGAGCGTCCGATGATCTGTCCAGCGGCCAGTCTACTTTCATGGTGGAGATGAACGAGGTGGCCAATATCCTGCGCAATGCCACGGCAAACAGTCTGCTGGTGCTGGATGAGATCGGGCGGGGCACCTCCACTTTCGACGGTCTGAGCATTGCCTGGGCGGTGATCGAGCATATCAGCAATCGCAAGATTCTGGGCGCCAAGACGCTGTTTGCCACCCATTATCATGAGCTGACCGAACTGGAAGGTAAAATGGACAATGTAAATAACTATTGCATTGCCGTGAAGGAAAAGGGAGACGATATTGTCTTCCTGCGCAAGATCATTCAGGGCGGGGCAGATAAGAGTTACGGCATTCAGGTAGCGAAGCTGGCAGGCGTGCCCGATATGGTCATCGACCGCGCCAAGGAGATCGTGCAGCAGTTGAGTGACAATGACATCACGGAAAAGGTGCAGAAGATCGAGATCAATATCAAGAATGAAAAGCGCAGGCCGGTAAAATACGATGAAGTGGATTTAGAGCAGATGTCGCTTTTCGATACAGTCCGGGATGAGGACGTGATCAAAGAGCTGCAGGAGATCGACGTAGGGAATCTGACGCCTATCGACGCGTTGAATGTGCTGTACCGTCTGCAGACGAAACTGAAAAACCGATGGTAGAATCCGTATGAAATGAGGAAATAAATGGCGACGATAAATATTCTGGATCATCAGACGATAGACAAAATTGCGGCCGGTGAGGTGGTGGAGCGGCCGGCCAGCGTGGTGAAGGAACTGGTGGAGAATGCCATCGACGCCGGTGCGGATGCGGTTACGGTGGAGATCAGGGACGGCGGGATTTCGCTGATCCGTGTTACGGACAACGGCGGCGGGATCGAGAAATCCCAGGTCAGAAATGCCTTCCTGCGCCATGCTACCAGTAAAATCAAATCGGCAGACGACCTGACTGACTTAGTCAGTCTGGGATTCCGAGGGGAAGCCCTGGCCAGTATCGCCGCCGTTTCCATGGTGGAACTGATCACCAAGATACCCCGGGATCTGACAGGAATCCGCTATGTGATCGAGGGCGGGACAGAGAAAGAGCTGGAGGAGATCGGCGCGCCGGACGGCACGACGATTCTGGTGCGGAACCTTTTCTTTAACACGCCGCCCCGGAAGAAATTCTTAAAGCAGCCGCAGACAGAAGGCTCCTACGTGGCAGATCTGATGGAACATCTCGCCTTGTCCAATCCGCAGATATCCTTTAAGTTTATTCTCAACGGACAGACCAGATTCTATACCACGGGCAATAACGAGCTGCGGGAGATCATCTATCGTATTTACGGCAAGGATATGGCGGCCGAGCTGATCCCCTTTTGCTGGCAGGAAGAGGGGATGGCGGTCAGCGGCTTCCTGGGAAAGCCTGTGATCAACCGCGCCAACAGAGGATATGAGATCTTCTATATCAACGGCAGATATATCAAGAGTTCGCTGATCAGCAAGGCCATTGAAGAAGGGTATCGGGAATACCTGATGCAGCACAAATTCCCGTTCTGCGTGCTGCATTTTCAGATTGACACAAAGCGGATCGACGTCAATGTGCATCCGACGAAGATGGAAGTACGGATCGCCGACGGACCGGTATTCTATGAGGCGGTAAGAAGTGCCATTCATGATGCCCTGCGCAGGCAGGAAATGATTCCGGAAGTCAGACTGGCAGACCGGGAGGAACAGGCGAAAGCACTGGCGCAGGAACAGCGCGCCAGAAAGCAGGATGCCGCAGTGTCCATGCCCGAGCCGTTCGAGAGGAAGCGGATTGCAGGAATGCCGCAGAGCAGCGTATCCGATGCCATAAACCTTATTTATCAGAAGAATCAGAGCAGGGTGAGTGCACCCGCCGCATACCATGCAGACAATGATCCAGAGCCTGCGGATCATCGGATTCAGGCTGCGGCTGATTCTGTGTCTGCATCCCGTCCGACTAAGGTACAGGAACCTGCGGCATTGCCGGTGACGGAGCAGCCGCTGCAGCCGGTTCAGATGGAAATGTTCGCAGATAAGATCCTGTCGGAGTCATCCAGAAAGCGGTTTGAGCTGATCGGACAGATCTTTGATACTTACTGGCTGATTTCCTATGAGGACAAGCTTCTGATTGTCGATCAGCATGCGGCGCATGAGAAGATCAAATACGAACGCCTGATGAAGCAGTTTCGGGAACAGGCGATCGTCTCTCAGTCGATGAATCCGCCCGTTGTAGTGACGCTGACCGGTAGAGAACAGGAATGTTATAACAGACATGCCGGGGATTTCGAGGCGCTGGGATTTCTGATTGAAGAGTTTGGCGGCAGTGAGTATGCCATCCGGGGCGTTCCCATGGATCTGTACGGCTATGAGGAGAAGCGTCTTTTTCTGGAGATCCTGGACGAACTGGCAGGGGAAGCCGTCAGCGGTACGCCGGAGAGCATCCGGATCCGGATTGCGACTATGGCCTGTAAGGCGGCAGTTAAGGGTAATATGCGGTTGAGCGGGAAGGAAGCGGAGCGGCTGATCGATGAACTGCTGACACTGGACAACCCGTATCATTGTCCCCATGGCAGACCGACCATCGTTTCCATGAGCAAATATGAACTGGAAAAGAAATTTAAGAGGATAGTGAATTGACATTGACACAATCAGTAAAAAAGCCCGGCCTCGTGATTCTGACCGGACCGACGGCCGTCGGAAAATCAGAGCTTGCCATAGAACTTGCCAGACAGATTGGTGGTGAGATCATTTCCGCCGATTCCATGCAGGTCTATCGACAGATGGATATCGGTTCGGCCAAGATCCTGCCGGAGCAGATGGGCGGCATTCCCCATCATCTGATCAACGTGCTGGACCCGACAGAGGAATTTAATGTGGTCGCGTTCCAGCAGCTGGCGAAAGAAGCCATGGCCGGAATCTACGCGCGCGGACATCTCCCGGTTGTGGTGGGTGGCACGGGATTCTATATTCAGGCATTACTTTATGACATCGACTTTACAGAGAATGACGAAGATACTGCGCTGCGCGCCGGACTGGAAGAACTGGCCGCCGCCCAGGGCAGCGAGATTCTCTATGAGCGGCTTAGGCAGATCGATCCGGAATCCTGTGAGAGCATTCATGCCCATAATATCAAGCGTGTGATCCGCGCCATCGAATTCTATGAGAAAACCGGAACCAAGATTTCGGAGCACAACAGACAGCAGCGGGAACGTACTTCTCCCTATCATTTCGTCTACTTTGTGTTAAACGATGACAGGGACCGGCTGTATGGCAGGATTGACAAGAGAGTAGACCGGATGATGCAGCAGGGACTGCTGGAGGAAGTATCGGCCCTGAGGGCAGCGGGCTGTACGAGAGATATGGTATCCATGCAGGGCCTTGGCTACAAGGAGCTTCTCGACTATCTGGACAACCGGTGTTCTCTGGAAGAAGCCGTCTACACCCTGAAACGGGACACCAGGCATTTCGCCAAGAGACAGCTGACCTGGTTTCGCAGAGAACGGGACGTACTCTGGATCAACAAACCGGAGTACGGGTATGACGACACCCGCATTCTGCAGTATATGGTGAGAATCCTGCAGGAAAGAACGATTATGTAGCACAACCAATACTTTGTAGGAAAATTATGGCAGGCATGTCCGGTTTATGATCAAAGAAAGGCAGCATCTATATGACAAACACAAATTCTATCAACAACGTAAATTTGATGAATCAATACGCACATTTCGGCATCTCCGAACCGGTAGTCCGTTTCGGGGAAGAGATTCTGTCCTCCCTGCAGGAACGTTTCCGGCAGATTGACGAGACGGCGGAATACAATCAGCTGAAAGTAACGCTGGCCATGCAGGAATGCCGGGTCAGCGAAGCGTGTCTATTGGGTACCACGGGCTATGGATACAATGATCTGGGCCGGGATACGCTGGAGCAGGTGTATGCATCCCTTTTCCACACGGAAGATGCCCTGGTGCGTCCGCAGATCACCTGCGGCACCCATGCGCTGGCGCTGGCGCTGATGAGCAACCTTCGTCCGGGCGATGAGCTGTTATCCCCGGTGGGCAAGCCTTATGATACGCTGGAGGAGGTGATTGGCATCCGTCCTTCCAAAGGCTCCCTGAAAGAATATGGTATTTCCTACAGGCAGGTGGATCTTCTGCCGGACGGGTCTTTTGACTATGAGGGCATTCGCGGCGCCCTCTGTGAGCGAACGAAGCTCGTCACGATCCAGAGATCCAAAGGCTACCAGACAAGACCGACCCTCTCGGTGAACCGCATCGGTGAACTGATCCGCTTTATCAAGGAGATAAGACCGGACATTCTCTGTATGGTGGACAACTGTTACGGAGAATTCGTTGAGACCATCGAGCCCACCGATGTGGGGGCGGACATGGTAGTCGGTTCCCTGATCAAGAATCCGGGCGGCGGCCTCGCGCCCATCGGCGGTTATATCGCCGGCAAAAAGGAATGCGTGGAAAATGCGGCTTACCGCCTGACCTCTCCGGGCCTCGGAAAAGAAGTGGGAGCTTCCCTGGGGGCTCTTGCTTCCTTCTATCAGGGTCTGTTCCTGGCACCTACCGTAACGGCGAGCGCCTTAAAGGGCGCCGTCTTCGCCGCCAATATCTATGAGAAGCTTGGCTTTCCGGTGGTGCCAAACGGGCAGGAGAGCAGGCATGATATTATCCAGGCCGTCACCTTCGGCGCCCCGGAAGGCGTGATCGCCTTTTGTCAGGGGATTCAGGCGGCGGCCTCGGTGGACAGCTTTGTGACCCCTGAGCCATGGGATATGCCGGGCTATGATTCCAAGGTGATCATGGCTGCGGGCGCTTTCGTGTCCGGATCCTCCATAGAGCTTAGTGCGGACGGTCCGATCAAGCCTCCCTACGCGGTCTACTTCCAGGGAGGGCTGACCTTCCCCCATGCCAAGCTGGGCATCCTGAAAACGCTGCAGAACCTGATAGATCAGGGGGTGGTATCTGCAGACTTTTGCAGAGTTTAAGACGCGGCCGGCAACTTTTATTATTAAATTTTACCAATTTTTGTATACATCAAAAAAGGGTTGTGATAAAATGAGCGTTGAGAAAGGAGAACCTGGTTCGTATGCGTAAGAACAATTGGGCTTGTTTTCTGTTGATTTTGGCAGGTATTGTGATAGGAGGCTTCATAGGAAGCCTGTTTCCGAGTACATGGCTTAATTATGGCCAGTCATTTGGGCTTTCGGCGCCTTTGGTGTTGGATCTTGGCATCTTGAGCGTTACGTTTGGCCTGTCGATCAAGATCACGATCTCAAGTATAATCGGCATTGCGGCGGCAGTCGTTATCTATCGGTTTATTTAACAGACGCCCGCAGGGCAAGCGGCTTCGTGTAGGAAGCAGGTATTCGATTTTGATCAGGATTTTGCCGATCTCTGATGAAAATCTTCCCCGTCATGTCAGGAGAGAGAAGCTGTCGGGAAAGAGGTTGCATGAAATCAGGCAAGTATGAGAACAATGAGTATTATAAGATGCAGAATCTTCCATATGAGAAATTTATTGCCTTTGGAAGCAGGGCGCTTACGGATTCGGAACTGCTGGCGATTCTCTTAAGATCAGGGTCTCATGGCAGAAGCGCCCGTATGCTGGGCGAGGAGGTGCTGACCAGAAGCGCCTGCTATGGCAACGGATTGTCGGGATTGTACCACATACCGCTCAAGAGCCTGCAGGAGATTGACGGTATCGGGGAAGTGAAGGCGATTCAGCTTAAAACCGTGGCGGAACTGAGTACCAGGATGGCACAGGCTAAGGCAAAGGACGGACTGTCTTTTCAGCGGCCCAGTTCCGTGGCAGATTATTATATGGAGCGTTTCCGCCATGAAAATGTAGAATATATCATGCTTCTTCTGGTAGACTGCGGAATGCATCTGATCGAGGAGCACATTCTGTCAAAGGGGACGGTCAATGCATCATTGATCTCACCCAGAGAAGTTTTTATTCATGCATTGCAGGTACAGGCCGCCGGGGTCATGCTGCTGCATAATCATCCCGGCGGCAACCCGATTCCCAGTGACAATGATTTCAAAGTCACAGAGCGTATCAGGAGGGTGGGCGTGCTCACGGATATACCGCTCCTTGATCATATTATCATCGGGGACAATCAATATTTCAGCTTCAAAGAGAGTCATTTAATGACAGAACTATCTGACAGCGAGAGAAGTTAGTAGAAAGAGAGGACGGGCTGCAGTGGCTAACAACGCATTTGGAATTGACTTAGGAACCAGTAATATCAAAATATATAATCGTGCGGACGATGAAGTTTTTGTGGAAAAGAACATGATCGCCATTGAGAACAAGAAGAATCTTTTTGCATATGGAGATTCGGCTTTTGAGATGTACGAGAAGGCTCCCAGCAATATTCATATCTCCTATCCGCTCAGCAATGGCGTGATCGCAGATATCCAGAATATGGAACTGCTGGTGAAATATTTCCTCAGTGATCTGATGAAAAATAACGTGAAACCGGCGGATTACTATATTGCGGTTCCCTGGGATGTGACGGAAGTGGAGAAGCGGGCTTTTAAGGATCTGATCAAGGAATCCAATGTGAAAGCAAAGAAGGTCATGGTAGTGGATAAGGCGGTTGCAGACGGCTTGGGCATGGGGATTGATGTCAAGAATTCTCAGGGTGTTCTGGTCGTTAACGTCGGCTTTGACACGACAGAGATCTCCATTCTGTCTTTGGGCGGTATCGTACTGAGCAAGCTGATCAAGGTAGGCGGGCGTAAGTTTGATGACGCGATCAAAGCGGCAGTCCGCAGGGAGTATAGCCTTATCATAGGAGGCAAGACCGCCGAGGTAGTAAAGACTTCACTCCTGGAGCTGGAGGAGGCGCAGACAGGAGCCGTGGTATATGGAAGAGACATTGTTACGGGACTCCCGGTAGAACGGGAGATACCGACACAGTTGGTTGACGAATGCCTTATCGAGCATTTTAATACGATCATTGATAATGTGAAGGTTATTCTGGAGCGTACGCCGCCGGAGCTTGCAGCGGATATATACCGGCATGGCGTCTATCTGACAGGAGGCGCGTCCCAGGTAAGTAAACTGTCACAGCTTCTGAGCAAGGGGACCGGGTTGAAAGTCAATGTCTCGGAGAATCCCGTGACCAGTGTAGCGCTTGGACTTGCTAAGATTATCAATGAGGATAATTATAAAACGGTAGCATATGCAATAGAAGGAATGAGTAAATGAGTCCGATCGTAAAAAGAAAAGGAGAGAAATTTACTTTGCCAAGTAAATATCTCCTTTTTATTTTAACAATCCTGTGCACCGGCATGGTGCTGCTTACATTTAATACAACGGTCTTCAGCGGGCCTTTAAGCTCGGTAGCCGGTTATACGATCGTTCCTTTTGCAGAGGGAATCAGTTCTGTCGGAAGCTGGCTGGCAAACCGGTCCGAGGAACTGGCGCAGATCAGGGATCTGATCGCAGAGAATGAGGATCTGAAGCAGCAGATCGATGAGCTGACGATAGAGAATACCCGGTTGCAGCAGGATCGATATGAATTGACGAATCTGAGAGAATTATACAGTCTGGACGCTCAATATGATGAGTATGAGAAGACGGGAGCGCGTATTATCGCTAGGGATTCCGGCAACTGGTTCTATTCCTTTGTGATCAATAAGGGAGAACAGGACGGAATCGCGGTGGATATGAATGTCATAGCCGGCAGTGGTCTTGTCGGGCGGATTGTGGATGTGGGGGCGAATTGGGCGAAAGTCAAGGCGATCATTGCGGATGATTCCAATGTCAGCGCCATGGTATTATCCAGTTCCGACAACATGATCGTTTCCGGTAATCTGAAGCTTTATGCCACGGGTGTGATTGAATTCGGACAATTGATCGACAGTGAGAACAGAGTCGTGGAGGGCGATAAGATCGTCACATCCAATATCAGCGATAAGTATCTGCCAGGGATTCTGATCGGATACATCAGTAAGATCGATCAGGATTCCAATAATCTGACCAAATCCGGCAATATCACCCCGGCAGTGGATTTTGAGCATTTGGAAGAGGTGCTTGTTATCATGGAGCAGAAGCAGACGATCACGGATTGACATAAAAGGATCGAGAGGTGGATATGAAACTGAGACGTGGGTTGATCACAGCCCTTTTAATCTTTATATGCTTCTTATTGCAGTGTACTGTTTTCCGAAGTCTGGCTTTTGGCGGAATCGTTCCGAATCTTATGATTGTACTCACGGCTTCCTTCGGATTTATGAGGGGAGAGAAGACCGGGCTTTTGATCGGATTTTTCTGTGGTATTCTGATCGATATCTTTTTTGGAAATACGATCGGATTTTATGCCCTGATCTATATGTATATAGGTTATATGAACGGCAAGTTCTGTACTATTTTCTATCCGCAGGATATCAAACTGCCGATAGCGCTTATTCTGGGAAGCGATCTTTTCTACGGATTTATCTGTTATGTGATCATGTTCCTGTTACGGAGCAGATTTGAATTCGGCTATTATTTCCTGCATATCATACTGCCGGAAGTAGTCTACACGATCGTCATTACTATTTTTTTGTATCCGCTCATTCTCTGGATCAACACCAGTCTGGAGCGCAGTGAACTAAGGAGTGGCAAAAAGTTTGTTTGAACATATATGGGAGCGTTTTAAAGAAAATTTCATAAATATGGTCACATCCAGACTTCTGATTCTCGTATTTGTTTTGTTTGGCATGGGAGGCTATCTGATCTATACGATCTTCCAGCTTCAAATTGTTCATGGGGAAGAGTATTTTAACAATTTTCAGCTGAGTATCACAAGGGAACGTGCCATTCCGGCAACAAGAGGCAATATTCTGGACCGGAACGGGAAGCTGTTAGCCTACAATGAACTCGCCTATTCCGTCACGATAGAAGACGTGTATGAATCCGGCAGCAAACGCAAAAATGCCAGGCTGAACGATACGATCTTTCAGCTCATATCGATCATAGAGCGCTGCGGCGACAAGATCATCAATGATTTTCATATTGTATTGGATCATAACGGAAATTACTGCTTTAATGTAGAGGGAACGCAGCTTCTTCGTTTTCTTGCCGATGTCTATGGACATGCTTTGATCGATGACGAGGACTTCAAGGAGAAAGAGAAGAATGCCACGCCGGATGAAGTGATGGACTATCTGTGCAGCAGTAAACGTTATGGGGTTGGAGATTACACGGATCCGGACGATTCTTCCACGTTTGTTCCCGGAATGGGTTATACAAAAGAGGAAATATTAAAGATCGTTACCATACGGTTTGCCATGAGCGCCAACAGCTATCAGCGGTATATCGCAACGACGGTGGCAAACAATGTGTCTGCGGAGACGGTTGCGGTGGTGATGGAAAATGCCGATGTACTGGACGGTGTCTCGATTGCAGAGGGTACGATCCGCAAATACAATGACAGTATCTATTTTGCGCAGGTGCTCGGATACACCGGCAAGGTAAATCCGGAAGAATTACAGACACTGCAGGAACAGGATGAATCCTATGACCTGAATGACACCGTGGGCAAATCGGGCATCGAAGCCTCTATGGAGACGAATCTTCAGGGAAAGAAAGGTTCGGAGACCGTTTTCGTAGATAATCTCGGCAAGGTGATCAAGACCAGCGACCGGGTAGAGCCGAGCGCAGGGAACGATGTCTGGCTTACGTTGGATACCGATCTGCAGAAAGCCTGTTATCATATACTGGAATCCAAGCTGGCGAGTATTTTGTTGAACAGCCTGCAGAATATCAAAGAGTATCATGTTCCGGAAGGCGGCAGCGGAGGCAATATTCAGCTTCCGGTTTATGATGTCTATTTTGCATGTATTAATAATAATATCATCGATACTGCACACTTTACGGAAGCGGATGCTGCAGAAACGGAAAAGGCCGTATACGAGGCTTATTTGGATAAGAAGGCGAGAGTGGAGGCGACGCTTCGGGAAGAGCTCGAAGAGACCTGCACGCCTTATATGGACCTGAGTAAGGAATACCAGAATTACGAGAGCTATATCGTGTCCATGCTTTATGATAATGATGTCATCATGCGTTCGGCAGTCGATAAGAAAGATGCCACTTACATCGCGTGGACGACGGATGAAGTCATCAGTCTGAACGAATATCTGAATTACACGATCGCACAGAACTGGGTCAATGTATCCAAATTGGAGATCAATTCCCAATATTCGGATTCTGTCGAGATCTACCAGAAGCTTTTGCATTATATTTTTGACAAATTGGACAGGGATCTGAAATTTGAAAAGAGAATCTATCGTTATATGATCAATAATGACGAGCTGACCGGCCGGCAGATCTGTCAGCTTCTGCTGGAACAGGATCTGGTGGAGGTCCCGGCTGAGGAACTGCGGCAGTTTGAGGCCGGCAATGAGACGGCTTACGTTTTTATGCGCAACCGTATCGAGAATCTGGACATTACCCCGGCACAGCTTGCACTGGATCCTTTTTCGGGTTCCATCGTCATAACGGATGTCAATACCGGCGACGTGCTGGCGCTTGTATCTTATCCCGGCTATGATAATAATAAGATGGCCAACGGTGTGGATGCAGCTTATTTTGCCAAACTGCAAAACGATCTTTCTTCGCCGCTGCTCAATTATGCCACCCAGCAGAGGACATCGCCCGGTTCCACCTTCAAGATTGCCGCTGCCACTGCGGGATTGACGGAAGGAGTTATTTCTTTGTCGGATACGATTCTCTGTACAGGAACTTTCGACAAGATTTCGCCGCCGCCAAGATGCTGGAACAGAGGCGGACATGGCTCTTTGAACATGACAGGCGGGCTGCAGCATTCCTGTAACGGGTTCTTCTATGAAGTGGGGTATCGGCTGGGCATTGTGGGCGATACTTATAACAATGACGTGGCGCTTAAGAAACTGGCTAAGGCAGCTGATCTCTACGGCCTGACAGAGCCTTCCGGCGTGGAGATCGAGGAGTATGTGCCGGAGGTATCCGATACGGATGCCGTCCGTTCCGCCATCGGCCACGGTACCAACAACTATACGACTGTAGGACTTGCGCGATATGTTACAACTATCGCCAACGGCGGAACATGTTATAATTTAACATTAGTAGACAAAATAGAGAATCTGAATAACAATTATCTACAGGAAAATGAAGCGCCGGTGCGAAATCGCATCGATATGGATCAGGCTTACTGGGATGCCATTCATACCGGTATGCGCAGAGTGGTGGAGGGCAAGCGTTACTATGCGGACCTGGATGTGAGTGTGGCCGGCAAGACAGGTACGGCTCAGGAGGACAAAAGCCGCCCCAACCACGCCCTTTTTATCAGCTATGCGCCCTATGAAGATCCGGAGATTTCGGTCACGGTACGTGTGGCTTTCGGTTATACATCCGATTATTGCGCCCAGATCGCCAAGGATGTCTATGCATATTATTACGGCTTGAAGGACGAAGGCGATATCATCACGGGAACTGCCAGCGCTTTGGAGCGTGGCGCGATCAATGCGGATTAGAGTTATTATCGAGACGGATACGATCAAATATACTTGCAGGATATGCTACATGGAGGATGAATTGAGATGAAAAATCCGGTTATAATCAAGAGTTTTCAAAACGGCCTTTCTATCTGGCTGGACGATGAGATCCCATTTTCTCAATTAATAGGGGAGATCGCATTCAAGTTTAAGGAATCGGCTCATTTCTTTAAGGATGCAAGTATGGTGCTCTCCTTCGAGGGCCGTGTCCTGTCCGATCTGGAGGAACGGCAGATCGTCAATACGATAGCGGCCAATTCACGCCTGAACATCGTGTGCATTGTGGGCAAGAATGAGGAGACGAACAAGAATTATGTGAAGGCATTGCAGAAGCTGTCCTTTCATCAGCAGGCTATGGAAAATGCCGGGCAGTTCTATAAGGGGAACCTGAAGGACGGGCAGACGCTTGAGACGGAGAACAGCGTTATTGTTTTGGGAGATGTGTATCCGGGCGCCAGTATCGTGTCCAATAAGGATATTGTCATCCTGGGAGGTCTTTTTGGACAGGCTTACGCAGGCGGCAGTGGTGATGAAGGCCATTTCGTGGTAGCGCTTGAAATGTCACCGGAAAAATTAAAGATCGGTGATTTCAAATATAAATCAACAGAGAAACAGAGCAAGTGGTCTATCAAACCCAAGATCCAACCGAAGATTGCTTATGTGGAAAACGGAAGAGTCATTATGGAACCGATTACCAAAGAATTACTAAACGACCTGCCCGTGTAAGAAGGCGGAAGGGACAGAAGGCAGCGTCAGCGGATTTGTACGGGCAAGGCTGCCGTCTGGTCAAGTTTAGGGGACGATAATACAAAATCATATTAGGAGGTCATCAGAAGATATGAGTGAAGTAATTGTCGTCACATCAGGGAAAGGCGGAGTAGGAAAGACCACTACTTCTGCAAACGTTGGTACAGGTCTTGCAGCTATGGGCAAAAAAGTGATTCTGATCGATACCGATATCGGATTACGGAATCTGGATGTAGTCATGGGACTGGAGAACAGGATCGTATACAATCTGGTGGACGTGGTGGAAGGAAACTGCCGCATCAAACAGGCGATCATACGGGACAAGCGTTATCCAACCCTCTTTCTGCTCCCTTCGGCACAGACCAGGGACAAAAGCGCGGTGAATCCGTCTCAGATGGTGAGAATGATCTCTCATCTCAAGGATCAGTTTGACTATATTATTCTCGATTGTCCGGCGGGCATCGAACAGGGATTTCAAAATGCCATAGCTGGGGCAGACAGGGCGCTTGTGATCACGACGCCGGAGGTTTCTGCGATCCGGGATGCAGACCGCATCATTGGTCTGTTAGAAGCCAATGAGATACATAAGATCGATCTGATCATCAACCGTATCCGCTACGATATGATCAGGCGGGGAGATATGATGTCTTCGGACGATGTGGTGGAGATCCTGTCCTTACCGCTGATCGGCATGGTGCCCGACGATGAGAACGTGGTAGTTGCCACGAATCAGGGGGAACCGCTTGTGGGCAGCAATACGCTGGCCGGCAAAGCCTTTCAGAATATCTGTTACAGGATAGTCGGAAGAGAGGTGCCGTTTCTGGATCTGGAAAAAGGATCTTCGTTCTGGGCCAGAGTATCCGGTATCTTTCATAAGGGTTAGGGGGGATCATAGTGTTTAAAAATATTCTAAAACGAAAAAGTTCCAGGGAGATCGCAAAAGACCGATTAAAAATTTTATTGATTTCCGACCGAGTCAATTGCTCTCCGGAAATGATGGAAATGATCAAAAATGACATTGCGCAGGTAATCTCCAAGTATATGAAGATCGATACAAAGAGTATGGAGATTCAGATTACCAAGACAGGGTTGAAGGGCAGAAGCTTGAAGAATCCGACGCTGTATGCCAATATTCCGATCCTGGATCTCAAAAATGAGTGATATGCCATGAAAGAAAGAGAAAGGAGATAGCAGCCGATGCTGAGGCAGTACCATATCAGGGATTATGATTTTAAGCTGATCTTTTTTGTAGCCGCGCTTACGGTGGTCGGAATCCTGGCCATCGGCAGCGCCAAAGAATCGCTGCAGTCCAAGCAGATTGCAGGTTTCGTCCTGGGGCTCTTTTTGATGCTGGTCATTTCCCTGTTTGATTATTCTGTGATTTTGCGGCTTTATTGGCTGATCTATCTACTGAATATCGTGCTTTTACTGTTGGTGCGTCTGGTCGGAGTGGAAGTCAATGGAGCCAAGAGATGGGTGATTATCCTGGGGATTCAGTTTCAGCCTTCCGAGACTGCCAAGATCATGCTGCTTTTGTTTTTTGCGCAGCTGATCCTGCGGCATCAGGAGGAGATGCATTCCCTGAAAACGATCGTGATGTGCGTGATCCTCTTTCTGCCGCCGCTTATTCTGATCTATATGCAGCCGGATATGTCCACCAGCATCATGGTCGGTCTGCTGTTTTGTGTGATTCTGCTCATAGGCGGTATCAGTTGGAAATACGTTATCGGCGCGATTGCCGTGGCCGTACCGGCTTTTGTGATTATCCTGATGCTTGTCTTACAGCCGGACCAGCAGATCATTAATGATTTCCAGCAGAAGCGTATCCTGGCATGGGTCTACCCCGATGAGTATGCTTCGACGACTGCCTATCAGCAGAACAATTCTGTTATTGCAATTGGTTCCGGTATGCTGTATGGTAAAGGATATAATACGAATGAGATCAGTTCCGTAAAGAACGGAAATTTTATTTCAGAGCCTGAAACTGACTTTATTTATGCGGTTATCGGAGAAGAATTCGGATTTGTCGGAGGCTGTACCGTAATTGTGTTATTGATTTTAATCTCATTTGAATGTATTATGGTAGCTA
>CANRZW010000050.1 GCA_947644545.1 uncultured Lachnospiraceae bacterium
TATATCCCAGCGGTGTGAATGCCATAATCACGATTATGGCGGTGAACAGTGCCGTCAGCACCAGTTCGTAGGTCTTTTCATTTTTCATGGTACAATTCCTCCTGTTATTATTCTCATTTGCGGTGGTCATCCGGACGGATGACCACCATTCGAGATACAATACGGTGTCATCATACCACGTTGATAAATTTTTGACAATCTTTTTTTGCAGATTCTTTGCATATTGATTCTTTGTATATCCGTAACAGTTCAGACCGGCAACGGTTCCATCCTCCGCATTCATGCAGGCGGCTTCTGCTCAGTCCGCAAACAGGAGAATCTTCTGCGCCGTTCTTCTCTCGTCGCTCCACACAAGGCAGCTGCTCCCTGCCTGAATATCCTGCAGTGTCACTATGTTCCGTGTCAGATAGGGCATAATCTCACAGTCCGCCGGAACCAGATACTGCATCCCGTTATCCGCAGACAACAGAAAGCTGCCGTCCGCCTGTTCCTCCATAGCCGTAACATAGACCTGCTCGGGAACCCGCAGATCATCCGGAATCTTACACAGAATCAAGGAAGCGTTCACGATCGGCGGTTCGCTCATCGTTGCCGCGGGCCCGATATACACGAATACGGGTTCTCCCTCATTAATCTCCGACACTTCCACCGGATAGCCGTTTTCCCCGTCCAGGATCCGGGTAGATTCCGGGTCTACTGCAATAACCATCTCTCCACGGTATGACACATCCGAGCGGTTATCCATCACCAGATTGCCATCTTCCAGCCGCAGTACCGGCCCCCAGATCCTGATCGAAGCGCTCTCTCCTGCAGGCACAGCATCCTCTGCAGGCTGATTACTATTCTGTTCCTGCTGATCAGCTGGCTGTTGGCTCTCCTGCTGTCCTTCCTGTGTCTGTGATCCTTCTGTCGCACCGCATCCTGCAAGTGCCATAATCAACATGCCGCTGCCGAGCAGGCACATAAGTTTCTTACGCATCTTCATATGCTCTCTTTCCTTTCTGCGTCCATACTATTCTGATCCAGTCTTATTCAGGTAATGTCACGATGCCCGTGTCAAGGGTCATAGGCCGCATTGTGCCTGCCCCTAAACGGTTACATGACTTCATGACATTCCCGGTCATATCAATCTGGATTCCGCCCAAATAACAGTATTATTATAAGACAAAAAGGCGAGGATAATTCTGAAATGTTTCTGAATATTTCTTAATTTTTCCAGCAGAGGATCTCCTGGCCGGACTCCGACTTTCTTTTCTAAAAATTCTGCCGCTTCTGCATTATTCGCTGCACCACTGCGCCGGATATGTAATCGCATGTCCGCTTCCGTAGACCTTCCTCAACGCCTCATGGCTGTTGAATTTCTCCGTGAGTACGAATCCTTTACTCCAGACCATATAGTAGCACCATGGCACATGGCTTTCTGCCAGCAGTTCCATATCCGGCAGAATACCGATCTCCGCCAGCGCCAACGGTTTCTTCGCCATCGTGACAGCCCTCAGCTTATCATACGCTTCACGGTAATCCGTCTTCGTGCCCTTCTCCATATACAAATCACAGGACAAAATATCTACCACATCATCCCCCGGATACCCTTCCTGCAGTGGACAGTTCCAGACCCACAGCAGATTGTCCAGGTGACAGTGATTGACAAAATAGTCATACTGCAGCCGAAACAGCTTCGCCGCTACTGCGGGCCCTTTTCTGCCCCACCAGAACCAGTCTCCCTCGGATTCATGGAAGGGACGCCACAATATTGCAATGTCCTCCTCCAGAAAAGGCCTCAGATACCCTGCCATCACATTCATGTCACGATAGAAGGCTTCCCGCTCCAACGTCCCTTCCTGCAGAACCTGCTCCGGGTCAAAATCCGTATTCTTTGTATAGAAACTCTTATCCCATCCGCCCACGGGGGAAAACCAGTGCCACGTAAAAGTCACGATGCCGCCGCTCCTCCCAAAAGCGAGCGCCTGCTCCAGCGTACCAAGATTCTCATCAATCTCCGTCCTGCAATCCAAGTCTCCCATCTCATAGCGGATATTCGGTGAATACCCCAACAGCTCAAACCCTCTCAGTGCCGGCTCTTTCCCCGTGATTCTCCGGATCTCGTCGATCTCCTCCATCGCCACTGTCTGCGTGTGCTGACCCGTAATAATGCCTCTGCCGCACACAGAATTCAGATACTGTAACAACTTACGCGCATTTGGCGTAGCCTGTCTGTTTACCGGTTCCATATACTGTCCTCTCTTCCTTTTCCTGCCATACTTTCCACGCGGCTTTACCTGTACAGCTTTACTTAACATGCCTGTTATTAGCTGTATTATATCCGGTTCCGATAACTTTGTATAGAATAAATCACTTCCTCTCTCATGCCTGTTTGCACAGGTAACAACAGCATTCAGATGGGATGGCTTTTGATAGATATGCCAGTGGCAGAATGAAAACCGTTCCCTATCATTCTTCAACTGCTTTCACGTAAAAGAACCATTATTTATAGCAACTATGTACTACACAGATACCATATTTTCATAACAACAGGCAGGGTAACGAATCCTTGAAACCCTTTACCCCGCCCATTCATTCTATTCCTATATATTTCTTCAAAACATTCCAAAGCACTTCCCAATCCAATAGATCACCCCCAGCGTCCAGCTCGTAAAAATCCCATATAAGATTACCGGCCCCGCAATGGTAAAGATCTTGCACCCAATTCCGAACACCTGTCCTTCCTTCTGATACTCGATCGCCGCCGAAGCGACTGAATTGGCAAAGCCTGTAATCGGCACGAGCGCACCACCGCCGCCCCACTCCACCAGCTTCGGATAAATATTAAATCCCGTCAGCAATACGCTCAGAAGCACCAACAGCATGGAACACCAGGAACCCGCCGTCTCCTTGTCCAGCCCCATCGTATTCGTTGCATAGTTTAAAATAAACTGTCCCAGCAGACAAATGATGCCACCCATCACAAACGCTTTAACCATGCGTATCGGCAGACTGTACTTCGGTGTCACCTGCTCCACATGCTGCCTGTATGCCTGCTCCTTCTGCTGCTGTTCTGTTTTTGGTTTTTCCTGATTTAATGTCATATACGTACATTCCTCTCTTCCAAATATGCTCTCTTCAAAAGTTATCTTTGTATCGATCCCGCCTTGACTTCCTAACTACAGACTCCAACCTGTCCCCTGTCTGTATTCTATCGGGAAAACAAGTCCGCAAATGCAAAGTTCTATCCGCCATACAAAAATACTTGCTGCGTAAAGTACACAAGGCTGCCAAACAGCTTTCCCAGCGCTACTGCCAGAATCGCAATTCCCAGTCCATGCCGGAATCCGATCCGCCTCGCAAAGATCGGTATCGTATTTAACATCTCCGCAATGGCAAGCGCCAGGCATCCCACAAAGATACCGGCGAACACTCCAAACACAAGCAGAAACACCGTCCCTGCCAGATTCCAGACGCCGTCCGTCGCCCTGCTGCCAAACAGGTTATGTTCCCGCACGAACTCACCGATCATCCCCCATTCACTGAACACACTAAAGAAGCCGCCAAACAGTGTCCCAAATACCACCATCTCTTCCAGCACAAAAATCTTCCGTGCCACATGCATCTTTCCCGCAAAGCGCGGAATCAGCCCTACGGAGATCAGTACCGTAAATACCCCCGCCGACACGATCAGGCCGCTGCTGACTCCGATAACTCCCAATAAGATCTGTTTCCCAAACATCCGTACTTATTCTCCTTCTTTCAGATTCTGTGCCGCTTCTTCTCTTCCCCTGGCAGCCACTCCATATCCTCCCGCTTTTCATGATACATCGATGGTCTTCCC
Source organism: uncultured Lachnospiraceae bacterium (assembly GCA_947644545.1). Classification (GTDB taxonomy): domain Bacteria; phylum Bacillota; class Clostridia; order Lachnospirales; family Lachnospiraceae; genus UBA3282. The sequence goes on from CANRZW010000050.1 coordinate 3,827, forward strand.
CTCTCTGTCCGCCGTCGCAATCAGCGCCTTATTCACATCTTCCTCATAGATACGCATCTCCACCTCGATGGGCGTCGGATCCTTGGTGATCCGCCTGCCGCCGATATGATTAAAGAACACAATAATACCGATCGCCAGTCCAAGAGAGTAGGACAGCTCCAGAATGCCGTACCCATCCCCCGGTTGTCCCATCACCATCTCATACACCTTGGAAAAAACATCGTTGATACCGATGTCATTATGAAAAGCCATGATCGTAAACGCCGTGCCAAAGAAACTGACAAGCGCCACAAAAGCAAGCTTGATCCACTGGACAAATCCTTTATGTTTGTCCACATTGATATATTCTATCAGCGTTTCTGCTTCACCTATGCTCTGAACACTGACATTAGGGTAGACTTTTTCAATCTCTTCAATTACTTTTAACAGACTGATCACCTGCCGCTTTGGCTCACCCTTTTTGAAGTAATGCAGCTTGATCGTCTTCACCCTGGCCAGCACATGCTCATCGCTGCAGGTCAGACTGCCAATATCCTTTACATACACATCCTCTGACTGCAGCTCTACATTCTGTTCCGCATTGATATAGATTGTCACATTCATAGTTGACATAACTTGTATCCCTCTGTCTTTTCATATCAAAAATAGGAAACGACGCCCAATCCGCCATTTCCTATAGTATGCAAGATCTTATGATATTTTATACAACAGCGTATTCCGAACTGCTCCTTCCCAACTGACAACTGCAAAATTCCGACTGCACAGTCATACTACAGTTTCCCCGTCAGCTGCAGTTTCTTGACCTCAGAGACAACGGAGGTGGTGCCGAGAATCACAATCGGTCTGCCGAACTCTTTGCCCGCTTTAACGGCTTCTTCCATGGAATCTGCCCAGATCGTCTCTACATTCCGCTCCGCCAGTATCGACTGCTGATGCGGCGTAAAGATATAATGTGGATTCTGCGATCTTGTCAGAATAATGGATGATGCAATATCCTTCATGGCTCCTGCCACCCCGGCGTAATCCTTATCATCCGGAATCCCGATGATAGCCGTTATCTCACCGATCCCCAATTGTCTGACCACGTCCTTCACATGATCGCAGCTTGCGGCAGCAATACACGCATCCAGCATGATGAACGGATCTGTACTTAAAACCTCCATTCTCCCGGGCCAGTCAGTCTCTGCTATCTTTTCCCTTACCTGGTCCATCTCCGGTTCCCCCAGTACATCCTTGCAAAACGCCATCGCCAGCGCACAGTTCCTGGCCTGATGCTCACCCAATAACGGAACCAACAGATCCTCGTATCGTTCTCCTTCCAGCACAACATCAAAAAGCATACCTCTATGACTATAACGTATCTTCTCGGCATAAAAATCTCTTCCATACAATTTTACCGGAACCCCAAGCCTGTCGGCCCGCTCACACAGCGTCTCTGTCACTGAGGGTTCCTGCCGCGCAATATAGACACATTTCTGCTCTCCTGTGATTACATGCGCTTTATCCGCCGCAATCGCTTCGACTGTTGATCCCAGTTCCCTTGTATGCTCCAAAAAAATGCTGTTAATAACCGCATATTCATGTCTCACATTATTGACGTCATCAAATGCCGCACCTTTACCACACTCAAACACATTATATTGCGTATGCTGGTCCCGAAAAAAGGAGAGCGCCAGATCCGCCTGGATCCCCATGGGACTGATACAGACATTCTCCGGAATGCGCGCCTCAATCTCTTCTATCTCTTCGCGGATCAATGTCATCTGCCTCACAAATTCAGCATCACTGATAACCTGCCCGTTTATCTTAAATCTTTCACAGAAGTCAACAAGATGCGGGCTTGTCATCAGCCCCACCTTATACCGGGTCTGCAGGATCTGCGAGATCAGATTGGCTGCGGATCCCTTTCCTTTGCTTCCTGTCACTACAACGGCAGGCGTGCCCGCCTTCCTGCGGATGATGTCCCTGGTCAGATCCGGTCTTCGCTTCACGGCATCCTTCGCGCCATACTGTTGGTATTTTTCCGCTTTGACATAGGATCTGTATACAAAATCCTCTGCTTCTTTCTTATTCATCATATGCAAAATCTCTTCTTATCGTTTCCATGATCCTGCGTGCTATATTCACATCGGTTGCTTTTTCGATGCCTTCTATTCCCGGCATCACGTTTATCTCACAAAAGTATGGTTTATCATCACCAAACAGCAAGTCTATTCCCAGAAAATCCAGTCCTGTCTGCCCGTAAATATCTTTGGCGATCTGCTTGATCTCCGGCGTGATCTCGTATGGCTCGACGCTGGCGCCCAAAGCAACATTTGCCCTGAAATCTCCCTGCGAACTTCTCTTCATACATGCCACCGCTTCCCCCCTGATACTGTAGAAGCGCATGTCTTTTCCATAACTGGTCTCAATGAATTCTTCATAAAGCCATTCTTTTCCGGCATCAAATCCGCCAGCCAATTTCTCAAGATCGTCCTCCCTTGTTATCAGAAAAATTTCTGCCCCCATGGAGCTTTCCAATCCCTTGGCAACAAAAGGCCGTCCAATCCTGTCAACGATCTCCTCATAAGGCAATGAAGCCGTTCCCAATACATAACGAGGTACAAGAAAGCTGTCTGAATAAAGATTGCGTATCTGTTCATATTTGTTGACATAAATATTATAATTCTCTATCTCGTTATAACTCTTCCCCGCCAATCGGTTGATATGATCCTTGATCTTCCCCCATTTATAGCGGTTGATGACGAAATCTCTTCTTTCAAGCGCCTGCCCTGCATTTACGATCTCATCCGGTGTCACCATCGTATCATGGATGCCCATAATCTTTAAGTCGATCCCCAGCTGTCCGGCTTCTTCCACCAGCCGATTGCATGTATAGGCATTCGTCATCCGATTGTATTTTTCAATAAGATACCCTGTCAGCTTCATGATGTCATTTCACCTTAACTCTTTCCTCACTCAGTGCAAAATAAAGGATCAGGATGACAGCTATAACACATACTAAAATGGCAACTATCATTCCTGTCCATCTCTCTGTAAAAATATCAAAAACTATAAGCACCTGAACCACCGCCAGAACAGTACCTAGAATTGCTATTGTCTGTTCCTGGGAATGACGCTTAAAGGTATGCATCATATCTCTATGAACCACCACAATGTCATTGATACTGTTCATTCCCAGCTCACGCCTGCCCAACGCCGGAATCCCTATTTCATAATCCGACAATGCATCCCCTGCCAAAACGCGTAATGTGATGATATTTTCTCCAAACCTAATCTCGATCTTATCATTCTCCGAAACACCGACAAGACGCATCATATTATTGTTTAGCCGGGCTACGTTATGTTTATCATCGGTATCTCCTGCCCACCTCGTTTTCAAAATATAATCCGCTTTGCCGATTGTCAGGTTAAGACTCCCTATTCTCAATTTATGCAGCAGATCAGGCAGCCGGTCTCTAAGTCTTCTGCCAGAAATACTCTTCTTCGGTATACGGATCAGATCTACATGTCTGTATACTCCGATCTCTTTCAAATACTTTTCGATCTTTTCTTTCGATTTTCTATAAGAATCTCTTTGATTTTCGGCGACCTCTTCCTCCTCGATCAGCTGATAATAAGACTGGCCCTGTATTTGCTTATAACAGTCCTGGAAATTTTCCCATGAGATATCAGTATCGTCTGTCGATGCTGTACTCTTCGAGCGAACTCTATCTATGATCTCTTCATATTCTTCCGCTCTGATAGTCCTTAAGGGATTCTCCAGATATCCCATCATTAACCGAAAATATCTTGGCATCATTACTTTCTTCGCATTCGGTTTCCCGTCCCCGTCTTTCACTCTGCCGTTATCACGATAATCCGAGCTTGCAATCTCTATATAAAATCTGGAATCCGAATACCTGTTAAACAACAGGTAATCATACTCCCCATCTTCCATACTCCTTATTTTTTCATTATATAATGCCGTCGAGAGGGCAATGCCATCTACTTGATTCGCCTTCGGTATGCCAATCTCATACTCTTCGTACTTACTTTCATAAACAATGACCGGGATTCCCCGTAAACCGGGCCACTCTTCGTCCTGTTCATACCACTCCCTCCCAAATAACGTCTCTATAAGCCTGTTGGTCAGGATCGCATATTCACAAGGCATCCCCTCCGTCCCTGTTTCGGCAAGATAATTATGCAGTTCTTTCTGCGTTCCTTCCGATACCTCACGAGCCCTTACTGTTTCATGTATCCCATAAAAGGAACAAATATGAAGAAAAGAATTCTTTCTGAATTTACTTCCAGCATCACACATGATCTCTATCTTATCCTGTGGAATCTGTGAACCTGCTTCTGCCTGCCACACTCGATAGACATCCCAACAATCTGCCTTCCAGTCCATTCCTGACAGCATCGTGATAATCTTAGTTAACGCATCATATACTGCTTGAAATAGTTCTATATTTTCGGTATCCAGAAACCTGTCATGTATATCAATGATAATACATGGCAGGCCTAACCCACAGGCTGTCTCTGATAAAATGCTTCTTTGCAAACAGACATCTTCCCTGACAACTCCGTTCAAGATCCCGCTTTCCCTCAGCACATACTCAAAAATATACCTTACCAGTTTCTGTCCAAATTGCTCAGACTTCCTTTCATCTTCCGCACCATTGCTTAACACTACAATATCATCTTCTGAGCTGTGGCTTCTTAATTCCAATAAGATCCTGATCTTTCTGTCTTCTAATTCCTTCCTGCATTCATCATAAACGATATGCCGATCTACATCCTTGTAAGTTTTCTGCGCAAGCAACGCTTTGCACCCTGATTCGGCTGCAAGAAGGCGCGCAAACCCGCCCGAAAACTTATTTGCAATCTTTTCCTTCCTATCTACGCAGTCTACCGAATACGGCGCCGCAACAACCACACAGGAAGCATCTCCTGTCCCTTTTATAAAAGTTTTGCCTTTACCCTGATATCCATGTGCTGCAAAATCTCTCTCAAACTTTTCTATTTTGCGTATTCTTTTTCTTGCATTTGTCTTCTGCTGATTCAAGTTTATCCTTTGCATGTCGAAAGACCCTTTCTCTTTAAACCGCCCTATCCCATATGGATATTCCGGCCAAAACAAATATGCGTTAGTACTCTGATCTGTCCTTATTTCCAGTCATACGCCGCCAAAAATCCGATCACTTCTCTTAAACTGCGAATCAACGCCGCAAATTCCTTCCGATTCTCAGGCTCTCTGTAAATTCTGTTTATCTCTAACTGAACGCATACCGTATCTGTATTTTCAGAGATGAACTTCGTTACCGTATTCTGATTTCCTGCACTAAAAATCTTGTTTTTCCAAACACTTTTCTTTTCGCATGAGCATTCTTTGAAGCCGCTTTCAAATATTCCAATCAACAAATCCGCAATAAACTTATACTCATGAAGTGAAGTATCTTCTTCACTGAGTGTCGGAACCGTACCCAATTCTATCGCATACTCTCTCTCTTTTACTACTCCATGCAGATCCAGCAGCGCGGCAATCCTGCGCCCATTCAAATATTCCAATAATGCATCCTGATACGCATTGCTTCCCGGCTGATCATAATTGGGATCATTCTCCGTATATCTGCCGGAACATATTAAATGACATCCGGTCACTTCATGTAAATACCGTGCAATCCCCCCTGTATACACATCTGCCTTCTTAATCTTTCCATCTCGGAACTGCTTGACGGCATGTGGCGCCGAAACCATTACAGGAACAATTCCTTCCTCAATAAAAAAGGCATCCTTGCCTCTTCCATAATACTGATTGTCGGAAAACAGTCTCTCCAATTCTCCGATTCTTTTTACACAGTCTTCCATGATCCCCCCTGTCCCTGTACCCAATAATGCTACATCACTTTAATATTCCCCTACTCCACGATCTCATACTGCATCATTTCGTATTTCAGTTTCATCCCTTCCGCAACCTCCGGCGGGACAAGCGCCCTGGCAACGAGCTTCGTCTCCTCACCCTCCACATCGATCCGTTTCAGATGTACATAATCCCCATCAATCCCGACAACTTCGTACCAAAATGTATTAAGCTCCATACGCGTACCCCTTTCTTATCCTGTGTGTCTGCTTCACTCTATTTCGCTCAGTTTTGATCTCTGTCTTTCATCTTTTTATCTTATCACACTTCCCGCCGCATCTGCAATAAGATACGCTTCTCCATCCGGCTCACCTGTACCTGGCTTATTCCCAGACATCTGGCCACTTCCATCTGCGTCTTATCCTGAAAATAACGCATACTGATCAGCTCCCTTTCCCGTTCTTCCAACTGTCCCAGAAGCTGCTCCAGCAGCATATGATTCAGCACTTTCTCCTTCTCTGTATCCTCGCACAGGTTCCCTGTGCCTGCCGTCTGTCCCATGGTAGAATACCCTACGCCGCCGCTGCCCCTCACCACCTGATCCACCAGGTAGATCTCATTGCCATCCGACTGGTACACGGACTTATAGATTGATTCCACCTCCACATTGGCATCCAGAGCCATCACGATATCTTCTGTTGCCAGCCCCGTTGCCTCCGACAATTCCATAAGCGTCGCTTCCCGTCCGAGCTTCTGCGACAGGCGCTGCGCCGCCTGCTTGATCTTCCATCCGTTTTCCTTTAAGGTCCTGCTGACCTTCACCATGCCGTCATCCCGCAGGAAGCGTTTGATCTCTCCCTGGATCATGGGTACTGCATAGGTTGAGAACCTTACGTCGTACTGCAGATCAAACTTATCAATCGCCTTCATCAAGCCGATACATCCTATCTGGAACAGATCTTCCATATCATATCCCCGCCCGGCAAAGCGCTTAACGATATGACGCACAAGTCCCAGATTCTCCTCGATCAGTGTCTCCCTTGCCTCTTTATCTCCTGCCTGTGATCGTTCGATTAATACGGCAGTCTCTTCCATCGGCTATTCCTCGCTGTCTATCCATGAACTGATACCGATCTTCTTACACATCCTGACCACTGTCCCACAGCCCACTTCCGATTCCACTTCCAGGTTGTCCATAAAGGCTTCCATAAACGCAAATCCCATGCCCGACCGATCCTGGTCCGGCTTCGATGTGTACAGCGGTTCCATGGCCAGCCGTACATCCTCAATACCAACGCCTCTGTCCAGGATCTCCACCTCCAGCACATCTCCCCGCAGTGTACATGTCATCGATACCCTGTCATCCATATGATTGCGGTTTTCATATCCGTGGATCACCGCATTGGTCACGGCCTCGGAAATCGCCGTCTTCACGTCAGACATCTCCTCCAGTGTAGGGTTTAACGGTGTGATAAAAGCGGCTACTGCCATTCTGGCAAAAGCTTCGTTATCCGATACTGCCGCAAATTCCATCCGCATCTCATTTGTTGTTTTATTCGTATTTCTCTTTTCAATAACTTCTATCATCCTGTCCTCCATTCTCAGATCATTTCTCTGCACTTTCCGCCCGCTCTTCTAATTGGAAATGATCTCCACGATATTTTGCATTCCCGATAATAACAGTATCCTGCGAATCCGGCTGTCTGCGTTGATCGCATATACCTTGCCGCCAAAACAGGCGATCTTCTTATACCTGCCCAGGATGATGCCGATACCTGAGCTGTCCATAAAGGTTGTCCGCTCAAAGTCAAACACAACATTGCCCACCTTTTTCGTCATGATATAGCGGTCTGCTTTTGTACTGATGTCAACCGATTTATGATGATCGATCTCGTTCGGAAGTCTTATCATAAGGTAATTGTCAATTACTTTGTAATCTTCCATATTATGTAAACTCCTTTCCAATATTTCCGTCCTTTTTGCATTACGAAAAGGACATGGTATACACCATGTCCTTCTCTTTCGTATCTTTATTGTTTATCCCTTTGTTCTGTATATTATGGTACCTGGTCACTGCCGATCATCGCAGTAGCAGCGCTTACTCCTCCGCTTCCATCTCTTCCAGGAAACCTTCCGACTTGCTTGCCTTCTCCGTATTCGGGAACAGTTCGATCACCTGGAGATATATGGCTCTCGCCTTTTCCTCGTCTCCCGTCCGATAATAAGAGTTGGCCAGATTATAGAGCGCGTCTCCGTTGGTCGCATCGTACCTGAATGCCTTCTCCAGATTCGGGATCGCGTCGTCATAGTTCTCCTGTCTGTACGCCTCATACCCGTCATCATAGTATGCCTGTGCCACACTCGGTCCGACCAGTGCAAGCAGCGTATTATACAGGCTTTCAAACGATTCCGAATTGTCGCCGGCATCCTCGTTCTCATCCTGTACGATCTCTTCCAGATAGTCCGCTACCACGGTGACTTCCTCCGGATTCGTCAGATAGGCATCCGCTGCTTTCATCAGACTCTCCACCGAACGCAGCTTACCGTCCGTGCCAAGATATGCTTCCAGATCCTGCTGCAGATCTCCGTTAGTTTTGGTCAGCTCATTTATCTGCAGCTGCAGTTCGTCTATCGTCGCCGTCTTCGCATCGGATTGTTCGCCTACCTTACGCAGCTCCTCATCGATGTTCGCCTGAGCCATCTGGATCCGCGCCGGCAGGATCAGGAATATGGCAATGGCAATACCGATAATGACACCGATTCCCAGATTCAGCAGGGAGGTAACTCCCTTGCCGTCCCTGATGTTAACCGGCTGAATGATCGTCTCATTGCCGCTTTGATATTTGACGATATCGTCCGACTTCTGTTTCTTACGCGAAGTCTGCTTGACGCCTTCCTCCGGCAGGAGCATCTCGTCCACTTCCTTCAGATAGCGCTGTGTCGCCGTATTATTCGTATCGATCTCCCTGCACTTGGTCAGTTCCCGCTTGGCTTTCTCCCATTCCTCGTTGTTGATATATAGAAGCGCCAGCAGCTGATGCGCCCTGATAAATCTCGGATTCAAGGACAGTACCTTCTTGAGCTGAATGACTGCCAGATCCAGGCTGTCCTGATTACAATACGTGAGCGCCTGATTATACTTCTTGATCGTCTGATTGATCGTATCCAGACGGTTCTGATTGGTCTGGATCATATCGATGTAATCATCCGCTATATTCTTCTTAGGCCGTAAATTCTTACTGATCACCCACTCACTGAGCGCCGCCACCACTTCACCGGTCTCGAAATATACCAGTCCCAGCAGATTACGCGCCTCAACATTATTCTTATTAAATTTCAAACTCTGCCGCAAACTGGTGATCGCACCTGTCAGATCCCTGACGTTTGCCCTCTCCAATCCTTCATTATAGAAACGATTGGAGATATAGATGATCTTTTTGTAAAGGGCTACATCGGCACCACAGTTCGTGCAAAAATCATGTTCGGACAGACTACATCCACACTGATAACAAATCATTTATGCCAGTCCCCTATTCTATCTCTATCCCTGCCTGTATCTCCGATTTCTTTGCTTCCTTAACGATCTTGACCATCAGATCGGCCATATCTGTCAAATCCTGATTGTAAATCGCTTCCTCCGCATCTTCAACCTCTAAACTGGGATGGAATTTCTTCAATTCTTCTTCAAAATTAATCATGCCGAGGCCTCCTTAAAAGGGCTTTGATCTCGCCCGCCAAATATAATGAACCGACAATATACACCATATCCTCGTCATCCTTATTCTGCACCAGCTCCCGAAAAGCCGTGTCCAGATCCTCATAAGCCTTGCATATAAATCCTGTATACTGCCTGTAGGAATCTTCCAGTTCCGTAAGCGGCAGGGCGCGCTGATCCGTAAGCGGCGCCACGCCGATCTCATCAAACAGGCCTGACAGAGCAACCGCCTCTGCCATCACCTGATATTCTTTATCTCTCACAACAGAATAAAATAACTTCCGCCGCCCCCTGCAGGGGTGTAATCTCACTGTCTCCAGGAATGCCCTGATCCCGTCTATGTTATGAGCGCCGTCCAGATACACCAAAGGCAGTATCTCTTCCATCCTGCCCTCCCAGACAGTCTTGCGGATCCCGGCCTGTATCACAGGCATCGTAATCCGTCCATCCGCCAATCGTGTGAGCGCCAAAACCGCCAACGCCGCATTCTCTGTCTGATAGAGCGCCGGCATGGACACAGTAAAACCAATATAACCATAATAGTTTAAATGAAGAGAAAAATCAATTGTTTTGTGCTGAATCTTTATTTCTTTTATCGCCCATTTTGGCAGGGGAATCGTTTCCGCCCCTATCCTGGACGCGCATTCCTCTATCGCACGGGCTGCCTCCTTCTGTCCGACAGGGTACACTACCGGAACTCCCTGCCGCAGAATACCCGCCTTCTCTGCCGCAATCTGCGCCAGAGTGTCTCCCAGATACTCCATATGATCGTAGCCGATCGATGTGATCACGCACAGTTCCTTGTCCGGCACGGCATTCGTAGCATCCAGCCTGCCGCCCAGCCCAGTCTCCAGAACAACGTATTCCAGTCCTCTGCGCGCAAAGAACACCATCGCCATAAAGAAAAGAAACTCGTTGAAATACGTCTGATAGGACGCCTGTTTAAGTTCCTGCGGAAGCGTTTTGAGCTTCTCCCTGACAAACCGGAAAACTTCCGTAAATTCCTCCCTGGTTATCATCTCCCCGTCCGCATGAAAGCGCTCCCGCATGGTCACAAGGTGGGGAGAACTGAACATGCCCGCCCGGATCCCGGCTTCCTGAAAAACCGAACACAAATAGGCACAAACGGAACCTTTTCCGTTTGTGCCTGCTACATGTATGATCTTGCAGCCCTGCGCCGGGCTGCCAAGATGGGCCAGGAACCTGGCCGTATTCTCCATACTGCTTTTCTCATAAAACTTCGGAAGGCTGTTGATATAACTTACCGCTTCTTCATAACCGCCGATCTGTTCTTTCATCTTCCTTATGCTTCCTCATCTCTGCGATTTCTGTAATGTAGCGCAATAACCTGACGCATCAGCAAGTCGTCAGTGTATGATAACGCTTCCCTCCAGCACGCCATTATCCGCAGTGTATATCATAAACCCGGTATTTCTGTTCAGCACCAGCTGCTCAATATTGACACAGATATTCACATTGCGATAGATATTGCCGTCCACCTTGATATAGGCGCCCTGGCTTGCTTCCATGATCTCTTCCAGTGTTTCTCTCTCCCGGCTGATCTTATCCAGCTCCTCGAAGTAGGCAGCCTTCATTCTGTCCCGCTCAGCCAGTCGAAGTTCCGCAGCCACGGACATTCCGGAGCTTCCCATGCGCTTCTCGCGCAGTGCGTCCGTCATATTGTCCACCAGTTCCGACAGTTTTTCCTTGATCTCGCTTTCCTTGCGCCTTATTTCCAGAAGACGTTCATAGTCTTTCGTCTCATATCCGCTGTGAAGAACGGTCTTAACCTCCGCATCACTGCCTGCCGTCATCGCCTCGATCCCCTTGAATCCATGTACATAACCGCCGATGACCGCGCCCTTCTTTCCTGTCGTGATCACTTTCTCATTCGCAGTTATATTCGCATTCAGGATGGAGTTGGATAGCACGGTTCCGCCGGCTTCCACCGTCGTATTCTCTATAAAATCCGCGAAAACGCTGCCCTTTGCAACGATTCTTCCGCCGCCCTGAATACCGCGGCTGATGATCACATCACCGCCCGCGATCAGCGTGGCGCTCCCTGCCGTACCGTGAATCTCGATATTACGCCCCGCGCGGATAACGACACCACTCTCCACATTGCCGTTAATGACCACATCACCGAAAAATTCCACTGTACCGACGATCAGAGTCACATCCCCTGCCAGCTCATGTACCTTCTGGATATCGATCTTGCCGTTCTTCGCCTCGATCTTACCGTCAGTCTGCGCAAAATACTCGTCACCGATACGCTCCACACCTTTACCCCTAAGAGGCGGCAGTTCCTTGGGCGGCTTCGCCTTCACCTCCACGCCGCGCACCGTGAAGCCGTCCGCGCCCGGTTTGGCATGATGATAGATCGCAACTTTCTCGCCGCTGTGTACATTATGAAGCGCACTCATACTCGTATAATCGACCGTTCCGTCTTCCCTGATCTTCGGTACGGCATATTCCTCCGGTGTAAAAAGGTACTCGAACCAGCCATCCTCACCCTTCTGGACTTCCTTACCCTTCGCCACCAGAATCTCTCTCTCGTAGACTCTCTTCCTGATCATCGCCGACAGATTGGAACTGTGATATCCCTGTGTCACACCGTTACGCTGCAAATAAGTGAGCAGCTCGTCTTTCGTATAAACCTGACCATTATCCGGCGGCGCAAGATAAAGCCACGCCGTCATGCCGTCCTTCTCCACCCGAAGCCTCGTTCCCCTGGCCAGGTTCGTACCACAGGGATCCCAGCCAAAATCCTTCTTCTTCGCTTCCGCCGTAACACTCTCTCCCTCGTCTCCCCATACCATGGCGCCCTTAAGCTTATTCATCTGTTCCCGGGAAAATTCTATCTCACCCATGCATTCACCCTCACCTTCTCCTGGCTCTGCAAGCTGTTCTGCCTATACCAACCAAATCACTTTTCTTTACTTATTACTTTACACTAAATCCGTGCGCTTTGCCAGTCCCTATTTGCGCAGCTGCCCCAGTCTCTCCTGCACCTGAGAAAGCATCTGCGTATATTTCTCCAGCTTCCCGCGCTCTTCTGCGACCTTCGCTTCCGGCGCTTTAGCCATAAATTTCTCATTGCCAAGCATACCGTTGACCCGGGCCACTTCGCCCTGCAGCCTCTTTTCCTCCTTCGCGAGCCGCTCGATCTCCTGCCCGATATCCACCAGCTCGGCAAAAGGAATATACACCGCCGCATTCGGGATTACCACCGACACCGCGTCCTGCGCGATACCGTTTCGATCCGCCTGCACCGTCACCTCGGACGCGCCCGCCAGGGAAGCAAAGAACAGCCTGCCTTCCTCGAAGACATTCCGCACCGACTCCGCCTCGCTGACCACGAACATCGCCGCCTTCTTGCTGGGCGCAACGTTCATCTGCGTACGGATATTGCGGATCCCGCGAACCGCATCCTTGATCAGTTCGATCGCTTTCTCCTCGGTCTGATAATCCTTTTCCTCCGTATACACAGGCCAGTCAGAGATCACAATGGATTCTTCCTCACTCTGGATCGTACAGAAGATCTCTTCCGTGATGAAAGGCATATACGGATGCAGCAGTTTCAGCGCGTCGATCAGCACATATTTTAAGGTCCACAGCGCGGCATTCTTACTCTGCGCCGCCTGGTTCTCTTCCCCTGCGGCAGTCTCCCCCTCCGCTCCTCTCTGATACAGGCGGGGTTTCACCATCTCGATATACCAGTCACAGAACTCGTCCCAGATGAAATCATACACCTTCTGCACCGCGATACCCAGCTCGAAATGATCGATGTTATCCGTCACCTCTTTTACCAGCGTATTCAACTTGGACAGGATCCACTTGTCCGCAGGCTCCAGGCTCTCCCTGATCTCGTCATAGGAAACCTCCCATCCGCGGCCGCCTGTCTTCTCCTGCGTCTGCTCCATGTTCATCATAATGAAGCGGGAAGCGTTCCACACCTTGTTGGCGAAGTTCCGGCTGGCTTCCACTCTCTCATAGTAGAAACGCATGTCATTGCCCGGCGCATTGCCCGTGATCAGCGTCAGTCGCAGCGCGTCCGCGCCGTACTTGTCGATGATCTCCAGCGGATCGATACCGTTGCCCAGCGATTTGCTCATCTTGCGCCCCTGGGAATCCCGCACCAGTCCATGGAACAGCACTGTATGAAAAGGTTTCTCTCCCATCTGCTCATACCCGGAGAAGATCATCCGGATTACCCAGAAGAAAATAATATCATAGCCCGTTACCAGCACATCCGTCGGATAGAAATACTTCAGATCCTCCGTCATTTCCGGCCACCCCAGCGTGGAGAAAGGCCACAGCGCGGAAGAGAACCACGTATCCAGCGTATCCGGATCCTGGGTAAAATGGGCGCCCCCGCACCCTGGGCACTTATCGGGCGTCTGTCCGGCAACTACCACCTCGCCGCACTCGTCACAATAGTAAGCCGGGATCCGGTGTCCCCACCACAGCTGACGGCTGATACACCAGTCGCGGATATTGTCCGCCCAGTTAAAATAAGTCTTATCCATGCGTTCGGGAATCAGCTTAACCTCGCCGTTCTTTACCGCCTCCACCGCAGGGCGGATCAGTTCGTCCATCTTCACGAACCACTGCTTCTTGATCATCGGTTCAATGGTCGTCTTACAGCGGTCATGGGTGCCCACATTATGCGCATAGTCCTCGATCTTCACAAGAAGACCTTCCGCCTCCAGCTCCTTCACGATCTGCTTTCTCGCCTCGTAGCGGTCCAGACCCGCATACTTGCCGCCGTTCTCGTTGATGGTGGCGTCGTCATTCATGATATTGACTTCCGGCAGGTTGTGACGCTTACCCACCTCGAAGTCATTGGGGTCATGAGCCGGTGTGATCTTAACAACACCTGTTCCGAACTCCATATCCACATACTCGTCTTCCACCACCGGAATCGCTTTGTTGACGATCGGCAGCCAGACCATTCTGCCTTTCAGATAAGCATATCTCTCATCCTTCGGATTCACTGCCACGGCGGTATCCCCTAACATTGTCTCCGGACGGGTCGTAGCGAACTCCAGGAATTCCGTCGTGCTGGGCGCACCATTCTCATCCACCAGCGGATACTTGATATGCCAGAAATGACCTGCCTGCTCCTCGTACTCCACTTCCGCATCGGAAATAGACGTATTACATACCGGACACCAGTTGATGATCCTGCTGCCCTTGTAGATCCAGCCTTTCTCATACATCTTACAGAACACTTCCGTGACCGCCCTGTTGCAGCCCTCATCCATGGTGAAGCGCTCTCTTTCCCAGTCGCAGGACGACCCCATCTTTTTCAGCTGGTTGATGATGCGTCCGCCATATTCCTTCTTCCACTCCCAGGCGCGTTTCAGGAATCCTTCGCGGCCCAGTTCTTCCTTGCTGGTTCCCTCTTCTTTCAGTTTCTCGATGATGCGCACCTCGGTAGCGATGGAAGCATGATCGGTCCCCGGCTGCCAGAGCGCATTGTACCCCTGCATTCTCTTATAGCGGATCAGAATGTCCTGCATGGTATTGTCCAGCGCATGTCCCATATGCAGCTGTCCCGTGATGTTTGGCGGCGGAATAACGATGGTAAAAGGTTTCTTCGTCTCATCCACCTCGGCATGGAAATAGTTCTTGTCGATCCATTTCTGATACAGTCTGTCTTCCAGCCCCTTCGGGTCATAGGTCTTCGCCAGTTCTTTGCTCATGTTGTGTCCTCCTGTATGAATTGTCATTACTGCTGAATCATAAGTTACCTTGTTCATGAAAAAAGGCCCTCTGCTGATTCTGTCACAGCAAAGGGCGCTTTATGCGCGGTACCACCTTAGTTTCTCACTCATCGATTCTCAGGATGCCTGTTAAAATCTTATCCGCTAACGGGGATCGGGCGGGAATATCTACTAAGCTGCCTGCCATAAAGCTGCAATACACCTTCCGTTCAACATTCCGGTTCCGAAGCTACCTTCCACAATTCCTCTCCGAAGCAGCCTTCCAGCCTGCGGCTGCTCTCTCTGGCGGCGGTCAAAAGTGTACTCCTCTTCGTCATTACCTGTATAGTATTCGTAATCTATCGTTTCTGAAACCTACTATAAAGCAAACAGCCTTTCGTTGTCAAGTGCCTGCGTAAATTGGCGCTTTCACAACTCATAAAATCGCATACAGAGCGATTTTACTCGCGGAATAGTGCAAGGCTGAACTGTTACTGCACAGACACATCACGTACCGTCTCCCCCGGACTCCTGCTCGGCTTCCTCCTTCTTCCTTGTCACATGCAGGTATCTGCGCAGTGCACAGAGAATACCCACGCTGATGACCGACACGAAATCATCCACCGGCGTCGTGTCGCCCAAGATCATGTGTCTTGCCACAAGGAAGATCAGCACTTCCATGACATTGTCGGAATTGGGCCGGCAAAGCATCTGCAGAAATTCGATCCCGATGACGATCACGAACACATCCTCCAAAAAGGGCTTGAATGCCGAGGTGTCCACCGCCAGGGAGTGAAAGATCTCGAAATCCTTCAACAGACTGTACACGGAAAGGATAATGCCGAACAGCACAATGACCGCCATCACACTCTCCAAAGCTTCTCCTGTCCGCTGTATATTCTTCTTAAATCTGCTCATAAATCGTTCCATAGACTGCTTTGCTGCCTCCATAATCTCCTTATTGCCTGATACGATTTCATTCTAACATTATCTCATGGAGATGTAAAGATTACGCAGCCCGCAGTCGTTCCACCAGACTGTCTTTCTCCAGATTGCGGAAGCACAGCCAGGGCACGAGCAGCGCAAACAGGAGCAGCAACGGTGTACAAAGAACTAACGGCAGCAGCGTAAACCGGAAGGTCGTAAAGCCGCCCTCCACCATGGCGCGCACGCCGATTCCCACAGCCAGGGAACTGATTACATAAGTGCATACCAGCGTGATCCATGCATAATCTATGCCTTCCCACACAAGCAGTTTACATAACTGTGGTTTTGTCATGCCGACACTCTGCATCATGGCAAATTCTTTTCTTCTGGACACAATGGACGTGACCATCGAATTGACGAAGTTCAACACACCCACCAGCGCGATCACGATACTGATCACATTGCCCATCACGGCGCTGGCTCTCGACTCGCGGCGGTACTGTGCGGCCTTGGAAGCCCTTGTAGTGAGCGGAAGGCTTTCCTGCGACTCAGCGCTGTAACGGTCTAACATCTCCTGTACGTCGTCCAGATGTGCATCTTCCACGTTAAAGAACAGTTTGCGCGGTGTATTCTGGGGCCAGCGCGTGCGGAAAGTCTTAAGCGGCATGATGAATTCGAGGTAATGCCGATCCTGATTCCCACTTTCTATGCCGCCCTCTTTAGCGCCCTGCGTAATGACATTGAAGTTATCGAGTACCGCCATGACTGTGTATGTCTGCCCCTCGATCTCGATACCGTCTCCCACCGAAACCGTGGGCAGGATCTGTCCCTCTTCCTTTTCTACGGCAAGGCCGGCGGCAATCACATATTCCCCTGTGGCAAACTGCGCCGCATCATAATTCCCGGCAAGTACATGCTTCTGTGCCGTGTAGGCGTCAAGGGCAATGCCGTCCAGACCGTAGACCACCGCACCCGCACTTTTCTCATCCACGGCCTCCTGAATGGAGCCGGGACCCGTAGGATCATAGGCTGCCCAGTCAGCCAGCACCTCTTCCGTGTAGAAAGCCTGTATGTTCGCGATCGTCTGCTCACTTAACGAAACCTCCGTCTCATGGCTGTATTCGTAACCGATTCCCTCCAGCCCCGCCGCTTCCTCTACCTGCGCAAGCAGCTGCGCATTCAGGGTGGCGCCGTAAGGATCATATCCTTTCACATACTCTTCGCTGGTAGCCTGATCAATCTGAAAATCGCTCAGCATTAACTCTTCCAGATACTTATCCATATCAAAAGCGGCATTCTTGGCATAGAAGACGCTCATCAGCGTCAGGCCCAGAGTGAGGGAACAGATGACCGTTACGGTACGTTTCCTGTTGCGCCCCAGATTAGACCATGCCAGTGCAGGCAGACCGGCGCTGCCGCTGCGCCTTTTGGTCAGACGGCCGCCCCGCTGTACGTCGTTATAGCGAAGCGCCTCCATCGGCGACACCTTCCCGGCCATCCTCGCCGGACGCATACAGGAGATCAGCACTGTGACGGCCGCAAACGCCGCCGAACCGATAAAGATCACCGGACTGGCAGCCGCCCGTGCGCCCTCCGTCTGAATCCAGACCGGCACCAATACCATCCCCAGCAGATATCCGAGAAGAAGTCCCGCCGGAATCCCCAGAAGGCACAGCCGCCCCGCCTGTCCATAGAGCAGCTTCTTCAACTGTCTTGCCGTCGTGCCCAGGGTCTTTAGCTTGCCGTAAAATTGGATATCCTCCGTCACCGAGATCTGGAAAATATTGTAAATAATCAGATACCCGGCCACGAAGACCAGAATCATACCCAGGTACATCGGAAGGTTCTCCTGCGACGCCATGCGGTTCATGTCCGGGTCATAAGCCAGATTCACACCATATTCCAACCCCGTCAGCCCGGTATCTTCCAGGATCTTATCCATGACTCCCTCAATATTCCTGTCACTATAGAGGGTGACCTGCGCCATATGGATACCTGCGATCCGCGAGGACGCCGCACCCGTGTCGTCCTGATCTGCCGCCGCATTATCCGCAAACTCCCTGCTCACCCACGCCATGCTCGCGTAGGAGGATTCGTTCCCTTCCCAGAACCCGCACAATGTAAATTCCGACACATTCGTCTCTTCCTGCGCATAATCCGCAACCCATTCCAGCGTCACACACTGTCCCACTTCATGGGGTATCCCCAGCTTATCCAGAACGATATTATCCAGCGCGATCTCATCCACCGTCTGCGGCATTCTCCCCGTGACAGGCTTCGCAAAAGAATGCGCCGCATATGTCTCGTCCGCGAAGCGTATCTCCACCTGCCGCCCTGTCAACGCCTTACCCTGCCCAAGTCCTGCGACTATGCTCTGGCCGACTTCTGCCGCGTCGGGATGGGCCGCAATCTTCTCCGCCTGCTCTTCGGTAATATTCTTAAAAGATACCTGCGCATCATATCCGGTCTGCCGGAAGGTCATCTCGATCAGATTCGCACACATACTCTGGCTCAGCACAAACAGCGTGGTAAACATCAGCGTCGTCAGCACGATCGCCAGCGCCGTCACCAGATTACGTCCCCTGTTTAGCCGGAAAGTTCTTTTGTTTAAAACAGTAATCGGTCTGAAATTCATCTTGCCGCCTCCTTCCCCGTTACGATCTTCCCGTCCTCGATGCGGATCACCCTGTCCGCTCTGGCCGCGATATCCGGATTGTGCGTGATCATCACGATGGTCTGATGAAACTGGTCACTGGTCACTTTCAGCAGACCGATCACGTCGTCGCTGGTCCTGGAATCCAGATTCCCCGTAGGCTCATCGGCCAGAATGATGGAAGGCTTGGCGGCCAGCGCTCTGGCGATCGCCACACGCTGCTGCTGGCCGCCGGAAAGATTACCTGGCAGACTGTCCAGCTTATTTTGAAGCCCCAGAAGCTGCACGATCTCCATGATGAATTTCTGATCCGGCTTCCGCCCGTCCAGCGTGATCGGGAAGATAATATTTTCCCAGACCGTCAGTACCGGTATCAGATTATAATTCTGAAAAATGAATCCGATCTGTTTGCGGCGAAAGATCGTCGCCTGTTCGCTGGTCAGTTTGGCCAGCTCCTGTTTCCCGATCCTGACACTCCCCTCGCTTGGCACGTCCAACCCGCCCAGCATATTAAGAAGCGTTGATTTCCCGCTGCCGCTTGTTCCGATGATGGCGGTGAACTTCCCCCGCTCGATCTCCAGATCCACGCCGTCCAGCGCTTTCACCAACGCTTCGCCCTTTCCGTAATATTTCTTTAAGCCTGCTGCCCTTACGATCACTTCCATACTGCAATCCCCCTTGTCTTAATAAGGTTATCTTAACTCCTGACGTTTACAGGAGCCGTCCTTTTAAGAAGATCATAACAGTCAAAAGTTACAGATCAGGTACAGCAAAGGTACAATTTTGTAACAATACATGAAATCAAAAAGCCGCAGGATAACGCAGACGACCGGTAACACTCTCCTGCCTTACCAGCTGCAGGCAGCACACGGGAACCGCCACCGTCACCGCAAACAATACCGGCAGCGTCACCCAGAGCGGCAGCAGGGAATACCGCCACGTGACACACCATGTATTGGTATGGGCCAGCCACCACCGTCCCCACACCCATGTGACTGACGCCGTGATAATCAAAAGAATCGGCAGCATAATGCCAAAATGCAGCAATCCTTCCCACAGAAGCATCCTGCGCAGCTGTCTTCCGCTCATGCCCAGACTTTCATAGACCGCAAACTCCTTACTGCGCACCAGGATCCTGCTCACAAGCGCGTTGCCAAGATTCAGAATCCCGATCACCAGCATCACGCCGCCCACAAACAGCGGGATCATATACCGATGAAAGATCGCATTACGGAAATTCCACCGGTAATCGCCAAAGGACGTCACCGTGATTCCGGTATCTTCCAGCATCTGTCCCAGAAATTCCTCAAACTCCTCCTGCCTGTCCCGATCGATGTCCACCGCCACATTGCGGATGCCGTGTCCCGGGAAAAGCTCGTCAAACGTCTCCATGGGCATATAGTAGGTGACATTGAACTGCGCCTGCCGGCTGTCCGTCCCGGAAACAAGGGTAGTCTCATAGGGCACAGCCGCCATGATCTCGAACTCCCTGCCGGCGATCAGGAACCGGCTTCCCACAGGCGGCGTTGTCCTGATTGCCGGTGAATCCGCCCCGGCGGCAATGACATACGCGCCTGTGGCAAACTTCTCCGGCACAAATTCCCCCTCCATCACTATGCCCCTGGCGATCGCATTCTCTAACATCAACCCGCTCACCCCCGTTATGATACCCGTGTATTCTCCACACGCCCGCATCTTCTCATAGCCGGCCAGCCAGTCCGGTTCGTCCGCCATATACTCCTTACGGATCACACCGCTCTCGTCTTTCCCCTCAAAGGTATCCACGATGGGAGCGCGCATCGCTTCATCCGCGTACAAAGCCACTTCCATGGTGCTGATCGTCCCCATCGCTCTCACCGCAGGGTGCTCCACAAGCTTCCGGAGAAGATCGGGCGTAATGCTCCGGCTTTCCGGATTATAACGCTGCATGGACGATGTGGCGGAGGCATCCTCCAGCCGGTAATCGTTAAGCGCCAGGCCGTCCACATACTTGTCCTCATCGAAGCTGACTAACTGTGTCCAGATCCCACAGAGGATACCTAATGCCAACACCAGGGAAAAGGCAGTAAACACCGACTGACCCTTGTGCCGCATCAGACCGGATAAAGCCATCTGCGAAATCGTGGCGCGGCGTCTGCCTCTGCGCACTTTCCTTCTCCGCTCTCCCTCCACAAACCGCATCGCCTCCACCGGGCTGCTTCCTGCCACCCGCAGGAGAGGCAGTGCACAGGCCGCCATCGTAGTCAGCCAGGCAAACAACGCGCTCACGGGAAAAGGCCAGATCCGAAAAAACCGAAAGGCCGGATTCTGCTCCATACCGATTACCACAAAGGGCGCTGCCACCGCATACAACAAGAATCCGCACAGCCACCCCGGCACAAGAGCCGGCACGCAGTAACAAACCGCCTGAGACGCAGCAAGCACCCGGATCTGTCTGGGCGTCATGCCCAGGCTCTTGACCATGCCGTAGAACCGGACATTCTGCTCTGTGGAAATGCGCACGATATTGTAGATCATCAGCACGCCGCACAACGCCACGATACCATTCATCCGGTAGAATCTCATGGCCTCACCGTCTGCAAACTCCCGTCTGGCCTCATTGTAAGCCAGATTGGTGGTGTAAGAGACGTCCTGCAGGGAAAGCCCGGTCAACATCTCCTGCGCCTGCACCTCCAAATCACCCGGCCGAAACAACGTCACGCCAAGAGACACCCGCTCCGCTCCGTCAGGATATAACTCTTTGGCCGTCTGTTCCGTGATCCAGGCACAAGTCTCCGTCTGTCCCATCATACTGTCCCACCAGCCGCACACCCGGAAAGTATCCGTCCGCTCTGCCCCGCCGTCCGCAGGCATCCAGCGAAGCGTAACTTCCGCCCCGATCTCATGGGGAATCGCCAGGGAATACATGGTAAGCTCGTCCAGCGCAATCTCGCCCCGCTCCTTTGGCATCCTTCCCTGCATCGGCACCGCCTCTGTCGCCCTGGCCCATCCGTCGGACACCGCTGAAAGCTTCACATTGCGGTACCCCATCATCTCGTCGCTCAATACCCCGATGGCAGACAGCATAACCGTCTCCCGCACGCTGCTTTGGCCCTGCAGCGCCGCTGCCTGGCTCCTGCTCAGGTCATGGAACAGAATATGGCTTTCGGAACCGTACATCATCTTGTAAGTATGAATATAGCCATCCCGGATCATCCCGCCCAGCAGAAAGGAAAAGGTGTACAACATACACACCAGCGCCACCGCCGTGATCAGGAGGATACTCCGTCCCTTATGAAATTTGATATCCCGCCGCACCAGCCTGCGGCATATTTTCAGATTGTTGTTCTGCAGCATTATACTCTCCGTCTTGTCATCCGCTCTTCATCCAGGCTGTCTCACCTGCCGTTCACACAGCCTGCCGTTTCAGACGATTCGTCCGTCCTGCATCCTGACCACCCGGTCCGCCAACTGCGCCAATTCCAGATTGTGCGTGATCAGCACCAGTGTCCGATGATAAAGCTCCGTCGTCATTTTAAGAAGTCCCGCCACATTCTGTCCGTTCTGTGAATCCAGATTCCCCGTCGGCTCGTCCGCCAGAATAATGGGCGGTTTCGTTATCAAAGCCCTGGCAATGGCTGCCCGCTGCTGCTGTCCCCCGGAAAGCATTCCCGGATAATCCCGCATCTTGCCAGTAAGCCCCAGAAGCTCCGTGATCTCCTGCAGATACTTTTCATCAGGCGCAGAGCCGTCCAGATCCAATGGGAAAAGAATGTTCTCCTCCACGGTAAGCGTCGGCACCAGATTATAATTCTGGAACACAAAACCCACCTTCTTACGGCGAAAAACCGCCCGCTGCTCCTCCCGCAGACCGGAAAGACTTACCCCGTCCACGATCACTTCTCCCGCCGTGGGGACATCCAGGCCGCCCATCATATTAAGAAGGGTCGTCTTGCCGCTGCCGGACGCTCCCACGATCGCCGTAAACCCGCCCTGCGCTACCGTCAGGTCCACGCCGTCCAAGGCCCTCACCTGATTGCTGCCGCTGCCATAATATTTTTTCAGATTTTGTACTGTGATAATATCCACTTCTGCCTCCAAATATTTTTATCAAAATCATAGTATAGCAAAGATTCCCACTTAGGTGCAATGTATCGGAACTTTTGAGTTTCCCCATTTTTTGAAACGTCATGTTCCACAATCAGCTATTTTAAA
>CANRZW010000051.1 GCA_947644545.1 uncultured Lachnospiraceae bacterium
GTGGCATTATATGGAATAATTATTTGGCTGAATATATATCGGTCGCTACACTAGTATTTTTTTTGGTAGATTATATGGCGGTAATGTGGTGTTTTGTATGGATTAGCCATTATCTCAGCAAAATATTGAAAAACAACATATGGAGGAAAAATAAGTAATTGCAATAAAGGTTGATATACAAGTAGAAAGGGGGCTATACATGGCAGACCAAGTTAGAGATTTTCCATTCGAGAGCGTTGGATTGTCTGCCATACATAGATGTCATGCGTAATATGAAATCCGTTCCTATTTTAGTCGTGACACCAGAATTTGCGAATATGAAGCAAATGGAACAGACTGTACAATATTTACGTGAAGTAGGTATGTCGTCTGAAAGGATGAATACAATACAGTCTCGCACTTTCATAAATGGAGATTTATATATCAGCAAAGATGAACGTGTGGTACGGGTAAGGGGAATAGAAATAGATTTGACAGCAAAAGAATTTGATATATTGGTGTTACTTAGCTTTAATCCACATCGCGTATTCACTTATGAGATGATTTCGGACATTGTTTGGAAAGAAGAATATAATGAATATTTCTGTAAAGCAATAAATAATCATATCAGTAATTTAAGAAAAAAATTGAAAACCACACCGGACATACCCAATTATATTAAAAGTGTCCATAGTGTCGGATATAAATTTGAACCGCAGGAATAAAAACCGATAAACTATTACTAAAATTAGCTTTAAGAAAAGTAGTAACATCTTATCTGTAAACAGAATCTTTCGGGAAAAATAAGAGAAATATCCCAAGTATAATTTTCGCTAAAGGGAGACTGACCGCAATATAGCCCTCCGTTCCTCTTTAGTCAGGAGGATTAGGGGACGCCGTTTTCCCTCTAAAAATGTACTGAATAGTAGAGGGATATACCTCAGACCGTCAGAAAGGAGGCATGCCTATTCAAAATAAAATACCGACTATGACCTACTCACAATACCGTAAGGCAAGAAAGCTGGTGCATGAATGCTGCAACTATGACAACGGGAGCTGTATCGGGCCAGCATGAAACGCTGTGATGTCTGCGGGCAGCCATTCCTTCCCGGTTCCAACCAGGCGAAATACTGTAAGCCCTGTGCTTCAAAAATCCACCGCAGGCAGAAAACAGAAAGTGGAAGATCCAACGCTTTTGGCAGCCCATATTCAGACAGAAATTAAAGAGAAAGAAGTTAATTACAAGATAATCAATATCAATCAAATCAATCCGTGGATGGATTGATGGAAAGGAAGATATATGCACAAATATGAATTAAGTCCCTACAAGAATGGTACTGCTGTACCGGCATATCTCCCACTCCCCCGTTTTCTCGTATCAATGGATTTATCCAATGACGCCAAAATATTGTATGCCCTTTTCTTTGACCGGGCGGGTATATCCAGAGAAAACGGGTACATAGAGCCGGATGGAAGGACACGCCTTTATTTCACCTTGGAAGAAGCAAAGGAAAAACTCCACAGGAGCCGCCAGGTGGCAAACCGTGCTTTTCAGGAACAGGAAAGAAACAACCTGATTGTACGCAGAAAACAGGGGCTTGTCTATTGTGCCGACTGTGGTGCAAAACTGTATTATTGTACCTGCACCAGCTACAAGGATGATTCACAGGATCATTTCCTCTGTTCCAACTACAAGAGCAACACCGGTTCCTGCCAAATCCACTATATTCGGGAGATTACGCTTTATAAAAGAGTGCTGGAATGTATTCAAAGGACTCTGACCTACGTCCGCTTGTTCCGGGATGATTTTACACAGGAAATGCTGGCACAAGACGAAGCCAGCCGGAAAGCGGAATTGATGCAAAAGCGGAAAGCGCTCTCCGGGTCACAGAAACGTATGGAAGATTTGGACAAGATCATTCAAAGGCTCTATGAGGATTCGGTCCTCGGCAGGCTGAGCGAGCTACGTTTCCAAAAACTTTCGGCACAATATGAATCAGAACAGGCGGAAATCCGGCAGCTTGCTGTTTCGCTGGAACGAGAAATTGAGAACGAGGCCGGACAGATTGCCGATGTGGGGCGTTTCCTCAAGTTAGCGGACAGGTATTCCGATTTACAGGAACTGGACGCTTCTACGGTGAATGAGCTGATTCACAGGATTGTGATTCACAGCCCGGAGAAAACAGGCGGACGGAAACATGTCACGATTGAAATCTATTTTACCTATGTTGGAAAAATCCGCATCCCACTTCACAAACCGGAACCAGTCAGCGGCACAGAGAAACCGGCATGACCTATGCCACGCCGGTTTTGCCGGAGACTTCATATACTTCCTTATGGGCTTCCGCCGAAAGACGCCCTTCTTCTCTGTCTGTATCATTTTTCCCAGATAACCCGGTACAATCCGCGCCAGAAAAGCCAGACCGCCAGCAGTGCCGTGAGCAGATCCGAGACGGCCTGCGCCATCAGGACGCCATAGTAGCCGGCCAGTCTTGCGGCGAGCAGGATTACGACGGCAAAGAGCACGCCCTGTCTGCTGACGGATAACAGGAAGGCGTTCCATGCTTTTCCGGCCGACTGAAAAATACAGGTGGTGACGAGGACGACTGCTATAAAGGGCATACCGACCAGCTGCAT
Organism: uncultured Lachnospiraceae bacterium; assembly: GCA_947644545.1. Taxonomy (GTDB): domain Bacteria; phylum Bacillota; class Clostridia; order Lachnospirales; family Lachnospiraceae; genus UBA3282. The sequence continues at coordinate 2,617 of CANRZW010000051.1, forward strand.
ACGCAGCATGGGGATGCCGGTTTCCACAATGGCAGGATCTTTGATGAATAACCCAATCATAGGACGTGCCGTGAACGCCAGGATGAGAGCCAGAAGCAAGCCTGTGCCGATCTCGAAGCGATAGGAAAACTGCAGGATCTTTCTCAATCGTTTGTGATTTCCGGCGCCATAGTTATAGCCAATCAAGGGCTGGCCGCCGAAGGCAAAGCCGACCAGAATGAGGACAGCGATCATATTGATCTTCATCACAATTCCCATAGCCGCAATCCGCTCATTTCCGTATGGGAGCAGGAAGCGGTTCATGAGGGCGATACTGAAGCTTTGCATAAAGTTGGTGATGGAAGCCGGGAAACCGATTGCCATGATCTGGCCGATTTCATCAGCGGAAATGTGAAAACCGAGCGGATTGACGGACAGTTTTTTGCTTTTTTTCATCAGGAACCAGACAAAGAAAATATCCGCGCAGATATTGCCCAGCACAGTGGCAATGGCTGCACCCGCCGCATCTAATCCAAGTACAAAGATGAAGATCGGATCCAGTATGATATTGACGATGGAGCCCAGTATGGTTCCCGTCATAGATGCGGTGGCGAAGCCTTCCGTCCGCAGCAGGTTGGAGGGCGTAAAAGACAGGATGATAAAAGGGGCGCCCAGGACGATGAAGGTATAATATTGGGAAACGTAAGTATGGGTATTCTGGTCGGCTCCTAACAGGGACAGAATCGGCTGTCTGAACAGGAGCATCAGAACTGTGATCAGAATACCACACACGATGGCCGCATAGAAGCAGAAAACACTGAGCCGTTTCCCGTCCTCATCCAGTTTCCGCCCAAACAGTCTGGAGATGACCGAGCTTCCGCCCAGCCCGAAGATGTCGCCCAGGGCGATCATCAGCGTAAAGACCGGCGCGCCGAGAGATACGCCGGCGATCAGGTCGGTGTTCCCCGTTCTGGCGATGAACCAGGTGTCCACCATATTGTAGACAAGGGAAATGACCATGCTGAACACTACCGGCAGCGCCAGTTTGAAGTATGCTTTGTGTACGGGGACTTTTTCAAAGAGTTCGTTTGCCATGGAATGTGGGTCTCCTTTTTCATAAAATTGTATCCGTGTAATAGTTCGGTTTTCGGCTTCCCTGCTACGTACCGTTTTCTATTTTAACGGCATTGCTTGTGTTTTGTTGTGACATATGGCACAATAAACAAAAATATCGGTAATATTTTACAGATACTGTGGGTGCGTGGTTCGGAATAGTCAGGTTTACATGGAAAGGCAGGGGGATGGGGCCATGAAAGAGATCGCTGACGCAGGGATGCTCAATGACTATATGACAAAGAATCAGATCGAGAATCTTTTTGAAACAAAGCAGCTTCCTTTTCGCCTGTGTGAGTACGACAGGGGAGAGATCTTAAATAATATCTGGGATTCCGGCAGCTGCCTGCAGTTTGTTGTTGCCGGTGAGGTTCAAATCTACGCGGTTCGCAGTGACGGAAGCCGGTATCCGCTCTGTTATCTGGACGGTTTTACGGTGCTGGGTGACATGGAATTCTGCGGGGAGGGCTATCTTCCGTTTCTCGTGGAAGCCGTGCGGAAGGTACACTGCATAGAGCTGCCGTTGTATGGCTGTAGAGCCGCTTTATGGAATGATAACACATTCCTGCGTTATCTGCTCCGCTCCGTATCCCATAAACTGGCCCTGGTTTCCCGGCAGGACGCGGAATATTCTACGTTGGAAGAGAAGTTGCTCCATTATCTGCGGCAGGAATGTCCGGGCGGGCAGATGCACGGTGTGGAACATACCGCAACCCATCTGCATTGCAGCAGGCGGCAGCTGCAGAGGCTGTTAAGATCGCTGGCAGATCGACAGGTGATAGAGAAGATTGGGAAAGGAGTTTATCGCCTGAAAATTTAGAAGATAACCGCAGAATAATGGGCGTGTTTTTCGTTATTTTTCATATTGCAGGATCAAAACGGCAAGCCTATAATAAGAAAGGCGATCAAGGTAATTACGGAGGAAAAAGCGCTATGACCTTTGATTTAAAAAAGGATGGAAAAAGGATTATTGTCATCTGTCTGGCTTCGGTTCTTATGGCGGTCAATATCAAAACGTTTGTCAAGGCAGGGGGCCTGTATCCGGGCGGCGCCACGGGGCTGACGGTTCTGATCCAGAGTATCTTCGAGAGATTTCTGAATATGGAGATTCCCTATTCCCTGGTGAACCTGCTGTTGAATCTGGTGCCGATCTATATTGGATTTCGTTTTATCGGCAGGAAGTTTACGCTGTATTCCTGCCTGATGATCGTACTGACGAGTGTGCTGACGGATATCATACCACAGAGCGCTATTACGTATGATATTCTGTTGATCAGTATTTTTGGCGGCATTATTAACGGTTTTGTTATCAGTATTTGCCTGCTTATGAATGCCACTACGGGCGGTACGGATTTTGTTTCGATCTATCTCTCCGAGAAAAAGGGTGTGGATTCCTGGAATTTTATTCTCGCTTTTAATATAGTGATCATCGGTGTGGCCGGTGTGCTGTTCGGTATGGAAAAGGCGCTTTATTCCATCATCTATCAATATGCTTCAACGCAGATCCTGCATATGCTTTATAAACGGTATCAGAAGCAGACGCTCTTTATCGTGACCAATAAGCCAAACGAGGTCTGTCAGGCCATCAATCTGGCGAGTATGCACGGGGCCACGGTCTTAAGCGGAGAAGGCTCTTATGAGCATCAGAAGCGGCAGGTGGTATATTCCGTCGTCTCCAAGGAGGAGAGCAAACGGGTGATCCGCGCCGTGAAGGAAGCGGATCCGGCCGCGTTTGTCAATGCACTGCGCACGGAGGAACTGTCCGGGCGTTTCTATCAGAAGCCTACGGAGTAATAGGTTTATGATTGCCCCGCTTCATCATCTCACCCATCGTGCCCATATCTGATATCACAAGATCTGAGGCGTCGATGAGCGCGGAACTGTCCTGTGTCTGGCCTTCGGAAGTAGAGGGAATCGTTCCCTCCAGTTGTCCGGAGATGCTCTCTGCTCTTCGCAGGCAGAAGCTTCTGAGAGTGGAGACGCCCTTCTCGAATTCTTCCGTGCTGCAGAATTTTGTCGAATCGGCTTCTACGTAAGGCGCGATCAACCGGGCGGTCTCGTCGATCAGGGAAGCAAGCCCGTCATTCTCAAAATATTCATTTAAAAATTCCTTAAAGTATTGATGATATAAGTCTGTATATTCTGCGGCGTTGAAGATCCATGCAAGCATCGGACGGGAATCAATAGAGCCGCCGGAGACAGGGGTGTCGATCGGATAATTAACAAGCTGTGTGGCATCGCTTTCGGATTCAAATCCGCCAAAGGCCAGATTGTAATCCCACGGGATCATGGAAAGCTGCCCGTCCTTTTCGTACAAATAATAATTATGGATCATAGCGCCCGTGTAACTGTCGAAATTGAGCACAAAGTTATGTACCACGAAATAGCGAATGACTTCATCTATAGCTACCGTAGTTTCGATCGTTTTGAACTCACCCTCATTCAGATTTTTCAGCGCTTCGATCAGCCGCGTTTTGTCAGTATCGGAGGGGCTGGTCTTGGCATTGTCGAAAATATTGGCATAACTGTCGAATTCGTCATCGGTATAAATAAGCGATACATCGCTGCTGCCCATGCCTTTTAAGAAGGAGCCGCCCTCTGGCATGTCGGGGAGATCCGGCATGGCAGGAGGATTCTGCATATCCGGGGAGCCCTCTGGCATGTCGGATGGCGAAGCAGGATTATCGGGTTTCCGGCGTTTGTTGAAGCTGTTTTTTTCCTGGTCAAATGGATCAAAATCAGAGCCGTCGAAAGCAGGACCTTTGAAATCCGCATCATCAATATCAAGATCTCCGAAATCAAAATTTCCGAAATCAAATCCCTGTCCGTTTCCGCGTCCGCCGCCCATCTTCATGCTGTCCGGCTTGTATAGTTCCCCATATTCGTTTCCGTAGTTTCGTGTGAGGAAGGATTCTTCCACGCCTTCCACAGCCAGATATAATCCCCAGTCCTGCCCGTTCACCGTGATGTAAACATAGCTGCACAGCGGTGAGTCTACACCGAATTCATGCATCAGTCGATAGGTGAGGTAATCTTTCATATAAGTGTTATCCTGGATGATATTATTCAGGCAAAGTTTGTCAAGACCATAATAATTCATGGCATTGTCATAGTGGTCAAATTCTATCTTGAAGCTGTAGCGGTCATTGCCGTAAGCCGCAACGGAAGAAAGAGAAGTGTTGCCTTTGGCGCGGATCGCCACGTTGCGGAAAGACTCTCCGTCGATGACAACGGCACAATCGGTATACTGTTCGTCGGTACAGGTTTCGATAAAAGAGTCCCAATCGTCCATGATGATATCGATCGTATGTACTTCGGCGGTGTTAAAGAGCCGGGAGGCATAACCTGCCGCGGCGCTTACCGCCTGTACGCCGAAGCGGCCTGCATTTATAAAGAGGAAAGTAAGCAGCAGCGTGGCAGTCATTATGATACAGCAGATCTTGTCAATGTGTTTGCTGGTCGCCATGTATTGTCTCCTTATTATCGTGTTGCCGTGTTGCGGAATTATCCCATATAATCGCCGTTATAGCTGACCAGAACGGCGCTGTTCACACCCTCCATCGCGGCAAGCGTGTTGACGAAGTCGGTGTTGTCGTCTTTCAGCCGGATTTCGAGATTCAGTTCGACGGCGTCCTTTTGCGCGGTCTTACTCTTGACTACGAGGCGGCGCACCTGCTTTTCCAGATATTCATGGACGCGCAACTCACTCGCGTGGTCTGTACAGCTGATCACGGCAATATAGGGATTTCTATGTGTTTTCCGGTTGACAAAGACGAGAAGGACAATGCCGATCAGCAGGCTGCCGATGACTGCCAGCGGAATCAGCCCTGCCGCCAGCACGATGCCGACCGCGATCGACCAGAAGAGAAAGGCGATATCCAGCGGCTCCTTGATGGCGGTACGGAAGCGGACGATGGACAGGGCGCCCACCATACCAAGGGAAAGCACTACATTGGAAGTCACTGCCAGAATGACAAGGGTTGTGATCATGGTGAGGGCGATCAGCGTCACGCCGAAACCGGAAGAGTACATGACACCGGAAAAGGTCCTCTTATAAACAAAAAAGATGAACATGCCGACGCCGAAGGCCAGCAGCAGCGCCAGTGTCATGTCAAATACACTGATGCTCGTAATGTTGTTAAGAAAGCTTGATTTGAAAATATCGTTGAAAGTCATGATCTGTTCTCCATTCTATGATTGATGAAATGAAACTGTATGAACGCAGTTTTTTATACAGATATACCTTATCCGTAAATTCTGCAGGCCGCATATTTGGAAAAGGCACAGACACTGCGTCCCCCAAGCTGCAGTGCATCCCGGACGATATCCGGCAGGTAGGCATCCCATTTGATTTCCAGGATGATGGGAGCTGATCCGGCGGGAACGGTGACGCATTCGGGATTCAGTAAATCAGTGCACTGCAGGCCGGTGCGTATGTTGTAGTCGATCGTTACTCTGACATTACCGGCAGGAAACAGGTAGGGTTTTCTTGTATAATCTACAATTGTTTTGGGCCGAAGCTGCTGTGATAGGAGCTTGGAATAGAATTCCGTTATGAGCGGGTCTGTATTCCGGCGCATCCAGGTATAGTCGCCGTCTACGATTGCCTGCGCCCCTTCTTTCTGCAAAACCGTACTTAATTTACTGCAAAGTCCGTCCGTCTTGCTTTTCTTTTCGAGATGGATCAGGGAGGTGTCTCCGTTATAATAGCGGATGCGGAATTTTTCGCGTCTGTTTACGCCGTCTAATTTTTCGCGGAGCGCTTTATCCGTCGGATCATCGAAATACAGACTACGGATCTCGTATTTCCCGTCTATGGCGTGAGGATCAGGATGCATGATTGCGGGAAGCCGTCCTTGCAGGATGACCATATCGGACAGGCTGATGATGTGTTTCCATTCGTGGCGGAAAGCCATGGGCAAGTCCTCCTTCTTCATTTCCTGCAGGATTGTCAGTCCTGCAGTTGTCTTCCGGAAAGAAATGCCCGATAGGAGAAGTCATTATTTTATGATTGTGTAATTTGCTGTTTGAGGGGAAGCACATTGTATAAATAATGGCATCAACTTATCGGACATGGTGCCATTATATGGGAAAAATAAGAAGAAAATATGTTTAAAATGAGAAAATTCTGTGTCCTGGGAACTTAAATCGTCTCTCCGGAAACCATATTATGAGGAATCTTAATGCTTTTACGGCTGCTCTTTTCGCTGATCAGTTCCAACAGTAACTCAGCAGACTGTCTGCCAATCTGCTCCACATGGTTATCTACGGTAGTTAACACGGGTGACCATTTCTGCAGAATATCGATACAGTCAAAACCCATGATACCGAAGTCTTTTACTTCGGTGAATCCGGCCTGACGAAGTGTGCTCAGCACTTCAATCGCATAAGTGTCTCCGGAGCACAGAAAAGCAGGCCTTTGTGTACAGTTTTTCATGTAGTTCAGGGCCTGTTCTATATAGTCGGATCCAAGGATCAACTGCTCCGGGAGGCCGGAAGCTTTCATGGCCTTTGAATATCCGACCACTCGTTGCCGATGTCCGATATTACCCGGATCATTGCAATTACTTAATGGAGGCACAACAAATACAATATTCTGATAATTTTTGCCCAGAATAAATGAAACGGCATCGGATGTGGCTTGTTCCTCATCGATTCCGACAGTGGAAATCCCGTCTCCGAGATTGTTTCCGATCACGACCACAGGAACGGGGATATTCTTCAGATACTCCCAGAAATCCCGGTCCTGGTTTGCCGGGGATATGATTAGCCCGTCAACCCGGTGTCCGATAAGCTCTTGCAGCAGTCGCTGCTCGGTTTCCCGACTATTTTCGTGTAAGGTTATATTTAGAAGATAATTGTATTCTTTCAGAGTATTCTCAATGGCATCAAGCATCTTTGGAAAATACTGATTTCTTAGATCCACTACAATTACACCGATGGTCATACTGGTTCCCTTAACCAGACTCCTGGCCAGCAGATCGGGCTGATATCCGAGAGCCCGTGCGGTTTCCAGTATTCTGTTTTTCGTATCGTCCCGGATACTTCCGCCGTAAAGAGCACGTGTGACGGTGGTTCTTGATACTCCACATATTTTTGCCAGGTCTTTCGTTGTAACGCCCATTGTCTTCTTCCTGTGTCCTGCATGTTTTTCATGATGTTACCGGTGCTGACTGATACTGCGTATAAGCACAGATTTACTTTAATCTACTCTACCTTAATAATGGGAAAAAAGTCAAGTATTCTTAAAGAAAGAACTTGTTTTGTAGAATATAAATGAAATTCAGACAGAATGCGAATGATAACACATTAGAGAAAGCAATACAAAGATATCGGTATATCATGCACGTAACAATGAAATATAGTTTGGTAGGAAGTAGGATAATTTTTCAGAAAATAATTCAAAAAATTAGTATTGACATATACAATTTGCTGAGGTAATATGATATTGCAAAAATGTACACGTGAACAAAAGGAGGATGAGAGATGAAAAGAAAGGTTTTGGCAGCCATAATGACTGCAGTAATACTGATGGGATCCTTGACAGGATGTACGACCAGCGCTCCGGGTGCAGGCGGAGAGGGGACTGCAGGCGAAGAGAATACGGCGGCGGATGAAAGTGCTGCGCCTGTGGAAGATTCTGCCTCTGGGGATGCGGCAGAACAGGATGAAACTTCGCAGACTCATGCAGACGGTTCGGGCATCAGCATTCAATTTTGGAATGCATTTACGGGATCGGACGGTGACGTTCTCAGAGAGATCGTGAATAAGTTTAACGAGGAGAATGAGGACGGGATTACGATCGAAATGGACATTATGCCGGGCGCAACGCTGGCAGAGAAGCTGGCTTCTTCCATTACGACCGGGACAGCGCCGGCTCTGGTCCTTCAGGGGAATATGGATGTGGCGTTGTACGGCGGAAACGGAAGTATTTTGCCTTTGGATGATTTCTTTGAAGTAACGGGCACGGATAAGAATGATTTTGAACAGTCTGCGTTGGACAGCTTTGTGATAGACGGGCATCAGTATATGATCCCAATGCAGTGGTTTACACAGTACTTATACTACAACAAGGATCTTTTTGAAGAAGCGGGTATTGAGAAGGCTCCGGAGACATGGGAGGAGCTTGCACAGACAGCTGCCAAGATCACGAATCCGGATAAGAATGTATTCGGTGTCGGTTTTCCGGTATCCGGCGGTGTGGCGTGGTTTGATTCCATGTTCTTGTCTAACGGCGGCAGGATATTCTCAGACGATAATACGCAGTCTGCGCTGGTTTCCGACGAGAATCTGAATACACTTAAATTTGTCCAGAGTATGGTTAATGACGGTGTATGTACGAAGGGAACGACAGGGGCGGACTTGGATAATCTGATGATGGCGGATCAGCTCGGTATGGTAATCAATGGTCCCTGGATGGTTAATGGATTGAAAGAAAATGAGATAAATTTTGGCGTGGCTCCGATCCCGGGCGGACAGGCAGGTCAGGTCGGCATTGCCGAAGTGACGGGGTTCGCGGTACCGAAAGGGACTTCCGACGAGGCCAAGGCAGCAGCATATAAGTTCATCGCTTATTGGAACACTACGGAGATATCCAAAGAATGGTCCATGCGAAACGGTTTTCCGCCATACTTAAAATCTGCGGCAGCGGATCCGGAGATTCAGGAGAATGAAATGGTTAAGGCCTTTTCGGTGATTGCGGATTACGGAGTGCCTTTTGGTACGGGGCTTAAGTCTGCAGCGACTATCAATTCGGATATTTTGTTCCCGATGGTAGAAAATGTGATTGCCGGTTCGGATCCGGCGGCGGAATTGCAGCAGGCAAGCGATAAGATTGATGAGATGCTTTCCGCGGAATGATGGATTGAATCTGTATCATGAACAAAATATGGCCGGTTCTGTCATAACGGGCCGGCCATATTTAAGGACCAGGGACTGGTACGAATATAGTCAAAGAAGGTATTTGGGGTTCAGCATAGAACATGGGGTTTTTTAATGTAGAAAGGATCGTTTTATGATAAGTAAGCTGAAAGAGTACTGGTACAGGCAGGATAAAGTGGCATACATATTTCTGGCGCCCTCCATTGTCATTCTATTTATGTTTGCTTTTATACCGCTTGTCTGCTCTGTGGTGATTTCCGTAATGAATCTGGATATTTTTTTCAGCGATGTCAGATTTGCGGGGCTGGCAAATTTTCTGAAAGCATTTGGCGACGAACGTTTTTGGAATGCCCTGAAAAATACGGTGCTGTTTGCGGTTGTAGAAGTATCGCTTCAAGTGGTAATCGGACTTCTGATCGCTAATGCATTGTCCGGCACAGCGCTTTTTTCAAGGATGGCAAGGAGCGTGTTCTTTGTGCCTGTAGTATGTTCCATGGCGGCGATAGGAATCGTATGGAGTCTGCTGTTAGACGGGACAATCGGTATGATCCCTTATTTTATTAAGGAGTGGTTCGGGATTACCGGTCTTAGTTTCTTCCGGGATTCCGGCACTGCGATGGGTACGGTGATTGCCATGACTGTGTGGAAGAATTTCGGATATACAATGTCGATTCTTGTGGTAGGCATCCAGGCAATCCCTACGGATTATTTCGAGGCGGCGAAGATTGACGGAGCTTCCAGAGTACAGCAGTTTTTCTGGATTACGATTCCACAGCTATTGCCAAGCCTTGGCTTCTGCCTGATCACGAATCTGATCGGTTCTCTGCAAGTGTTCGATCAGGTCTATGTCACAACCGGAGGCGGTCCGCAGAGAAAGACGGAGACTCTGGTGTACTATATATACAAAATCGGGTTTACAAATCCCTTTGATCTGGGATATGCGTCTGCCATTTCCGTGTTATTGCTGATCGTTATTCTGGCGATCTCATTGCCGGTATATTTTAAGATGTTCAAGGCGGAAGAGTAGGGGGTAGCCATGAAAAAAATAAAAACGGGAAATCTCCCGGGAGTAGTATTAAAGTATGGAATATTGATTCTGTGTATCGTTTTGGTTTTATTTCCCATAGTCTGGCTGTTTGCAGGTTCCGTCAAGCTGGAGAAGGAAATTCTTCAATATCCGCCGACGTTGTTTGGCACAAAGCTGTCATGGAAGAATTTCATCAGAATATTCGGAACGATACCGATGGGGGTATATCTGAAAAATACAGTGATCTTTGCAGGAATATCTACGCTTGCTGCACTTTTATTTGATTCGATGTCCGGATACGCATTTGCGCGGCTCAGATTTAAGGGAAAGAATCTGATTTTTATCGGTGTCCTGATGACGATGATGGTGCCTTTTCAGGTTATGATGATCCCTTTGTTTCTGGAATCACATTTTCTGGGACTGCTGAATACCTATGCGGGTCTGATCCTGCCGAAGATGACGACGGCCTTTGGAATCTTTATGATGCGATCGTACTTTGCAGCGCTTCCTAAAGAGCTGGAAGAGGCGGCCAGGGTAGATGGCGTCAGTGAGATCGGCATCTTTTTCAAGATTATGCTGCCGCTTGTTAAACCGGGATTGATGACGCTTGGCATATTTCATTTGATGAATAACTGGAATGATCTGTTGTATCCGTTGATGATGACCAGTGAGACGAGAATGAGAACGCTTTCCGCGGGACTGGCACTGTTCGTAGGGGAACATGCCACACTTTATTATGGTCCGCAGCTTGCCGGTGCCGTCGTCTCGATCCTGCCGCTGTTAGTGCTCTATATCTTTTTCCAGAAGTACTTTGTCAGCAGCGTAGTTTCATCGGGAATTAAAGGATAATAAGCCGCCAGGATGCGGGGTAATGACAGGATGGAGGAAAGAATATGCCATATTTGCTGTGTTATACACGGAAAGGACCGGATTCTTTGAGCGAATTAAATGAATCCGTGCATCTGGCAGTGAGCCGGGACGGAAAGGCGTTTACACCGCTTCGACATAATACGGGAATACTGTTTGCGGAGGCTGACTTTGAAGACGGAGGACTGCCGGGCAAAGCGAAAACACTGACTGAGCCGTGGGCTTTTCGCTGGAAGGAAGGCGGGATCGGAGTCATTGCAGTCAGAAAGAATAAATATAATATACCTGACAATAAATTTACAGGGTGTGCCGTGCTCTATCGAACGGAAGATTTAAAAAGCTTCCGGTTTACAGGATTTCTAAGATTGGGAAGCCGCGAAATCAGAAAACCTGCCTGTACCTATAATGAAGAAACCGGTATTTATGAGCTCCAATGGGAAGAGGACGGGATACCATATTCGGCTAAGTCAAAAGATCTTCTGGAGATTGGAAGCGTGCAGAGGGCAGCTTCGCTGAATCGGAGATGCGAAGAGTATAATATCGATGGCGCAATTTCGTCCAACGTGCTTGAGATCACAGAGCAGGAGGCGTTTTGTCTGGAAACGCTGCATCTGACACCGGTGAATACAAAGGTCACAGTGGAGAATATGGAGTTTGAAACCGTGAACGAGCTGACAACGGACAGGCTGCCGCCGGCACAATGTAGTTACAGTGACGGTTCAAAGCACAGGATGAGAGTGCAATGGAACGAGAACGATATCCGCCGGATAAAAGAGGCGGGGCCGGGTGTTTACACGGTTCACGGAAAGATCGATCAGACAATCTATCCACTGCCGTTTACAAGAAAAACGGGGGATCCCTTTATTACTCTGTACAACGGGCGGTATTTCATGACCTGGTCCGGTAATCGTGAGGTTACGATACGCGGGGCAGACACACTGAACGGATTGCACGATGCGGAGGATAAGACGCTCTATTCACTTCCGGACAGCCTGCCGGATGCCGGGAATATGTGGGCACCGGAACTGCATGTAATAGAGGGAATTCCGTATCTGTTTACCACGGTAGGGGAACAGGGGAAGTGGTATACAGTCAGATCCTGTGTTATGAAATGCAACGGCAATCCTGAGAATCCGGCAGACTGGACGGAACCCGTATTTTGTATCAAAGCAGACGGAACCCCCTTAAATGAGGAGGGGATAAGCCTTGACATGACCTATTTCTGTATCGACGGGACGCATTATGTGATCTGGTCCAACAGGGTTCTTGACAAGGACAACTATGAGACAAATGAATTCGGGACGAACGGCTGTGCGGTTTTATGCATTGCCACGATTGATCCCGGAAAGCCATGGCAGCTTACCAGCAGCCCGGTAGAGATCAGCAGGCCTTATTATGGATGGGAACGGATCGAAAATGAGATCAATGAAGGAGCGTATCTGCTGGAACACGGGGAGGATTTGTTCCTGACATATTCCGGATCCAGTGTCGGAGTGCTTTACTGTGTCGGAATATTGAAGGCAAAGCGCGGCAATGATCTTCTGGATCCTGACAGCTGGGAGAAACTGCAGTATCCTGTTCTGACAAAGGAGAGTGTGGCGGGTCAATATGGGCCGGGGCATAACAATTTCGTGAAGTCTCCGGACGGAAGCGGCGATGATCTGATGGTGTTCCACAGCAAGGAGTATCCGGCTGATGACCCGGAAGATGTGGCATATCTCAAGAATCCGAGAAATGCGGCAATCCGGAGGGTTCACTGGAACAGATGGGGGTATCCGGTGTTGGATATGCTTCCGGAGCAGGAACTCTTACCGGAATTCCGGAACGTCTCATGCCAAATTATGATCAAACAATAGAAGAAGGAGAATGGACAGTGAAGAGAGCAAAGATCGTATACAGTAAAAACTTTAAGATAGATGAGGTTGACCGGAGAATGTACGGTTCTTTTGTTGAACATCTGGGAAGATGTGTGTACGGCGGAATCTACCAGCCGGAGCACCCGGAGGCGGATGCAGCAGGATTTCGGAACGACGTGAAAGAATTGATCCGGGAGCTGGGGGTTACGGCGATTCGTTATCCGGGTGGCAATTTTGTGTCCGGTTATGACTGGAAGGACGGAGTCGGTCCGAAAGAAGGCAGGCCGGTCCGCAAGGAACTGGCCTGGAATGTCCTGGAAAGTAATGAGGTGGGGACGAATGAATTTGCGCAGTTTGCCAGAGAATGTAACACGGAAGTGATCATGGCCGTAAACCTTGGAACCGGTACGCCCAAAGAGGCGGCGCAGCTGGTAGAGTACTGCAATACGCAGGAAGGAACAGCGTGGAGTGATATGCGGAGATCTCACGGGGTAGAACAGGCGTATGGTTTTAAGACCTGGTGTTTGGGCAATGAGATGGACGGAGAATGGCAGATCCAGATGTTAAAAGCCGACGAATATGCGCGCAAGGCCAAAGAGGCGGCTAAGATGATGAGATGGACAGATCCTTCCATTGAGCTGATTGCCTGTGGTACCTGTACCAATGAGATTGGTCATACTTCTTTTGGGGATTGGGATCTGGCGGTGCTGGAAGAGTGCTATGACCAGATTGATTATCTGTCATTGCACAGATATTATAATTATAATCCGAATAAACAGCTTTTTTATCCGATGCATGATGACGAGAGCGATATTCCGTTTTTCTTCCGGGATCTGAGAGACTTTATGGATACGATCATCAGCGCGTGTGATTTCGTAAAGGGTAAGAGAAGATCCGGGAAAAAAATTCACCTGTCCTTTGACGAATGGGGTGTGGTAACGGATACAGGGGCAGTGCCGGGCGGTGTGGCGCAGAAGTACGAGTATGCCAGTTTTAAACTGCTGGACGCTGTTATTTACGGCGGGCTTTTATGTACTTTTCTGAATTATGCGGATCGGGTTAAGATTGCCTGTCAGTCATTATTGGTCAATGAAGGCGGAATGATCACTACAGATCCGGGCGGAAAGGCGATTCGTCAGGCGACTTTCTATCCGTTCCAGGACGTGGCAAGATACGGACGGGGAACGGCATTGAGAGGGAGCGGAAGTATGCCGGTAAGAAGGACAAATCATCATGGCGAGCAGGAGACAGTGACAACGGCCTGTGTCTATAATGAGGAGAACAGAGAGCTGACCGTGTTTGCGATGAATTGTGATCCGGAGGAGGATTTGGAGCTGTCGATCGAGTTTCAGGCGTTTGGTGCGCTTCAGGGGATCGGCTTTCGGGAGCTTTATCATGATGATCCTTATGCCCGGAATACTTTTGAGGAAGAAGACCGCGTGGTACCTTTTGAAAGAGAGATTCCGGACTGTGTGGATAATCGGCTCCATATTGTATTAAAAAAGCATTCATGGAATGTGCTGCGCTTTCAAGAGAAAGTCTGAATAATGTCTGTGCAATTACGCTACTGGAATGGGCAGATTTCACAGCAGGAAGGGCGCGGACAGGGACTGTTACAGAATAAGGCGGATCAGAGTAAAAACGACTTGACAAACGTAAAAAGGTATCTTTATAATAAAGTATCTTTGAAAGGAAGAGGTGAAAGGTTGAATAAATTCTCTGATGAGCAATTTATTCAACCAAGAATTTGTGTCGAAGTGTCACAAATTCTATTGATCGCAGAGCAGAATCTGAAATTCTGCTCGCGTCCTCAGCGCAAAGCGTTTCGGAATGGAGGAAAGGATGAAGAAGTAATCGACTTTTGAAACATGGATTGATTTACGGGAGCAGTATTTTGTCTGGAATATGGCATTGCTGTTTCATCATGTTGCCAAAGGTGGATTATATTTCTCACAGCCTCTTTTTTGTGGATATGGTGTGCGGGTTACGGCGTTGTCCGGGATTATTGAGGATTCCGGTTCAAAGGCCGGTGAAGTGACTTGTGTGCGGCCTGCAGAGTGAGAAGATTTGGGATCATTTGGCGACAGATGGTTCCTTTTTTTATTCTCGCAGTTTGCTGCGGGGGTATTTGACTTTGAGACGGAGGTGGTGCATCATGTCACAGATCAGTGTATCGAATCTGACCTTCTGTTATGAAGGCAGTTTTGATAATATTTTTGAGAACGTATCGTTTCTGATCGATACGGATTGGAGACTTGGATTTATCGGGAGGAACGGGAAGGGGAAGACAACGTTCCTGAACCTTCTGCTGGGTAAGTATGAATACGAGGGGCATATCAGTGCTTCTGTCTTATTCGACTATTTTCCTTATCAGGTTACGGAACAGCAGAGGGGACAGTGCAGTGTGGAGCTTCTGGAATTGCTGAAACCGGGATGCGAGCAGTGGCGGGTCATCTGCGAATTGGAGAAACTGCATCTTAGCGCGGAAGTTCTCTATAGGCCTTTCGAGACCTTGAGCCACGGGGAGCGGACGAAAGTGATGCTGGCGGTGCTCTTTTCCGGGGAGAATGATTTCCTGCTGATCGACGAGCCCACCAACCATCTGGATCGGGAATCCAGGGAGACTGTGAAGGAATATCTGGGAAAGAAGAAAGGTTTTATTCTTGTCTCCCACGACCGTGATCTGCTGGATGCCTGCATCGATCATGTGCTGGTGTTGAATCGCAGCAGTATTGAAGTACAGCGCGGAAGCTTTTCCACATGGTGGGAGAATAAGAACCGTCTGGACGCTTTCCATCAGGCGGAAAACGAGAAACACAGGAAAGAGATCGGCAGATTGAAACAGGCTGCCGAGAGAACCCGCAACTGGGCGGACAAGAGTGAACAAAGCAAGATCGGCTTCGATCCGATCAAAGATCCTGGTCATGGGGGCAAGCGGGCCTATATCGGCGCGAAGACAAAGAAGATGCAGAGCCGCCGGATGCAGGTGGAGAAACGGATAGCAGACGAGATCGAACTGAAAGAAGGGCTGTTGCAGGATGTAGAGAATCCTGTAGACCTGAAACTGATGCCGATGAAGTATCATAAGGAGGTTCTGATCAGAGCTAAGGATTATGGAATTGCCTATGACGGCAGCGAAGTGTTTCGGGATCTTGACTTTGAACTGCGGCGCGGGGAACGGGTGTTTCTACACGGCGAGAACGGTTGTGGCAAGTCCAGTCTGATCAAGGCCATTTTAGGCTGCAGGGAGGAGACCATGCAGGAAACAGGTGTCTTAACCTGTGGTGCAGGTCTTGTTATTTCCTATATTAATCAGGATACTTCCAATCTGCGGGGCAGCCTCAAGGAGTTCTGCAGAAAGAACGGCCTGGAGGAGAGCCTTTTCTGTGCGATCTTAAGACAGCTGGATTTGGAACGGGTTCAGTTTATCAAGAACATGGAGGAATATTCCGAAGGGCAGAAGAAGAAGGTATTGATTGCGGCAAGTTTGTTAAAGCCAGCACATTTGTATATCTGGGATGAGCCGCTCAACTATATCGATGTTTTTTCCAGAATGCAGATTGAGAATCTGATTCTGGCTTTTCAGCCTACGATGCTTATTGTGGAACATGACGTGCGCTTTCGGGAGAAAATCGCGACGCGGGTGGTGGAGATGTGAAACAATACAGGAACTGTTAATAAAATTTGTTGCTATTTTGTCCTTTTTCTGGCAAAATAAGATAGGGTACAAGGTTTGAGTGCCCACAAAAAGCGTTGTAGTATCTGGCATGACGTTTTGGTTAGTAAACTTAAGAGAGAAGGGATATCAGATGGAAAGAAGAGTAGGAACTGTATCAAGAGGCATACGCTGCCCGATCATCAGAGAGGGAGACGATCTTGTCAAAATTGTTACAGAGAGTGTTTTAGAGGCGGCTGAGGCAGAGGGCTTTGCCATTCGCGACAGGGATGTGATTGCGGTGACGGAGTCTGTAGTGGCGAGAGCCCAGGGTAACTATGCCTCCATAGAGGCGATTGCGCAGGATGTAAAAGAGAAGCTGGGCGGAGAGACTATCGGCGTTATTTTCCCGATTCTGTCCAGGAACCGTTTTGCGATCTGTCTGCGTGGTATTGCCAAGGGTGCGAAGAAGGTTGTGTTGATGCTCAGCTATCCCAGCGATGAGGTGGGTAATGAACTGGTCTCCTTCGATCAGCTGGATGCGGCCGGGATTAATCCTTACAGCGATGTGCTGACGCTGGAGAAGTATCGTGAGCTTTTTGGAGAGAATAAGCATCCTTTCACGGGTGTGGATTATGTTTCTTATTATGGAGAAGTGATCAGAGAAGCAGGGGCGGAAGTAGAGATCATCTTTGCCAATGACTGCCGCAGCATCTTATCCTATACGAAGAATGTATTGAACTGTGATATTCACACGAGGGCCCGCACCAAGAGGCTGCTGCTGGCAGCAGGCGCCGAGCGTGTGATAGGGATGGATGATATTCTGACCAGCCCTGTGAACGGCAGCGGCTGCAATGAGAAATACGGTCTGCTCGGTTCCAATAAATCTACGGAGGATACGATTAAACTGTTCCCGAGAGAGTGTACGGGTCTGGTAATGGATATTCAGAAAGAGATCCTGGACAAGACCGGTAAACATGTAGAAGTAATGGTATATGGCGACGGCGCCTTCAAGGATCCTGTGGGCAAGATCTGGGAGTTGGCCGATCCTTGTGTATCACCGGCCAGCACGCCCGGTCTGGAGGGTACGCCCAACGAGTTGAAGCTGAAATATCTGGCCGACAATGATTTCAAGGATCTGTCCGGCGAAGCACTTAAGGAGGCTATCTCCGAACGTATCAGAGAAAAGAAGGATAACCTGGTAGGCGATATGGTATCCCAGGGCACTACGCCCAGAAAGCTGACGGATCTGATCGGATCTCTCTGTGATCTGACCAGCGGTTCCGGTGATAAGGGTACGCCGGTGATTTTGATCCAGGGCTATTTTGATAATTATGTAAGCTGATGATGTTGCCTGTCCGCTGCTTCTGGCAGGGAAGACTCGACAGGAATTGAGGAACTTTGGCATGTTTTACATGATCGGTTGATGAGGGTATAAACCCGCTGTGTTATGTATGGCATGGCGGGTTTATTGCGCGCCTGCATCTTTATAAGGTAAATAGCGTAAAAGGGAGAGGTGTAGAAGAATATGCATATATTATTGGTCAACATGGGTGCATTGATCGTGGGCACGGTGATCGGTTGTCTGCTGAAAAAGTTTGTGCCGGAAAAGTTGCAGCAAAATTCGATGATTTATTTTTCCATTGTCACATTAGTGCTGGGTATCCGCCTGATCGAACGGACCAGCAGTTTTTCCGCGGTGGTAATCGCCTTTCTGATCGGCGGGACGATCGGTCATTTCCTGCGGTTGGACGAGCGTGTGGCGGCCCTGCCGCAAAAGCTGGCCGGCGGTAAGTCCGGATTTGATGCGGGCACGCTTATGACCGGTTTTACATTGTACTGCGTCAGCACATCGGGTATTTTGGGGGCTATGGATCTGGGCCTTTCGGGGGATACGACACTGCTGATGATCAAGGCAGTGATGGATCTTTTGGCAGCGGTGTTCTTTGCGGCGGCGGGTGCGGGCTGGATGCAGCTTTTGATCGCTGTTCCGCTGGGAATTATCCTGTTTGGTTTTTACTTTTTATCGAAATTACTGATGCCTTATGTGACGCCGGAGATGATCGGCGATTTCTCGTCCTGCGGCGGGATGATTTTGATTGTCAATGCGCTGCGGATGACGAAGTTGAAGAATCCGCCGGTGCTGGATCTGGTGCCTGCGCTGGCTCTGATCTTCCCGGTTTCGTGGTTGTGGCTGACGTATATGGGATAGCATATATGGGAATCACAAGGTCTATGACTTACAAGGTCTGTGACTTTTGACCCGGGCATCATATAATCATATAATATGGTAATCTTCGGCTGTTACCGGAGAGGAAAGACCTACTTGGCAAGATATTTTCATGGAACAATGAGGACAAATATTACTACCAGGAGGAAGCAAAATGATCACAACAGAGCATTTATGCAAATCGTACAAAGTAGCAAAGAGAAACGCAGGCATGAAAGAGGCCTGTAAGGCACTGTTTCGGCGGGAAGTGGAGATTATCCCCGCGTTGTCTGATGTGAGCTTTACCATTGAAGACGGAGAGATGGTAGGTTACATTGGGCCCAACGGTGCAGGTAAAAGTTCTACAATCAAAATTCTAAGCGGAATCTTAACACCGGAGAGCGGGAGCTGCTTCGTAGACGGGTATATACCGTGGAAAAACCGTAAGGAGCATGTGCGCCGGATTGGGGTGGTATTTGGGCAGCGCACGCAGCTGTGGTGGGATGTTCCGGTGATCGATTCCTTTGAGCTCTTGAAGGACATCTATTCGATCTCTCCCCAGGAATATCGAAATAATATGGAAGAACTGACACAGCTTCTGCATCTGCAGGAGCTGTTAAAAATGCCCACGCGTCAGTTGTCTCTCGGGCAGAGGATGCGCTGTGAGATCGCGGCCTCGCTTCTGCATTCGCCGAAGATCCTCTTTCTGGATGAGCCGACGATCGGGCTGGATGCGGTATCCAAGCTGGCGGTGCGGGAATTTATTCTTCGTTTGAATCAGACGCATAAGACTACCGTCATTTTAACGACACATGATATGCAGGATATTGAAGCATTGACCAAACGCATTATCCTGATCGGCAGAGGCCGAGTACTAATGGACGGCACACTGGAAGATATGCGGGAATTGGCGGCAGTGCATGGAACGGTGAGCGAGCTGCCTTCCGAAGAGACGAAACAGATGCCGGTGGATGGTGCGGCAATCCGGCAGACTGTACCCATTGTACACGCCGGCCTTGAGGCAGGACAGGGTGATAAGAGCCTGGAGCGTATCGTCGCAGCTCTCTATCAGAAACTGGATATTGTGTAGGAGGGAAGGAATATGAGAGCATACAAAAAATATTTTTCCTTTTTCCGATTACGATTTAACATGGGATTACAATATCGTGTGGCAGCGGTCAGCGGTGTAATCACACAGATTCTGTGGGGACTTATAGAATGTCTGACCTTTCTGGCTTTCCAGCAGGCGGATCCTGCGGCCTATCCCATGACCTTTTCCGCGACGGTATCCTATGTATGGCTGCGGGAAGCTTTTTTCTCCGCTTTCAGTACATGGCAGACAGACGGAGAAGTTTTTGACAGTATCATGGACGGAGGGATTGCCTATGAGCTTTGCCGTCCGGTTTCCATCTATAATATGTGGTTTGCCAGAACGGTGGCCAGCCGGATCTCAATGGCAACGCTGCGCTCTATTCCGCTGTTGACGGTGGCTTCTCTCCTGCCAAGGCCTTTTCGCATGGCTTTACCGGCCAGTCCGCAGCATTTTATTCTGTTTGCCATTACCCTGTTTCTGGGGCTGGGCGTAACGGTAGCATTTTGTATGTTTACCTATATTCTGGCCTTTTTTACGATATCGCCGCAAGGCCTGCGGATGATGTTTACTTCTCTGGTAGAATTTCTCTCCGGATCGATCATTCCATTGCCGTTTATGCCGGGCGGCGTCAGGGCTTTCCTGGAGCTGCTTCCCTTTGCCGGCATGTTCAATGTGCCGCTTCGCATTTACAGCGGCGATTTGTCAGGGGCACAGATGCTGCGAGGAATCGGATTGCAGTGTTTCTGGTTTGTAACGCTGCTTGTGTTGGGAAAAGCGTTGTGCCGGGCAGCCGAAAAGAAGGTTGTGGTGCAGGGAGGCTGAGCCGGGAAGGGATTCCTTGCAGAAGTTTTTCTGCAGAAGTAATTGAGGAACAGGTTGTAGGAGTTGGGGAATCAAACAGGAGAAAGGATCCATATGTATACAAAATTAAAAGCCGGGATAAAATTATATTTACATTACATTGCGATCTCGCTGCGGTGTTCGATGCAGTACAAGGTTTCCTTTATACTGATGGTGACGGGACGCTTCCTTGTATCTTTCAATGGGATATTGGGAGTGTACTTCATGATGTCAAGGTTTGGTCATGTGCAGGGATATACTTTTGGCGAGGTGCTACTGTGCTTTTCCGCAATCCAGATGGACTTTGCGTTGGCGGAATGTATCGGCGGCGGGTTTGCAATGTTTTCAGGTATCGTGCGGCAGGGAGAGTTTGACCGTATCCTGTTGCGGCCGCACAGCGCGGTTCTGCAAGTGCTGGGTAGTAAGTTCCGTATTGACAGAATCGGGTTGATCCTGCAGGCGGTTGTCATGTTCGTATATGGGATTGCAATCAGTTCGATTGTATGGACGACGGGCAGAGTGATAACGGTAGTTCTTATGCTGGTTGGTGGGACGGCGCTCTTCATAGGCTTTTTCTGGCTGCGGGCAGCCTTTACGTTCTTTACTATGGAGGGAGTGGAGGCATTTAACATCCTGACTTACGGCGCGAAGGAGCATGGAAAGTATCCTGTTGATATCTATGGAAAAAAGATGCTGCAAGTCTGTACCTATATAATTCCTTATACGTTGATACAATATTACCCGCTGCAATATTTGTTAGGACGCACGGAAAGATGGTATTATGGTCTGTACCCGTTTGGCATTGCAGGCACTATGCTGGTGTGCTATGGGGCGTGGAAATTCGGTATGCGCCATTACCAGTCAGCAGGATCATAAAATTTTTTAAAAAACTTGTTGACAAATGACAGAAGTCGGTGCTATTATATAAACCTACCGCGCGAAATGATCCGCGCTTGACTGCGTCCGGATCCGAAGCTAAGAACCTTTCAAAAAAATTGTAAAAAATTTCAAAAAAAGGTATTGACGGCCGGCGGGAGATGTGATAATATATCAACGTTGCGTGTTCAACAACACAGCAACGGACATGCGAAAGACGCATGAAGAACCTTGACAAATAAACAGTAATGCAACCCTGAAAATTCAAGAGAAAAAATTCTTAAAGATTTTTCAGAGAGTATCGAACAGATACAAACCAAACAGTAAATGTTTAGGGGAAACGGATACGAAAGAAGCCAAGCTTGTTTTGATCCGGATCAGAC
>CANRZW010000052.1 GCA_947644545.1 uncultured Lachnospiraceae bacterium
AATAACGCGGGGTGGAGCAGTCTGGAAGCTCGTCGGGCTCATAACCCGAAGGTCACAGGTTCAAATCCTGTCCCCGCTACTCAAATGCCCAGATAGCTCAGTTGGTAGAGCAGAGGACTGAAAATCCTCGTGTCACTGGTTCGATTCCGGTTCTGGGCATTTTTCTATTATTATTTTATTTTGGACCACTAGCTCAGGTGGTAGAGCACTTGACTTTTAATCAAGTTGTCTGGGGTTCGAATCCCCAGTGGTTCACTGGAAATTGATTAAGAAGTAAAAGGGGATTCGAACCCCGGTTTGAGATCCCCAGTGGTTCACTGTTGTGTATTGAGAAGGCTTTTGAAAAGTATCAATTGATGACTTTTCAGAGGCTTTTATTTTTTTGTGGGAATTCTTGACAGATTGTGGTACTATTATGTGGGCATATGCAGACAGGGTTACTTTTTTGATCTATTTGAAGCAGATCAAAGAGACATGTGCGGCATGTAAAGGATAGGAAGTAACTATAATATTAAGGAATGAAAAGATGAACAAGATAAAAAAACAGTGTTTCGTATTATTTGACCATATCAGTGAATGTATGGCTCCGGTTATTCCAATTGTATTGGCAGGCGGTATTTTAAAAATGCTGGTACTGCTGCTTACGACATTTTCTATTTTGTCTGCCACGACGGAGAGTATTCTGTCTTCCATTGCGACGGCGCCCTTTTATTTTATCCCGGTGATTGTTGCATGTTCGTCAGCGAAGCATTTTGATACGGATCCGCTGACTGCTGTCATTAGTGTGTGCGTGATGCTGCTTCCTGATTTTACGGCATTAATGGAGAGCGGCGATAAAGTGACATTTATAGGGATTCCGGTTGTGCCGGCAACTTATGCTTACAGTGTGATTCCGATCATTTTGCTGATCTATTGCATGTCTCACATAGTGCGGTGGTTGAAGAAGCTGATCAAGGAGAGTCTGCAGCCTTATCTTCTTGCGGCCTGCTCCATATTTGTTACATCGCTGTTGGGAATTTTGGTGATCGAGCCTGCAGTCAGTCTGATCAGCAGTGCGTTGGCGGAGGCGCTTAACAGTATGCAGATGAGAGTGCCGGTACTGGCGTGGGGAATCTTTGCAGCCTTAACCTTTCTTCTGGTTTCTACAGGAATGCATTGGATCTTTATGACTTTGGCGATCACACAGATTGGTCTGACGGGCGTGGACTATGGAATTATGGTAGCTATGTTTATATCCAATATGTCATTTGGTGGATGTGACCTGGGAGTATTTATCAAAACAAGGCAGAAGGATAAGAAGGCCATGGCGATCAGCGCTATGGTGACAGCATTGATTCCGGGTATTACCGAACCTTCGATTTTTGGTGTGTGCTTTAAGGAAAAAACGCCGATGGTCGGAAATATTCTGGGCTGCATGGTGGCGGGTTTTGTGCAGGGAATTCTGACAGTGCATTGTTATATTTTTACCTTTCCGAGTATTCCGTCTATTTTGATGTTTTACAGTGCGGATGAGCCGGGGAATCTGGCAAAAGCGGTTATTGTAGGCGTTGTTGCATTTGTGGCGAGTCTGTTAATCACCGTTTTCATATATCGAGACAGGGAAGAGATACCGATATAGAGTATAGAGAGGTGAAAATGAAGAAAATAATGTTTTTTGAGGGAGATATTGAAACACAGGGGTATTTTTCCAGGCAGATTGCCGAGGCGATGCAGGAGATCGGCCATGATGTTTTTCTGTATGATTTAAGCAGACCCTGGAGCAGTACGGAGAAGTTTTTTCGCTTTTTTGAAAAAGGAAATACGGTATTGGTCAATTTCAATTTCCATGGAATGAGCGGGGAAGAATTTTTTCTGGACGAAAACGGCAGGATGATGTGGGATGCCCTTGACATACCGAGTTACAATATAGTAGTGGACCATCCGATGTATTATCATCATTTTCTGGAAAAGGTACCGGCTAACTATCACCATATCAGCATAGACCGTAATCATGAGAAATATATGGAGCGGTTTTTTCCGGAAATTGTCAGAGGGCCGTTTCTGCCATTGGCAGGAACAGAGTTATATCCGAATAAGTCTAATGCGCCGATAGCATGTCGACGGTATGATGTAATGATGGTGGGCAATTATTGTGCGCCGAAGACTTTTGAGCGGTTCATCACCAGAATTGATGATGAGTATACGGCTTTTTATTATGGAATGATCGACGATCTGATGGCGAATCCGCACAGGACGGTGGAGGAGGTGGCCGAGGCTCATCTGATTGATGAGCTGGGCGAGGTTCCGGAAGAAGAGTTGAAGAAGACTATGGCGGCCCTCACGTTTATCGATTTGTATGTGCGTTATACGCTGCGCGGCAGGATTGTACAGGAACTGGTGGATGCGGGAATCAGAGTGCATGTGTTTGGAGACGGATGGGATCTTCTGCCCTGCCGGCATGAAGAGAATCTGATCCTGATGAACAATCTGGATTCCGTGGGATGCCTGAAAAAGTTATGCCAGGCAAAGATCTCGCTGAATGTGATGCCGTGGTTTAAGGACGGCGCTCATGATCGAATCTTTAATTCCATGTTGAACGGGGCCGTATGTCTGACAGACAGCAGTGTATATCTTGACGGTATCCTGCACGATGATGTGGACAGCAGTATTTATTCGTTAAAGCAGATAGAACTTCTACCGGAAATTGCCGGTAAGCTGTTGGCAGATCCGGAGCGGATGCAGCAGATTGCTGATGCGGGGTATCAGCTGGCCAGATCCGGGCACACCTGGGCGCACAGGGCCGGACAGCTGCATACCTTGATAGAGAGCGGATTGTCTTAAGGGTATCGTGAAGTGATCCGAACGGATACAGATAAAGGAGAGATAGGAAAGAGCTGTTGTGAAAAGGAGGCATTATTCGATGGAGCTTATTGACAGACACAGACAGAAGAGAAAAGAGCGCATCAGAAAATTGTACGAGAGGCAGAAGCGGCTGCATGCGCTGCTGCGGGAGCATGGCTCGGATATTTTGAATTCGGAAAATTTCAGGGGTACGCGGCGGCATATCCAGCATGGCAATATGACGGTATACAGCCATGTTATGAACGTGGCACGTTACAGTCTTCTGCTGAATAAGAAGCTGGGGCTTGGCTGTAATAAGCATGATTTGGTCAGGGGTGCGCTTCTGCACGATTATTTTCTTTATGACTGGCATGATAAGACACAGATTCCACAGCGAAAAAGGCTGCATGGTTTCTGGCATCCGGGAATCGCGCTGCGCAATGCAGAGAAAGAATATAAGCTTACGGACAGACAGCGGGAGATCATTCGTAAACACATGTGGCCGCTGTCGGTAGTGCCGCCCACATGCAGGGAGGCATGGGTAGTCACCACGGCGGATAAATATTGCTCATTGATGGAGACGATCGGACTGCATAAGGGGCACGGGGCTATGGTGTCCTGACGCCGTTCGTCTGCTGTTCTCTATTCTTTCTAAAGTCATTTATAGAAATTGTTAGAAGTCATTGAGTCAGAGCCTCAAATGCGCCTTGTTCGCAGTAAACTGCTCTGACATGGAAGGGTAGTGTGGGAGGAGCAGGAAGGACAATGTGCGGGAATCAGAACGGAGTTGAGACGGAATTAGCGGATCACGGCTTGTACGAGGAATTGACCAGATACTGCGAGAGTGATTGTTATCCATACCATATGCCGGGACATAAGCGCAGCCTGGAAGCGGGAGAGATGGCGCAGTATTATGGAATCGATATTACAGAGATTGACGGTTTCGACAATCTGCATCATGCGGAAGGAATCCTGCAGGAGGCACAGGAGAGGGCGAACCGGCTGTATGGAAATGTGGAAACGGAGACTTTCTATTTGGTAAACGGGAGTACTTGCGGCGTGTTGGCGTCCGTGATGACGGCAGCCGGACGGGGAGCAGAGCTTTTGATTGCCCGCAACTGTCATAAATCAGTCTACCATGCCGCTATTCTGCAGGAATTGAGGCTTCATTATTATGAGCCGCCGATCCTGGAAGAATATGGGATCTGCGGCGGTGTTGATGCAAGGGAGATTGCGCGTCTGCTGCATCAGCATCCAAATTGCGCCGCAGTAGTCATTACTTCGCCTACTTATGAAGGAATTGTGTCCGATGTGCGGGCTGTTGCGGACGTGGTGCATGGACAGAATAAGATATTGATTGTGGATGAAGCGCATGGAGCGCATCTGGGACTGCAGGGATCCACACTGCCGAGTGCGTTGTCACAGGGGGCGGATCTGGTGATCCACAGCCTGCATAAGACGCTGCCGGCTATGACCCAGACTGCCCTTCTTCACGTGCAGGGAGAACGGATCGACCGCGGCAGGCTGCGCAGATATCTTTCGATGCTGCAGTCCAGCAGTCCTTCCTATGTACTGATGGCCAGCATGGATTCCTGCATCCGCTATATGGAAGCTAACGGGCCGGAGCGGTATTTGTTTATGCGGCGGCAGTACGAGCTTTTCTGTGAAAAAATGGAAAAATGCCGTTTGATCAGGATTGGCAATATGACCTGTGGCCAAAAGCCATGGGATCACAAGAAAATACAAGATAAGACGGAAACGGAAAGTGCCGCCTGTGCCGATGCAAAGAAGTCTGATGAGAAATGGGAAGGCTGTATAGCGGGCTGGGATATCGGCAAGTTAGTGATCGGCGTGAAGGATCGTCTGATGAGCGGCCAACAATTATACGATCTGCTGCGAGAGGAGTATCATCTGCAGATGGAGATGGCCGCGGAAAGATATGTGCTGGCTATTATGACGGTCATGGACAGTGCGGAAGGCTGGCAGAGATTGGCTGATGCATTGGCAGAGATTGATGATAGGATAGAGAGAGGGACGATCTCGCTGCAGAAGGCTGCGGATACGGGATGGACGGAGAAGATAACAGCCGGTGCAGATAAAGACTGTGGCATGACGGCTGCACAGGCCTATTTCGGGCCGCGTGAGGAAGTACCGCTTGCAGAAGCCGCAGGCCGTGCGGCGGCTGACTTTATCAATCTGTATCCACCGGGCATTCCGCTGGTCGTGCCGGGAGAAGTGATAAGCGATGAGATGATTTGGCGGATCCAAAGCTGCCGTAATATGGGATTGCAGGTGCAGGGTGTGACGGATGAGGGAAAGATTTGTGTAAATCGTGCGGAAATCCTATGAGAATCATTTGAAATTCCGGTTGAAATATGGCATTATTAAAGGAGAGGGAATTATCGATAAAAGGTATTTGTCAATATGGGAAAAATCGTGTGCCTGATGGGGAAAAGCTCATCGGGAAAGGATACAATTTATAAGAAACTGTTGACGCAGGATAAAGTGAAGTTATGTAACATCGTTCCCTATACGACCCGGCCGATCCGGGCGCAGGAGAGGGAAGGAGTGGAATATCATTTTACCGATGAGGAAGGTTATCAGCGGCTGCTTGAGGCGGGTTCCGTGATCGAGTCCAGGGCGTATCATACGTACCTGGGGCTTTGGCGTTATTTTACGGTTGCGGATGAACGGATCCAGCTTGAGAACCAATCCTACGTGATGATAGCCACATTGGAGGCATATGGACACATACAGAGATTCTATGGGGCAGACAGGGTACTGCCGGTCCTGATTGAACTGGATGACGGTGTCAGGCTGCAGCGGGCGCTGGATCGGGAGAAGGCGCAGGATCAGCCTAAGTATGAGGAGATGTGCAGGAGATTTCTGGCGGATGCGGAGGATTTTTCGGAGGAAAATATCCGGAAGGCGGGGATTCTGAGGCGGTTCTATAATGAAGATCTGGAATACTGCCTGGAAGAGATTTTGGATTATCTGCGGGACAATATCGTCGCTGCCCATGGCCAAAGCAGTTAAGTGGGCCGGTAATTTGTCGGGAAGGTACACCGACAGCGTATTTTGTGAGAACGTGACATCTGACAGAATGGAATGATGAGCCGCCTGAGCCGTCAGTCAAAGGTTCGGGCAAAACAGACAGAACACAGTAAGAAGGGAGAGAGGCCGGCATGGATATTAAAGTCAATAATGTACAGCAGGCGATGCCGGTAGAACAGACGGCGCAGGCGCATGAGACGGACGGTACTTTTAAGTTCACGCTTGTCAGCAGGATCGAGGAACAGGAGTTGCAGAACGCGCTTGCGAATATGATGGAGGAGATCACCAGGCAGGGCGATAAGCTGGCGAAGCATCGGGATATCAAGGATATGAGAAGGTATCGGGCGTTAATCAAAGATTTCCTGAATGAAGTAGTCAACCGCTCTCATGCTTTTTCCAGAGAGAACTTCCTGGATCGGAAGGGGCGGCACAGGGTGTACGGTATTATCCGGCTGATCGACGAGAATCTGGATCAGCTGGCGCAGGAATTGGTGAAGGACGAGCAGGACAATCTGGCCATCTTAAATAAGATTGGGGAGATCAGGGGATTGCTGCTGGATATTTTCACGTAAGAGGACAGGAAGTGCAGAATATAAGGTTCGAATAGAGCAATAAGGAAATGGGGAACAGACAGGCGGATACAATCAATCAAGAAGATAAAAGCGGGTGGGGTTATAGATGGCTAAATTTACGGATATAGTAGGACAGGAACAGCTGAAGGAACATTTGCAGAATGCGATCGCGATGCAGAAAGTTTCTCATGCGTATATTATTAATGGAGAGCGGAGCGCCGGCAAGGAGTTTATCGCCAGGGTATTTGCGATGACGCTGCAGTGCGAGAAGGGGGAGACAGAGCCTTGTGGCGAGTGTCATTCCTGTAAGCAGGCACTGGGGAATAATCAGCCGGATATTATATATATCAGTCACGAGAAGCCTAATACCATAGGAGTCGAGGATATCCGGTCACAGATCAACAATGATATTGTGATCAAGCCGTACAGCAGTCCGCGCAAGATCTATATTATCAATGAAGGGGAGAAAATGACGCCGCAGGCGCAGAATGCGCTTTTGAAGACATTGGAGGAGCCGCCGGAGTATGCGGTGATCCTGATCCTGACCACGAATATGGACGCGCTGCTTCCCACGGTGTTAAGCCGGTGTGTGGCATTGAATATGAAGCCGGTGTCGGACGCTTTGGTGAAGAAATATCTGATGGAGCAGCTGGCGATACCGGATTACAAGGCCAATATCTGTGTGGCTTTTGCCAGAGGTAATATTGGCAAGGCGAAGCTATTGGCCAGCAGTGAGGAGTTTGAGAAGGTCAAGGACGAGGCAATTTCCCTTGTCAAGAATATTAATGATATGGAGATTCATGAGATCGTCAAGGCGATCAAGAAGATTTCCGAATATAAGTTTGACGTCAATGATTATCTGGATATTCTGATGGCCTGGTATCGGGACGTGCTGTTTTTCAAGGCGACCAAGGACGTGAACAGTCTGGTCTTCAAGGAGGAGATTCAGCAGATCATGAGGGTGTCGGACAGAAGCACTTATGAGGGGATAGAGACGATTGTTAATGCACTGCAGAGTGCAAAGAAACGACTGGAGGCCAATGTCAATTTCGATTTGACGATGGAGCTGCTTCTTCTGGCGATTCAGGAGAATTAGATTTTTTGTTGCTGCCAAGCGACAGAGGAATATGAATTTGGAGGTTGATAGATCATGATACGAGTAATAGGGGTGCGGTTTCGCACTGCAGGTAAGATATATTATTTTAATCCGGGTAAATTAAATATTAAGAGGAACGATCACGTGATCGTGGAGACTGCGCGGGGAATTGAGTACGGTACAGTTGTGGGAGACCCGAAGGAGGAGCAGGATGATAAGGTGATACAGCCGCTCAAATCGGTACTGCGTATTGCGACGCCGAAGGATGACGAGCAGGAAGCGGCGAATAAGCTGAAAGAGAAGGATGCCTTTAAGATTTGCATGGAGAAGATCAGGAAGCATAATCTGCAGATGAAGCTGATCGATGCGGAGTATACTTTTGACAATAATAAGGTGCTGTTTTATTTTACGGCGGACGGGCGGATTGATTTCCGGGAGCTGGTGAAAGATCTGGCATCCGTGTTCAAGACGAGGATCGAGCTGCGGCAGATCGGTGTCAGGGATGAGACGAAGATTCTGGGCGGTATCGGTATCTGCGGCAGGCCGTTATGCTGTCATACACACCTGTCGGAGTTTGCACCGGTATCCATCAAGATGGCGAAGGAACAGAATCTGTCTTTAAATCCCACGAAGATATCGGGAGTCTGCGGCAGGTTGATGTGTTGTCTGAAAAATGAGGAAGAAACCTATGAGGAGCTGAACAGGCGGCTGCCGAATGTGGGGGATTTCGTGACCACGGATGACGGGCATAAGGGCGAGGTGCACAGTGTGAATGTGCTGCGCCAGCTTGTGAAGGTCATTGTGAATGTGGATGATGAGAAGGAGATTCAGGAGTATCGGGTGGATCAGCTTCGTTTCAAGAGACGGCATGGCAAGAACCGTAAGATGGATGTCAATGAGGCGGAGTTAAAAGAGCTGGAGAAGTTGGAGAAGCAGGATTCCTCCAAGTCAAAGCTGGATGACAATTGATGCTGGCCGGCTGCTTTTTTGCAGAGTATTGGAAATAGCAGGGAATGGGTATGGAGTCTGAGAAAAGAGTTCTTCTGAAAGAAAATGAGAGAATAGACGATCTGGAGCGCAACGGGTATCATATTATTCAGGATACCCGTCGTTTCTGCTTTGGCATGGATGCGGTACTGCTGTCCGGGTTTGCCAGGGTGAAGGATGGCGCCAGGGTGCTGGATCTGGGGACGGGAACGGGTATCATTCCGATCCTGCTTTCGGCTAAGACCGGGGCATCGCACCTGACGGGGTTAGAGATCCAGGAGGACAGTGCGGATATGGCGCGGCGCAGTGTGTGTCTGAATGGACTGGAAGAGAAGATTTCCATAGTGACAGGGGATATTAAAGAGGCAGGGAGTCTTTTTGACGCTGCTTCTTTTGACGTTATCACGTGTAATCCGCCATATATGACGGCACAGCATGGGTTGACCAATCCGGAGGATGCGAAGGCGATCGCCAGACATGAGATCTTGTGTACGTTGGAGGATGTGATCGCGCAGACGGCGAGATTGTTAAAACCCGGCGGTAACTTTTATATGGTACACAGGCCGTTTCGGCTGGCGGAGATCATTGTTCTTCTGCGGGCATATAGACTGGAGCCAAAGAGGATGCAGCTGGTGTATCCTTTTGTGGATAAGGAACCGAATATGGTGCTGATCGAGGCGAACCGGGGCGGGAAGCCGAGGATGACGGTGGAGAAGCCGTTGATCGTGTATCGGGAGCCGGGGGTTTATATGGAGGAGATTTATGAGATCTATGGGTATTAAGGCTAAAGTGCGGCTTGCAATCGTGATGCTGCTAAGCTGTCTGTGCTGGGGATGTGGTAGTGTGCAGGAAGAAGTAATGTCGGATAGTATAGTGACGGACAAGGAAGAAGCAGATGATAAAACGGCGCAGTATGCAGAGCAGGGGGTACTGCCGGAGGGCGGTTTAGGTGAAGCGGCAGACGGGAATGCCGAAGCCGCCGGGGAGACAGCAGGTGTCGATGCCGGTGGCAGTAACGGTGATTTATCGGATCAGTCAGCGGAGGATAAGGATGTCGATGTGGAAGAAGAGACAGCGGCGGCAGAGGACGTAATACCGCGCAGGGAGGCTGTCAAGGTGAAAGGCATCTATGTCAGCGGACCGGTAGCGGGAATTGCCAGGATGGATGAGCTGATCGAGCTGGTGGATCAGACGGAACTGAATGCCATGGTCATTGATATTAAGAATGACGAGGGCAAGATCACTTACAAGATGCAGTCGGAGCAGGTGTTGGAGATTGGAGCGGCCGTAGGATATATACCGGATATTGAGGAACTGGTGACGAAGTGTAAGGAGAGGGACATCTATCTGATCGCCAGGATTGTGGCGTTCCGGGATCCGCTTTTGGCGGAAAAAAAGCCGGAATGGGCCGTACATACAAAGGATGGCGGAATCTTCCGGGATAAAAGCGGGCTGGCATGGGTGAATCCCTATGAGAGAGGCGTATGGGATTATCTGGTAGAGATTGCGTCGGAAGCGGCGACAGTCGGATTTGACGAAGTGCAGTTTGATTATATTCGATTTTCTACAGATGTGAAGACGGAGGAAGTAGATTACGGGCCGGAGGATGCGAGTATTGGCAAGATCGGGATCATTACGGAATTCACGGAATATGTGTATGAGAAGTTAAGGCCGACCGGGGTATATGTGGCGGCGGATGTGTTCGGAACAGTGATCGAAAACGAGACGGATCAGCAGATCGTGGGGCAGGATTATGTGAAGATGGCCGAACATTTGGACTATATCTGCCCGATGATCTACCCTTCTCATTACCGAAATGGGGCTTACGGGATCGCAGTACCGGATGCGGATCCTTATAAAACAATCTATGAGGCATGTTCTGCTTCTATCCAGGAGCTTGGAGCGCTGGCGGAGGAAAACAGAGCACAGGTGAGAGCCTGGCTGCAGAGCTTTACGGCCAGCTGGGTGCCGGGGCATATCAGTTATGGTCCGCAGCAGATCCGGGCACAGATCAAGGGGGCTTACGACGCGGGATATGAGGAATGGATCCTGTGGAATGCGGGAGTGAAGTACCAGAGGGATTCTCTTTTGACGGAGGAGGAGGCCGAGGCAGAGCGGCAGCAGTGGGAGATGGAGAAACAGGAAGCCGAGCGGCAGGCGGCAGAGGAGACTGATGGACAGGAAACGAAGAATCCGGCAAAGTAACAGTTTGCGGCAGCAGATCAGGAGGAAAAAGAATGGCAGGAATGTTATATTTATGTGCGACGCCGATCGGGAATCTGGGGGACATGACACCGCGGGCAGTAGAGACGCTGCGGGAGGTGGATCTGATCGCGGCGGAGGATACGCGCAACAGCATCAGGCTGCTCAATCATTTTGCAATAAAAACTTCTATGACCAGTTACCATGAATATAATAAAGTAGAAAAGGCAGACTACCTTGTGGCACAGATGCAGCAGGGAAAGAATGTGGCACTGATCACGGACGCGGGAACGCCGGGAATCTCGGATCCGGGAGAAGTGCTGGTAGCGAAATGCCAGGAGGCGGGGATTGTGGTAACCTCTCTGCCGGGCGCGGCGGCCTGTATCACGGCGCTGACGCTGTCGGGACTGAGCACACGCAGGTTCTGCTTCGAGGCTTTTCTGCCGGCTGACAAGAAAGAGAAGGCGGCGATTTTGGAAGAATTGCGGGAGGAGTCCAGGACGATTATTCTTTATGAAGCGCCGCATCACCTGGTAAGAACGCTGGAGGAATTGTTAGGGGCCTTGGGGAATCGGCGTCTGACGCTTTGCAGGGAGTTGACGAAGAAGTTCGAGACAGTACTGCCGACCACGATCGAGGGCGCTCTTTCCCTGTATGAGCGGGAGGATCCCCGGGGTGAGTATGTGTTGGTGATCGAGGGGAAAAGTCTGTCGCAGAAGCGGGAGGAAGTCCGGGAATCCTGGCTTGGCATGAGCATAGAAGAGCATATGGCGTACTACGAGAAGACCGGTATGGATGAAAAAAGCGCCATGAAGCAGGTCGCCAGGGACCGAGGAGTGCCAAAAAGAGAGATTTATCAACATTTATTATCAAAGTGAATTGACAAAATGTAGAAAACCCGTAAAATTAAGGTTGACAAACATAGTAACAGAGAATATACTTTGAATGTCAAACTATTTTATCAACGGCGAAAAGGAGAGCAGAGAAATGTTAGAGAGAGTTGTCGAGATTATTAAGGAGCAGTTAAACTATGAGGGATCGGATATCACAGAAGAGACTTCTTTCAAGGATGATTTAGGTGCTGACTCTTTAGACTTATTTGAGCTTGTTATGGCTTTTGAGGAAGAGTATGGCGTTGAGATTCCTTCTGAGGACTTAGAGCAGATCACGACAGTGGGCGCTGTCATTGAATATATGAAGAGCAAAGGCGTAGAGGCATAGGCGACAGCATGAAAACTAAGATTACAGAACTTCTGGGGATTGCATATCCGATCATTCAGGGCGGCATGGCGTGGGTTGCCGAATATCATCTTGCGGCGGCGGTTTCAGAGGCAGGCGGGCTCGGGATTATCGGGGCAGGCGGTGCGCCGGCATCTCATGTCAGGGAGCAGATTCAGAAGACGAAGGAACTGACGAAGAAGCCTTTCGGCGTGAATGTCATGCTGATGAATCCAGAAGCGGACGAGATTGCCAAAGTCATTGTGGAAGAGGGTGTTTCGGTAGTCACTACCGGAGCAGGTAATCCGGGCAAGTATCTGGCGATGTGGAAAGAGGCCGGTATCAAGGTGATTCCGGTGGTTGCCAGCGTGGCGCTTGCCAAAATGATGGAACGTGCCGGTGTGGATGCGGTGATCGCGGAGGGCACGGAGTCCGGCGGGCATATCGGTGCAGCTACGACAATGACGCTTGTCCCGCAGGTAGTGGATGCGGTGAAGATTCCGGTGATCGCAGCGGGCGGCATCGCGGACGGCAGAGGCTTTGCGGCGGCAATGATGCTGGGCGCAGAGGCAGTGCAGATGGGAACAAGATTCGTAGTTGCCAAAGAATGTATTGTACATGAGAATTATAAGAAGAAGATTTTGGCGGCTAAAGATATCGATTCGGAGGTGACGGGCACAAGTCACGGACATCCGGTTCGCCAGCTGCGCAATAATATGACCAGAGAGTACCTGAAATTGGAAAAGGCCGGAGCGCCTTTTGAGGAATTAGAGCACCTGACACTGGGAGCGCTGCGCAAGGCAGTGGTGGAAGGTGATACTGTCAACGGTACACTGATGGCTGGACAGATTGCGGGCATGATCAAGGAAGAGATGACCTGCGCAGAGATGATTCAGGAGATTATGAAGCAGGCAGAAAGCTTATTAAAATAAGAGTGTGAGCAAATTTGAGAGGGTTTGCCCATGGGCAGACCCTTTTTCAAAGGCAAATACTTTGAAATTCAAAGTATTGGGCAAATACACACTTCTGCGCAGATATGTGTGCAGGGGATTTCTGCGATTAGAATATCGCACAGACAGCATGTGCAGAAAAGAGGGAGATTATGGGAAAAACAGCATTTATGTTTCCGGGGCAGGGTGCCCAGTATGTGGGGATGGGAAAGGATTTCTATGAGCAGATACCTGTGAGCAGAGAGATGTTCGAGCTGGCGGGAAGGGCCAGCGGACTTGACGTAGCGGCTCTTTGCTTTGAGGAAAATGAGCAGATCAATATTACAGAATACACGCAGATTGCCATGCTGGCGACAGAGGTGGCAATGTTAAAAGCGATAGAGGAAAAGGGTTTGAAGCCGGATGTGACCGCCGGCTTAAGCCTCGGAGAATACGGCGCACTGGCAGCCAGCGGCGTGATGAGCGCGGAGGATGTGTTCAAGGTAGTGCGCAAGCGTGGCATTTATATGCAGGAAGCAGTGCCGAACGGCGGCGCTATGGTGGCGGTGCTTGGCCTGGATACGACGGTGATCGAGAAGATCTGTGAGGAGACGGAAGGTTGTGTGTCTATCGCGAATTATAATTGTCCGGGACAGATCGTTATCACCGGTGAAGCGGCAGCGGCGCAGGCGGCAGTGGAGAAACTGACGGCAGCGGGCGCTAAGAGATGCGTGCCCTTGAAGGTCAGCGGGCCTTTTCATTCGTCGATGCTGACAGGCGCCGGGGAGAAGCTGGCGAAGGAGCTGGAGCATGTTACGATAGAGGAGATTCAGATTCCCTATATTGCCAATGTGACCGCGGATTATGTGACGGATAAGGCGGAGGTAAAGCCTCTTCTGGAGAAACAGGTGTCTTCTTCCGTACGCTGGCAGCAGACGATAGAGCGGATGATCGCGGACGGGGTAGATACTTTCGTGGAGATCGGGCCGGGCAAGACGCTGTCCGGGTTTATGCGCAAGATCAGCAGGGATGTGAAAGTTGTGAATGTGGAGAAAGTGGAAGATCTGGAGAAGTTGGATGACCTGATGGCATAGGGCTTTTGCAGGAAAAGACGGTACGTGTATGAGCCGGAGGGCATGAATATCGTATAAATGGATTGGAGGGAGTATATGTTACAGGGAAAAGTGGCGCTCGTGACGGGTGCAAGCAGAGGAATCGGGAGGGAGATTGCACTGACGCTGGCGGAGTATGGTGCGGATGTGATCGTGAACTATAACGGTTCAAAGGAAAAAGCGGAAGAAGTGACCGCAAAGATCGAAGAAATGGGCAGAAAGGCTGTTGCGGTGCAGTGCAGTGTGGCGGATTTTGAGGCTTGCGGGAAGATGATTACGGACATGCTGGCAGCTTTCGGGCATATTGATATTCTGGTGAACAATGCGGGGATCACGAAGGATAATCTGGTGATTAAGATGACGGAGCAGGATTTTGACGCGGTCATTGATACGAACCTGAAAGGGACTTTTAATACGATCAAGCATATGTATCGGCCGATGATCAAGCAGAAGGCGGGACGGATCATCAATCTGTCTTCGGTGACAGGTGTGCTGGGCAATGCGGGACAGGCCAATTATGCGGCTTCCAAAGCAGGTGTGATCGGGCTGACGAAGTCCATGGCCAGGGAGCTGGCCAGCAGGAATATTACGGTTAATGCGGTGGCGCCAGGCTTTATCGATACGGATATGACGCAGGCAATGACGGATGCGGCGAGGGAAGCGACAGTGGCGCAGATTCCGCTTAAGCGTGTGGGAACTCCCAGGGATATCGCAGAGACGGTGGCATTTCTGGCAAGTGATAAGGCGGCGTATATTACGGGACAGGTCATTTCGGTGGACGGCGGGATGGCGATCTAAAGAATAGAGATGGAGGCAGATATGAGTAGACGAGTAGTAGTGACAGGTATGGGTGCGATCACACCGATCGGACTTAGTGTGGATGAATTTTGGAACGGAGTGAAAGAGGGAAAAACCGGCTTTGACAGGATCACAAGATTTGATACCACGGATTTTAAATGCAAACTGGCGGCGGAGGTCAAGGGTTTTGAAGGGAAGAACTATATGGACTTCAAGGCTGCTAAGAGGATGGAGCTTTTCTCCCAATACGCGGTGGCGGCGACGAAGGAAGCGCTGGAGGATGCCGGACTTGATATGGAGAAGGAAGACCCTTATCGTGTAGGGGTAGCCGTTGGTTCCGGTACGGGTTCGCTGCAGGCGATTGAGCGTTCTCACACCAGATTGGTGGAGAAAGGGCCGAGCAGAATCGAGCCTCTTTTCGTGCCGCTTACAATCTCCAATATGGCAGCGGGCAATGTATCGATTCAGTTTGGGTTGAAAGGGAAGAGTATCAATGTGGTAACGGCCTGTGCCACGGGTACGAATTCTATCGGCGAGGCATTCAGGGCGATCCAGTACGGTGATGCGGAGGTGATGGTCGCAGGCGGCACGGAGGGCAGTGTGTGTCCCATCGGTGTGGGCGGCTTTTCGGCGCTGACGGCGTTGTCTACCAGTGAGGATCCGGCGCGCTGCTCGATTCCCTTTGATAAGGAGAGAGGCGGCTTCGTGATGGGCGAGGGCGCGGCAGTGGTCGTTCTGGAAGAATTGGAGCACGCTAAGGCGAGAGGTGCAAGGATATATGCGGAGGTTGCCGGTTATGGCTGTTCTTCCGATGCGTATCATATCACGTCTCCGGCAGAGGACGGCGCCGGGGCAGCGAAAGCAATGGAATATGCGGTGGCGGATGCAGGTATTGCGAAAGAAGACGTTACGTATATCAATGCGCATGGAACAGGGACGCACCACAATGATCTTTTTGAGACGAGAGCGATCAAACTATTGTTCGGTGAACATGCGAAGGATATCCGAATCAATTCCACGAAGTCCATGGTGGGGCATCTGCTTGGCGCAGCAGGCGCGATCGAGTTTGTGACCTGTGTGAAGGAGATTGAGGAAGGCTATATCCACAGGACGGTAGGTTATCAGGTGCCGGATGAGGAGCTGGATCTGAATTATTGTAAGGAAGCGTATACGGAGGATGTGGAGTACGCGCTGTCCAATTCGCTGGGCTTTGGCGGACATAATGCCAGTCTTCTGGTGAAGAAGTATCACGAATAAGGTGGGAATGCCCGAAATACGGATATTTTCCGTAGGATTCAGAAGGTTAGTGACAACAGAGTGAAAAGTTGGATACGGCATGGCAAAAATCATGCCAAAGGAGGAGATAAGATGTCACTTATGACGGCGAAAGAAATTATGGAAATCATTCCGCACAGGCAGCCCTTTATGCTGATCGATACGGTCGAGGAGCTGGAGGCAGGAAAAAGGGTTGTGGCGAAGAAGTGCGTTACGTATAATGAGCCCTTTTTTGCAGGACATTTTCCGCAGGAGCCGGTGATGCCGGGCGTGCTGATCGTGGAGGCGCTGGCCCAGACAGGCGCGGTGGCCATCTTAAGCCAGCCGGAATTTAAGGGGAAAACGGCTTATTTCGCGGCGATCAATAACGCGAAGTTTAAAGGAAAAGTGACTCCGGGCGATGTGCTGACTCTGGAGACGGAGATCATTAAGATCAAAGGGCCGATCGGCGTGGGCGCGGCGAAGGCGTATGTGGACGGTAAGCTGGTAACACAGGCGGAGCTGACCTTTGCGATTGGAGACGCATAGATATGGAGCGTCATTTGCAGTGGATACGAGGCGAAGTATATTCTGAGAAAGTAAAAGGGCGAAACGGATGGGAATCATAAAACCTCTTGTAATAGGAGATCTGGTAGCTAAAGTGCCTTTGATTCAGGGCGGTATGGGAGTGGGTGTAAGCCTGTCTTCTCTGGCCGGGGCTGTGGCGTCCGAGGGCGGTGTGGGTGTGATCTCCACGGCGCAGATCGGATATCGGGAGTCGGATTTTGATACGGATCCCATCGGCGCTAACCTGCGGACCATCGGGACGGAGATCCGGAAGGCGCGGCAGATTGCGAAAGGCGGTATTCTGGCGGTCAATATCATGGTTGCCACGAGAAAATACGAAGAATATGTGAAGGCAGCCGTGGAAGCAGGCATTGATATGATCATTTCCGGTGCAGGACTGCCCATGGAACTGCCGAAGCTGGTGGGGAACGCAAAGACGAAACTGGCGCCCATCGTGTCCAGTGTGAAGTCGGCACAGGTGATCATGCGCTATTGGTGGAAAAAGTATACGAGACTGCCGGATGCAGTCATTATCGAAGGACCGCTGGCTGGCGGCCATCTCGGCTTTCAGAAAGAGCAGCTTGATGATATCGAAGCGCTTCATTATGATGAAGAAGTGCGGCAGATCATCCGGAAGGTTGAGGAGACGGCGGCCGAGCATGATACGAAGATCCCGGTGATTATGGCGGGAGGCGTCTACACTCGGGAGGATATGGAACATTATCTGGAAATGGGCGCGGAGGGCGTGCAGGTGGCAACGCGGTTCGTGACCACTTATGAATGCGATGCGTCGGATGCCTATAAGCAGAGTTATCTTGACGCGAAGAAGGAGGATATCGTTATCGTGCAGAGTCCGGTAGGGATGCCGGGAAGAGCGATCTTGAACCCTTTTATGAAAAGGGCGAAAGAGGGGCGGATTCCGCATGGAAAATGCCACCTTTGCATCACTACCTGTAAGCCGGATGAGACGCCATACTGCATCACGGATGCGCTGGTCAATGCGGTGAGAGGTAAGACAGAAGACGGGCTTTTGTTCTGCGGGGCTAATGCATACCGTGCTACGAAGCTGGAGCATGTGAAGGATATTATGGATGAGTTTCGGGGCTGAGATTTCCCCTAATTACGAATGTTGTTAACGATAACTGTGAGGGAGAAGATGAGAGCGAGAATTATAGGAACAGGCAGTTGTCTGCCGGAGACTATCGTGACAAACGATGATTTGGCAAAGATTATGGATACTTCTGATGAGTGGATCAGCAGCCGCACGGGCATCAGAGAGCGCCATCTGGTGAAGGAGGAGACGACTGCGGGCATGTCCGCAGAGGCGGCAAGACGGGCCATGGAGGATGCGGGCGTGTCGGCGGAGGAGATCGACCTGATCATCGTGGGCACTTTGTCGGCTGATCATGTGACGCCTTCCTGCGCCTGTGAAGTACAGGCACAGATCG
This sequence comes from uncultured Lachnospiraceae bacterium, assembly GCA_947644545.1. Lineage (GTDB taxonomy): Bacteria > Bacillota > Clostridia > Lachnospirales > Lachnospiraceae > UBA3282. The sequence continues at coordinate 18,058 of CANRZW010000052.1, forward strand.
GAGCGGCCAATGCGGTGGCATTTGACATCAATGCGGCCTGTGCAGGTTTCATGTTTGCGCTGAATATTGCGAATGCCTATCTGCAGACGGGAGTTTATAAGACAGCATTGATTCTGGGGGCGGAGACGCTTTCCAAGATCATGGACTGGAATGATAGAAGTACCTGTGTCCTGTTCGGAGACGGCGCCGGGGCGGCGGTGGTTCGGGCAGAGGAGGGAACGGCAGGCCTGCTGGCTTTCGACCAGGGATCGGACGGTGTAAAGGGCGGCGTGCTGGCCTGCCGGGGACGTTCTAATAACAATCCGCTGGTGGAGACGCCGAAAGAGCTTTCCTATGTGCATATGGACGGTCAGGAGGTCTATAAGTTTGCCGTGACGGCGGTGCCCCATTCCCTGCAGAAGACCGTTCAGGCAGCAGGACTTGCGGTGGAGGATATTGACTATTTCGCACTGCATCAGGCGAATATACGGATCTTACAGTCGGTGGCAAAGCGGCTTAAGGTGGCGGAGGATAAGTTCCCCATCAGTCTTGATCATTGTGGGAATATATCGGCGGCCAGTGTGCCGATCCTGCTGGATGAGATGAATCGGAAGGGGATGTTGAAGCCGGGTATGAAGATTGCGCTGTCAGGGTTTGGCGGTGGGCTGACCTGGGCATCGGCGGTGATTGAGTGGTAAGACAGTTTATATCGTAAGTGAGCAGCAAAGGCTGAGTAAAGATCTTTTTTGTGAAAGGAGCTTTATTTGGCCTTATTTATTGTACGGAGGGTGCGCCGATGTTTTTTTGATATTGGACAGGAGAAAAGGAACGTGTTAAATATAGATCAATACAGCGCCTATAAGAAGATGAGGTAAACAGGGGGCAGCCGACGTGAAAGTTCTGTCTGATCAGGAAGGGATACGATATGCAGTGTGGATTGGTGATACGGCGAGATGGGCTTTGGATGAAGAAGTGAAAACAACGCCAAAGCCGGGCTTGGTAGATTTGGCATCAAACGGAGCGCATTCAGACATGGATGCATTGCTCTTCTTTAAGAGTGCAAGGACATTGATGCCTTATTTTGCAGAAGCGGCATGGATGGGACTGTGCATGGAAACGGAACCGGAAGGACTGTTTGTACAGCTGCGGCAATGGGGAAAAAGAGCGGAACGAGCCATGTATATGGTTACGGAGGGTGTGAATACTCATAAGGGAGCAATCTTTACAATGGGGATTTTCTGTGCAATAGCAGGCAGATGCATTCGTGAAGGGAAGAGAAATATACCATATATTCGGCAGCTGGAACGTCAAATGGTTATGAAGCAGCTACAACAGGAACTAGAAGCGCTTTCACAAAGAAATGCGGTCACTCATGGAGAGAATAACTTTTGCCGCTATGGGAGCCGGGGAGTCAGGGGAATGGCAATAGACGGATATAGAGAAGTGTTTGAAAAGGCATTGCCGGTATTGCGGGAGGGGATAGAAAGGGATGAGAATTGGAACACAGTCAAACTGCAGGTATTGATTACCCTAATGAGCTGCGTAGAAGATTCCAATATTATTTCGAGGAGTGATCCGTCATTATTGAGAGCCGTACAACTTGAAATGAAAGATTTTCTTCTGCATGGAGGAGCCTATCAGAAGGATGCGATCAGGAAGTTGGAAAGAATGGATGAGAAATTTGTGCTGGACAATATCAGCGGCGGGGGAAGCGCGGATTTACTGGCGTTGACTATTTTTTTGGATAGGATCCTGATCGGGAATGCAGGAAAGTAAAATTGGGAAAAGGAACGAATGATTTAGCATGTATAAGATTGTATTGATCGATGATGAACCATGGGCATTGCTCTATATGAAAAAGGTTTTTTCAAGAGAAGATTTGGGATATGAAGTAGTGGCGATGGAAAGCTCATCTGTAGCCGCATTAAGGACGATCGAAAAGCTTTGTCCCGATGTTGTAATCACTGATGTCCGAATTCCCAATATGACCGGACTTGAACTTCTATTATATCTCAGAGAACATAAGATCAGCTGTGAAGTGATTATTGTAAGCGCATTTGCCGAATTTGAATATGTTCAGGCAGCTTTGCGGTATGGGGCATTTGATTATTGTATTAAACCTGTCGGCGCGGATGATGCAGAGAACTTACTCTGTAAGCTGCGTACAAAATTTGAAAGAAGAGAAGAGATTACTGCCGCAAAGGATCTGGAGGAGGATGCAGACAGTGATTACGCATTTCAAAAGGTATTAGTATATATTAAGAATCATTATCAGGAAAGGATCATGTTAAAGGAACTGGCAGCAGACTTTGGATTTAGTCCTAATTATTGCAGCAGTTTATTTGTCAGAAAAACCGGGATGACGTTTTCCCAATATTTGACGAAACTGCGGATGGAACAGGCTTGCACAATGTTGAAGAATCCGCATCTGTCTGTGAAAAAGATATCTAACACGATAGGTTATGAAGATGAAGTCTATTTTCATAAGGTATTCAAGAAATATTTTGGCGTCACACCGGCGCAGTACAGGGAGAAAAATGGAAATAAATCATACGATTCGTAAAAAGTTTATCATGGTATCGATTGTGATCGGAACATTGTTGATCGGCATACAAACTTTTTTCTTTCAGGAAATATTGAAGAGCATTCATGATTCGGATATACAGTATTCGGAAGGTATCATCGCACAGATGAATCTGGCGATCAATAAAAGCTTTCAGAATATTCGTTCTATAGCGTATCAGCTGTCTTTAGGAAGCAATATAGAGAACTATCTGTTGCCGGAGAATGATTTTGCACTCTATCAAGATCATCAGTATTTTAAGCAGAGTATCAATACAATGATATTATGTGATGAGCATATTCTGGATATAGCCCTCTATCGTGCGGACTCCAGAATTATGTATCATTATCTGAAAGATGATACGGAGTTGAATCAGGTACTTGCCTATAACCGCTCTTATTTCGAGGGGGAGGAACAAACACCGTCTTTCCGGGTCATCTATAATGAAGAAAAGACGGTATCTTATATTGTATATGTACAGCCAGTCAAATTTCTCAGTAGAGCAACGACCTACTGGAAAGAACAGATTGGCTGTCTTTTGATTTTCGTAGATGATAATCTGATCAATGACATATTGGCGGAACATGATACGGATATCCTTTCCGGTGTATATCTTTTGGATTCACAGGATGTGATTGTGGACGGTATCGGGAAATGGATCGACGATATGGAAAAGAAGCAATTGGAGATACAGCCGATTGCTGAGACAGGATGGAAAATCGGATACAGTTTGAATGATCATACATTGTTCCAGAGATATAATACACTTCGTTATATGGTAGCGACCAGTATTATGATTGCTGCACTGCTCTTCTTTGTACTTTTTTTTGTATATAATCATTATATTGTGCGCCCGGTATCCAACCTGCATCGCCAGATTGCTTTTGTGATGAGCGGAGGACTTAATAAACGGATCAGGGTAGAGCGTAAGGATGAGATAGGAAGCATAGCGAAGGTGATCAATACGATGTTAGATCATCAGAAGGAAATCTCGTATCGAATGCTGCATACACAACAGGAATTATACGAAGCGAAGTTAAAAGAGAGAGAAAATGAATTACGCATCCTGGAAAACCAGGTAAATCCTCATTTTATTCTGAATACTTTACAATGCATATGCGGGATTGCGACCATATATGATGCACAGGAAATTATCGATACGGCGACGGCAATGGGAAGAATATTCGAGTACTCGCTTCGGGCGCAGGAAAGCGTGACCCTGCGGCAGGAACTGAACATCGTATTGGAATATCTGGAAATAGTGGATATACGTTTTGCCAGGCGCTTTCTCTGGGATGTAGATATACAGGAGAAGCTGCTGGATATTAAGATGCCCAAGATGATCCTGCAGCCATTGGTGGAAAATGCAATTTATCACGGACTGGAAAAAAAGGAACATGGAATAGTGCAGATCTTCTGTGAAGAGGGAGCGGGCGATCTCTGGATCCATATCCTGGATAATGGAGCAGGGATAGAAGAGACTAAGCTGATAGAGCTAAAGAAGCTTTTGGAAGATGAAAGGGAAATGCAATATATCAGTATGAAAGTCAAGAGGATAGGAATTGCAAATACCTGCCTGAGAATTAAGAATTTTTTTGGTGTAAGCGCCAAATAATAATGCGGTCAGATATAAAATTACCCCAGCCCTTTGCGA
>CANRZW010000053.1 GCA_947644545.1 uncultured Lachnospiraceae bacterium
TTTTTTATTTCATTTAAATGCATACGAGCAGGCTGAAAAATGGGGAAACTCAAATTTATGCAGCAGCACAATGTCAATAACCTTTTCTGTTTCCCGGCATAAACTAGAAACAAATCACATAGGATTATAGGTTATTCATTATGTACGTTACTCTTTTTATCTTATTTCTGATCGCTCTTGTCTGTATGCTTTTTGGCCATTTCCGCAGAAAAAAGATTATCTGCAAAATTAAATGTATGGATAAATGCCAGAAATGTTCTCTTCTGGAGGAACTGGCAGCGCCCTTTGGTTATGCTTACCACTGCTGCTGCGGTTTCTTCTCTTCCACTCTGGATGCCTGGCAGAAGGACGCCGGTTATACCTGGTTCTACGACTATATGGCTCCCCGTTTCCAGATGGTCTTCGACTCTCTGCCTGTCTACTTCGATTACCGGGGCAGAACATGGCTGATCGAATTCTGGAAAGGCCAGTACGGCATCAACACCGGAGCGGAAATCGGTATCTATCATGCCGACAGGCTGTTGTCTGAGGCAGAATATCAGGTGGCGCATTTCTCTGCCGTCGACGAACACGAAATGCTCTCCTGCTCTCTGCATCTGAGTGAGGCAGACGGCACCTACGTAAAACTTTCCGAGAAGCACTGGTGGCTCACTGCCTTTCTGCCGGGCGTCTTTTCCCGTCCCGGTGACCTGTGTCTGAAATCCTCCATCTATTTCCCCCATGAAGAAATGCTTACTGCCTTCTACAACGGCCTGTGCAAAGCGGGATATCCGGAAGATCAGATCACCATACAGAATCTCTGTCTGTCCTTCACCTTCCATTGGCCCATGCCGGAACACTATGGCCTCTTTACCCGTTTCCATCGACACCTTTCCCAGTTTCTGAACCGGATATACTGCCGGCTCTTCGTCTGGGTCACCAGGCCCTTCATCTGCACGGAAGACCGCGTATTGTATCTCTACTTCTATCTTCCTTTCTGCTTCCGCAGGCTGATGCGTCTGCATCGTTTCCACAGACGATGCCACAGAAAGAATGGCTGCCGCCGTCCGAAATGCTGTCGCAAATGCCGTCCGCATCATCATGGAAAAGTATAAAACATCTCAATCCTAAAAAGGGAGGAACCCCCATGAGTATCACAAGCCGGCTGGACCATGCTTTTGCCCGGGCATCCGTATTACCCTTAAACAAATGCTCCCGCTACGTTCTAATCAGTGACTGTCACAGGGGCGTCGGCACATCTTCAGACAACTTTCTTAAGAACCAGCACCTCTACTATGCGGCGCTGGAGCATTATTACCGGGGCGGTTTTACTTATATCGAACTGGGAGACGGGGAAGAATTATGGGAGAACCGGAAACTGCGCAATATCACCGAAATCCACGACGATGTCTACTGCATGTTCGCGCGGTTTGAAGAAAAGGGCCGGCTGTATCTTCTCTACGGCAATCACGACATTGTCCGCAGGAAGAATCCGGCCTTCCTGGAAGCCTTGATCCTGCGCTCCGAATCCCGGCCCGAGAAATCTCTTTATTTGACACACGGCCACCAGGCCAGCCTGCTCAATTCCACGCTCTGGCCGCTGGCCCGGTTCCTGGTGCGCTACTTCTGGAGTCCGCTTGAGAACCTGGGCTTCTTAGATCCCACCAGCGCCGCCAAGAATTATGAGGTTAAGGAAAAATGTGAGGAAAATCTGCGCAGATGGGCCCAGGACCGGCAACACATCCTGATCACGGGCCATACCCATCGGCCCATACTGCCGGCGGAACCTTCCTTCTACTATAATACGGGAAGCTGTGTGCATCCCCGCTGTATCACCTGCATCGAGATCGAGCGGGGTGCATTAACGCTGGTGAAATGGACGATGCAGTCCAGAATCGACAGCATCCTGTATGTGGCCAGGGAAATTATATCCGGACCAGTACAACTACTGTGAAAGCCATTTGTCATAAGGACAGCTGTTCTTCTTCATCACCGCGCGCAGTTCCACATAGCAGCCACAGGCTCTGCACATGCCGTCCGCCAGCAGATCACACTCTTTACACACAGAGAGCCGCTCCTCATAAAGCGGCTCCTTAACCTTAAGTTCTTCATCCAGATTACGGATATACGTGTGCAGATTCTCAAAATAGGTATTCTGATCCATATCTCTCGTAAGACACTTACGACAGTGACGTCTTGTCTCTATTTCCATCTCTTATACACGCCTCTTTCTCTTTTCGTCCATATTCTCGTCCATTCCGAAACGCTCTATTCTCAACGGAATGTGTGAATACCCTGCTTATGCAATACGGAAACTGATCACGCTGCAGGCCGGCGCGGTAAAGCAGATCTTCCCGTCTTTGATCTCGTATGCGTCAAATGCTTCTTCCTTCACCTTCTCCGGCTCATCAAAGGTATTGTGCGCGTGCATCTCTTCCCGCAGGATCGCTGCCTCCACCTTTTCCGGACGAAGCTGTGCAAATACCATCTCTACCGGCGCCTCTTCCGTCACGGACAGATTGCTTATCGTCACATTCACATACCCGTCGGCATCAACGGACACAGACTCACTTAAGAGCGGCACCTGGAACTCTTCCTCGAGGCCGATGGTCTTGTTACCTTCGATATAGCTGTCCACCAAATCCGCATCCTGATGATGTTTATACATATGAAATACATGATAAGTAGGCGTCAGGATCATCTTCGGTCCCTCCGTCAGGATCACGGACTGCAGTACGTTCACCATCTGCGCGATACAGGTCATCTGCACACGGTCACAGTGCTTATTGAAGATATTCAGAGACACACCCGCCACCAGCGCATCCCGCATGGTGTTCTGCTGATACAGAAATCCCGGATTCGTTCCGGGCTCCACGTCGAACCAGCAGCCCCATTCATCCACGATCATACCGATCTTCTTCTCCGGGTCATACTGATCCATGATCGCTCCGTGACGCTCGATCAGCTCCTCGATATAGGCCGCCTTGGCCATCGTCTTATACCAGGTTTCGGCATCAAATTCCGTAGCGCTGCCCTTATCCTGCCATCCGCCCGGATGAACATAATAATGCAGGGAGAGGCCGTCCATAAAGCCTTTCTTTCCCATATCTCCGCCCGGCTGCGGCTTCGCGAAACAGGTCTTAAGCACATTCTCCGTCCACGAATAATCCGCCACATTCGGTCCGCCGCACACCTTCTTGATCGGCGCATCCTTGTGATACTGTCTCACATAAGTCTGGTATCTTCTGTACAGATTCGCATAGTACTCCGGCGTCATATTGCCGCCGCATCCCCAGTTCTCATTGCCCACCCCGAAATAATCGATCTTCCAGGGCTTCTCATGACCGTTCTTCTTTCGCAGGTCAGCCATGGGAGACACCCCTTCAAAGGTCATATATTCTACCCATTCGCTCATCTCCTGCACCGTGCCGCTGCCCACGTTGCCGTTCACATAGGTCTTACAGCCCAGCTGTTCACACAGCTCAAAGAACTCATGCGTTCCGAAGCTGTTGTCTTCCACCACACCGCCCCAGTGGGTGTTGATCATCCTCTTGCGCTCCTCCTTGGGGCCGATACCGTCCCGCCAGTGATACTCATCCGCGAAGCATCCACCCGGCCACCGCAGCACCGGAATCTTCATCTCCTTCAAAGCCTCCACCACGTCGGTCCGCATCCCGTTCACGTTGGGGATCTCCGAGTCCTCTCCCACATACAATCCCTCATAAATACACCGTCCCAGATGCTCCGAGAAATGGCCGTAGATCTCCGGGTTGATATGCCCCTTCTTATGCTTCTCATTAATAAATAACTTTGCCATAGCCGTTACCTGTTCCTTTCATTTCTTTATATGCTTTCCCGTCTCTTTGCATTTTAAGATAGCCGAGCCTTAACTTTCAAAGCTTCTTTTTCAAAGCATCTTAAAATATTTTAGCTATACCTAAATTATATGGGATTGTACAAAAGAAAGCAACTGCAATTTACAATTTTATAAAAAAGAATTCTGCACGCCGCGCAATCGGATTAAACTATTAACCAAAGCCACATATACTATAGGGAACGCAATCTACAGGAGACGATTCCATGACTCCCTCCGCCACCGAAACCCACACAAACATCGCCATTCTCGGCCGCAGCCATGATACTGTAAATTACGAGAACGCCCTGCGCAGACTTAAACTTTCCTGCTTCACCACGCTGGATCCGGAACAGGCCGCTGCCGCCTCCCATCTGCTGCTGCCCGGCGGGGGCGATATCACGCCCGCTTTCTTCGGCCAGCAAAACCTCGGTTCCCGCAGCATAGACACCGAACTGGATATTCTGCAGATGCAGGCCTTTGAGTCCTTCGTGCGGCAGGGCAAACCCATTCTCGGCATCTGCAAAGGGCTGCAGCTGATCAATGTGGCCCTGGGCGGCACCGTCATCCAGCACATAGCCACTGCCGCAAACCACCGGTGGAACGGCGCAGATCAAAACCATCAGGTCTACCACAGCGGCCTGACCCGCTCCGATTTCTTCTATCAGTTATACGGACTCAGCGCCTCAGTCAACTCCGCTCACCACCAGGCTGTGGACCGTCTGGGAAAGAACCTTCTCCCTGTCTGCCGCGCCGGTGACAATATCATCGAAGGCATCCGGCACACTGCCTTTCCCATCTTCGCCGTACAGTGGCACCCAGAACGCCTGCCGGACGGAAGCGGCGACAGGCTGTTACAATATTTCGCGGAGATGGAGCGCCGGACCGGACTGCCAACAGCGCTATAACCGCTCTTTCATATTCGTGGAGATAATATCGAAAAGTGCCCGCAGAATCTGCCGGATCACCTTCTCCGTCTCCGGTTCGATCTCCTTCACGGCCAGTCTGACCCGGTGCAGGCTTTTCATCCAGTTGGCTGTAAAATCAATCAGGTTATCGGTCTCCGAAGCCAGGAGCACCTGATAAAAGGTATCCACGAAGGCATGCATCTCTTCCTGAGACAGGGAAAGAATCCACTGGTTCAGCGCCTCGTCCATGAACTTCCGTCCTATGCGGATATCCTTGACGATCAGAAAGGCATCCTCCTTAACCAGCCAGGTATACGGGTTATGCTGAGCCAGCCCGATCGTCTTACTCTCCACCACCTCGTACTCCCCTTCCGAATAGAGAAGCATCCCCACAAGAGAGGAGCGGGGAACCGTCTTCCTTATCCGTCCCTCAATCTCCTCGTAAGCGCCCTGTGCCTTCACTTCCGGCCGAAAGCCCGGGCCGTCGTGATCGTAGATCGTCACAATGCGCTTCCGCACTTCCTTCCTGCAGTTCATAGCAGCATATACGGCCAGATTGCCGCCCTTGGAATGCCCGCCCACACAGAATTCTCCGGCAAAAGTCCTCGCCGTACGGTTCAGATATTCCACACTCATAAGCTGTCCCGGTACCGGCTCCGAAAAGGCCAGATTCAGGTCCTCCTTCCAGCCCACGATAGTCTCGTCCGTTCCCCGGAAAGCCACGTAGACCATGCCGTCCGGCAGCACAATCGTCACCGCCGAAAACTGCATCTCTGCAGCCAGGTCAATCTGGTTTACATAATTAGCTATCTTCGTGTTATGAAACCGCTTGCTGCCATACATCCCCAGAAACAAGGCCGTATTGTCCCGCCGATACCGCTCGTCCCCATACAGAGAATCATACTTCTCATGCCGGAAAATCTCATCCAGACTTATTGCCGCATACTCCGCCATATCTGCCTGCCGTACCGTCTCATCCGGCATATCTTTCTGCCTCGGCTTATCCGGCACATCTGTCTGCACCGGCTTATCCTGTAATCTTGGCATCATCTCGTCAAATTTCAGATAGGAGAACTGGCTGAGGATCAGACTGTCCACTTCACCAAACGGTTTCTCCGCCAGCGTATAGTCCCCATACTCTTTCAAATAATCCAAAACTGTTCCCATAAGCCCCTGCCCCACTTATATACTCGCTTATATTCCCGCTTATATCTTCGCTTCCAAATGTTCTATGTTCTTGATCAGCACCGAGATCGTTCCGTCCGGGTTCGTGATAAACTCCACACTATGCGGATTCTTGTACTGCTCCATGGGAATCTTGATCTCAATTCCGGTGTCCGTGTACAGATGCTGGCTCTGGTATTTGCGCACCGTATTCTCACTCTGCGGCTGTATCTCTTCCTTTACCATATCATACTTTTCCATCTTGTCCTGAAAAGCCACTTTTAATTCCGGTTCTTCCTCAAATATTTTCTCCGCCAGCTCTTCCACCACAAAACCGCCCTTTTCCTCAATCTCCTCCTGGATGATGCTTTTGGCCCGCATCTGTTTCTCGAACCGCTCCGTCTCGTCAAACCCTTCCTTCTGCACACTCTCCACTGCCCGGCTGACGATGGACAGTTTCGATTTGTGGGACATATGAGCGCTGCATTTCAGAAAAAGAAAAGAGAAATAGTTCGTCTTCTCCCCGTTCACCTCATATTTCCTCTCGATCACCTGCAGCGTCAGATCGCTTAAGCGGATGATCGCCGCCTCCGTCAGCCGCTGGCTCTCCGAAGGCAGAATCGACTTATGCCGTATAATCTCATTGCGGTTGCCGTCCCCATCCTCGGCCGCCATCGTCCGATGGGTATAGAATGCCTTGTAATTCATCTTCAGAAGCGCCAGATATTCTTCCTCCCCCTCCCGAAAACGAACCACCATCAGATCCGCCGGCGGAATATCGATATTACTGCCCATAATCTCATACAGAAGCCCGGCAATATCCTTACTGACCGTCACGAAGTCATCATCCGCATAAGCATTCAGCATCTGATAGATTTCCGACTCTTCCTTGTAAAACCGGCACTCCTTGGCATCATCCCCGGAGCTGATCTTAGCGATGTGCTCCTTTAAGAATTCCGCAATCTCGGAGCCGTACTCCAGCTCCGTATCCGACAGCACCGGCATTCCGATGGTCGAATCCATAATATGTACGATCACCTTTTTGATCCTGATGTCCTCTTTGTTCATTGGTATCCTGTATTCCTTTCAAGCTCTCCTCGTATTGGCACTGATCCCGTTAATATTTATCCGGATAATCCGTCCCCGTCTCGCTGCGCATAAGCGCCGCGTAGCGTTCCGGTTCCCGTTCCATCTTCAACATGGTGTCAAAGGCCAGAAGCAGCATCCGGTCACCGTTGTGCCCGCCCGCATAGGCCGCTCCGCTGTGGCTCAGGTCCAGATTGACCTTGAAATGATCGATCTGCCACACCATGATATCCACCACGCTGTAACCCGCCACCTTATAATCGCACAGAAACGTCTCATGCTCCAGATAATACAAGAATTCCCGGTAGACCCCCTGCGACTGCGAAAGCGCCTGCCAGAACTCTCTGAAAAATTCCATATCCTCCCCCGCACAGGAGCACAAAGCCTGCGCCCACTGATATGCCCGTTCTTCCATACTATTTCCCTCCGTGTCAGAGCAGTTTACTGCGATCAAGGCATATTTGAGGCTCTGACCCAAATTGCCGATTACAAATTCTACTGTCGTTCCCTATCAGTGTACCACATTTCAGTTCTTTTTACTTCCCCTTATCGATATACTAGAGTGAAAAGGCTTACAAAAATGCCACCCAATAAGGAACACATATCGCCTATGGCTCTGCTGGAACGACTCAACGACCTGATCTGGGGGCTCCCCCTTCTGACGCTTCTGATGGGAACCCACATTTATTTCACCCTCAAACTGCATTTTCCCCAGCGCAATCTCCTCTATGCGCTGAAACTGTCCTTTGGCAAGGCAGACAACACCGGCCAGAACCTGTCTCCCTTCTCTGCCCTGGCCACCACCCTGGCCGCCACTCTGGGCACCGGCAACATCATCGGCGTCTCCACTGCCGTGGCTCTGGGCGGCCCGGGAGCCATCTTCTGGTGCTGGATCACCGGAATCCTGGGCATGGCTACCGCTTACAGCGAATGCTACTTAAGCGTCCTCTTTCGCAGCCGCAATGCCGGCGGCGACTACGTGGGAGGTCCCATGTACGTGCTGAAAAACGGTTTACATAACAAATACCTCGGTGGGATCTATGCCGTCTGTACCCTGATCGCCGCTTTTGGCGTCGGCTGCACCACTCAGGCTAACTCCGTCACCCAGGCAGCCCAGGCTACGTTCCATCTGTCGCCCCATCTGGTGGGAATCGTCCTCGCTTTCCTCACCGGAACCGTGATCCTCGGCGGCGTGAAAAGCATCGCTAACATCTGTGAGCGCATGGTGCCGGCTATCAGCTTTGTCTATCTATTCGGCTGCCTGCTGCTGATGCTGCTCTATCACGACGTGCTTCTTGCCGCCTGCGCCCTGATCTTACAGGATGCCTTCTCCTTCTCCTCTGCAGCGGGAGGCATGGCAGGCGCCGCAGTGCAGCACGCTCTGCGTTACGGCATCGCCAGAGGTCTCTTTACCAATGAAGCAGGTATCGGCACTTCCGCCATCGCGGCCGCCGCATCCCATGTATCAAACCCCCGTATCCAGGCTTACGTCTCCATGACCGCAGTCTTCTGGGATACGGTAGTCATGTGTCTGGTCACCGGCATCGTGATCGTGGCCAACATGCTCTACGATCCGGCCTCTGTGGCAGGCGCCGCGGAAACCGGCCTGACGGCCGCTGCTTTCCGACACCTGCCCTATGTGGGAGATGCCTTCCTGACTGTCTCTCTGGCCGCCTTCGCCGTCACCACCCTGATCGGCTGGTCTTATTTCGGAGAAAAAGCAACGGAATACCTTATGGGAAAGAAAGGTATTCCGCTCTATAAACTCGGCTATATTCTGATGATCTACTTCGGCGCCATCATCCCCATGCGTCTCGTCTGGGAGAGCACCGACCTGATCAATGCCATGATGGTCCTGCCTAATGTCCTGGCCCTGTACTGCCTGCGAAACCATATCAAAGATTGACTTACACCCGGAAAGCGGCCGCAATCTCCTGCAAAGAGCGGCTGCTCCGCTCCATGATCGCCATCTTGCGCAGGATCTCCTCGGAATCAACGTTGGTATTCTGCATCGCGCCGGCCACATTGCTGACTTCCTCAACGATCACGCTATTTAACGAAGATACGGTCTGCAGGGAAGCCAGCATTTCTTCGATGGAAGCGCCCATCTCCTCTGCCGAAGCCCCCAGATCCGTAGCGATGCCGTCAAAGAAGAAGGCATCCTTCTGATACTGCTCCGCAGTGCTCACCATCGTATCATAGTCGGCCATAACCTCTTCCCGCACAAATTCCAACAGTTTCCCCGAGCTGTCTTTCAGATCCATAACGGAATCCACCACTTCACCGATCACCTTCTGGATCTTATCTACCGTAACCTGAGAGCTCTCCGCCAGATTCCTGACTTCCTCGGACACCACCGTAAAGCCTCTGCCCGCATCACCCGCTCTGGCCGCTTCGATAGCCGCATTCAGGGCAATCAGGTTAGTCTTACCCGCAATCTCGCCAATCTCCTTGGAAAGACTTCTGATGACCTCGATCTTCTCCACTTCCTTTAATGCACGCTCCAGCTCACCGGCCGCACTGTGATAGACTACCGTGGCCTGTTTCTGAGATTCCACCGTACTCTTATAGAGTTTGTCCGCCCGGATATTGATATCCCGGGATGCATCCGCCGATTCGGAAGCCTTGCATGACACGTCGTCCACCACCGTGCCGATCTCTCCGCTGGCATCGCTGATGCTTTGGGTCACTTCCGCCGCCTCCCGCACCTTACCGGTGAGGCCGTCCATCACCTGATCCATCTCGTCGATCTTATTATTCAGATCCGCCATCTCACTGTAAGCCGCCGATGCTGTATCCGCGATATTCGCCGCTTCCCCGCTGGTGCCGGTGATGGTCTCCCGCATCCGTTGTCTGATGGCCTTGGCCGCATGGGTCACTTCCTCTACTTCGTCCCGGAATCCTTCCCCCACGCTGCCCGGCACACCTGCCTGACCCTGCTCGCTGAAATCTCCGGCCGCAAACTGTTTCAGCTCCGTGATCGGCTCCAAAGCCCTGCCAAGGACCGAAGACACTGCCGCATCGACAGCCGCCGTTCCCACGACACCGATCAGAAGACCTGCTGCAACCGCACTGCCCACACCTGCCTTGCCGGCCACCACCACAGCCGCCGTCACGCCGATAAAAAGAACGATAAATGCTGCTACCGAAACCGTGGTCAGCAGCTTGCCCTTGATTGTTTTCATTATGTACTCCTCCTGAGTCGTCATAGTATGACGATATTATACCCGAAATCGCGCCCTGCGTCCAGTCCATGATTTACGCAATTTTGATATTTTATAACAGTCCGCGCCCCGATTTCCCTGTTACGCACGCCTGCCCGGAATCGTTCGCCTTTTCTCCTGCCCGCGGGCATAACAATAAAAGCCCACACAGATCACCGCCGACAAAAGCGACCCCAACGGCGCCGCCCATCCCATTGGATATAGGGATGCCGGAAACAGCCTGCCGGCAAGCCACGCGCCCGGAATCCGCACCAACAGAATTGCCGTGATATTGTGGATAAAGGAGACCATGGATTTCTGATCACCACAGAAATACCCGCTGAAACAGAAATGCACAGCCGCAAACACACAGTCAAAGGCATAAGAGCGCAAATACTCACAGCCCGCCGTCAGCACCGCCTCATCTCTTGTAAAGATGCCCACCAGCGTATGCGGCAGGAACTGACTGTACAGGGCGCAGCAAAGCCCCCAGCCCACCGTGATCATCAGGCTGTAGTACAGGCTCCTTCTGGCCCGGTCCGCCTTGTCCGCCCCCATATTCTGAGCCGTAATGGTAGAGATGGCCGACAGAAACGCGGACGGCACCAGGAAGAGGAACCCGATCAGCTTCTCCACGATCCCCACTGCCGCCGAGACGATCAGTCCCCGGCTGTTGGCGATCACCGTGATCACGATAAAAGCGATCTGGATCAGCCCGTCCTGCATGGCGATCGGCGTCCCCACTTTCAGGATCCTGCCGACCACCTCCCTGTCCATGCGAAAGTCCTGCCTGCCCACGGTAAAGCCCAGATTCTGCCTGCGGATCACCCAAAAGGCTGCCGCCACGCTCACCGCCTGCCCGCAGACTGTCCCCAGCGCCGCGCCCAGCGCGCCCAGACCGCACAGACCGATAAACACGAAGTCCAGCGCAATATTCGTCACACAGGCCGTCGCCACGAAATACATGGGTCTTCTGGAATCCCCCGCCCCGCGGAAGATACCGCTGATCACATTATAGGCCACGATAAAAGGAACCCCCGCAAAGCAGATCAGCAGATACTGCCTTGTCTGCACCACCGCCTCCTCGGGAGTTAACATAACTTCAACGATCGGTGATGCGCCAAGCAGCAGAGCTGCCGTCACCACAACCGCGAACCCGGCAAAAAACAGGGCTGATGTTCCCACCGTCTTCGCCGCTGCCTTCCCGTCCCTGGCGCCCACACACTGTCCGATCCGCACCGTGGTCCCCATCACAAATCCCATGATCATGACCGTCAGCATGTGCATCACCTGGCTGCCGATGGCCACCGCCGTGGTCGTCTCCGAACCGTTGTACAATCCCACCACGAACAGATCTGCCATCCCGTAGAAAGTCTGCATAAAGCTGGACAATAAGTAAGGCATGGCAAAGAACACCAGGTTCTTCGCCACGCTTCCCTGCGTCAAATCATTCTTTTCATTCATTCCTTTTCCCATTCCTCTGTAAATCTTTCCGTCTCTTTTACGCCCCGGAATGCGCCCTCTCCTCCGGTTCATAATTGGAGATCGTCACTGTCTGGTATGGTATCTCTATCCCGCACTTCCCAAATTCCCTCACCAGGGCGACCCGAATATCACTGCAGGCGCGAAAGCTGTCGTTCAGATTCTGCGTCCATATGATGGTCTTCAGCGTGACACCGTTCTGTGTATAGCCGCTGGCCGTGACGGCATTGGCCTCCGTGTTCAGTGTCAGCTCATGCTCCACACAGATCTGCCGCATGATCTCGATCGCCTTCTCAATATCCGCTCCGTACCCAATCTCGATCTCCACATAGTTACCGATATTCTCCGTGAAATTCGTGTTGATGACCACCGCCGAATCCATCACCGAATTGGGTACGATACAAGTCTCCCCGTTAAACTGATAGATCAATGTATGCCGCAGTGTGACGTCCTTGACCAGCCCTTCCGCAATCACGGTACCGCCCTGGATCACCCGGATCTTCTCATCCACATTATAGGGCTTCGACATGGACAGGGAAATACCGCTGATCACATTCCCCAATGCCTGCTGCGCCGCAAAGGTGGCGATCGCCAGAATCAGGGAACCGCTCTGCAGCAGCACCTTACTGATATCCTTCGTCATCTCGAACTGCTGTGCCAGGCTGTAGAAGGCAATTACATCGATGATCACATTGATGGCGCTTTTTGTAAAGCGCAGATGGACCGCTTTTGTCTTTAGCGCTATGTACTTGAAGATCAGGCTGACCAGATAATTCGAGATCAGGATAATGAAGACAAAAATACCTACCTTAGATAATAAACTCATTCTGCATTCCCCCGTTGCTAAGATTCCGCTAAGATTTTACACATTTATAAAATAACACAAAATGAGGGGAATGTACAGAAACAGGCGCAAAAAGAAGCAGGAACCTGCATCAGTACCGCGCAGCATTCCTGCTTCCATTCATATCTGTCATTTTCAGATGTATCTCTTCTATAATCTTCTATCAATAAGATTAGCCGACTCTGTAAACCTTCACGCCATGGGCCGGCACCTGTGTCACGATCCTGCCGGATACCGCACTGTATTCCTTTTTCTCCCAAAGCTCATACAGCGCCGCCGTGTCGGCCATTGCCGCCTCCCCCAGTTCCGAGAGCTCTACCGAAAGCTCTCTGTCCGCATCATCCAAGTTAAACAACGCCACGCAGACCCTGCCGGATACCACATCCTTATTCTTCCAGACAGCATATGTCTCTGTGCGGATCAGCTGGGTGCCCCTGCAGTTCTCCCCCATAAGCGCAAGCATCTGCGCGTTCGTCAGAAGCGACAGCGTCCAGTCATCCAATAAGGTCAGCTCCGCACCGATCATCAGCGGGGACCGGAACATGCACCAGAGCGTCATCATGGTCCTTTGTTCTTCTCTCGTAAAGCGGGTCTCCCACTCACCGTTGCCAAACCCCTTGCCCAGTTTCCCCAGCGGCAGCATATCACAGTCTGGGAAACAACCTTCCCGCACATGATCCTGCCACATCTCGCAACGTACGAACATCGCCTTTAACAGACTCCAGTCGTCCCAGAAATCATCGGTGATCCGCCACATATTCGCATACCTGCAGTACTCCCAGGCCCGATCGATGTGAGCCGGTCCCGGAGAGAGGCTAAGAACGATGGGACGGCCGCATTTCTCGATGGCCCGATGCAGCATCCTCGTCTCCTCCCATCCGGAAAAAGGTTCCGTCCTGTACAATCTGCTGTCACAGATATCGTCGCACTTGATAAAATCCACACCCCACTGCGCATACATGGCAAGCAGGGAGTCATAATACGCCTGTCCGTCCTCGGTGCCGCGCACGCCGTACATATCCGGATTCCAGATACAGATGGAAGAAGGATCTGCGATCCTGTCCGCCGTCTCCTTCGCCCCCAGCACCGGACAATGCTGCTCCGCTGCCCTGCGGGGAATGCCGCGCATGATATGAATGCCAAATTTCAGTCCCAGGCTGTGCACATACTCTGCCAACGGTCCGAATCCCTTCCCGCCTGCCGAAGAAGGAAATCTCTCCGGAGACGGCTGCAGCCTGCCGTAAGCATCCATCTCGATATCACCGAAGGGTATGTACTGGAACTGATCTCTCACCGTTCCCGCGTCATTGCTGTACCATTCGATGTCCACCACCACATATTCCCAGCCAAAGGCTTTCAGATGAGCCGCCATATAATCCGCGTTCGCCTTCACCTGCGCTTCATTTACCGTAGTGTCATAATAATCATAGCTGTTCCACCCCATAGGCGGGGTAAGTGCGAATTTGTTTTTGTCCATGTTGTCCTCCATTCCGAAGCGAAAAGTTTTCTTTCCAGTATAGCAAACAGCGGATGCGTTTACAATCACGCAATGCTTTTCTTTTTGCAATGCTCCTATCCCTTTACGGCGCCGATCATAACACCCTTCTCAAAATACTTCTGCACAAACGGATATACACACAGGATCGGCAGCGTAGATACGATAATAACCGCATATTTCACCTGATCCGCAGAGGACTGTCCATATCCGCCCTGCACACCGCCGTTGCCGCTGGCAAAAGCCTGGTTTAACAGCAGGATCTCCCTCAGTACAATCTGCAGCGGTGCGTTTTCCTGCTTGCTGTTATAGACAAGAGCATTGAAGTAATCGTTCCAGTGATACACCGCATAATACAGGACGAGCACGGAATTGACCGCTTTGGACAACGGAATGACCACCTTCGTGAAGTAGGAAAAGTGCGAACAGCCGTCCAGAATTGCCGCCTCGTACAGATCCTCGGGAATCGAATTCTCGATAAAGGTTCTGGCAATAATCAGGTTATAGGTATTGACCGCCACGAAGAGGATGAGGATCGTCTTGGTGGAGATCAGATGCAGAGCACTGATCGTCATGTAAGTCGGCACCAGCCCGCCACTGAAAAACATGGTAAATACAAAGTAAAACATCACCTTATTGCGCGCCTTGAAGCCTCTTCTGGACAACGCATAGGCTGCCGGCATGGTAACCACCATGTTGAGCGCAGTACCCGCCACCACATAGATCAACGTATTCAGATAGCCCTTCCAGATCCTTGTATCCTCAATGATCTGCTGATAGCCATAGAAGCGGATATCCTTGGGCCAGAATTTCACCTGTCCCAGATTGACCAGATTCGAGTTGCTGATAGAGGCAATGACGATAAACCACAACGGATACAGGATGATCATAAAGATCAGAATACTGAGCAACAGTATCGCAAACCCGAATATGCGGTCCGAAACGCTTGCTTTATTTCCAAATGTTCTATTCATAACATCTCCCCCTTACATCAAGCCTGTTCCTGTAGAACGTCTGGAGATCCAGTTCGTCACCACCAGGAAGAAGAAGTTGATCACTGTATTGAATAACCCCACCGCTGCACCGAAGGAGAACTGTGAGGACTTGACGCCCACGGAATACACATACGTGGAAATAACCTGTGAAATACCCAGGTTCAGGCTGTTCTGCATCAGATATACCTTGTCAAATCCTACATTCAGAATATTTCCCATATTCATGATCAGCAGGATCATGATCGTCGGAACGATGGCCGGAAAGTCAATGTGCAACATCGTCTGCCAGCGGTTGGCGCCGTCGATCTTACAGGCATCATACAGCTGTGTGTCCACGGAAGAGAGTGCCGCAATATAGATGATGCTGTTCCACCCCATGGCCTGCCATACGCCGGTCAGCACATACAGCGGTACGAAGGCCGATTCCTTACCAAGGATATTCGTATCGGCTGCCACCAGATGGATCGCTTTCAGGAAGTTACCCACTACACCGCTGCCATTGGCGAACATAACGTTGATCATGGATACCATAACGACCGTAGATATGAAATAAGGAATATAGACTGTCGTCTGCACCGTCTTTTTCCATTTCTTATTCCGCAGCTGGTTGATGATCATCGCCAGAATAATCGGCGCCGGAAATCCCACTACGATGCTCCAAAAGGAAATAATAAACGTGTTTCTTAAGGTGCTGAAAAACATGGGACTCTCGAAATACTGCTCAAAGTACTTCAACCCTACCCATTTCCCGCCGGTGATGCCTGTCTGAAAGCTGTATTCCCGGAACGCCAGCTGGACACCGTACATCGGCACATAACAGAATACAAATATGTAGAGCATGGCAGGCAGAAGCATCACCCACAGCTGCCAGTTATGTTCAAAATATTTTCTGGTCCGAAATCCGAGACTCTTATTTGTTGTAGCAGTTTGTTTCTTACTACCCATTCTCATTTCTCCCTTCTACTGCTTATTATGGAAAAGCGGAGAGATACTTCATGCGTACCTCTCCGCCTCTCTCCTTTCCCGCAGGGATTATTTGGCACTCTTTAAATATTCGTCGAAGGCTGCCTGACGAATCTCAAGAATCTGCGGAAGTCCGGCGTTGTTGACGCTCTCCACGTATGCATCCCACGTGGAATCGATATCCTGTTCCCCTGTCATCCACAGTGACCACTGGTTATCAATAATATTGTTGATATTAGCCTGCGTCAGAGCCATCGTATTACGATCCTCTTCCGTATATTTCATGAACATCTGCGGATACGTGTCGGATACACTCGCCTTGGCAATGACATCATCGTATGCCTTTCTCTCCTCCAATGCATAGGTCATATCCTGTGCCATCTCGATCTCGCTTGCTCTTCTGATATACATCGGGCCATTATCCGCAAACGTGCTGGTCCATTTCCATGTACCGGCATCCGTATTCGGATCCAGCGGATCCAGTACCTTATAACTGTTATCGCCGGTCACTTCGATACAGCCGTCCGTCACGCCGCCGAACAGAGATTCTACGGAGTGCGTCTGATCATAGAAACGGTCGATAAATCTCATCGCTGCCTCCGGATCCGCGCAGTTAGCGCTGAGGCATACTCTGTTACTGGACATATTAAGACCTGTGTAGTCGTCTCTCCATCTCTTATCGTATGTACCCGGCTCACAGTCAATATCATATTCCAGCGCAGGAACCGGCTTATACTGACTGTACAGCTCCGGTCCGAACTTATCGGTTTCTTCCCAGCCGAACACGCATCCTACTACCGCTTCTCCCGCCTCGTTACCTCTCGAAAGAGACTGGAACGCGGAATAGTCATTGGTCAGCGCATTGGGATTGATCAGTCCTTCCGCATAGAGATCTGCCAGATATTTCATGAACAGCTTATATCTCTCGTCCACCGCATAACACTTCACCTGACTGTCCTCTGCAAAGTAGGCATCCGTTCCCCAGTTGGTAAGCTGAATCCCCAGAGAACCCAGCAGATTTGTCAGAGAATACGCGCTGTTGAACCATGCATTGTTGCCGCCGTATGCATTGTAGTCAAAGGGGATCTCGTCACCAGGATCACCGTTTCCATTGGCATCCTGTTCCTTAAACGCCTTCAATACTTCCTTAAACTCAGTGAAGGTAGTCGGCATCTCTAACCCCAGATTGTCAAGCCATTCCTGGTTGATGAACATGATCGTGTTGGTGGACGGCCATTTTCCCTGGAATTTCGGGGTTGCATAGATCTTCCCTTCCATCGTCGTCGCCAGAACCTTCGTATCCGGCTCTTCCTCAAACATAGTCAGAATATTGGGCGTCAGTTCTTCCGTTAAATAAGGTGTCATGTCTAAGAACAGACCGTTATATTTCGTATAATCTTCGTCAACCGTAGCATTGAACAGCAGGTCCGGCACATCACCGGCCGCGAATCTGGTAGATTTTACAGTCTCCCAATCTGCCCTGATCACTTCCCACTCGATCTCCACATTAGCTTCCGCCTCTACCTCAGCCAGCCACTGCATCTCATTAACATCCTTGGTCAGAGCATGCGCAATAAACAATGCCTTCAACTTAACCGGATCTCCTGCTTCCGAAGATGCCGCCGGCGCAGAGGTCTCCGCCTCGCCGCCGTCCTCACTCGTTTCCGTGCTGACTGCAGCCGCTTCGCCGTCAGATGTTTTGGCCGCGTTTCCTCCGCCGCATCCTGAAAGCAAAGATACTGCCATGGCTGCAGACAGCAGCATGGATACTACTCTTTTCTTCATAAAACTTTTCCTTCCTTTCCCTTTTCTCATAGTCGGTTCTGTTTCACAGAACATACAACAGCCTGCGCTTGATCCGATTGAAAACCGGCACGGAACAAATTATACATCTTTACCATATATCCACTCTTGTTGTGCATATTTATCGGCATTTTTTTGTATCGCGCGCAGATTCTCAATCCGTTTTCATGCAACTTGACTGTAAAGTTAAAATAGCACTACTCTATCTCTGCGTAAATATCACTTCCATACATTAGGTGTTCATTTTCTATTTCTTTCTTTTTGACACCTGTATCTTCTGTCTTTTTGACACCTAATCAAACCATTTGATATTCACTTTTTCAACTGTATATTGTTAAATTTTCCTTAATTCAACCATTTGGGGCCGATTCCTTTTCGTGATTTTGACAAATGGATCCCGTAGCTGCCTGCCGGAAAGATACGGTATCATTTTGATAGACAGGATCAGCCGGGACAGCCACAGGAACATCTTTTTACGAAGGAGAAAACGTTGGTATGAACACCCTATGTTTACCTGCCAAACAGTTATTCGGATATGCACTGACCGGAAAGTTCAAAGCGCCTTCCGCCGACTGGAAGCACCAGAGTTTTCCGTTGACAAATTATGAGCTGATCGTTATGACGGAAGGCATCCTGTATCTGGACTATAACCATGAACACTTCGTCGTCAAAAATGGCGAATACCTGTTGCTGCCTCCCAGTCCCGCCTGGCGGCAGGGGTTCAAGCCTGCCTACTGCGCCTTCTACTGGCTGCACTTTACCACGCAGCAGGGCAGTCTGCCGCTTACGTTTACACCGGATACCGTTTTACCCCCTCCCGACAGCTATTTTACCCTCCCCCAGACAGGTATCATTCCCAAGCCGGAGAAAGTCGTCATTCTGATGAAACAGCTGCAGGATATCGTCAAAAACAAGTATCCTTCCATGGCGCTTGATGCCATGTCCACCAGCATCCTGACAGAGCTTTACGGTCAGCTTACCGTGGTCCATCCGGTGGAAAATTATTCTGAGAACCAGAAACAGATCTATTTTGACATCATGGATTATATCAAGACCAATATTTCACGAAATATCAAGATCTCCGAGATTGCTGCCACCTTCGGCTATAACGAAAAATATATTTCTCACCGCTTCGCACAGATATGCGGTATCCCGTTAAAGCAGTATATCCTGAAAACAAAGATGGACACGGCCAGCTTCATGCTCATCGACACCAACCGGCCTATTACCGAAATCGCGAAGGAAGTGGGATTTGGCGACAGTCATAACTTTTCCCGCACATATAAAAAACTCACCGGGCTCTCGCCAAGTGAGTATCGTAATACCTTTTCCAAAAGACTGCTGTTTCATGTGTAAACATACCCTCAGTGAACAAAGGAGAGTAGCGATTACCTCCTCCCGGCCGGCCGGCTGATCCGATCGATCATCCTTTCCTGCAGGCTTTCCGGTTCCGGCTCATTTCCTGTCTTCTCATCCATCAGCTCAGTGAAGAACGTTTCCGCCCAGTAAAACGGATCGCACAATCCCTTCATCTCCCACTTTCCTTCCGGCCGGATAGCCATATTGGAATCGTTAACGGAAGAACGCTCCGGATCATATCCTTCATACTCCTGAAAGCTGGCCGTCACATACCGAACACCTCCGTGAATATCATAGTTTCCTGCAAATCCCAGAAATTCCGCCTGCATATGCTCCGTCAGCTTTATGCCCATACAGACAGGGATCTGCATACTGTGCTCTGTCTCCGGCACATCGACTTGCCATAGGAAAGAATACAGATATACCTCCTCCCCTTCACCCATTCGATAGTGCTCGAAGGATAACTCCGAAACGGCCTCCGGATAATGTTCTCCCACATAATCTCTGATCGCCTCAGCGCATGACTCCCAATCCTGTGTCGTCAGGACTGTCTCCGCTTTCTTATTCTGAATCTGACAGGCGATCGTCTCGGATCCTGATCCGAACAGTGTCAGGTTGGCGTATGCCGTTCTGGAAGAGAGCACTCCTACCGACCAGCTGCCGGGCACGTGAAAAGAATAGTCTCCCGTCTGCATCCCGCCCTGACTCGCCTCTCCCTTGACAATATACCCGCTCCGCCCTGTCTGCAGGTTCATGCCCGGATAGATGAGATCCGGGTGGCCGTTCACCTCTTCGTTGGCCGCAATCAATTCCCCATACCTTGCGCCGTCTCCCCACAGCTTTTCGGAAATATCCCAAAGACTTTCGCCGGGCAGCACCTTGTATTCGGCGCCGACCTCCTGCAGCTCCATGATGTCTTCATCGTCTCCGCTCCACGTTCCATAGAGAATCGGATGCTCTTCCCTGTCGTTTTCGTCCGCTGCCCGCACGGGTTCCATCGGAAACAGAACGCCGGCAAACAGGCTAAACGCCGCCATTCCCAACACGCTTCTTATATCTTTCAATATTCCCAGTCCCATACGCTCGCTCCTTCCCCCAGCCAGATATTTTCCTTCTTATCCTCACAGGGCAGCACTTCTCCCGCCGTCTGGGATTGTTCATATCTCTCCCAGAATTGACTTTCCTTCCGAAAGCCTGTAAGCTTCTCCGGCTCGATGACCGTGCATAGGATTCTGCTCGTCGGTTCATAAGTAATGGCCGCGTACAGCACCGGATCCAGACTGAGGCCGACCGCAAATTCCCCCTCCTGCGTTATATAGAAGAAGGGACGGCTCTCATAATCCACCAGCTCTTCGTCTTCCTGCAGAAACCAGGAAAGCACCAGGTCTATAGATTCCTCATCCCACCCTTCCTCTCCTGTCCTCTCCGTACTGCACCGATCCCACAATTCCACAAACTCTCTGTTGATCTCCAGAATATCCGACAGGCTGTAAATCTCCCCCGTCAGCAGATCCGCCGTCAGTCCCCGCTCCGTAATATTGGTATTCCAGATCGGATGTCCGGCCGAATAGATCTCATAGAAATCCACGCTCACAAGGTACTGGCTGTGATACGTCACATCCGCAGTCACATCACTGCAGAATATGGAAAACTGTTCTTCCTGAAAGGCCTTCACTTCCTCGTCAGGATGCAGGTGCCAGTAATTGACCCTGTCCATGGCAGTCTCATACAGCTGTCCGTTGATCATCTCCTGAACGTTTTCCTCGATTCCGCTCAGGACAGGATACTCCACCGTCAGGACATCCCAATAATCATATTCTTCCGAGTATTCTATGTAATGCTGTTCTTTCTGTACCGTGTAGTCCCGATACCCCTTGGGTGTAAGATGCCGGAAGACCATCCATCCTGCACCACCGGCACAGATCACCACACACACCGCTGCGATCACCGCCAGTATCTTTCTCTTCCTGCCCTTCTTCCCCGTCTTGTCCGTTCCTGTGCCCGGGTCCATGCCTGTTCCCGATTCCGATTCCGCCCCTGCCTCCACACCGGATTCCATGCGTATTTCCATCTCTTCTCTTTCGTTCATGCCTATGCCCCCTCATCCTGCCGTTTTTCTTTATTTTACAGGAAAAACGCATCCGACTTGTATCATTTTTGCATCAAAGTTGCATCATCTGTTCCGTTTTCTTTACTCCCGGATTTCCTTCAAATCGACCAACTTAACAAGTAACACACCTTGCAGTGTAGTAGTCTGTCACGGAGATTAGCCCGAATTCGGAAAAGACTTACGTTTTTTATGGAGCAGGATCTCAATAGTTCTTCCATGGTATTATGTATCTGTACGGAAAAATATGTTGTAAAATAAACCTGAGATATGGCGGCACAGGCTATGAAGGTATGATTATGACTCGGCGTGTTCCTTATTATTAACTAAAAGTTTCCCAGTTTTTCGGACTATAGAAAATTGCTTATAATCCGGC
>CANRZW010000054.1 GCA_947644545.1 uncultured Lachnospiraceae bacterium
CTTTGTTCTTCCGTTTCAGCCTCCAGTACAAGCTGTAAAGTGTCTTCCGGCTGCAATTTTTGTATATCTTCATAGATTTTTTCATACTTTTTAACAGCACACATAACAGCACCTACATAGTTCGTATTACATTAAATTTATTATATCCCTATTCTCCTGAAAAGATAAGATAAAAACTCCGCAGGAAAACCTGCGGAGTCCATATCTTGAATCTGTAGAATTGTTCTGCTTATCTCTTCGAGAACTGCGGAGCACGTCTCGCTGCTTTGAGACCGTATTTCTTTCTCTCCTTCATACGAGGATCTCTTGTCAGATAACCCGCTTTCTTCAAAGTCGGTCTGTAATCGGAATCTGCCTGAAGCAATGCTCTTGCGATACCATGTCTGACAGCGCCCGCCTGACCTGTGTATCCACCACCCTTAACAGTGATGATCGCATCAAACTTATCCACCGTATCGGTCGCTGCAAGAGGCTGACGAACGATAACCTTAAGCGTCTCTAATCCAAAATAGTCATCAATGCTTCTCTTATTGATGGTGATCTCACCTTTACCCGGTACCAGATATACTCTTGCAACAGATTTCTTTCTTCTGCCGGTTCCGTAATATTTTGCTGCTGACTTAGCCATTATTATAATCTCCTTTCAGTCCCTGTGAATTAAAATGTCAATGTTTCCGGCTTCTGTGCCGCATGCGGATGTTCTGCACCTGCATATACATGAAGCTTCGTATACATTTGTCTTCCCAAAGGCCCTTTCGGAAGCATACCCTTTACTGCATGCTCAACCACTCTCTCAGGATGTTTCTGCATCATCTCTTTCAGGGTAGTCTCTTTCATACCGCCTACATAATCAGAGTGATGATAGTAGATCTTCTGATCCAGTTTCTTACCGGTAACCTTAACCTTCTCCGCATTCACTACGATCACATAGTCGCCTGTGTCCAAATGCGGTGTGAAGATCGGTTTATTCTTGCCTCTCAACACCTTAGCAACTTCGGATGATAAACGTCCGAGCGTCATATCAGTCGCGTCAACTACATACCATTTTCTATCGATCGTAGCCGGGCTTGCCATAAAAGTTTTCATCAATATTACCTCCAATAATAAGCTGTGTTGTTCCTCCTGCTCTTCATGCGGATGTCCGGCCACACTCATGAACTTCGTAACAACGGGTGTATCCTGTTTCTTATCTTCAAAATGCGCTGCCGGGGCTTTGGCATAGCATTTCTTCACACTTCATACCCGCCTATTATAGTATACGCTCCCGCGTGTGTCAATACATTTTTTGCCTGTTTTCGGCGGATTTAAGAGAAATCAGGGAGCTGTGAGGTGTACTGCCAAATTGTGTGTCAACGGACTCACAATAATTGAACTTCTGCCCGAAAAGTGTTAAACTTCTATAGTCGGGCGGCAATATCCGCCTATGCAAAACGAAAAGGAAAGAGGTACCCTTATGTGTAAATATATTCTCAGCTGCTGCTCCACTGCCGACTTATCGGAAGAACATTTCCGCAGCCGCTCCATCTCCTATGTCTGTTTTCACTATGAGCTGGACGGCGTACAGTATCCGGATGACCTGGGAAAATCCATGCCCTTTGACCGCTTCTACGAGGCCATGACAAACGGCGCGGATACCAGGACTTCTCAGATCAACGTAGAGGAATACAGCAATTATTTCGAACCATTCCTGCAGGAAGGCAAAGACATTCTGCACCTGAGCCTGTCTTCCGGCATCTCCGGCAGCATCAATTCTGCCATGGTGGCAAGAGACGCCCTGCAAGATAAGTATCCTGACCGCAAGATCTATATCGTTGATTCTCTTGCCGCTTCATCAGGCTACGGCCTCCTGATGGACAGACTGGCCGATCTGCGGGATGAGGGACATAGTCTGGAGGAAGTCCATGCCTGGGCTCTAGCCAACCGTCTGAAACTCAATCACTGGTTCTTCTCCACAGACCTTACCTTCTATATTAAAGGCGGCCGCATCTCCAAAGCCTCCGGCTTCATCGGCGGTATGTTGAGCATCTGTCCGCTGCTGAATGTCAATCACCAGGGGCAGCTGATTCCCCGCTATAAGATTCGTACCAAACGCAAGGTCATCTGCGCCGTCGTGGACAAGATGGAGGAATGCATCGATGAAGGCCGCGATTACAACGGCAAATGCTATATCTCGAACTCCGCCTGCGCGGAGGACGCCAGAGCCGTGGCCGACCTGATCGAAGAGCGTTTCCCGCATCTGAACGGCAAAGTTCTGATCAACAGCATCGGTACCACCATCGGCAGCCACACCGGCCCCGGCACGGTGGCCGTATTCTTCTGGGGCAAAGAGCGGGTGGACTAATCTGTAACAAAAGGCGGCGGGTTCAAACTCTTATGCCGTATTTTTATCCTGTCCTTAACCAATCAGATATACAAAATATGCCGCATATCCTGCCAGCAGACACACACCGCCGAACCTGCCCAGCCTATGTTTCCGAAACACCAGCACCCACAACAGCACCGCCGCCACAATACACGCCACACTGTCTACCAGAAAGGCTGACACATAGGAGACCGGCGTGATCAGGGCCGATGTACCCACCACGAAGAGAATATTGAAGATATTGCTGCCCACGATATTACCCACCGCAATATCCGCCTTGCCCTTGACTGCTGCCGTAGCCGAAGTCACAAGCTCCGGAAGCGACGTACCGAAGGCCACGATCGTCAAACCGATCAGCCGCTCACTCATGCCGAAGATCCGCGCCAGTTCCGTGGCCGCATCTACCGCCACATCGGAGCCTGCCACGATCATCACGCCGCCAAGCACGATCAGCAGCAGCATTTTCCACACAGGCATCTCTCTGTCCTCGCCCGGCAGCTCCTCCGGCATGTCCCCTCCCTGCTTTGCCATGCGCAGCAGATACAGCAGATAACAGATCATAAATGCCCAGAGGATAAGACCGTCCGTCCACCCCACCACATTATCCGTCAGTCCCAATCCCATCAACAACGCCGTCATCGCAACAACGAAGGGGATTTCATATCGTACCGTGGATTTCTGTACCGCAATCGGCTTAATGAGTGACGTGATTCCCAGAATCAACAACACGTTCAAAATATTACTGCCCACGATATTACCGATGGTAATCTCCGCACTTCCCTTAAGCGCCGCCGACACACTGACTGCCGCCTCCGGAAGCGATGTGCCCATAGCCACGATCGTCAGACCGATCACAAGCTGCGGAATGCCGAATTTCTCCGCCAGCTTACTCGCCCCTTCCACAAACCAGTCCGCCCCCTTAACCAGAAGAACGAATCCCACTGCCAACAATACCAACTGCATAACAACTGCCATAATACCCTGCTCCTTTCTCATCCTGCCGCCGTCAGCGGCTTACTCTTACGCGATTTATGAAGCTGCCTCAGGCAAACAAAAAAAGAGACCTCCGGCATCTTCAATGCTAAAAGTCTCGTTCTTTCTATAATCGAAAGCTAGAAAGCGTGTAAACATGGCATGCGCCAGGGTATGTTGCTTACACAGGATAACTACTCCCTCTTAACGTGTACTACATCTGTATCGCATGACGGTAGAGTAACATAGGATGATTTTCTTGTCAAGACAAGAATTCCCAATCTTTGCGGTTTTTATACACTGCCCGTACAATGTATGAGAAGCCACGGACTTCTGCCCGCCCGATCCCTAATGAATCTTCGCCAGCGATTCCTCCGACAGGATTTTCTTGATATTGAATATAAAAAGCATGGACGCCGTGGCGGCCGAAATCGTATCGGAGATCGGCTCCGCCCAGTATACCCCCATTACACCTATAAAACGCGGCAGAATAATAGCCAGCGGGATCAACAGGATGATCTTACGCAGCACGGCGATAAAAAGGGATATCTTCGCCTGTCCCAGCGCAAGGAATGTTGGCTGGATGCCGTTTTGCAGACCAAACACCAGCATACCCGCCATAAAGATCGGCATCACTTCCCCCGTAAGCGCCACCAGCTGCGTCTCATTCGTAAAGAATCCGGCATAGAATCCTGGCAGGAGCATGGCCGTTGCCGTGGAGAGGAACCGGAAGCCGAAGCACATCCCGATCATCCAGCGATACAAAAGCTTCACCCTGTCGAAATTCCTGGCCCCATAATTATAACTGACGATGGGCGTCATGCCCTGGGTAAAACCGTTGATCGGCGCAGAGAAAAGCTGCATAACGCTTTGCATGATCGTGAGCGACCCTACATGCAGGTCACCTCCGTAAGCCTGCAGGCCGTGATTTAATACGATGCTGATAAAACTCTCCGTAGCATTCATAATAAAGGGGGATATGCCCAGTGAGAACACGCTTCCCAGGATCCGTCCCTCCAGACGCATACAGCTTCTGCGGACTTTCAGAGATGTCTTTTTCCCCAGTAAAAAGGACATTACCCAGGCCGCGCTCAACCCCTGCGAAATCACCGTGGCGATGGCTGCGCCTTTTACCCCCAGATGCAGTCCGAAGATAAATACCGGATCCAGCACGATATTCGCCACCGCACCGATCAGCACGGAGAACATGGCGATCCGCGGCTGGCTCTGGCAGATGATAAAGGCGTTAAGCCCCAGCGCCAGCTCCACAAACATCGTGCCCAGCAGATAGATCGACAGATAGTCCATGGCGTAGCCTACGGTGGCATCGCTGGCCCCGAACATATAGAGGAGCGGTTTCTGAAACGCATAGAAAAAAGCCATCAAAAGCACCGTACAGATCAACAGGAAGCTGACACTGTTACCCAGGATCTTTTCCGCATGTTCCCTGTCCCCTTTGCCCAGCCAGATAGCCGCCAGCGGCGCGGCTCCGTTACTGATAAAAGCAGAAAAAGCCGAGATAAATACCGTGATACAGAAAGTTACGCCCACCCCTGTCAGGGCATTGGCGCCCACTCCTTCCATATGGCCGATATAGATCCGGTCGATAATGCTGTATAAAATATTGATGATCTGCGCCAGAATAGCCGGCAGCGTCATGCTTGCCATCAGCCTGCCGATGGACTGCGTCGCCATCCGTTCTTCCCGTGTCATGATTGTTTTCGTTTCTGTTGCCATTTAATCATCCCTCGTTTATGATATTGTTAATAGCACTATGATGCATCATATACCAAATTCCGGTTTTTGGCAACATCGGCTTACCCCGGTCTGCCGGAAACCCACACCGAGGATCTAATACACATGAAAACCCGACACAGCGCTCACGCCAGGATCTTATATAAGACACTTTCCTGCAGTATCATCCTGCTGGCCCTGAACCTTCGCCCGCTCTGCTGCCTTCTGTATCACTGCGGCCATACTGTATCCCCCTTTCCGGCAGGATGCCGGGGTGCGGAAGTTCTCTGCTGTCTTCTGATCGTATACATTAACTTCTTTCCGGCTCTCACAACCGGCCGTACTTCCACTGCCCGCAACAAGATCCTGGAAGACGGCGTCGCGCTCTTACAGATCTTTCTGACCACTACAATCCTGGAGACTCTCGGCTGTATCGCAGGACTGTTCTTGACTGCCCCAAAAGCATCGGCCAATCTCCTCCCTTTCCTTTCGACATGGCTGCGGTATCTGCTGCCGGTATTTCTGGTGGAACTGGTCTTATTCTGGAACGGTATCCTGCGCGTCTATCTGACTTCCGTACAGCTGGGGATCCGCTGGCGCATCATCGGAATCATCTGCGGCTGTATCCCGTTTGTACATATTTATGTGCTCTGCCGCATCATCGGGATTGCCGGCGGTGAGGTACAACTGGAAAACGAGAAATTTCTGTTAAATCAGATCCGTGCCGAGAATCAGGAATGTCAGACCAGATACCCGATCCTTCTCGTACACGGCGTCTTCTTCCGGGACTTCCGTTTCTTCAATTACTGGGGCCGGATTCCCGGCGAACTGAAACGAAACGGGGCCGCGCTTTTCTACGGCAATCAACAGTCAGCCGCTTCCGTAGCAGAATGCGGGCAGGAACTGGCCGGGCGCATCCGGCAGATCCTCGCAGAAACCGGCTGCGAGAAGGTAAATATCATCGCCCACTCCAAAGGCGGTCTGGACAGCCGCTATGCCATCTCCAAGTGCGGCGCCGCGCCTTACGTGGCTTCCCTGACCACCGTCAACACGCCCCACAGGGGCTGTATCTTTGCCGATTATCTGCTGGACAGGATTCCGGACAAGGTATGTCACAGCGTAGCCGCCAACTATAACGCCGCGCTGAAAAGATTCGGAGACAGGGAGCCCGATTTCCTGGAAGCAGTGCGGGATCTGACCGCCTCCTCCTGTGTTCGTCTCAACGAGCTGCTGCCGGATGCCCCGCAAGTCTACTATCAAAGTGTCGGCAGTAAGATGCGGCAGGCAGTCAGCGGCCGTTTTCCCCTGAATCTGTCCTATCCGCTGGTGAAACACTTTGACGGCGACTGTGACGGTCTGGTATCCCTGGACAGCATGAAATGGGGTGCAAAATTCATCTGCCCGGATGCTCCCGCCGGCCGGGGGATTTCC
This sequence comes from uncultured Lachnospiraceae bacterium, assembly GCA_947644545.1. Lineage (GTDB taxonomy): Bacteria > Bacillota > Clostridia > Lachnospirales > Lachnospiraceae > UBA3282. The sequence continues at coordinate 6,500 of CANRZW010000054.1, forward strand.
CACGGCGATATGATCGACTTGAATCGGGAGAATGTTCCCGGCTTTGACGTTCGGGAATTCTATGTCTCTCTCGTGAGAGATTTAAAGAAAATGGGATTCTGACCGAAGGGTCCCGGAAAACAACGAAAGAGAGGATTTCTTATGACATTACTCAGTAGAATCTGGAAGAATGATACCGTATATCAGGAGCCGGTCTGTTTCTCGGAAGATGCCTCCGGCGCTCCCCTGGGCGGAACATTGATCTATCGCCCCAGCCAGGTGCTCGAAGTGGTCTCCTGGGACGGGCAGATCCGCTATGAAGAGGGGCTTGACTATCAGGTCTCTGGCAGCCGCGTCCTGCGCACGAAACAGTCCCGCATTCCTTTTCTAAACCGCAGCGTTTACATCAAGCCTTACACGGGACAGGCAGAGACCGCGTGGCTCAGACTGCCCGGCGGAACGGAATATGCAGAGATCTTCCCGGACATATACCGCTATCAGGTCCTTGTCACCTATCGGCATGAAGAACGCTGGGAACAGCCTCTTTTGCAGGACCAGTCCGCAAGACTGCCTCGCTCTTTTCGCCTGCTGAATGAAGGCAGCGAATTTCATCTTGTCTTTTATGGAGACAGTATTACCGCCGGCTGGGAAGCCAGCGGCTGTGATGAACTTGCCGTCGATCTGATGACGTTGGAAGACTGCCATGCCGTTGTAAACCATCCCCCTTACATGCCCTCCTGGGCAGAGTTGGTCACGGATGCGCTGCGCAGGCAGTTTCCGAACTGTCCTGTTCATAAATACAATCGGGCTGCCGGCGGCTCTACGACCGGATGGGGCCGTCTTCACGCGGCTGAGCTTGTCTCACCCTGTGATCCGGACCTGGTCGTTCTTGGATTCGGCATGAACAGCCTGCAGGATCCGCCCGAGCAGTACGTATCCGAGATCCGGCAGATCATACAGGATATCCGCCGTTCCCATCCTCTTTGCGAATTCCTGTTGCTCTCCCCCATGGTTCCCAATCCGGAGATCGCCGGCTTTCAGGACAATGCTCTGCCAGATCAGCAGAACGCTTTACGCGATCTGGCCGGCCGGGAAGCGGGAATCGCCTTAGCCGAAGTACATTCCCTGTTTCTTGCCCTGATGGAACGCGGCAAAGAATACCTGGCATTGACCGGAAACTGTATCAATCATCCCAATGATTTCTCCGTACGGATCTATGCACAGAGCATACTCGATACCCTTGGCATCTCCTGCTGAGGATACTTATAGTAAACGTGTCGTTAACTATACAAGCAACAATCTCCTGTACGGATCAGAGGACAGACAGGTCCTCTGATCCGCCGTAAAAAGGCAGGGGAGAAATCCAGCCGAACATAAAAGTGTCAGTACACCGGCTTACTCCGCCATATAGATAGCCACTGCTTTCTCGATCTCATCCAGCGCCTGCTCGATCGTCTGCTCTCCCTGCATATAGCCGGTGCCCTGTTTGAACACCGCTCCTTCCAGCATCTGATCCGGCACATACGCCGTAGTCAGCTCTGACAGTTCCTGCTTGAAAGCGGCTATGGTCTCATCCGACGGCCAGTACATGGTATAGCCGATCCCGTTGCCATCCGCATCCGTCGTATACAGGGACGTGTATTCCCCTTCCTCACCCATAATATCCTCGCGTGGCGTAAACTGGATGTCAAAGGCATTCCGGTTAAGCGGCAGTCCGTCATACTCGCTCTGCACTTCCGCAGACAGGAATGTGCTCATGAAATCTTTCGCCGCATCAATCTGTCCGGAAGTCGCGCTGACCGCCAGCATGGTCGCAGGCTTAAAGACTTTGGTACACTGTCCCTGCATGGGTATCACTTTCGCATCCTTGGAGGCTTCGTTCTTAGACAGGGATACCAGTTCCAGATACCCGTACTGGGCACACATCCATCCGATCATCATATGCTGCTCTCTGCCAAGATAGGACATAAGATCCAGGTAGGCTTCCCAATCAATCTGCTCCATGCCGACGCCATAATACTCTGCCAGCCTTCCCATTCTTTCCTGATAGGTTTCCACCATTTCCTGATCCAGACTATCCATCTGGATATCATAGATCCGCTTACACTGTTCCAGATATTCCTGCAATACCTCTCTGTCGATACTGCCGTCCGCCGCAATCCACTTCGGCGCACTGGTGGCCGCCAGCCTTTTTAAAAGCGCCGCCTCACCGCCGATGCCCATGATGTTCTCGCCGGGATGTGCCTGCTGCAGCTGTTCCATCACGTCTGCCAGATCTGACAGATCCTTCACATTCTCCATGCCTTCCGCCGCTGCTGCGATCTGCGGGATGCCGATCGTGGCCGGTGCCACGTAAGCCTTGCCGTCCTTTTTCAGCGCTTCGATCACATTGTCAAAAAGAGGTTCCTCCGCGCTGTACTGCGCCAGATAATCGGTCAGGTCCGCCAACATGCCTTTTTCCACATAAGAATCAAAAGGCAGGTCGTCCATTACCAGCAGATCCGGTCCTTCCCCGGCCATGATCTGGGTATTCAGCTTCTTGATGGCATCCTCTCTCGTGACGGAATCCCCGCTGCCCATACCCACCTCATAGGACACGAACACATCCGGGTGCTGCACCTGATAGCGGGAGATTGCCTGTCTGATATTCGCATTATCCTGCAGGCTGTAGAGTTTGACCACCTGCTCCGGCACCGATGGCACATCCGGGTCGTAGGTAAACCGGATCAGCTTGTTTCCCGTATAAAGCCCCAGGAAAGCGTCCCCCTCCAGCTGCATCATAGAGATCGTATAGTACTGCGGATTGCTGAGCATGGACAGGCTGCCGTCCACGATCTGTTCCATCATATTACCGCCGACCACATGGCGGTGAATCCCCTTGCTGCCGGAGACATAGACGGTACCGTCCTCGCCGGGCAGCAGGTAAACGTCGCAGTAATCCATGCCGTTGAAACCACGGCTCTGGTAATTTTCCGCCATAAACTCCGTCAACACCTGATCCTCAAAGGCCGTTCCCGCCCCCAGATCATAGAGCACCGGCATCTCCTGCTCGCCCCAGTCGTTATCGACCACAAGCATGTTATCCCTGACCCACATCCACTGGGGATTATAATCTATCGTCAGGATCTGCTCACAGCTGCCGTCCTGCTGCACTTCGTAGACTCCTCTGTAAGTACTGGCCAAAATGGTTCCGTCTTCTTTGAAGGCAACCTGCTTAAAATACATCTCATCCTCGGTCATCTCCTTCTCCACGGGAACCTGTGTGCCATCCGGCAGGTACAGAGAAAGACGCTGGATAAAAGTCATGTCATCGCCTTCACCGCTGCTCTCCCCGGTAAGCACCGCTGCCGTGCCGTCAGGCCCCATGTACATGTTGCTGATATAAGTTTCACTGGCTTTCAGTTCGGCAAACCAGTCCGGCGTTTCTTCCGTCCAGGTTGCACCCTCATCTTTCGATACGAGCATCCCTGCGGATTTGTCCATGATCACCAGGCTGCCGTCCGCAAGCCTGCTCATGCTGCTGGGTTGTTGCAGCTGTTCGGACAGATCGATCTCTTCCTCCACATACCGGCCCATGGCCACCGGGCCGTCTCCGCCGGTCGTGCCGGCCGTACCGTCCTGCTCCTTTTCCCCGGCAGCGTCTGTGCTGCCGGTCGTTTCCTGTTCTCCGCTTGCTGCACCTCCCGCGCCGCAGCCCGCCATGGCAAAAACCATGGAAGCCGCCAGCAGAAGACTGCACGCTTTTTTCAGATTCCTTTTCAACATATTCTCCTCTTCCTTTCTATGAATCTTGTAACAGTACAGATAACTGTACCGTTACGTTTTGGCTTTCTCTTCTATCATTATTCTGCCATGTAGATGGAAACTTTCTGCTCGATCTCGTCAAGCGCCTGTTCCAACGACAGTTCATCCTGCATATAAGCCACCCCCTGTTCAAACACGGCATCTTCCAACACGCTGTCCGGCAGATAGGCGGTCTGTAAATGGCCCAGTTGTTCTTTCAGGGCCAGGATCTGCTCATCATCGGGCCAGTACACCACATACTCCAGTCTCGTGCCGTCCTCACTGCTCACAGAGAGATAGCTGTATCCTCCATCCTCTGCCAGATACTCCTCAACCGGCGTAAACTGCATGTCGAAGGCTTCCTGGTTCACCGGCAGTCCGTCATAACTGCTCTGCGCCTGCGCCGAGAGGAAATAATCAAAAAACCGCATTGCAGCATCTTTTTTCCCGGAAGCCGCGCTGACCGCCAGCAATGTGTTCGGCCTGAATACACCGCTGCACTGCCCTTTCATCTCCGCTGCCGCATACTGCTGAAAGCCGTCCGCCCTGTTGATGGAGACCACCTCCCGCCAGTCGGCGGCAGATTCCACCCAGCCGGAGGCCATAGCCATCTCCCCTGTCAGCACCTCGAAAAAGTCGTGTGTCACCCGCCATTCCAGAAGATCCGCGTCCATTCCGTAATACGCCAGCAGATTGGCGTCTCTCTCCCCGTATTTGGCGATCGCATCCGCCGCAAGGCCTTCCATCTGTACCCCGTGGATCCGTTTACATTGCTCCAGGAACTCCCCCAGCGCCTGTCTGTCGATCCGGCCGTCCCCGTCGATCCAGGTCGGCGCACTCACCGGTGCGAAGCGTTTCAGAACGCCCCGCTCACTGATCATCCCGATGATATCCTGCCCGGGATCCGCTTTTCGTCTCGCCTCAATCCGGTCCGCCAGATCTGACAGGCTCGTCACATTTGACACATACTGCTCTTCTCCCACCAACACGGGCAGGCTGACCGTAGCCGGCGCCATATAGGCCTTACCGTCTATTTTCATCGTATTGATGATCGGATCGTAAAGCGCATTCTCCACACTGTACTGCGCAAGATACTCCGTCAGATCGGCCAGCAGCCCCTTTTCCACATAAGAGCGGATCGGCAGATCATCCATGATCAAAAGGTCCGGCCCCGTACCGGCCATGATCTGGGTATTCAGCTTCTTCAACGCATCTTCCCTCGTCACCGCCGCCCCCTCCGGCATCCCTACCTCATAGGAGATGAAACTGTCGGGATTCTGAGACTGGAAGCCGGCGATGGCCATCCGCATGTCATCGCTTTCCCTCAAGCTGTAGACCTTGAGCATATTTTCCGGCACCGCCGGGGCATCCGGGTCGTAGGTAAAGCGCATCAGCTTACAGTTGGCAAAAAGCACCAGAAACTCATCCCCCTCCAACCGGATGGCCGAATTGATGGTATAGTTTGGATTGCTCAGCATGGACAGGTTCCCGTCCACAATCTGTTCCATCATATTGCCGCCGATCACATGACGGTGGATCCCTTTGCCGCCGATGGTGTAGACCGTCTGCTCCTCACCCGGCAGGAGGTACATGTTCTGAAAGGTGTAGCCGTTGTAATAACGGTCGCCATAATTGGCCGCCGCAAACTCCTGCAGCACATCGTCTTCCACCCAGGCCTCCGCTTCCATATCATAGATCACCGGCATATCGCCGACTTCGCTGTCCATAAAGAGCAGACCATCCTGTATTTTCATCCACTGCGGCCGCTCTTCCACCGTCAGGTACTTCTCTGCGCTGCCGTCCATATGGACCTCATACAGAGTCTCCGACGCCGTACCGACTATGATCCTGCCCTCCTCGGAAACGGCCAGCGTGCTGAAACTGCCCTCCTCCTCCGTCAGTTCCGCTTCCACCGGCACCTGCGTACCGTCCGGCAGCACCAGCATCAGCGTTGGGTCATATTCCTCCGCCCAGCCGCTGTTATACAGAACGGCCATGGTGCCGTCCGCCGCCATATCCATATCGATGATATATTTCTCTTCCTGCTTCATGGCCTGAAACCAGTCCGGCGCTTCCGCCTGCCAGGTAGCCCCTTCATCCTCGGATACCACAAGGCCGCCTATCGTGCTTAAGATTACCAGACTGCCGTCTAAGCGTCTGCGGAGTCCTCTGTTGCCGTCGCTGTTTGCCAGGAATTCCGTCAGGTCAAGCTCCTTCTCCACGTAACGTCCCATGGCTGCTGCGCCGTCCGCCTCCACGACGTCCACGTCTCCGGATACCGGATCCATGTTGCCGCTGCCATCAATACCGCTATCGGCATCCGCCCTGCTGCCGGAAGCTGTCGGATCTCCACTGCAGCCTGCCAGCACCGCGATCATACTAAGAACCAGCAGGAAACACACTGTCTTTCGCAAACACATCTTCTTCATCGCCAAAACCTTCCTCCCTCTCTCAGCCTGCTCCCTTTTACTGCATCTTATCAGAATAATCTCTAAGAAGTCTCTAAACATATTAAGAAATTCTTAGAGATTATTTAAAGAATCCTGTGGTATCATAAAAAAAAGATAATTTGCTTCGCAAATTATCTTTGCGAGATTCGCTTCGCGAACTCGGATAGGCGAAAAGCAAGATTCGCTTCGCGAACTCGAATAAGCAAAAGCGAGATTCGCTTCGCGAACTCGGATAGGCGAAAAGCAAGATTCGCTTCGCGAACTCGAATAAGCAAAAGCGAGATTCGCTTCGCGAACTCGAATAAGCGAAAAGCGAGATTCGCTTCGTGAACTCGGATAAGCAAAAGCAAGATTCGCTTCGCGAACTCGGATAAGCGGAAGAATACTCTGGAACCATAGATTTTGAAGGGAGAATTTCACATGCGTATTTTACTGGCGGAAGACGACCGGAATCTGAACAAGGCTCTGACCTGGCAGCTCACCGGACAGGGGTACAACGTAGACACCTGCTACGACGGAGAAGATGCTCTTTATTATGGAAAACAGAATATCTACGACGTGATTCTGTTAGACCGTATGCTGCCCTTCCAGGAAGGAACCGAAGTGCTCTCCTCCCTGCGCAGGCACGGTGTCACTGCTCCCGTGATCCTGATCACGGCGCTGGGCGCGCTGAAAGATAAGATTCTGGGACTGGATCTGGGCGCCGACGATTATCTCGTGAAACCTTTTGAATTTGAAGAACTGCTGGCCAGAATCCGCTGCGTTACCAGACGTTCTCTGATGTTGAGCGGACAGGCTGACGGCAGGCTTTCTTACCACGATATCTCATGGGCCGTCCGTGACATGTGCCTGTCCGGCCCTTCCGGCACCTGCACACTCTCCAAACACGAGGGCGACCTGCTGGAAGCCTTCCTGCATACCCCGGGGCAGACACTGGCCCGGGATACCCTGCTCCTGAAAGTCTGGGGCCCGGACAGTGATGTGGAGACCGGTAATCTGGACAACTACATCCATTTCCTGCGCCGCCGCCTGAAATCCGTGGCCAGCACGCTGCAGATCAAGACCGTGCGCGGCGTGGGGTATGGACTGTTCATCAGTTAAAAGGGCAATGCCCATATAAATATGCGCCAAGAAAGGATTCCGCATGTTCCGTAAAGCTCATTTTCTTTTTACCTTATTATGCGCCGGTACGACTACCGCAATCATGATTTTCATGTCCCTGCTCTACCTGCAGGTATCCGAAAACAGCCTTTTCAGAAACCATTTCGCTTCTTTTCGCAGCGACATCAGCACGATCGCTTCCAGCCTGGAACAGTCAACCTATGTTTCCATGCAATGGCTGGCCGGACTGGAGGCCAGAAATTCCTATCTGATCTTTGTCACGGACAATGATAAACCTTTTCTCTACAATACACTAAGAAACGGTACAGTTGGCACAGTCACTGACGGACAGTCCGGCAACGCAAATGACTCCTTTAGTCAATCTCTGTTGACAGAAAGTCTGCAGGCCTATGACATGATGTTTGAATCCGAAACGGTCATCTCCTATAGCAGCAACTATTTCGGCATTCATCATGACGAATATGAATTTACTTCCGCTTCTACCGGAGAGCGTTACTACAGCAGTCTCATCGACATCGAGCGCGGTCAGACCCACTCCCGCATCCTGATCTTAAATCCTTTGGCCGGACTGCAGGCGCAGATCAACCACCAGCGGCTGCTTTTCCTATTGCTGGACATACTGGCTGCTCTGGCATTCTCCGTCTTCTCCTGGTTCTTCACGGGTCGTCTGCTTAAACCGTTACAACAGAATCATGAGGATCAGATGCAGTTTATCGCTTCCGCTTCTCACGAGCTGCGCACTCCCTTGTCTGTAATCCTCGCCACCAATGAATGCTGCGTCACTGCCTCTCCGCAGGAACAAGCCGGTTTCTTTCAAACCATCCGCAAAGAAGGCGGACGCATGAATACCTTAATCGATGACCTGCTGACCCTGGCCCGCTCCGACATCGGCCGCTTCCTGATCGAGAAAAAGGACGTGGAACTGGACACTCTGTGCACCAACGCTTTTGAGGCCTTTGAGCCATTGTGCCGCAGGAAAAATCTTACCCTCTCGCTGTCTTTGCCCGATGTGCCGCTGCCGCGCTTAAGCTGTGATCCCGACCGCATCGCGCAGGTGCTCTCCATCCTGCTGCACAACGCTATCAGCTATACACCGGAAAACGGCCATGTAACACTTTCTCTCACCTGCCGCCAGGACAGAAAAAATCTCTTCGAGATCACCGTCAGCGACACCGGCGTCGGCATTCCTGACAGTGACAAGAAGCGCATCTTCTCCCGTTTCTATCGGGCAGAAAAAGCCCGAAGCGCCAAAGGGCATTTTGGACTTGGCTTAAGCATCGCCCATGAGATCATATCTGCCCATCACGGGAAGATCTCCGTGCAGGATAACCACCCCTGCGGCAGTATGTTCATCGTACGATTGACAGGATAAAAGTTACTTTGCTCCACGAACTCGGGTATAGAATCGACATAACTTTTGAATACCCCTTTTTCTCTTATGTGAAAATTGATTTGGACGGTTTGTTAAGATTGTATATGCAGCTGCATGATAATCCCATGCCGGAAAAAACAAATGAGCTTTTGCAGATTTGAAGAGATTGCACTAAAAGAAAACTGCTATAAAATAATGCTGCTCACAGGCTCTAAGAAAGAAAGTACATTAAACTTTTACAGAAAGGCCGGGTATAACAGTGAAGACAAAACGGCATTTATTCAATGGATATAACGTAAAGAAAGGGACAATTTAAAACTTGTAAAAAGTGAACAGAAAAATATTATAAGTCACATTCTATTGATGATTGTTTTAACATGGGAATTAGACTTTATCAATCGGATAATTTTCAAATTCAGGAAGTTGGTGTTTTTCTTTTAGGTTATTCTGCACATCACACTGCTTCGGCAATGTCTTTTTTAAAAAATAAAGTTAGTCAGCATGATAGCTGGAAAGTGCAGGAAGTCTTAGCTATGGCTTTTGATAACCATTGTAAAATGATCGGATATGAAACGGCTTTACCCTTAATAGAAGAATGGTTAAACAGCGATTGTGCAAATGTTCGCAGAGCCGTTTCAGAGGGATTGAGAATATGGACAAGCCGCCCTTATTTTAAGGATAACCCTCAGATTGCAGTGCAGTTATTATCTAATGAAATAAGGCAGGTATATAAACTGGCGAGCAAGTTTATAGATATGGATGAAAGATAAAATTCCAGTTTATCGGTCTAATAAAAGTCCAAAACAGGGGGCGGTAATAGGTATTAACTATCCCGCCTCCTGTCTGTGATCGCTCCATATCCTGCCGCAAGATATGAAACACCCTTTACAAGCGTTCTATTAATGCACCGTCCTTACCGGTCATGGAATATAAATTTCCGAAACGGTATTTTTCACCCCATTGATCTGCAATCTGACGTAAATTTTGCCATTCTCAAATTCATGCAAAGGATATTCCAGTGTTTCGGAAAGCTCCGTAACATCAATAGATTTTGCCACCTCTCCCTGTACCAGCCACATAACAAGCGTTGCTCCATCCGGAACCGTACCACAGGAAATATCAGCATAAAGCTGTTGTGTGTCCGCGTCCGTAATCGTCATAACCTGCTCTTTCACAAATCCTTCACTGGCGCTTCTAAAATTCAACTTCCATGCATTATCCTCACAGGAGTTGTAATTCATGCTGATCATACCCAAATTCCATACCCGGTCGTTAGACACAACATCCGTATTAATACCATTTCCGGCGGCCGCATTGACGATAAATCCTGTCAGACATACCAGCATGAGCGCCAAACTCACCATACCGGCGATTATATATTTTACATGATGCATTCCCTGTTTTGCCATAATATTCTTATCCTCCTTTTCAATAAGTGTTCCACACGCTTCACAATAATTTGCCTTTACTGAAATTCGATGTCCGCAGGCCGGACATATCATCTTGATCTCTGAACGGCGCAAAAAGTAGATTAGCAGGCCGATAAAAGGGGTGACCGCAAAAACTACCACTGCCCATAATACCGGATCTTCACCTCGTCTTTTGCAATCCTGATATACCCATGCTGCAAAAAAAGCAGAGGTACACGATGCAGAAAGGATGAAACATAAAAGCAGGCCGGGAAGCAGCATGGAAAGACCGCTAAACCCATCACTTTTCAGAAAAAACAGCCCAAACCGCAAAGAAATCAACAATGCGATAACCGAAATGCCGATATAAATTGGCGCTTTTCCTTTTCTAATATTGTTCATACCATGACACCTCTTTTCTCAATATAAATCGCGATCTCCTCTTTGATATTTGCTCTTCTTACGCCCACTATGGTAAGCAATGTCCCTGCCAGGCCGACATAGAAGCAGATGCCTGCGGCAAAACAGGATAAATAACTATTTTCGATCACGATCAAAGCCACAACAGCCAGCAAGGAAAATGTGATCAAATTCAATACCATCGGCAAATACCAAAGCGATATTTTACGCGCGGCAGGCTGTTTTCGCAGGATCTCTTCCTGTTGATACAGCGCCGCTTTGAGTTTATTGTTCAGTTCCGGGGCCGGAATATCCGACATTTTCATAGAAGCCCGGATCACTTCTTCCATTTCCATGTTAGAACGGTCCTCTCTCATAACCAGCATCCTCCAATCTTTTTTTAATTAAGTTTCTTCCCTTGAACAATCGACTTTTCACGGTACCGGGCGGTTTCTTTATAATTGCTGCTATCTGCTCTATGGAACAATCGGAAAGGTAGAACAATATCAGCGGAACTTGATATTTGTCCGGAAGCGTCTGTACGATCCGGCGCACTTCTATGATCAGATCCTTTTGAAGATAGCCCTCCTCAATGTTTTCTGCAGAATGCAATACAGTCTCCGTTTCCTCATCAAAATTGCTGCAAGGGGCAATCGTATTGCGGCGCGCCTGCTTTCTTCTGCCGCTTTTCCAAAGATTATGTGCTAAAGAGAAAAACAACGCCTTCGGGTTTTTCTCCCAGTCAAGCGTCCAATCCGTTTCTAACGCTTTCAGGAAAGTCTGTTGATATAAATCTTCGGCATCCGCCTGATCCGCACAGAGTTTCAGGCAAAATCTATAGATATCTGTACCGAAATCATCAATACATTTTTCTATTTCTGTTGCATTCACTGCTTCACCTCCTCTGCCTGTTCACCCTATATTCGCCACGACTTTGTATGCGGTTCATTTTTCTATAAAATTTTCCAATAAAAAAGAGTGTCGCTTATGAACACTCTTTTACTGCGGATAACAGGACTCGAACCTGCACGGTCGCCCACTGGAACCTAAATCCAGCGCGTCTGCCAATTCCGCCATATCCGCATATTTACCTGCCTGTCATACCTGAAACCCAGGCATGACAGGTTCATACTATTACTTTACAGTACTATGCTTATCTATTGTAGCACATGACCCCTGCAAAGTCACTATATATTTCTCACAAAATGCTGCCTAATCATTTATGTAATTCCATTTACACACATACAGTCTGTTTCGTCCGGAATGAACGATATCAGAAAGTTCTATGCAGCCTCCTTACCGATATACTGAATCACCTCTTTATAGATCTTTATTAAGAAGATCACCGTCATCAGCATGGACATCAACTCCGCAATCGGAAAAGACCACCACACATACTCAACCTTCCCTGTCAGCGACAGGAGATAAGCTGCCGGAAGCAATACCACCAGCTGTCGCGCTATAGAGACCAGCATACTGTAGGTCGCGCTGCCCAACGCCTGAAACGCCGTACCACAAACAATGCCGAATCCGGCCAGCAGAAAACTGTAGCTGATTGTCCGCAGCGCCGGTACCCCAATGGCCAGCATGGCATCAGAGGCGTCAAACAGTCCCAGCAGCGCCCCCGGGATCGTCTGGAAAATGACCACGCCCACAAACATAATCGCTACCGCATATCGAATGCCCCATTTGAGAGCCTGAATAAAGCGTTCCTTCTGCCCTGCTCCGTAATTATAGGCTAGGATTGGCACAAGTCCGTTGTTCATGCCAAACACCGGCATAAAGACAAAGCTTTGAAGCTTGAAATACACACCAAATACCGCCGTAGCCGTAGAGGTAAAGGAGATCAGGATCAGATTCATGCCGTAAGTCATCACAGAACCGATAGCCTGCATAATAATAGAAGGTACGCCTATCTTATAGATCTGCTTGATAATTTCCGCATTCGGCCGCAGCGTCTGCCTGGTAATCTGTATCTCGTCATTTTTCTTAAGATTCACCAGGAAAGCAAGCAGACCAGCCGTCACCTGTCCGATCACGGTTGCTACAGCCGCACCCCGCACACCCATTTTCGGCATACCAAACAGCCCAAAAATAAAGATCGGATCCAAAATAATATTGATCACGGCTCCCATACCCTGAGTAATCATAATATAAAACGTCTTACCTGTCGACTGCAGCAGCCTCTCGAACGTAAACTGTGCAAAGATACCAAAGGAAAGACAGCACACCACCGAAAGATATTCACAGCCATACTGCACAATCTGTACATCTTCCGTCTGGCTTAAATAAAAGGCCCGTGTCCCAAAAAGACCTACCAGGAGAAATACGATATAGCTGACTGCCATGACAAAAATACCGTTTCCGGCCGTCTTATCCACCATTTCCTGATTCTTTGCCCCCAGTGCCCTGGAAAGCACCGCATTGATGCCAACGCATGTACCAATCCCCACCGCTACCATCAACGTCTGGATCGGGAACGCAAGCGACACTGCCGTCAGCGCATTCTCATTAATCCTGGACACGAAGATACTGTCCACAATATTATAGAGCGCCTGCACCAACATAGATGCCATCATGGGCAGCGACATAGTGATCAAAAGCCTGTTAACAGGCATCGTTCCCATCTTATTTTCTTTCTTCTCTTTTCTCTGTTCCATTACATTTGTCTCCTTTGTATCAACCTAAACTTCCGTTCCTACACTAAATGGGCAAAAAAATTCAGATTCAATAAGAATCTGAATTCCTGTCTTTTAAATAGATCAGCTATAATATATGATACCTAAATCTCAATGAACCACTGGGGATGTCAAACCGGGGCTCGAATCCCCTGGCATATCTCCGGCAAATCTCAATGAACCACTGGGGATTCGAACCCCAGACAACTTGATTAAAAGTCAAGTGCTCTACCACCTGAGCTAGTGGTCCGTAAACTGGGCTAACTGGATTCGAACCAGCGAATGCAGGAGTCAAAGTCCTGTGCCTTACCGCTTGGCGATAGCCCATTAATTGGTAACAACAGGCTGTGTCACTGCACCCTCCCGTGTAAAGGTGGATAGAGGGACTCGAACCCTCGGCCTCCAGAGCCACAATCTGGCGCGCTAGCCGACTGCGCCATACCCACCATAAACGTGCTCGAAGGGATTCGAACCCCCGACCCACGGCTTAGAAGGCCGTTGCTCTATCCAGCTGAGCTACGAACACGTACTGAACAAAACTGACAGGCAAATTACCTGCACTTGTTTAACACGAATTATACTCTAACACACTCTACATATGCTTGTCAATCAAAAATCGCAATTTTTTCAACTTATTCTATTGATAAGGCAAAGTATGGCATACCTTGCCCATGCACGAGACGCCGGATCGCATTACTGCTCCGTTCCGTCAGTAAGACTGATATTGTCTGCAATCAGCTGTACATCTTCCTGCGTGAGTTCCGTTCCAGACTGTACAATCACCGTGAAGTTACCCACCGCGAAATAGTAAGAATTAATTCTAAATACCTCGTCCGATTCCAGTGTCATTTCCATACACTCATTAATAACATCCTGCTCCCCATCTACATTCTGAATGGCAAATGGTATATCGTATCTATTAATCTGACCACTCTCAAACTCATGTCCAACCTGATCGCGGGCGCCATTATACATATATTTTCCACTCAGTATGATAAATGACAACTTCTCCCCTGTCTCTGAGTCTACCGCTGTGTACGAACTCGACTGATCGACCCTCGATGTCATTGTCAATTCTCCAAAGAACCTGCAGGGTGTAATCTCCGGGTATGCCCACCGTCCTGAATACTCTTCATAATAGCTTTCATCAGAAGAAATGTCTGCCTGTAAATCACCATTTTCATCAAGATACTGGTCGAGGTCATAACAGGAGATGCTGTTCACGCCGTATTCTTCGCTTTTGTCCTGATCGAGCACAGCCTGGTCAATAATCGGAAATTCCTGCCCAACAGCGGAATCATCTGCTCCATTCTCGATTTCCTCAGAGGATTCCTCGTTCTCAGACGCATCCTCCCCAGTCTGATCAGACTCTACGCTCTCTTCGTCTCCTGTAGAAGCCTCATCTTCCGCTTCTGCCGGTGTGCCGGCTTCCGCACTTTCTTCCGTTGCCGTTGTTTCCTCAACTTTTGTTGTTTCCTTAACTTCTGCCGTGTCTGCATTCCCACCGCAAGCTGTCATTGCCATAGCAACGCATAGTGGTAGAATTGCCATTAATGTCTTTTTCTTCATCTTCCTTCTCCTTTGGTTCGCATTTATTTTCTAATACCAACGTCAAATAATAAATCAAAGCAGTAAAAAATCGAGAAATCCCATACTACGGCGGTTTCCCGACAAAAATAAAGAGCGGGTGATGGGAATCGAACCCACGTATCCAGCTTGGAAGGCTGGTGTTC
>CANRZW010000055.1 GCA_947644545.1 uncultured Lachnospiraceae bacterium
CTTGAAAATATAAGGTTTGTAACAAAAAACATAGAGGTAGATTTGACACTACCATTCGGGAATAGAGGGGAACATCTATGATAAAAATTGGAAAGAGCTATATTGTTAATGAAAAAGAAAGCGCGCGGTTATGTGCAGATATTTCGCTTGATGACTATAGTTTCACCATATGGTTTTCGGTTAATAACGAACAGAAAGAATATTTATCCGGAGGAATATCGGATCCTTTTGTGATGGCAGTGCTTCCACTTGTTTTAGGAGAGGAGGGGGGGGGTAAAACAGAAGATTTTCTGTGAAGATCCCATATCTGCAAGGCTTTGTTATCAATTGGAAAACTATCTGCTTCCATCACTGCTTGCAGAAGAACAGGCAAGCATAGCAGGTTTGATTCAGGCTGTCATGAGAGCAGAAGCTTATGCAAATAGTGGAGCCGTTGGAACAGAGTTTGGGAATGATGTAGACTTTTTATATACAATTATGCGGCATGGAGAGGACTGTGAATATCCAGTGACGCATCTTACCGTATTCAATACAGGGTCGAATGATTTGCGAATGAATGCGAACGAATTTCAAGAGAGGTGCCATCAGGCGGAGCGATTTGCACAGGAACAAAATCTACAGATAGTTTTTATGGATACAAACTTTAGGGAAGTATTTCATGAAAAATATTTAAGGCAGAGATCGCTTTATCATATTGCCTGTGTCTTGGCCCTGCAGGGATTATTTTCGGTGCATTTACTTTCCACAGAATATGAAGCGAGCAGCTTAAAAGTGGATAAAGAATATTCTGGCTGGTTAGATCTTGTGTTGGTGGGATGTGTATCTACGGAATCACTTGCTTTTTATCTTTGCGGAGCGGAGATAAGAAAGGGTGAAAAAGCTCGATTAGTTTCCAAATGGATGAAGACTTCAACTAAAAATGAGTTGTACACTGATAAGGAAAGAAAAAGAAAGATTGAAAGTGCAGTCTACTATTTGTTAAGAAATAAGAGAAAGAAAGCTGCAGGTCAGAGAAGAGCGATCAGAATAGGAGAACCCTATATTGCAAAAATGGCTAAGGAGGTTCGTTTGTGCTCGGAAATTGAGATGGATGGACAGAAGCAGATTATGTGGTTTGCTGTGAGAGAGTCTTATGGAACTTATTTGGTGGAAGACCGGGTGGATGCATTTGTGATCGCCTTATTAACAACAGCAATGCACAATGCGGCGGATATTATCTGTGATGCGCCTGTAACGCGGCGTCTGCTGTATCAGATTAATCATTATCTGATACCGACAATGACGTCAAATATGGCAGAATTTTACCCGATTATACTTTATGCCCAACCAACAGATGAGGTCCTGGAATGTGAAGGAGCGGTAGTGACTGGCTGGACTGGCGGGGTGGACAGCATGTTTACTTATATGCAGAATATATGCCGTTCTGATCCGGCACATAGGTTGACTCATCTTTTGGTAGCCAATAATGGTGCCATAATTGGGGACACAAGAGAAACGTTTAAGAGAATGGTTGAGAAGACTGAGAAAGGATTTGCAGCTGATACTGGACTTAGTGTTATTGGCGTCGATACGAATCTGCAGGAAATACTAGATGAAAATTTTTTGGCGGTAACTGCTGTGCGACAAACAGCTGTGATTGCCGCATTGCAGAAATTATTCCGGATGTTTCTGGAGTCTTCAGCTTACGGTTTTTCAGAGTTTTCCTTTTGCTCTGAGAAAATGGGTTCTTATGAAATGGCGCTTTTGAAATGGTTTGAGACTAATACTACGGTTTTTTATTCTGCAGGCGGCTCTTTTTTGCGGTGGCAGAAGTTACAGCTCCTGTCTGATTTTCCATTGGCACAGCGGTATTTACATCCGTGTATCTATGCATTAAGAGATAACTGTTGTGAATGCGAAAAATGCATCCGAACGGAAACGGTTTTATATGGACTCGGTATGTTAGATCGATTTGCCCAGGTATTTGATGTACAAAAGTTTGAAGAAGAGAAAGATTGGTACTTTGCAAAAGTTCTCACTAAAAAAGAGCAGACACATTATAAAGAAGGTTTGGAATTGCTGGAACGCCGGGGGATTGATTTGACCAATGCACAGAGGTTGGCTGATGTTTTCATGAGAGCCCAAGGGAAGAATCAAAAAAATTTGTTGTATGGATTGTTCCGTAGACTTAGAAGATGGATAAAGGAAAAATAGAAAGATAGCGGAACAGGTCATAAGCATATCTGCATTATAACTGCTTTAAAATCTTTACAAAATACAATAGTTTGTGCTATCATAATTTCAAATATACTTGGGAATCTGAAGTTCTGATATCACATCTGTGACCTGTCATCCATTCTTAAAGAATTCCTTATATGGAGAATAAAATAGGGGAGGAAACACAAAGAGGAAAGACAGGGCAGCGCTTGAGTGCAAAGACGATGGAATGAAGGGCAAAGGATATGGGTCTACGAAGCAAAAAGTTCAGATATACAAAGGGCATAGTCTCAGCAGTGGTTCCCGTATACAACGGAGCATCGTACTTGCCTCATATACTGGATTCTATCCTGGCGCAGACTTACCCACAGATAGAGATGATCCTGGTAGATGACGGTTCAAGGGATGAGACGATATCTGTGGCTGAGGGCTATCGGGGAAGATTTGCGGCGAAAGGATATGATTACCGCATCGTACAGGCGAGCCATAGAAATGCCTCGGCAGCGATCAACCAGGGACTGCCCTATGTAACGGGAGAATATCTGATCTGGCCGGACAGCGATGACAGATTGGAACCGGATTCTGTAGAAAAGAGGGTGAGATTCTTACAGAACCATCCGCAGTACCGATGTGTAAGGTCTCTGTCCTACTATTACAGTGATACGACAGGAGAGCTGTGTCCGGCGGATGAGAAAGCCGGAGATCTGTCTAAGGAGGAGCTGTTTTGGGATATTTTAGAGTCCAGGACCTTTGTGTGCTGTGGATGTTATATGCTGCGCACAGAGAGCTTCTTTGAGATCTATCCGGAACGTCATATTCCGGAGTACAATGTGGGGCAGAACTTTCAGATGTTGCTGCCTTTTATGTATTATCATAGGTGTCCTACGATTCAGGAGCGATTGTATGGTGTGTGTATCAGAGAGGGGAGTCACTCAAGGAGAGAGCTGACAAAGCAGGAGGAATATAAGAAGTATCGTGATTATGAAAGACTTGTGGATGAGATTGTCATGATCTGTCAGATTAAGGATAAGACAGCAGAGAAAAGGATTTCATATTGGAAATTGAAGCGGCGATATCATCTGACAGCGAAGTATGGAAGCAGAGAACAGAGGATAAGGGCAGCCTGGTGGATGAGAAAGTATGGAGATAAGGGCTTCTGGCATGAATGGAAAGCATTTGTCTGGATTTGTCTCCAGGGCACATGGATTCTGAAACAATATACTTATTACAGCAGTAAGCTGAATAAGGATAGCAAAGATCTGATCGGAAAAGGGCGAAGCATATGAAGGGCGGTATGGAAACAGGGGTGACAGTGTATGGAGAAATTTAAGAAAAATCTGAAAGAAAAGCCTGTCAGAACAATAGTCAAGGTACTGCTGGTATTATTCATCATTATGGACGTCAGCCGGACGTTTTGGCAGTACTTTGTTGTACCGGCTGATGAGAGTAAGATTTCTGTAGTGTCGGTTGATGAGAATAAGGATTCTGCAGCGACGGTTGATGAGAGTAAGAACTCAGTAACGATGGCTGATGATAAGAAAAGTTCCGGGACGGCTAAAGCTGGGAGAAAAGATCTGGCAAAGATCGTTCGTCCAACCTATATGATATACTATGGGGAAGTGAATGATGAGGTGATCGAGAAGGCCGTACAGTATGATATTGTGATCCTGCATCCGAAGCAGGGCAATATCACGCGGGAGCAGGTAGAGCGGATACAAAGTGGCGGAGCCTATGTTCTTGGGTATATTTCGATCGGGGAAGATTTGCGGACGAACGGTATGACACCGGGACAAATGCTGCGGGATGCCAGGTTCACCGGGGATGGAACAGGACCGAGGATCGATCCGAGGGAAGAAGGAGTGAAGACGCTGGATCATATTGCTCCACAGGGGAATGCTTCTCCTGGGGGAGACGGCTTTGCTTCTTACTATTTGGATGATAACGATCACAATGGAAAGCCGGATTTTAACCCGAATTTTAATTGTGCTTATACGAATATGGGGGATCCCGCATGGTTTGATGTACTGGACAATATGCAGATAGACGGGGTGGACGGCATAGCAGGGATTCGGGAGATCCTCACGAAGGAGTATGGGCGGGGGCTTGGGTGTGACGGTTTGTTTCTGGATACGATCGATACATGCGCGCCGAATTCCTTTACAGGGGACGAAGAACCGCATAAGACGAGGTTTGAGTGGACGGCCCCCGGTGTGGCGAAGTTCATGGAGCGTTTGGAAGAGCAGTACCCGGAGAAGTATATCTTGCAGAACCGAGGCATTTTCTTCTACAATTACAGTCATCCGCATTATGCATATTCGCCAGGCAGCTATATAGACTTCCTGATGTATGAGAGCTATATGCTGGATTCCAATCCGACCCATCTCTATAGTGAAGGATATTTTGCGGACAATAAGAATATATATGCGCCGAAGTTGTGTGCGGAGGCAGGGCGTCCGGATGGTTTTCAGGTACTGTCACTTGGCTATGCGGAGGGACCGGAGAAATTTCAATTGAAGGAGACATTATTCGGGGAGTCGGATAAGGGCCTGGAGATTCTGATGGAAGATATCGATCAGGCGCAGAACAAGGCCGGATTTTCCCATTATATCACCGATGGCGGCTTGATGCTGATCAATTCGTTTGTGATCGATCATAGTGGGGAAGAAGATCATGCGCCGCCGGAATGGAGCAGCGTTCATAACGGTTCCATAACATGGCCCCGTGAGGAACCGATCCCGCGTGTGGGAATCGGTCAGGCAGAGCCGGTCGAGGACGGGATGATCGTGCGATGGGATGTGGCTATGGATAGAAATGATGTCATATATACTCTTTATTATCAGAAAGAGCCGTTTGATTTTACAGAAGATCCGGACCTTGAAAAGGCCGAAAAACTGGAACTGGTTCCGGAAGTGGGAGAGGGATACGACTATGGGGCGCCGCCGGATACCTATCCTTATCAGGCTGTCGTGACAGGGTTAGACAGTGGAGATACTTATTATTTCACGATCAGGGCGCGCGATTGCTCTGCAGAGCGCAATGAAGAGAAGAATACCATCGTCCTGACAGGGACGCCTGAGTGAAGAAACCTGCTCCCTTAGAGCTGCGAGTCCCTGGTACCGCGGAGTCCGGATCCTTACGGTCAATAAGTAATCTCCAGGATATCGTCAAAGGCGATCTTTGTGTTAACAATCTGAAGTAACCGGCTTGTTTCGTCGATACGGGCGATCATGCCGGTTATTTTGACATATTCGTCCTTCTGGAAGTAGACGACAGAGATCATCATGCCTTTGCGGAGTGCGTGCATTTTCTGATCCAGTTCTTCGGCCATCTCTTCGGACAGCTCTATCCTGGGAACAACAATCCTCTCCCTGGCGGCCAGGGCATCGGGCAGTCCTTTCAGGGCTGCAAACGGCATAAATTGTTTGGCTCTGTCTTCCGGGGGCATTTTGGATCTTGGTTTATTCGCCACTTTTGTGTCCTCCGATCTGATGATTGCGTTCTCTGGTGGTGGCGCCTTCCTCCAGGTTCATTCCCTTCAAGATGGCATCCTTCCCGAATTTGTTCTTGATACTGATGACGGCCTGCTGCATCTTGCGATTCCGCTCCAGTTCTGCGCTGTCCTGAAAGAAGCTGTATTGGTGATATTCTTCCGGAACCACATTGTTACATGTGATATTGACGCGGTGGATCGGATAGGAAGGATTGACGATCCTGCAATAGAGGTCAGTCACTGCGGGAATGAGCAGCAGGTCCGAGTTGGTGTCGGTGTCTGTTGCGATTGTGCCATGGGCGGAAGCAATATTGAAGCGTCTGGCATAACTTACGTGAAGGGTAAGGGAGCCGGTGACAAGATTCTTCTCTACCAGATCCAGACAGAGCAGATCCATCATCTCTTTTACCACCAGCAGTCCCTTGTCGAAGGAATAATCACAGCCAAGCACCTGGCCGCTCCCCAGGCAGTTGGATTGTGGTCTGTAGGCTTTGATATCTGCCATGGTGACAGGTTCCCGGCCCCACGCATGGTCGATCAGAAGCTCGGCATCGATGCCAAAAAGGCGGTAGAGGAAATCTTCGTCGGCCTCGGTAACGGCGCGCATGGTTCGGATGCCGTACGGTTCCAGGCGCCTGGCGGTACCGGAGCCGATCCGCCAGAAATCCGTGAGGGGCTTGTGGTCCCAGAGTTGATTCCGGTAGCTTTCTTCGTCCAGTTCTCCGATAAAATCGTCAGCGTGTTTGGCGGTGATGTCCAGGGCGATCTTGGCCAGATAGAGATTCGTTCCGACACCGCAGGCAGCGCGAATGCCGGTAGTGCGATAGATATCTGTCATGATCTGCTGGCCCAGTTCGCGGGCGGAGAATCTGTACAGCGTCAGGTAATCCGTTACATCCATGAAGGCCTCGTCGATAGAATATACGTGAATATCTTCTTTGGCGATATACTGCAGATAGATGGAGTAAATATCGGCGGCCGTATCGATGTATTTCTGCATACGCGGTGGCGCGATCGTATATTTGACTGCAGACGGGATCTCGAAGAGACGACAGCGGTTCTTGATTCCAAGCGCTTTCATGGCAGGCGTAATGGCCAGACAGATGGTCTTCTCTGTCCGGTCCGGGTCGGCTACGACCAGATTTTCAGTCATGGGATCCATGCCTCTGGCGA
This sequence comes from uncultured Lachnospiraceae bacterium, assembly GCA_947644545.1. Taxonomy (GTDB): domain Bacteria; phylum Bacillota; class Clostridia; order Lachnospirales; family Lachnospiraceae; genus UBA3282. Next base: position 6,860 of record CANRZW010000055.1, read on the forward strand.
CACATTCCACCGAAGCATAGAAGGATTTCAAGTCGATACACAGATAAGTACGCTGTTTCATAAGCAAAGCCTCCCTGCAGGCTAGTGACATCTATTGACTGCGACATTATGATATGCATCAGTATAGCACACGAACGTGTGTTCTGCAACCGGAAATGAAATACATCGATAGAAATTTGACTGTGATAAAAATATTCTAAATTTTGTAAAGATGGGTAGCGGTAATTGTTCTGGTGTGTTAAAATTTATGCATTGTGATAAAGCAGGAATTCGGAAGAAAGGTATTTTCTAATTCTAATTTTATGGAGGTGAATGATATGGAAAAAGCAAATGTTTATTTCACAACTTTTAAGGCGACAGCGCATGAGAATCTTCTGCAGAAGCTGCATCGCCTGATGAAGACGGCCGGGTTTGAGAAGATTGATTTCACCGACAAATATGCGGCGATCAAGATTCATTTCGGGGAGTACGGTAACCTGGCATTTCTGCGGCCTAATTATGCCAGAGTGGTGGCGGATTATGTGAAGGAGCTGGGAGGGAAACCGTTTCTGACGGATTGTAATACGCTGTATGTGGGCAGCAGGAAGAATGCCCTTGACCATTTGGAGACAGCATACATAAATGGATTCTCCCCTTATCAGACGGGATGTCATGTGATCATCGGTGACGGATTGAAGGGAACAGATGAGGCATTGGTTCCGATTGACGGTGAGTATGTCAAAGAGGCAAAGATCGGGCAGGCAGTCATGGATGCAGACGTGTTTATCTCTCTGACACATTTCAAGGGACATGAAGCGGCCGGATTCGGGGGAACGTTGAAGAATATCGGAATGGGCTGCGGTTCGAGAGCCGGCAAAATGGAACAGCACTATGAGGGAAAACCGAGCGTGGATCCCTCTGCCTGCATAGGTTGTGGCGCTTGTGACAGAATATGCGCACACGCTGCTCCGATCATAGAGAATGGCAAGGCGCATATCGATCATGAGAAGTGTGTGGGGTGTGGACGGTGTCTGGCAGCCTGCCCGAAGGATGCGATAACGGCAGATCTTTCCAATTCCGTGAAGGTGCTTAACTGCAAGATGGCTGAGTACAGCCTGGCAGTATGTAAAGATCGCCCTTGCTTCCATGTATCTCTGATCTGCGACGTATCGCCTAACTGCGACTGCCACTCCGAGAATGATATTCCGATCATTCCTAACGTAGGAATGCTAGCGTCTTTCGATCCGGTGGCGTTAGATCAGGCGTGTGCGGATCTATGTAATCAGATGACACCGGTGGAGAGCAGTATTCTGGGTGAGAACTTGAAAAAGCATGGCAACGAGGAAGGACACGATCATTTCCATATGACGCATCCGGATACGGAGTGGAAGAGCTGTCTTGCTCATGCAGTGAAGATCGGTCTGGGAACGGATCAGTATGAACTTGTGCAGATTTAACGCGTTATGATGTCCGGCAGTTTGTTTTAGGATAACATTGCGGGGCGGATATGCCGGGAACAGGATAGGCGGCAACAGAACAAGTGAGAGAGAAAATTGCAGGTTATGCCTGCAATTTTCCATGGAGGAAAGATTGAATAAATTCTCAGATGAGCAATTTATTCAGCGCAAGGCGCTTCGGAATGGAGGAAATAATGAAAATAGAAGAGAAATTAACCCGATTACGGGAATTGATGAAAGAAAACGGCTTTTCGGCTTATATCATTCCGACGGATGACTTTCACAGTTCGGAGTACGTGGGCAGTTATTTTAAGGCCAGGGAATATATGTCGGGATTTACCGGGTCTGCGGGTACATTGGTAGTCCTGCAGGATCGGGCGGCGCTGTGGACGGACGGCAGATATTTTCTCCAGGCGGCCAGGCAGCTTCAGGACAGTACTATCGAGCTGATGCGTTCCGGGCAGCCGGATGTGCCTAAGATAGAAGAATATCTGCATGATAATCTGGCAGAGCAGGCCGTGATCGGATTTGACGGCCGCACGGTCACGAAGCGTTTTGTGGAGACGGTCAGAGAGAAGACCGACGCGAAGCAGATCTCCTTTGACGGCAGTAAGGATCTGGTGGATGTGGTCTGGACGGACCGCCCGCCTCTTTCGAGGGAGCCGGTATGGGAACTGGATGTGAAATATGCGGGTAAGGGAAGAGCGGATAAGATTCAGGAAGTGCGGGCTAAAATGCAGGAGGAGAAGGCAGACCAGCTGCTGGTGACCGCATTGGATGAGATAGCGTGGCTCTTTAACCTGCGGGGAGGAGACATTGCGTACACGCCGGTCTTCCTGTCCTATCTGCTGCTGACGAAGGAGCAGATCACACTGTTTGCCCATGCGGAGATCTTTCCGGCACAGTTATCAGAAAAGCTGACGCAGGAAGGTGTGACGATAAAGCCTTATGAAGAGATTGAGCAGGCAGTAAGCGCTATACCTGCGGGGACGAAGGTCTGGCTGGACAGCGGAGCTGTGAACTATAGACTGACGCAGCGGGTGCCGGAGAATGTGGAGATTCTGGATCAGGCAAGTCCGATTGTGCTTATGAAAGCAGTGAAGACGCCGGCAGAGATGGAACATATGCGTGCCGCTCATGTCAGGGATGGCGTTGCGGTGACGAGATTTATTCACTGGTTGAAGACTAACGTCGGCAAAGAGACGATCACGGAGGTAGGAGCAGCCGGGAAATTGGAGACATTCCGGGCGCAGATGGACGATTATCTGGAACCAAGCTTTTCCTCAATCATTGCCTATGGGCCGCATGGCGCGATCGTGCATTATGCGCCGACGAAGGAGTCGGATGTGGAGATGAAGGCAGAGGGCTTCTGTCTGGCGGATACCGGCGGACAATATAAAGAAGGTACGACGGATATCACACGGACGATAGCGCTCGGGAAGCTGACGGAAGACGAGAAACGGTACTATACGATGGTGCTTCGCGGAAATCTGGCGCTTGGTGCGGCAAAATTCGTGGAGGGTGTCAGCGGACAGAATCTGGATGTGCTGGCGCGGGGGCCTCTGTGGGAGATGGGTATGGATTATAACCACGGCACCGGTCATGGGGTAGGTTATATTCTCGGTGTGCATGAAGGACCGCAACGGTTCCACTGGCGTACCGCACCGGGAACAAATAGCGTTCCGCTGGAAGAGGGCATGATCATTTCCGATGAGCCGGGGCTGTATCTGGAAGGACGGTTCGGTATCCGGCTGGAGAATCTCGTTCTGTGCCGTAAGGGAGAGAAGAACGACTATGGCCAGTTCCTGTATCTGGAGCCGTTGACGATGGTACCCTTTGACAGAGAGGCAATCCTGCCGGAACTGATGACGGCAAAAGAGCTGGCATGGCTCAATGCTTATCACCAGAAGGTGTGGGAAACCCTGTCACCGTATCTGGATGAGGAAGAGCTGGAATGGCTGAGAGAGATGACGGCAAAGATACAGTAAAAATAAGGATGCAGATACAGTAAAGATAAAATGCAGATACAGTACAGATACAGATATAGCAAAGATCAAATTTGCTAAGGATATAAGCGTTCGCAGGCAGTTAAGAACAGGCCGGGATGAAAACAGCCACGCACAGTTCGGCCAGGGGCTGAACGGAAGCAGTGCAGAAATGAGGAAAAGCATGGAACAAAGAAAAATAAGATGGGGACTGCTGGGAGCAGGGATAATCTTAGACCGCTGGATGAAAGGCGCGCAGCAGGTAGAGGATATGGAGATCGTTGCGGTTGCTTCCAGAAGCCGGGAGCGGGCCTGTAAGATGGCACAGAAATTTCAGATTCCGGAGGCTGTAAGCTATGAGGAGATGTTAGCGCGCGAGGATATTGACGTGGTCTATATTCCGGTGCCGCATACGGCGCACAGGGAATTGGCACTCAGAGCTATGGAATCCGGAAAAGGGGTGCTGGTGGAGAAGCCGGCGGCCATTAATGCGGGAGAATTCCAGGAAATGATTGATTGCGCCAGAAGGAATCATACTTTCCTGATGGAAGCCGCCTGGACGAAATTCTTTCCGCTTGTGCAGGAAATAGAAAACCGGATCGGCGAGGATGGAATCGGGCAGATACGGGTCATACAGTCGAATTTCGCTTTTCGAAGTGAAGTGGATCCGGCCTCGAGGTTGTTTGATGTGAATTGTGCAGGGGGAGGACTTCTGGATGTGGGCGTTTACAACCTGCACTTTTCCCGTATGATCCTGAAGAAAGACCCGCTGTGTCTGATCGGGAAAGCATCTATGGATACGGATGAACATCATCTTCAGATAGACGAGCAGGCGGCCTATATCGCGCAGTATGACGGAGGTGAGCTTGCGGTTATGGGAAGCGGAGTGCGTACCGGTATGTTGGACACGGCCTGGATCTACGGAACAAAAGGCTATATCACGGTACCTCATTTCTGGAAACCGACGCAGATGTTTGTGACGGTTGGAACCGAAACGACGAGTGTTGAAAGAAAAGTAGCGCAGAAGATTGCCGGCGTGGAAGATGAAGGGTATCAGTACGAGATCATGCATGTAGATCAATGTATCCGGGAAGGCAGGATTGAATCTCCGGTATTGAAGTGGGAAGATACGATGGCGATTCTGAAACAATGCGACAGCCTGCGGGCAGACTGGGGTATCGTGTATCCGCAGGAAAAGGAGGCGATGCAGAGGAGAACTGAATAGGAATCAAAAAGCAGGGATATACTTTTACAGAAACGTATCTTCCGGCGGCGGTGAATTGTTATGGTACAGGAAAACGACGGGTAAAAGATACAGGCAGAGAAAGGAAATGTGAGCTATCACACAGAATGGAGGAGACTATGGCACAGGCAGCAGGGAACAATAAATACGCAGGAACTCAGACAGAGAAAAATCTGGAGGCGGCGATCGCAGGCGAATCGGTGGCGAGAAACAACTATACTTTCTTTGCATCCAAGGCGAAGAAGGAAGGCTTTGAGCAGATTGCGGCAATCTTTCAGGAGACTGCGGATAATGAGAAGGAGCACGCTAAGATCTGGTATAAGGAGCGTTATGGGATAGGCACGACAGCCGAGAATCTGGCGGCAGCAGCGGCAGGCGAGAACTATGAATGGACGGAGATGTATGTAGGTTTTGCGGAGACCGCAGAGAAAGAAGGATTTCCGGAGCTGGCGGCCAAGTTCCGTCAGGTGGCGGATATCGAGAAGCAGCATGAGGAACGGTATCGGGCGCTTCTTCGGAACGTAGAGATGCAGGAAGTGTTCAAGAAGAGTGAAGTCAAAGTATGGGAGTGCCGCAACTGCGGACACGTCGTGGTAGGCTGCAATGCACCTGAGATTTGTCCGGTATGTGCGCATCCGCAGGCGTATTTCGAGGTTAAGGCGGAGAATTATTGAGATATGTGAGATACAGTCAGACAGAGGTAACGGGGACAGAGAGACCTGGTTACCTCTGTTTTTTTGCGGACTGCTGTTATGGAACGGATTTGAAAAAGCGACTTGACATTAGATAGAGAACTCTATATTATAGAGTATAAGGAAAAGATGAATGAAGTAAAGCATCAAGCTGATACGGTATCTGGCGGTGATCAGGGCCGGTAGGATACGACGATTTGAAGAAGGGGCGGCGTGGGGACGAGGATTTCTGCCAGTCAGATAGGAATCCAGTGCCTGATGAGTGTGGGGATGATTCTGTTGGGGATATATCTTCACGGGAAGAAGGGAGGTCATGAAGACGGCAGTGTTGCTGCGCAAGACCGATCGAGGTAGTTTATGGAAATAAATGCGATACCGGAGGCTTTCCAGACGAAGCTGCGACTGGCGGTTTTGTCTGCGCTGCTGACCGGGGAGAAGAATTTCAGAGAATTGAAAAACATCACGGAGGCTACGGACGGGAATCTGGGCGCTCAGCTTAAGAAGCTGGAAGAGGCCGGGTACATAACCGTCAGTAAGGCATTCGTGAACAGGAAACCCCAGACAAGTTGTGTTCTGACGGCATTTGGCAGGCAGCAGTTTAAAGAATATGTGGAGATGCTGGAGCGGCTGCTGGGGCAGGCAGAGGAATAGGATATTTATAAAAAGATGCGGGACAGAATTTCCATCCCGCATCTTCCTTTCTGCTTTGGGTTAAGATTATACAACCTTAAACTTCTCGATATAAACAGGGAAAGTATCCGTTCCCTTCATCTCCTTGCCGGCAGAGATCGTCACGTTCTTATCCGTAATCAGATATTCTACGTTCGCACCTGCTTCCACTACGGTATCCTGCATCAGGATACAGTTCTTCACGGTAGCGCCCTTACCGATCTTAACACCACGGAAGATTACGCTGTTCTCAACTTCACCCTCGATCACGCAGCCGTCAGCCATCATTACATTCTGTACCTTGGCGCCATCCTTATAATGGGTCGGATTATCACCGCGGATCTTCGTATAGATGGGAGCCGCAGAGAAGAGTGCATCCAGATTATAGTCGTCCAGAAGTTTCATGTTCTCTTCGAAATAGCTCTTCATACCGCTGATCCGTGCCACATAGTCTGTATACTTGTAAGCCTGCACGTTCAGTTTGCCAAGCTGCGGCATGATAACGTCACGCATAAAGAAGGAACGTCCCTGGATATAAGCGTCATTCACGATATCGATCAGCAGTTCTCTGTCAACGACGAAGATATTCATGGACATCTTCTGTACGCCGTCTGTCTTCGGGTTGATGTATACTTTCTTGAGACGGCCGTCCTCCACGTCGAAGGTATAATAGAAGATCTTATCGTTAGTAGGATAGTTCAGCAGTTCTTCGGGGATTTCCTGCTCGTTGTAGGCGATCGTCATATCCGCGCCGCTGTCGATATGATTCTGCAGCATGGCGCTGAAATCGAAGTTGACTACCACGTTGGTATCCGACATGATCACATATTTCTCTTTCTGGTCACGCAGGAAATCCAGAAGATTTGCCAGTGCACTGGCACGTCCCACATAAGGACCGCCTACTTCCTTCTCCGCAAAGGGAGGGAAGATACGCAGACCGCCGTTCTTGCGGATCAGATCCCACTCACGTCCGGATCCGAGATGATCCATCAGGGAGTGATAGTTCTTATTCACCACAACGGAGATGTTGTCAATACCGGAATGTGTCATACTGGATAAGATAAAGTCAATAATACGGTAACGGCTGGCAAAAGGAATGGAAGCCATCAAACGCACGCTGACCAGTTCCGGAACCAGAGCATCATAACTGTTTGGGAAAATAATACCGACTACACTTGTGTTTGATTTTACCATTGCTCTTCACCACCTTCTACATTATTTCTGACCATGGCATTGGGGCCTACCACGGCATTCTCACCGATGGTAACGCCGGAGCCGACAGTAGCTACACCGTTCTCATCGCCGGAAGGCATCGAGCCTACCACGGCATTTTCGCAGACCGTTACATTCTCTGCTACGATACAATGTTTCACCACGGCGCCTGCCTTGACAGTGGTGCCGCCCATCAGGACCGCATCTTCCACGACTGCGCCCGCTTCCACCTTGACACCGCCGAAAAGAATGGAATGCTTCACGGTACCTTTGATCCGGCAGCCGTCTGTGATCATGGAATTCTCCACGACTGCGCCGGGGTTGATCTTATGACCGGTCATACCGGCGTTGCGGCTGTAAATCTTCCAGTTCTCATCGAAAAGGTTGATGCCGCTGTGCTCGGGATCCAGTACTTCCATGTTGGCTTCCCATAAGGAAGCAATCGTTCCCACATCCTTCCAATAGCCGTTGAAATGATAAGCGTACATCTGGCGATGGTCGCGCAGAAGATTGGGGATGATGTTATTGCCGAAATCGTTCTCGGAATTCGGATCGGCTTCGTCCTCTTCCAGATACTGTTTGAGGATATCCCAGTTGAAGATGTAGATACCCATGGAAGCCAGATTGGACTTCGGGTTCTTGGGCTTCTCCTGGAACTCCGTGATCTTGTCGTTCTCATCGGCTACCATCAGACCGAAACGGGGAGCCTCCTCCCACGGTACTTCCATGACGGCTACGCTGAATTCCGCATTCTTCTCCTTATGGAATTTCAGGAAGTCGCTGTAATCCTGCTTGCAGATCTGATCGCCGGAAAGAATGATCACATATTTCGGGTCATAGCGTTCAATAAAGGATATATTCTGATAGATTGCGTTTGCGGTTCCTTTATACCAGTCTGAACCGTGAGCTTTCTGGTAGGGCGGCAGTACGTGCACACCTCCGTAAAGACGGTCCAGATCCCAAGGCTGGCCGTTGCCTATGTACTCATTTAATTCCAGCGGTTGATACTGGGTCAGGATTCCTACGGTATCAATGCCTGAATTGACGCAGTTAGAAAGCGGAAAATCGATGATACGATACTTACCGCCAAAAGGAACTGCAGGTTTTGCAAGCTTCTCGGTCAGCGCATACAGACGGGAACCCTGTCCGCCGGCAAGAAGCATTGCAATCATTTCTTTTGCCATATTAGTATTCCTCCTTTTAAACTTTATAAAAAGATTATATAACAAAGTCATGGAAAATAATAGAAAAATCCGAAAAAAGTCGAAGAAAATTATAATTTTTTCCTATTGACTTTTCGTGAAAATTGTGAGTGGATAAAAAACAGTATATTTGTGCCGAAAAAACGAAACGAGGGAAATCGGCCGGTCATCGGCTGACGGTATATAACGGTAAATAGGAGACGGGATAGGAGACGGTTCATTTTTGGTTGCCTTGAAAGCGTTACAATGATAAAATAGATTTATATTTTGAAGAATTTTGTCTGCAAAAGGAGCGTATACATGAAAGAAGTCAGAATATTGGAGATCAAGCAGAGTGTCTTTGCGGATAACGACAGACAGGCGCAGCTTCTGCGGCAGGAGCTGCGGGAGAAGAAGCTCTTCCTGCTCAATCTCATGTCCTCGCCGGGATCCGGCAAGACAACCACGTTGATGAGAACCATAGAGGCGCTGCGTGACACGCTGAAAATAGGGGTTATGGAGGCGGATATCGATTCCGACGTGGATGCCAGGACGATCTCCCAGTCCGGCGTGAGGGTCATTCAACTGCATACCGGCGGGATGTGCCATCTGGATGCGGAGATGACGAGGCAGGGACTGGAAGGACTGGATCCGGCAGAACTTGACCTGGTGATTCTGGAGAATGTGGGGAATCTGGTATGTCCGGCGGAGTTTGACACCGGGGCGACGAAGAATGCCATGATCCTTTCGGTGCCGGAGGGACATGACAAGCCGCTGAAATATCCGCTGATGTTTTCCGTCTGTGATGTGGTGCTGGTGAATAAGATCGACGTGCTTCCCTATTTCGATTTCGATCTGGAGAAGTGCCGCGAATATGTGCACAGGCGCAATCCGCGGGCGAAGATCATCCCGATCTGCGCCAAGACGGGAGAAGGGATGAAAGCGTGGACGGACTGGCTGCTGCAGGAAGTGAGAGGAGAGGGATATGGAGAGAAGACTTGACAGGGAGAAATATCCGGAGTACGTATATCCGGAGCACAAGCCGGATCACAGTAAGCCGGAGCGGGAGAGCATCGTAAAGCTGGGCAAGATGATCACGGACAGGATTCCCCAGAAGCTGGGGATCAAGAAGATCACAAGAGACGATCCGGAGTACTGGGGTCTGGCGGGTGTGCTGACTGACGAGGAGGCCGAGATCGCGCTGAAGATGGGCGTGCGTAAGCCGAAGACCCTGCCGGAGATGGTGAAGCTTACGGGTATTCCGGCCAGAGAGCTGGAACCGAAGCTGCAGGAGATGTCCGTGAAGGGCATTCTGGAGTACAACTGGGAGAACCCGCAGCGGGAGAAACAGTATGTACTGCCCATGTTTGTGCCCGGCTGTGGTGAGTTTTTCAATATGAACACGAAGGTGATCGAGGAGCATCCGGAGGTGACGCTGTTCTTCGAGCATATGTCGAGACTGCCGCTTGAGCACGTGACGCCTTTCGTGGGGGAGGGCGGCAACGGCATCGGAATGCATGTCATTCCGGTGGAAAAGGCCATCGAGATGGAAAGCGAATCCATCAATCTGGAGCATATATCCTACTGGCTGTCGAAGTACGAGGGGAAGTATGCAGCCAGTCCCTGTTCCTGCAGGCGTTCCAGATTGAAGCATGACGAGGGCTGCGCGGACGATCCGGAGGGCTGGTGCGTGGCAGTGGGCGATATGGCGGATTATGTGGTGGAGACCCAGAAGGACGGACGCTATATCACGAAGGAAGAGGCGCTTGAAATTTTCAGGCAGGCGGAAGAGAACGGCTTTGTTCACCAGATCACGAACATTGATGGAGCCAACAAGATCTTCGCCATCTGCAACTGCAATGTGAATGTGTGTTATGCGCTGCGCACTTCGCAGCTTTTTAACACGCCGAACATGTCCCGTTCCGCTTACATCGCGAAGGTGGATAAGGAGAAATGCGTGGCCTGCGGTAAATGTGTTGAGCACTGCCCGGCGGGGGCGGTGAAGCTGGGACAGAAATTGTGTAAGAAGGACGGCAGCGAGGTCACTTACCCGAAGACGCCGCTTCCCCAGGAACAGAAGTGGGGCGAGCATATGTGGACCCACAATTACCGGGATGTGAACAGGATCAACTGTTACGATACCGGCACGGCGCCCTGTAAGACAGCCTGTCCGGCCCATATTGCGGTGCAGGGGTATTTGAAGCTGGCGAAAGAAGGGCGTTATGAGGAGGCGCTGGCGCTGATCAAGAAAGACAATCCGCTGCCGGCTATCTGCGGCCGCATCTGTAACAGGCGGTGCGAAGATGCCTGCACCCGCGCGACGCTGGACGAGGCAGTAGCCATTGACGCGGTGAAGCGCTTTGTGGCGGAGCGGGATCTGTGCGCCGAGACGCGTTACATACCGAAGAAGGTAGTGCCTTCCTTAAAGGGCGCTTTCGAGGAAAAGATCGCCATCATCGGCTCCGGACCGGCAGGCCTGTCCTGTGCCTATTTCCTGGCGGAGAAGGGGTATCGGCCCACCATCTTCGAGAAGAGTGAGAAACCCGGCGGTATGCTGACTTATGGTATTCCTTCCTACAAATTGGAGAAGGATCTGATCGAGGCGGAGATCGAGGTCATCAAAGCCATGGGCGTAGAGATCAGGTGCGGTGTGGAAGTGGGCAAAGACGTTACCATTGATCAGCTCAGAGCGCAGGGCTATAAGGGATTCTATCTTGCCATCGGCTGCCAGGGCGGCAGGAAACCCGGTGTGCCGGGTGAGGACGCGGCCGGGGTCTATACGGCGGTGGAATTTTTAAAAGAGGCGGGACAGAAGGAAGGCTTCGACCTGGGCGGTGACGTGGTAGTCGTTGGCGGCGGCAATGTGGCCATCGACGCGGCCAGGGTGAGCACCCGCTGCGGTACGGGTACGGTATCCATGTTCTGTCTGGAGAGCCGGGACGAGATGCCGGCCAGCAGAGAGGAGATCCTGGAGGCGGCGGAAGAGAAGGTTGCCATTCACAACGGCTGGGGACCGAAAGAAATCCTGACGGAGAACGGCCGGACCGTGGGTGTGGTATTTAAGAAGTGTATCCGCGTCTTTGACGACAATCATAGATTTGCGCCGGTTTACGATGAGCAGGAGACAATGACCGTTGCCTGCTCTGCGGTGATCTTCAGTGTGGGTCAGGGCATTGTATGGGGAGATCTGCTGCAGGGCACGAAAGTGGCGCTGAGACCGAATGGCGGCGCTGTTGCGGACAGCCTGACCTATCAGACGGCCGAACCGGATATCTTCGTGGGCGGTGACGTGTATACAGGGCCGAAATTCGCCATTGATGCGATCGCGGCAGGCAGAGAGGGTGCGGTATCCCTGCACCGTTTCGTGCACGAACACTGTACGCTGACCATCGGCAGGAACAGAAGAGACTTTATCGAGCTGGATAAGGAGAATATCTTTATCGCCAGCTATGACAATACGGACCGCCAGCGGCCGGAGAAAGCGGAGGAGGCGCAGGCACGCTCTTTCCGCGATCTCTCCCATACGCTGACGGAGGAACAGGTGAAGGCGGAGACATCCCGCTGCCTGGGCTGCGGTGCATCGGTGGTGGATCCCAATAAGTGCATCGGCTGCGGCGTCTGCACGACGAAATGCGTCTTCGATGCCATCAGCCTGCACCGGGAGCTGCCGGGCTGTTCGGAGATGGTTAAGTCGGAGGATAAGCTGAAATATGTGCTGCCGAATATGGTGAAGCAGTCGCTAAAGGTGAAATTTAAGAAGAAATAAGATTGTGTTTTTGGTTTGCAGGAGCCCGGGCGTCGTGTACCGGCAGTATTACAGAATGATAAATTAGGACAGGCAAGGCGCCGGAGAGACTGGCAGGAAAGCAAACTGGAGAAGAAGCGGAAGACTGGTAGGAAAACGAACCGGAGAAGAAGCGGAAAGACAGGCGGGAAAGCGGGATGCATGAATTAGGCGTAGTGTTTCATATTATGGACAGTCTGGAGAAAGTGGCAGTCGAGAATGAGGTGACGGGCATCTCCAGGGTAGTGCTGGAACTGGGCGAAGTATCGACGGTGATCGAGTCTTATCTGCACAACTGCTGGCAGTGGGCGGCGAAGAAGAGAGAGCTGTTCTCGGAGGCGGAGCTTGTGGTGGAGACGATCCCGGCGCGCACCTACTGTGAAGGCTGCGGACAGACTTATGCCACTGTGGAGCACGGGAAGATATGTCCCTGCTGTCACAGCCCGGATACGTGGCTTCTGCAGGGGAATGAGTTTAATATCAAAGAGATAGAAGTGTATTGATGTGAAAGATAAGAGGGGAGAGTGAATAGTTATGTTTCATTTGAGTGGCGGTATGGCAGGTTGGCAGATTTTGGGCTGGGTGATGGTCTTTGCGGGACTGATCATCATGAATGAGATTGCGCGGCGTTCCAAGGCGGGCGGTGCAGTCTGTTTCTTCGTGATTCCTGCAGCATTGACGGTTTACTTTATAGCTATTTATGTGGGTGCGGCACAGGGCGCGGAGTGGGCGCTGAACAATCAGACTTACGTGCATATGAACAGCTGGTTCCATTATGCCAAGCTCTATGCGGCGCTGGCCGGCTGTATCGGTTTTATGATCATCAAGTATCATTGGGGCGGACTGGGGAAATCCCATGCCTTTAAGGTATTTCCTTTTGTGATCGTGGCGATCAACATTCTGATCGCCGTTGTCTCGGATTTCGAGTCGGCTGTCAGGGCCGGTTCGATCATGGGCGGCTGGTGGAAATCCTCCGAAGGCGTATGGCTTTACGGCGGCTGGTGGAATATCTTAAACGGCATCGCCGGTCTGATCAATATTTTCTGTATGACAGGCTGGTGGGGAATCTATTCATCAAGAGATAAGAAGGATATGCTCTGGCCGGATATGATATGGTACTATATTCTGGCTTACGATATCTGGAACTTCCAGTATACGTATCTGAATCTGCCGACCCATGCATGGTACTGCGGCTTTGCGCTGCTGCTGGCACCGACGGTGGCCAATGCCCTCTGGAATAAGGGCGGCTGGATCCAGAACCGCGCCAACACACTGGCGCTGTGGTGCATGTTTGCGCAGGTATTCCCGTTGTTCCAGGACGGCAGCCGGTTTACCACCGTATCTTCCGTATACGGAGAAGCCGGGGCGGCGGCAGCCTTCGGTGAAGCGATGCCGGCTGTGGCCAATCCCACGGCGCAGGGAATCATCTCGGTGCTTTCGATCGTGGTCAATGTGGTCGTCTTTGCGGTCATCCTTGTGCGGGCGAAGCAGCAGAAGCGGAACCCGTATACCAATGAGATCTTTAAGGATCAGAAAGATTTCAAGATGGCGATGGCAAGGGCGGAATAACAGAGTTACAGAGTTTTATGTGCAGGAAAGGCTTTTCGGAGAATGAGAGTTCTTCGGAAAGCCTTTTTGCCTTCGAGGCGAGGTGATGCCGTCAAACGTAGTAGGAGTTTCATCTGGTTGCATACACGACGCTTCCTTTCCCAATACTGTAGACTATGAACGACATTATTGAACGACAACCCACATTCCATCACGCTTAGATCCTAAACGTTCTATTTTTCCTTTTTTCTGAAGGCTGACAAAAGTGCGCTCAATAGTACGTTTTGAAACGCCTGTTTCTGCCGCAATCACATCGGCAGTTCTATCTGGATTTCCGATTAGCAATCTCAAGACAGCTTTTTCTGTTTTATTCAAACCGACATTCAAACCGACATTCAAACCGACATTCAAACCGACATTTTTGCTGCTTAATTCCAATACTCTTTTATCAAAAGGTATCTTACACTTTACATAATTATCAGTAATTTCAAAGATTTCCCTGCCATATTTTTTAATAACTCAAACTTCCCACACCATTTTGGTGTGCTGAACCTTGAAAAATCAATACTT
>CANRZW010000056.1 GCA_947644545.1 uncultured Lachnospiraceae bacterium
TTATACTGTCAAAAATAGAATGCTTTTTCCGTCTACTATAAAGTGCCGCGTTACATCATGGGCAAATGTGATCCTGAATTTTTCCTTATTCTCTGTAGAGCTGAATGTATGGTAGGCAAAAGAGATTGGAATCCCCAGCTCTTTACATCTTTCCTCAATTCCTGCATAGCTTATCCCGTCATCAAAATCCAGCATGAAGACCTGCATCGCTGTACAGTTGCATGCTTTCGTGCCACCCTCCAGATGGCCAGGGATCACCGTATGCCCCATAGCCCCTATTAGCCGTGCCGCTTTCCCGATATCTGTCTTCTGCCACTTTCCGGCCGTGCGCTCCCTGGTTTTTATGATCTCAAATTTATTCTGCAGCTTTTGGGACTGCTCTATGTTATCGATGCTCAAATATACTTCCATCTTTCCCTGTTACCTCCTGCTTGCCCTGATGGGCTTTTACTTTTTATGTTTGTAATAAAAAGTTGTCTAAGAAATAACACTCTAATAAACCAAGTTTAAGGAGGTAAACGCATGTTTAATCAATACGAAGACATTATGACCGTTACCGATGTAGCAGAAGCCCTTTTCATCGGTAAGAACCGCACTTACGAATTATTGAACAGTGGAGCTATCAAAGGCTTCCGGATCGGCAGGGTTTGGAAGGTTCCCAGAGCCGCCGTGCAGGAATATATACTTGCCCAGAGTAATCTTACCAGGACTTGATTACTACATAATATTGATACTATCCTCAAAACAGCAGGTCCCTGAGAGACTGTATTCTCTCAGGGATTCCCAACATTGTACATAGTGTTTCCTGAAATAAGGCAGCTGTTATAATATTATGCTCTCATATATAGCAGGAGTACTTCTTCTGCCTCTCTCCATCATTATGATATCACTTTATGTAACAGCTCCTTATTTCACTTGGGACTTGGAACGCAAATATCCCGCTGATCAAACATCATATTTTTGTACTCGTTTCCACTTCTTTAAGCAGTAGATGCACTCTCTTTAGTACCGCCTCAAAAGTGCTTAAGATTGTAATCGGTATTAATACATCCTGCCTGGCAGTCTGGATAGCATACATCGTATCTACCAGTCCTTGCACAAGTTCCTCTGCCTCAAGAATCTGATCCAGTTTATTAGACTCCATTTGATTTTCCTCCTCACTATCTGATCTTCAAATCATACAACCATTTTATGAACCGTCAATGACAAATCCTGACATTATAAAACTCAAATTATAATTTCAGAGGCTGTAACCTCAGATCAGCCTCATCTCCTGCAGCAGCGACACGCAGTCATGAAACCCTTTCCTGTAAGCCACCCTTCCATAGCATACATCGCTTGCCATATATGCGGATACAAGCCTGTCCACTGCCAGATACTGCACTTTTGTCAAACCCGGGGGCATACTCTTCTGTCTGCTCATCAATCTCCTTCTGTATTCCTATGTATTCCTCATCCTCTAACAGAATCTTGTTCATTTCTTCATTAACGGAATAATTCATGATGATATCAAATATGCTGTTTTCCATATCTGTTTCCTCTTCCTTTCACATTTTTCTTCTTTAAACTGCACATGATATTCTTTCTGTTATTGTTCAATACTCCTTCGCCATGCAAAGCAGGCAAAATAGAAAGAGGAATCCCTATATCCTTTTCAAAGTCCGTCCAATCATGCATTTTGCATAAAAACCATGATTACCGTAAAAAAAGAGTACCCTGTTTTACCAGAATACCCTCTTATCTTATATTTCATCATACTGCCTGCCAGCAACATCTAAAAGCACTTTTCAACGCCATCATTTTAAACACTGCCATATATCCATGTCTCCTATACTATATATCAGAATCCAATACATATTGCTCTGCTTCTTCATAGGATAAATGAAACTTTTCCTGCAGCTTTTCTACAATCTCAGCATCAGATGCGCCAAAATCCCGGCACATAACGATCGCTCCATATATTCCTTTTCTCATACCCTTTTCCATGTTCTCCTGATCCCGCATCAGCAACGTCATATATTCATGCCTCCATTCCCGATTCTTTCTTGCCTGTTCTACTGCCTCTTCCAATCTTTGTACAAAACCATCCGCTGACTCTTTTCCCGCTACATAATCGAGAAAAGCTCTTAACTCTTTACTGACATCATCCCGATCGCTGTCAGCATTCAAGAATATTTTTACTGCTCCATCTTTCAGGAAAACACTGTTATCCTCTTTACATATATTTTCAAAAGTATAGATGTGCCTTCCTTTTTCAAAAAGATCAAACGGACAGATAAAGATAATATAACTCGGCTTTAATCTCTTGTAGTACTCCCCTTTGTCAATCAGCTGTAAGTCTATCATACTCTGATAGTACCGGCTCCGTTTGGGCAATTCTTTTGTATCCACAACCTGCATTTCGATGTCGTAAACAGTGCCTTTCCCATCACGCACATAGACATCCAACCTGACGCTTTTCGCATCCACATCGAGTCTGATACTCTTCTGTGCTTCCGGATATTCTATATGGTCAATTTCCAAATCCGGCAGTATTCTTTGCAGTAATTCTTTACACAATTCCGCATCCTGCATGATTTTACCGAACATGAAATCATTGGATATCCTTAAAGATTCCCATATTGTATTAAGTTCTGTCTGGTTTTTCATCTTTTATATCCTCTTTTCTTTGATTATATTATACAAATTCCCTCTGTAAAATACAACAGATTTATCACTATCCTGTACTTTTCCAGAGTTGCTCTAGGATTCATCCTTCCACAATCATTAACGCAATGATATTTTTCTCCTGTCTCTGAAAGCCACACCATACCGACAGGTGTTGAAATCTCCGACTCCGGAAGCGCTTCTTCTGACTGCCCGTTTTTTTCATCATCGAATACAGTAACAACCTGCTCCTGCATATCGTTTGAGACCATTTCTGCACTGTCCTGAGCCGTCGGGACGGGTTCCTGCTCTTCCGGCTCCCATACATTCGTCAGATGATCCACTGCATACTGTGCGGCATCAGCAGAAAAATTGTCCCCATATGCAGAGATAATCTGATCATAGATGTCCGCTTTCGACATATGCATGGTGTTACTGAAAGCATTAGCGCGGTTCAATGCCTGATAGTATTTCAACGGAATGCTGTTAACTGTTGTTTCCGGTTGATACACTTCTAGCGTTTGCGGTTCATCCTCTCTGGCATCAATTGTTTCAGTATCTGTCGTCTCTGCCAGACTCTGCGTTTCCTCTGACGGTAATATCAACGAAGAAGAATCCTCCGGCTGACTGCTGCTTTGTATCGGAGCTGATTTCCACTGACCCCATACGGACTGCATGATAAGATCATCTCACGCCGCCCGGATCAGCCCCATCTCCTGCAGTAGCGACACACAGTCATGAAATCCCTTCCTGTAGGTTATCCTGCCATAACAGGCTCCGCTTGCCGTATGTGCAGATATGAGCCTGTCCACTTCCAGCCGCTGCTCTTTCGTCAGTCCCAGCTGTTTATACCGCTTTATCTTCTCGTCGATTTCTTTCTGTATCTTTCTGTATTCCTCATCTTCCAGCGAGATCTTATTGATCCCTTCATTGACAGAATAGTTTGTTATGATATCAAATATATTGTCTTCCATACCTATTCCCTTCCTATATTAATCAATTCATAGTCCACTGCTTTTTCCTTTACTAATTTTACTTTGTCATCCTTTGCCATTCTGGCTTCCTAAAAATTAATCTTCATCTATACATCCCTGTCATTTCCATAAAAACAGGGACAGGCTTCTTACCTGTCCCCACTGCTTACAATTATTTAGAAACTTCTTTTGACTGCATAATAACTCGTTTCCGCTAAGCATCCTATTTTCTATACTTTGAAAAATATTCCTGCGCCATCTGCAGAGATATATTTAATTTAATCTGGAGCTTATCCAGAATCTCTTTATCTGAAAGCCCAAAATCAACACCTGCTTCAATTATGCCCTCTGCTCTGCCTTCCTTAATACCTTCATCTTTGATCCGCTTTGCCTCATAATCAAGAACTCTTCCACCCATGACCTGTTTCACTCCTTCTCTGATATTTTCGTATTTCCTGGCGATATGTACCAATACTTTATTAGACATATCCATGATAGTACATTTTGTATACTCACTGATCACCCCGGCATTTAACAGCTGCTCGATCCTGTCTACTATATCCCTATATTCTCTCTGTAATTCTCTTAACTTATCCTCATCTCCGTTATATTCTTTAAAACGGCTCTCATGAGAAAAGACATAGAATGGGATCAAAAACAGCAGTCCCTTCTCAAAGATCTCATCTATGCTGTACTGCTGCGATTTCATAACGGGGATCGGATAACTGACTATGCCTCCAGGTGTGATAATCTCTATCCTCATCTGATCTGGTGTCGTATTATCACATCGCAGGAACAATACCGCAGAGTTCGGCAGCGTCACTGTAAGGACATCCTTCTTTATTTCCCCTTCATCCAATGCAATCTGGGTATCATACTCAAAAAACCTGACCAGCATGCTGCTGTCCGTGCTGCTCTGGCATTCCCAGTGATACTTCTTTGACTCTGTCCCTGCTACTATCTTAAAACTCGTATCTGATATCCGTTCCCCTTCCTCCCCGTCCTGGCGGTTCATGAAGTGTTCATTTGGTGAAAAGACGATCTTTTCTTTCCCTGTATACCGCTCTCCGAAAACTTCATTGATCAAGGGTATGATCAGACTGCTGCAGTCATTGAGCAATGTACGAAATACGTCATCATATGGTGTACTGACAAGCCTCATGTCATCCTCCTTTGTAAACATCTGTTGTATTTCAGAATAAAGATTACCATGAAAATGTCAATTCCACACACTCTTTTTAGAGTATCACTGATTCCATGTCTTTATACATAATATACCAGACAATTCTTTATGAAACAATATCTTTTCTGTAATAATAAAGACCTTCATACCCGTGCTCATACCCTCGTCTACACAGATAATCGACGAAAATCGGAGACAAATGCCCATACAGCACAAGCACCAAACAGATTCCCCCTCTTTCATGTATGGTAATCTTCTCTATCTGTTCATAACATTTCAGCCTCTCTAAAACTATAATAGGAACCGCCGCCGATAATGATATGATCTGTCAACTTTATTCCTACCAGGTTTCCTGCCTTCCGGATACGGTTCGTTACGTTGATGTCCTCTTCTGACGGAACTGCACTGCCGCAGGGGTGGTTATGGCAGAGTATGATCTGCACTGCTCCTACCAGTAATGCCCTGATATAAAGTTCCCTTGGTGTTACCAGCGAAGCGTTCACTGTACCTTTGGATATGAAAAATACGCCTATTACTTTGTATGCATTATTCAATGCGATCATATAGCAGTATTCCTCTGCCATATCTTCTATTTTCAAAAGCTCACGAAGCATATCTGTAACTTTACCCGGCTCATTCAATGTTCCTGATTCATAGTTCACAGCTTTTTCCGTTACTAATTTTACTTTGTCATCCTTCGTCATTCTGGCTTCATAAAAACTAATCTTCATCTATACATCCCTGTCCTTTCCACAAAATCAGGGACAGGCAAACTGTCTGTCCCCATTATCCGATCTCAACTATACTCTTCTATATACTTTCTATTTTCCCATAAAATCTTCATCAGCTTTTCCATTCCATTCTCCAAGGAAGCCTCATGTAATGGATGTTACATCATATGTAACCGCTCGGGAGGTATTTTTCGCACAAGCTCCGCAGACTATTAGCTTATCAGAATTTCAGGGCTGCACAAGTCTACAATTATAGTTTCAGATTGACCTTACTTTTCAGTGTATCAAACAACTCTCGGCTAACTTTACATCTTCCTTCTTCATATGATTTATATCTGAAATGAGAAATCTCCAGATACGCGGCAAATTCCCTTTGAGTCATGTTATGTTCCGACCGCAATTCCCGAAGCAGTTTTCCCGCATCAACAGAATCCAGAAATCTATGATATTCATTGCAGAAGTAATATCTTTCTTCTCCGAAATATTCCGCAAATTTTATCAAAGTTTCCACTTGCATGGAATCTTCCGAATACTTATAATTAATATAGTCGGACATGAGATATCTGCTGACTCCAATATCTTTTGCCGCCTGATTAGCTGAAACATTCTTTTGTATCAATGCATAGCGTAACCGATTGCATATCCTTTCCATATCAAAAGATTCCAAATACACTTTCCCTGTGAAAATCTTTATTTTTATGACAAGCTGCCGTTCAAAAGTTTCCACTATTACGCTGTCGGCAAATCCACCCTGCTGTCCATTATCGCCGGACTGCTTTCTCCGGAGCAGGGCACGCTGTTCTATCGGGGCAGATGCCTGGCGGACTGCGGTGATGATGATACGATCACAATCGGTTACATGCTGCAGCGCGATCATCTGTTTGAGTGGCGCACGATCTATCAGAACGTGATCCTCGGCCTGGAGCTTCAACACTCACTCACCCGGGCCAACCGCGACTATGTCCTGAAACTGCTCACCGATTACGGCCTTTATGCCTTTCAAGATAAAAAACCTTCCGAATTATCCGGTGGAATGCGGCAGCGGGCGGCTCTGATCCGCACCATGGCCATCCATCCGGACCTGCTTCTTCTGGATGAACCCTTCAGCGCGCTGGACTCCCAGACAAGACTGAATGTCTCCGCCGATATCGCGCAGATCATCCGACAGACAGATAAGACTGCCATTCTCATTACCCACGATCTGTCCGAAGCCATCACGTTGGCGGACCGGGTACTCGTTCTTTCCAAAAGACCTGCCATCATCAAATGTGAAATGCCAATCCACTACGAAATAGACCGCCACGATCCCATGGCAGTCCGGAATACGACACAATATCAGCAATATTTTAATCATTTATGGGAGGTGCTGACGAATGAACAGTCCGTTGTCCACGCAACCTGAATCCATGTCCGAAAACCAGATCCGCTTTTTGAAAGCCCACAGACGCCACCATCATCTGATCGGCCTGAGCCGTCTGCTTTTGGTCACCTTATTCTTGGGATTGTGGGAACTGGCCGCGGCGAAGGAATGGATTGACGTCTTCTTTTTCAGCAGTCCCAGCGGCATTGTACGATACTTATATCAGATGTTAACCGATTATTCCTTCTTCTCCAATACCGGCATCACGCTTCTGGAGACTATTATCAGTTTCCTGCTGGTCACCTTGTTAAGTCTGCTGGTGGCAACGCTCCTATGGTATGTAAACAGTCTCGCCGAAGTCCTGGAACCCTATCTGGTCGTCCTTAATTCCCTGCCAAAATCGGCGCTTGCTCCTCTGTTGATCGTCTGGCTCGGCACCGGCACAAACACCATTATCGTGGCCGGTATCTCCGTGGCCGTCTTCGGTTCCATCATCAATCTCTACACCGGCTTTAGCCAGGCAGATTCCGAGATGCTGAAACTGATCTATACCCTGGGCGGCAACAAGCGGGACGCCTTTATCAAAGTCATACTGCCCAGCTCCGTTCCGCTGATCTTAAGTAATATGAAAGTCAATATCGGGCTGTCCCTGGTTGGTGTCATTATCGGCGAATTCCTTGCCGCAAGACGAGGCCTTGGCTATCTGATCATCTATGGATCGCAGGTCTTCCAGCTCAACATGGTGATCACCTCCATCATCATCCTCTGCGCCATCGCCATGGCTTTCTATAAGCTGATCCAAAGCTTAGAGCATTACTATCGAAAGAAATTCTGACCATAAAAGCAGTATGCTGCATCAGCCGCCTTCTACAGGCTGTTTCAAAGCCCGGAACACGAATTATCACTCAGACATAAAACCGCCCTGTCCGCCATGTTGTATCACATAGCGACAGGGCGGAATCATCCGTTTCTCTGATTAATTAGTGAAGTCCCAGATCTTCTCCCGCAATGGTACTGATCCCGTTCTTCGTAAGAACTTCCGTCAGCCCATCCGCATCCGCCACGCGGAAAATCATACAAGCCTGGCCGTCTTTCTGCCCGAAAACAGAATACATATACTCCACATCGATCTCGGCGCAGGAAATCACACTGAGCACTTTGCTAAGACCGCCCGGCGTATCCGGAACAGCCACACCCACCACAGGAGTCATCGTCAGAATAAAACCCTGTTCCAACAGGATGGAGGATGCCTTCGCCGCATCGTCCACGATCAGCCGTAGCACACCGTAGTCTGTAGTCTCTGCGATATTGATCGCCCGCATATTCACCTGATTCTGCGACAGTATGCCGGTGATATCCGCCAGCTGTCCCGCTTTATTTTCCAAAAATACAGAAATCTGAGGTATTGTCATAATTGTCTCCTCTCTTTATCATATCTTACGCTTATCGATAACGCGCACTGCCTTACCCTCGCTTCTTGTGATGGACTTAGGCGCCACCAGACGCACTTTCGCATAGATGCCCAGCATCGCTTTCAGGGCTGACACAAGGCTCTTCTCCATCGACGTGATCTTACCCAGGTTATCGGAAAAGTTCTCCGGCGTCATCTCCACCATAACCTCGATCGTATCGGAGTTGTTAACACGATCCACTATGATCTGATAGTTAGCCGGATACCCCTGCTCCAGAAGTACCGTCTCAATCTGGGACGGGAAGACATTCACACCCTTAACGATCAACATATCATCACTTCTGCCCATAGGCTTGCTCATCTTCACATGGGTACGGCCGCAGGAACACTTCTTTCTTGTCAGCACACAGATATCTCTGGTTCGGTAGCGCAGCAGCGGAAAGGCCTCCTTTGTAATGGAAGTAAATACCAACTCGCCCTTACTTCCTTCCGGCAGAACCTCACCCGTATCCGGATCAATGATCTCCGCGATAAAATGATCCTCATTGATATGCATTCCTGTCTGTTCACTACACTCGAAAGCCACACCGGGACCGCTCGTCTCCGTAAGGCCATAGATATCGTAGGCCTTGATACCCAGCTTATTCTGAATATCCTGCCTCATCTCCTCACTCCATGCCTCCGCGCCGAAGATGCCGGCCTTCAGATGGATCTGATCCTGCAGTCCTCTCTCATGAATGCTCTCCGCCAGGAAAGCGGCATAAGAAGGGGTACAGCAGAGGATTGTCGACCCAAGATCCACCATAAACTGCAGCTGTCTGTCCGTATTGCCAGAAGACATGGGCAGTGTCAGACATCCTACCTTATGACTGCCGCCGTTCAGGCCCGGTCCGCCGGTAAAAAGGCCGTAACCATAACTCACATGGCACACATCTTCGTCCGTACCGCCTGCAGCCGTAATCGCACGGGCACAGCAGTCTTCCCACAGATCAATATCGTGTTGGGTATAAAAAGCCACTACCCTGCGGCCCGTAGTGCCCGATGTAGACTGAATCCGCACACAATCCTTAAGGGGTTTCGCCAAGAGTCCATACGGATAAGCATCCCGCAGATCATCCTTTGTCAAAAAGGGCAGCTTGTGCAAGTCTTCCACACTCTGAATATCCTTGGGCGTAACACCCTTTTCCTCCATTTTCGCGCGGTAATAGGGCACATTATCCCACACATGGCGCACCTGCTTTACCAGCCGCTCATTCTGCCATACCAGGATCTGTTCTCTGTCCGCAGTCTCAATTTCCTGTTGGTAATACCGTTCCATTTCTTCCAATTCCTCCTCCACACTCTGAAATCTACGCGCTTTGTCCCAACTCAAACGCTTTCCTGTTTAATTCCAAAAACTTCGGCGGCACGCTGTGCTCGATGGCATCCATCCACTCCTCTTCGGTAAAATCAAAATGTTTGGCCAATCTTCCCATAAGCACCAGATTCACCGCCTTGCTGCTACCCGCTTCCTCTGCCAGGGAAAGAGCATCCAGCGCATCCACCTGAATGCCAAGCGCCGCCATTTTCTCCTCCAGGTTCTCCGGATATGCCGCCATACCGGCGATCACCGGCATCGGATTGATCTGCTGGCTGTTAACGATGATCCTTCCGCCCGGCTTCAAGAACTCCGTATAGCGAGCCGCCTCCAACAGTTCAAAGGACAAAATGCAGTCTGCCTGCCCCTTATCGATAATGGGAGAACATACCCTGTCTCCCCAGCGCACATACGTGACAACGCTTCCGCCGCGCTGACTCATCCCGTGCACCTCACTTACCTTTACGTCAAATCCCTTTCCCAGAAGCAGGCGCCCCAAAAGCTTACTAGCCAGTAATGTGCCCTGTCCGCCCACTCCTACGATCATGATATTCTTAGTTTCCATGCTTCTAACCATGCTCCTTTCTCAGTATGTGAATTACGCCCGCAGGCATAAATTAGCGATTGCAAAATGTTATGTCACTGATTTCGTCCGCTACATCCCAGATTATGTATCGGATCCCAGCGCATCAAATTTACAAAGCTGCTCACATACACCGCATCCCACACACAACGTGACATCAATCTTCGCCTTACCGTCCACCATGCTGATAGCCGGACAGCCGATCTTCATGCATGCCTTACACCCCTTGCACTTCTCCGGATCGGAACAGATCGGCCCGGGATGCTTCACATACTTAAGCAGCGCACAGGGACGGCGGGAAATGATAACGGAAGGCTCCTTTGCCGCCAGTTCTTCCCCGATCACTGCCTGACAGGCATCCATATCATAAGGATCCACCACTCTCACCCGTTTGATCCCCACGGCATGGCACAGGCTTTCCAGATCGATTTTCGTACAGGGATCCCCTTTCAGGTTATAACCCGTGGTAGGATTCTGCTGATGCCCCGTCATCCCCGTAATGGAATTATCCAGAATGATTACCGTGGAATTTGATTCATTGTAAGCAATATTGATCAGACCCGTAACGCCGGAATGAATGAACGTGGAATCACCAATGACCGCCACCGTTCTTTCCGCACGCTCATCATCTCCTGCCTTCACAAATCCGTGAAGCCCGGATATGGAAGCGCCCATACACACCGTCGTATCGATCGCACTAAGCGGCTGCACTGCACCGAGCGTATAACAGCCGATATCTCCCAGCACCGTGAGATTCATCTTTTTCAAAACATAGAAAATACTGCGATGCGGACAACCCGCACACATTACGGGAGGTCTGGCCGGAATGGCCTCGTCAAGAGCCGCTCCCGCCTGCACATCTTTGCCCAGTTTTTCTTTTACCAGATTCTGGCTAAGCTCCCCGATATTGGAGAACAGATCTTTGCCTGACACCGCGAGGCCCAGATTCCTGCAATGTGCCTCGATAAAACCGTCCAGCTCTTCCACCACTACAAGCTTCTCAACCGTAGCTGCAAAGTCCCTAATCTTCTGCTCCGGCATCGGCCAGATCATGCCCAGTTTCAATACCGGATAGGTATCGCCGAATGCTTCTTTCACATACTGATAACAAGTGGAAGAAGTGATGATACCGCATGACTTATCGATCCCCTCCTCAATCCGGTTGATCATAGCCGTCTCCGCCCAGGCCGTCAGCGCTTTCGTGCGCGCCTCCACCTCCGGATGACGTTTCTTGGCATTGGCAGGCATCATGATATATTTCCCGGGATTTTTCTCGTATTTTTTCCGTTCGGGCAGTACCCGTTCCCCTGTCTCCACCACACTCTGGGAATGACTGACACGGGTACACATCTTCAGAAGCACTGCCGTATCATATGTTTCCGACAACTCATAAGCCAGCTTCGCAAACGCAAGCGCCTCCGCGGAATCGGAAGGCTCCAGCATGGGAATCTTCGACGCCTGTGCGTAATGTCTGGAATCCTGTTCGTTCTGGGAGCTGTGCATCCCGGCGTCGTCGGCTACGCCGATCACAAGCCCGGCATTCACGCCCGTATAAGATATGGTAAAAAGCGGATCCGCCGCCACGTTAAGGCCTACATGCTTCATGGCACAGAAGCTTCTCTTGCCTGAAAGACAGGCGCCAAATGCCGCCTCAAGAGCTACCTTCTCATTGGGCGCCCACTCCGCGTACAGCTCCTCATACTTCGCCGCACACTCCGTAATCTCCGTGCTGGGCGTTCCCGGATAGCTCGATACGAAGCTGCAGCCTCCTTCATAAAGCCCTCTGGCAACCGCCTCGTTGCCAAGCATCAGTGTTTTCATATATCCTTTTCCTCCTTAATCACTCTACCCTGACTTCTAATTTTGATCCCCGATGGAATCCTTCACGGAAACCGTCACCTTCCTGTCATAACAGGAGAAGATCTCTTCCAATTTCTTCTGTTCGGGCGCTTTCGTCACCACGCTCACTACCGGCACGATCACAAGCCCTGCCAGCATACAGAAGGCGCCGGCATTGATCGGCGACTGCAAAAGCACCGGAAAGCTCGATCTAAAGAAGATATTAGCTAACATCACCACCGTGGAGAACAGAAAACTTACCCAGCAGGCCGCTTTCGTGGTCCGCTTCCAATACAGACCATAAAGGAAGGGCGCCAGAAAAGCGCCGGCCAGCGCGCCCCAGCTCACACCCATGAGCTGCGCAATAAAGGTAACGTTGGAACGATATTGGATCAGTGCCAGTACCACGGAAATCGCGATAAATACAACCAACAGGGCACGCATCCATTTCACCTGTTCCCTCTCATCCATCTCTTTCATAATATTACCTTTAATGAAATCCAGCGTCAAGGTAGAACTGGATGCCAAAACCAGGGAGGACAGCGTAGACATGGAAGCCGAAAGCACCAGAATGACCACCACCGCGATCAGGATCGTGGGCAGCCCTGACAACATCGTCGGCACCACCGAATCATATCCGTTCGCCGCAATATCAATTTTGTCACTAAAAAGTCGTCCGAAACCGCCCAGGAAATAACAGCCGCCCGCCACGATCGCTGCAAATACCGTGGAAATGATCATCCCCTTGTTGATCGCGCTCTCGCTCTTGATGGCGTAGAATTTCTGCACCATCTGCGGCAGTCCCCAGGTTCCCAGACTGGTAAGGAGCACCACCCCCAGAAGACCCACCGGATCCGGTCCGAAGAAGGAGTTAAACACCCCCGGTGCCGCAGACACCGACTCGTCACTCACTGCCGCCAGCGCATCAAGCGCCGCCAGAAAACCACCCTGGCTGTTTAACACTGCCGCCACCACTGCCACGATACCAAAGATCATGATGATACCCTGGATAAAATCATTGATGGCGGTAGCCATATAACCGCCCGCAATGACATAAATGCCGGTGAGCACTGCCATCACGATCACACACACGCTGTAATCAATGGCAAAGGCCATCCCGAACAGCCTGCTTAATCCGTTATAAAGACTGGCCGTATAAGGAATCAGAAAGATAAAGATAATCGCCGAAGCCGCAAGCTTTAAAGGTTTGCTTTCAAACCGTTCTCCGAAAAACTGCGGCATGGTGGCACTGTCCAAATGCTGTGTCATAATGCGGGTTCGGCGTCCCAACACCGCCCAGGCAAGCAGTGAGCCAAGGAATGCATTCCCAAGACCTGCCCAGGTTGCGGCGATACCGTATTTCCATCCAAACTGCCCCGCATACCCCACAAATACCACCGCCGAGAAATAGCTTGTTCCGTAAGCAAAAGCGGTAAGCCACGGTCCGACGCTCCTGCCGCCCAGCACAAACCCGTTCACATCGGTGGCATGTTTCCGACAATAAAGTCCGATTCCGATCATCACACCGAAAAAGATGATAAGCATCACTAATTTAATAAAAAGATCCATTTCCGTCTTCTCCCCTTCTTCTTCCTAATTACTGATCTGTGCTTCCACCAGACTGCCGTGGCAATAGCGCTCCCGAAGCACCGGCTTCTCAATCTTACCGGTGGGATTTCGCGGCACTTCGTCGAAAATAATCTTCTTCGGCCGTTTGTATCTGGGCAGCTCCCTGCAGAATTCCATAATCTCCTCTTCCGTACAGGAGACATCCTCTTTCAGGCCGATGATCGCCGCCGCGATCTCTCCAAGCCTTGCATCCGGCAGGCCAATCACCGCTACGTCCTTGATCTTATCGTTCCGCCGCAGGAAATCCTCAATCTGTACCGGATACAGATTCTCACCGCCGGAGATAATCACGTCCTTCTTCCTGTCTACCAGATAGATGAAGCCGTCCTCGTCCATACGCGCCATATCTCCGGTATAGAGCCATCTGTCCTTTATGACCTCCTCGGTTGCTTCCGGATTCTTGTAATAACAGAGCATGACCCCCGGTCCATGAACGATCAGCTCGCCCACTTCGCCCTGTGCGGTCTCCTCCCCCTGTTCGTTCACGATCTTCGCCTCCCAATGATAGCCCGGCTTGCCGATAGCTCCCACTTTATGTATATTCTCCACGCCCAGGTGCACACAGCCCGGTCCAATGGACTCGCTGAGTCCATAGTTGGTATCATACTGATGATGCGGAAAATGCTTCTTCCATCGCTGAATCAGACTGGGCGGCACCGGCTGCGCCCCGATATGCATCAACCGCCACTGTTCTAACAGATAATGTTCCATCTCCACCTTGCCGGAATCAATGGCATCTAACAGATCCTGTGCCCAGGGCACCAGCAACCATACGATAGTACACTGCTCTTCCGTCACCGCCCGCAGAATCCACTCCGGCTTCACGCCCCGTAAAAGCACCGCTTTGCCGGCCGTAAGCAGGGAGCCGAACCAGTGCATCTTCGCCCCGGTATGATAAAGCGGGGGAATGCAGAGGAACACATCCTCCTTCGTCTGCCCATGATGATTCTGTTCCGTCTCACAGGAAGAACGCAGTGCCAGATGATTATGCAGGATCGCCTTCGGAAATCCGGTGGTGCCGGAAGAAAAATAGATGGCCGCATAATCTGTCTCCTTAAGAGCTACCGGCGGCGCACTGGAAGAGCAAAATCCCATCAACTTCAAACAGTTCTCCGTGTAAGATGGTCCCTCCGGTCCCGGAAAGAACATCATCCGCACCCCGGACAATTCTCCCACGATCGTATCCATTCGACTGATAAATTCAGGCCCGAACACCAGCACCTCCACGTCTGCCAGCTCCAGGCAGTATTTGATCTCATCCGCAGAATACCGGAAGTTCAAGGGCACGGCCACACCGCCTGCCTTCAAGATTCCGAAATAAATTGGCAGCCATTCCAGACAGTTCATCATCAGAATACCCACCTTCGTCTCCCGCTCCAGCCCACGGCTTAGAAGCAGATTGGCGAAACGATTGGCACGCCTGTCAAAATCCGCCCAACTCAATTCCCGGCGGTAAGGCGCCCCATTCCCTGCACTCTCGATCAGGCTCGCCTCCCGCCATGTCACTGCGCTGTCCCTCTCCTGGGAGGGATTCAGCTCGACCAGCGCCGTATCCGAGCCATACAGGCGGGCATTCCGCTCCAAAAACTCCGTAATCACCATACCATGGTTCCTCCTTTTTCGTATCATATGTTATATATCTATCGTTATATATATCGATTGCTATACATCTCTTCTATATATGTCATTATATATCATTTGCTATAGATGTCTCTATCCATATATAACACTCGCTATAGATTCCTATCCATATATAGCACTTACTATATACCTCTTTCCATATATCTTTTGTTACATGTCCTTTGTTACATGTCTTTCGTTGTATATCATCCATCGCATATTATCCGTTACATATCATTTGCCGTCCTGCCATATCCAACACATTCGCTATTTAATGACATATCCATTCACTGTTGCATGCGCCACATAAGTCCCCAGTTCATCCCGCACATCCACCACATAGAGCGCCGTGGTATGCCCTTCTCTCAGGCAGGAAGCCTCTGCGATCAGACGTTCTCCTTTGGCCGGAGCCAGAAAGGTAATGGATACCTGCTGGCTGACCGTCTTCTTCTCCGAATAACCGTTCGCTGCCACGGCGCAGGCAATATCTGCCAGGGTAAAAATCGCACCGCCCATAGGCACCTTATTCTCATTCATATGCCGTTCCTCTAAAGTGAGGGAACAGACCGCTTTCCCCGGTTCTGCACAGTCAATAACAACCCCTGTGGCATCCGTTGCAAAATGATCGTTCTTAAAACGATTCCGAATCTCCTCTAATGATGACATGAACAGACTCCTTTCCTGTTTTCTTCTTGAAAAAACCGCCTTTCACACTTTAACACTTTTAATCGCTAAAGTCAATAGAAAATTCTATTCATCGCATATATCACACATATATCAAATTGGAAGCTGTTTAAGCATAATAGGTATGATAGGTATGATAGGTATGATGGGTACGGTATTTGACACAATAGACATAATAGGAATGATTGGCATGATTGGCATAATAGACATGATGGATATAATGGACAACATAACAAAATGGAGGCGGATCTAGCTGCCCCCATTTTGTTATGTCCAGATAACCTGATACTGTAATGCTGTATTATTGTATCGCTTTCTTACTGTTTTGTTTCAATTATATTACTTTCCTACTGTATTGTTTTGCCTTCATCTTACAAAGTTTCCAGTGCTTCTGCACACTGCTTTAAATACTCCGTGATCTCAAGATGCTGTGGACATGCATGTTCACATTGTTTACAATTTATACACTCAGATGCTTTCCCCGCTGAATCGGTCACTTTCTGATAATCGGCAACAGCTTCCTTCCTCTGTCCATTTCCAAGCTGTCTGTTCATTGCCTGAAAGATTTCCGGAATCGGGATACGCTTCGGACAACCTTCCGTGCAATAGTGACACGCTGTACATGGAATCGTCGATGACTGTCCCAAAATACGCTGTGCTTCCTGAATGATCTTTCTCTCTTCCTCGTCTAACGGCTTAAATGCTTTCATATATGACAGATTATCTTCCATCTGCTCAATATTTGACATGCCTGACAACACGGTTATGATCCCATCTAAGGATGCTGCAAAACGTACAGCCCATGACGCAGCAGACATATCCTGATGATGTCCGGTAAACAGGCTCTTTACCGCCTCCGGAGGATCTGCAAGGCCGCCTCCCTTCACAGGCTCCATAATAACGATAGACTTGCCAAACTTCCTGGCCACTTCATAATTGGCCCTTGACGCCACCGTCGGACTCTCCCAATCGGCATAATTGATCTGCAGCTGTACAAACTCTGTCTCCGGATGTTCCTTTAACAATTGTTCTAACAATTTCGGACCGCCGTGGAAAGAAAATCCAATATGTTTGATCAATCCCTTGGCTTTCTGCTCTTTTACAAAATCCCAAAGATGGTACTGATCATACTTCTTATAATTGTCTTCCATCAGCGCATGTAACAGATAATAATCAAAGTATCCCGCTCCGGTCCGCTCTAAACTGGTCTGAAACTCCATCTTAGCCGCTTCTTCACTGTCCGCCGCCGAAGCATTGAGTTTCGTCGCCAGTGTATAAGATTCCCGCGGGTATCTGTCAACAAGCGCCTCCTTTGCTGCCGCCTCGGATCCCTGATACACATATGCCGTATCAAAATATGTAAACCCGGCCTTCATAAAAAGATCCACCATCTGTTTTACCTGCTCCATATCCATATTCGGCTCTTTCTTTGGGAGCCGCATCAATCCGAACCCCAGCTTTGGAACCTCTTTTCCAAAATAATCTGACATCGTTTTTCCTCCTCTGTTAAGATAATTTACATCATTAGTTATCTGTATTATCCCTTAATTCTATCATAAGGTCAATCCCTAATTTCAAAGGATGAAAATAAATT
This sequence comes from uncultured Lachnospiraceae bacterium, assembly GCA_947644545.1. Taxonomy (GTDB): domain Bacteria; phylum Bacillota; class Clostridia; order Lachnospirales; family Lachnospiraceae; genus UBA3282. Next base: position 17,612 of record CANRZW010000056.1, read on the forward strand.
TCACTTACGAAATTTACTTGCATTCTCACTGGAATGTGCTATAATTAATTAACGAACGAGCACAGCTCGTTTTATTCATGGGGATATAGCTCAGTTGGGAGAGCGATACGTTCGCAACGTATAGGTCACGAGTTCGAGTCTCGCTATCTCCATTTTGAGGTGTGCGCATAGCCTTGATTTTACAGGGTTTTTCGACACTTCTTTTTTTGATGGAAACAAAAGGTAATCAAATAAGTAATCAAAAGTAATCAGACATATGTTCGATTCTTCTTTATTTCACTTGAAGTTCCGGAATATTGCTTAATATTTGGCTCTTTGCATCTATACTTCTTCTATTCCTATGATAATGATTCTCAGTACAAGCTATGTCTGTATGCCCCATCTGTTCTATAATCATTCGATTATCTACATTATGATCAAGTAGTATACTTCCATAGGTTTTACGAATTTTATGTGGAGATTTCTTATAAATTCCAAGCTTTGTACAGTTTCTCTCCTGTCTTCGTCTTATACAATTCGTAGTCAGCCGTTTTCCATTCTTATCTGTAAATATGTATTCTCCAAACGGATTAAGCAACCTGATCTTAGCACACAACCATTCATAATCTTTTGGGATAATGACCGTCCTTAAACCCGCTTCGCTCTTTGGGAACTCTTTCACGTCATAAACATATCTGCCATTTTCGCCAAGAAATCGTGTTTCCGTCCTGCGTATCTTAAAAGTATTCCCCTCGAACACATCATGTTTCAGTGCTACAAGCTCTCCAACTCTTATTCCTGTCGCAAACATCAACAATATACCTATATTTTTGGCGTCAAGATTATCTTTTAGATAATCGATCATTACCGGCATCTCTTCATTGCTGAATACTTCCTCATAATCTTCTTTTACTATTTTCTTGAAATTCATTTCAGAAGTATCCAATTCTTGTAATAGCTCTTCTACGTTAAAGGAAATCAGCTTGCGCCTCTTTGCTCTTTTCAGTAATCCTCTAGTAACAGTCTTAAGAAGTGAAAACGCTTTTGCTGTCAATTCTTCCGCAGCTTCCTCTTCCAAAAATTCCTGAAAAGCTTCAGCCGCAACTGTTTTGATCCTATTATTACCAAAACTACTGTAATGTCGGTTGAAAACTTGTTTATACCTTAAATAAGCCGCCTTAGAAATTTGCTTTAGTTCAATTCTACGGTCATTCCACTCGTGGAACACCTCTGTTATTGTCGGGTTCTCCATTTCAGCCTTTAAATACCTGATCACGTCGTCTTCAATATCTTTTTGAGATGTTCTCTTCTTTAAGATTCTTCCCTTCTTATCATCCGGCAGATATGTATACCATTTCCCATCCTTTCCCTGCCATATTTTATACGGATGCTTCTCTAATAACTCTTTTCTTCTCATAGCTTCCATACTATTCTGTACATCTTTAATATCAATTTTACCACTGTCTATAATAAACTGCAATATCTCATTCGCCTGACCAGATTGCGCATATTGCATGTTATTTAATTCTACTATATTTCCTATAATGAATCACGCTCCAATTCATATAAAATTTATTTGAAAAGGTACTGCCACAACCGCAACAGTACCTTAAAATCATATCAGTATTCAATTTTCTCATTATTTATCATCCAATCAATATAAGGAATCTGACTCGTGTAATACCCTGTCAGATTCACATCGACTTAGTTTACAGTTACATTTTCGTATTATCTTCTTGTGCTTCTTCTATTTGAATTACTTTTGTTCTCTACTACCCCGCAGATATGCAATTCTTTTATATTTCCCATTGGCTCTTTTACGTAACTGTAACGCGGCGAAATAAAGTACCCATCTACTGCAGCTTTCCTGCAGATTAAA
>CANRZW010000057.1 GCA_947644545.1 uncultured Lachnospiraceae bacterium
TGTTTGTAATGCAATTAAGGGAATGGATACCCTCTACTATTCTTTTTCAACCTTCCTCCATCCCGAAGCGTTACAAATTCTTGGTTGATTGATTTGCTCGTCAGAACATTAATGCAATCTTCCAACATCTTTGTCGTTCTTATTATTGATTTTCGTTTATCTCCGTTACAGCATAAATGCTTGCTTTTCAGACGGGCCCTTGTCTTAGCTGATTTCAGTTTAACATCCGGATGAATGCCGCGTCCATTTCACTTTTTCCAGAAACTATTATAGTTTTTCTATATATTATCTGTAAACTTCTCCCCATATCAAAAAAATGTCGAAAAAGCCTGGAAACTACAGGCCCTTCCGACATGTAAGAATTACTAAAAAGATACTCTGAATTTACCGATCACTTACTGCACTATCCAAATGATCCCGCTAACGGATCCGCTCCGGGAAGCCGATCTTCTTCTGCACCTTGCGCAGAGTCTTCGTGGCATAATAGCCCGCCTTCTGTGCATTTTCCTTGATGATCTTATCAATATAGTCCTTGTTGCCGGACAGGTCATGGAATCTGTCCTGCAGCGGTTTCAAGACACCGACAACGGCCTCGCCCACAGCCATCTTAAAGTCGCCGTAACCTTTACCCGCAAACTCCTGCTCCGTCTCCTGGGGCGTCTTCCCCGTGCAGGCACAGTAAATATCGATCAGGTTACGGATTCCCGGCTGCTCCTCACAATAGCGGACACAAGCCTCCAAATCTGTCACTGCCCGCTTGAACTTACGGATAATCGTATCCGGGTCGTCCATCAGGTAGATGCTGGCGTTCAGATTCTCATCGGACTTTGACATCTTCTTCGAGGGATCCTGCAGGCTTTTAATGCTGGCGCCTGTCCTGCCCAGATAAGGCTCCGGAACCGTGAAAACATCCCCGTAAACGCCATTGAAGCGCTGCGCGATATCCCTTGTGATCTCCAGATGCTGCAGCTGATCCTTGCCCACCGGCACCACATCCGCCTGATACAGCAGGATATCAGCCGCCATCAGGACAGGATAAGTAAATAACCCGGCGTTGATATTGTCCGCATGTTTGGAAGCCTTGTCCTTAAACTGAGTCATGCGGTTTAATTCTCCCATATAGGTAAAGCAGTTCAGGATCCAGGACAACTCTGCATGGCCGGATACATGGGACTGGTAGTAAAGACAGTTCTTCTCCGGATCAATCCCCGCCGCTATGTACAAAGTCAGCAGATTCCTTGCTCTTTTCCGCAGCTCCGCCGGATCCTGCCGCACCGTGATGGAATGCAGATCGACCACCGAGTAAAAGCACATATATTCATCACACAGCGTAACCCAGTTTTTTAACGCGCCCAGATAATTGCCAAGTGTCAAATTGCCCGTCGCCTGCATCCCGCTGAATAAAACTTTCTTTCCGTCTATCATGTTTCCTTCCTCCGTTCCAAAAGATCCCTCGCCGGAATCTTTCTCTCCTTTCCAGTATGGTATTTCCTGTACTGCTTTCTTTGAAACAGTTTAACACTGCCCTTCCTTTTTCGTCAACCGAAAAGAAAAGGCAGTGTGATATTGCTCTGCTTATCCGCGTCCGTAAACCGGATCCCGTAAACAGAATTTACTCACTTCTATTTGTCATTGCAGCCGCAGCCGTCGGAAAACGGTCTCGGCTCGAAGCGCGGCTCAAAACGGGAATCGTTGCCGCAGGAGCAGTCACGCTCCGGTTCGCGTTCCCTTCCGCACTCACGTTCCCGTTCTCTGCCACACTCACATTCCCGCTCTCTCGGGCGGCATGGCGGCGGCGGTACGGGCCTGGGCTTTTCGCAGCCGCATCCTGTATCTCTGCCGCATCCACAGCCATTCCGGCCGCAGAATAATAAAAATAACAGTATTATACTACAGTTCATATATTCTCATCTCCTTTTTTTATATGATATCCTATGCAAAAAAGAGTGAGAAGGTTACTTTACTTTAAAACTCTGGCCCTGATATATCGGAAGGTCTCTTCCTCGCCTTTCTCCGCCAGCATGTACAGAAGATGTTCCAGGAGCTTCTTCGTCCTCGGATGCAGCGGCGGCGGCGTTAAAGACGATTGGTAATACAACAGCGGATCTTTGCAGGTATAAGCGTCCTTATGGTATACCTTGCAGGCTGCGATCCTATCCATAAACATCTCCACGATATAACGCTTTGGCATGGGCGCAGGCGCCATGCTGCCTTCTATCCCCCGGCTGCTGTAATCAATCCAGTATTCATAGTGATGTTTATTCCGGCCCTTGTGGTGCAGCCACGAGGAGGAATAACCGATCTTCTCCCGCTCCGCGTTATTAGGGCTTCTGTCGCCTTGCCAGTATCTTGCGCCCACCAGAAACTCGGTAGGACTGAACTTGGACAGATCGTGCACGATTCCCTGCCAGTAGAGGCCTACCTTGAAACATCCCTCCATCACCAGACGTTTGTGAAGTGTGATCGTTTTAAAATGTTCCCATGCTTTTATCATCACTCTGTTATCCTTAATTATTTTTCTTCCCCGCAGAAGATTTACCGCGTCTGCGGCGCTGCTTGGATACGGGCTCCGGCACGGGACAGTCCTTCGTCGTATAGATCATGATGGTCCGCGGCGGAATCGTGACTTTCTGCAGATTATCTTCCGCCTCGCCTTCTGTCTGCAGTTCCTGTTCTGTTTCTGTCCCTTTATCCGTTCTCTTCTGTGTCTCCAAAGCCGCAGCATCGGTAGACGCATAAAGCTTCCACGCCTTCCCTCTGGGCAGCGTCGGCAGCCCGAGAATATGAGGTTCCCAGTACAGATTCACCCCGAAATAGATGAAATCTTCGTCTCTTCGCCCGTCAATCTCCCCATAGCAGCCGCAATACATCACGCCCATGGATCTGCTGGCAGGACTCGTATCCGGCCGCCATGCCTCCTTACCGTGGAAAGAGATATCCGGATACCCGCAGGACAGCGTATCCATCCCCTTAAGGGGGCTGGCGCTGTGCAGAATCGGATGCTCCCTGCGCAGCCGGATCAGCATCTTCGTATAGGACAGCAATGCTTCTCCGCTCTCCATCTGGTTCCACTTGATCCACCCTATATCATTATCCTGACAGTACGGGTTATTGTTACCGTTCTGGGTATTCCCGAACTCGTCGCCGCTATACAGAAGCGGTGTCCCCTGAGACAGAAAGATCATCGTCATGGCATTCTGCATCTGTTTCATGCGCAGCTGCATAATAGATTTCCTGCGGCTTTTGCCTTCCACCCCGCAGTTCCAGCTGCAATTATAATCCGTGCCGTCCCTGTTGTCCTCTCCGTTGTCCTCGTTGTGCTTCCGATCATAGGATACCAGATCTGCCAGACGAAAGCCGTCCCACTTGGCAATATAATTGATAATCCCTGTCTCCGGCCTGTTATTGCGCACATGAAAGATGAACTGACTGATCATGTTGTCATCGCCTTTCAGCAGCCGGCGCATATCATATTGGAAGCCTTCGCTCAGCCAGCCGATAGTGCGGGACAATGCCGCCGGTTCTACAGCTGTCGGGCTGTACTGCTGAACGGTTAAAAGCTTCGTGTCAGACAACAGCGGTTCCGCGGCAAACATCCCAATGGGCAGATCCACCCCCATCACATGAAACCCGTCTATGTGGTATTCCACTTTCCAGTATTTCAATACGTCCAGCATCTCTGCCGGGGCAACCTCCGTCGGAAAGTAAAACTGCATCAATACCTCGATGCCCTCCCGGTGCAGCGCCTTTACCATATCCCTGAACTCGGTCACCGCGTCCTGGCTGGATGCATAAGCACCCTTTGGACTGTAATACATGCCCCTGCGGTATCCCCAATAATTGATCTTATAAGGAAGTTCCCTTTTCGCAGGACCGGATGCCGTCACATTCTCCCCTGCCGCCCCCTCCGCAGTCTGCCTGTAAGAGGCCGCCGCCTGCTCCATCGTCAAAAGCGTCTGTGCGTTCTCCTGCATCTGAACCTCGTCAAATTCATACGCCGGCATCAGCAGTACCGAAGTAATCCCCAAATCTTTCAAGTAAGAGATCTTCTCCGTAATTCCGGCGAAAGTACCCCTGTGCACGACCCCGGAAGATCTGTGCTTCGTAAAGCCCCGCACATGCAGCGCATACAACACCGCATCCTCATAAGGGATGCCCGGCGCACGATCCTCCTCCCAGTCGTAATGTTCGTCCGGAACCATGCAGCGCACCGGCCCTTTTCGCAAAACGCCGTATTTCGTAGTACATTCTATCTTCCTGCCGTATGGATCCTGCCAGACCCGGTCCCCGCAATAGAAAAGATAACTGAATTCTCTGTTCTGATAGCCCTCCAGCATCATGGCATAGACAGAACCGACCCTGTTTTCTTCCGGGAACGGAATTCTGATGCCTCCTCTGTGCTTCCTGTCATACAGAATGATGCCGAACTCTGCTGAATCTTCCGTATGTATTCTTCTGTGCACTGCCGCAATGTGCAGCCCTGCATGTCGGAAATACACGCCTAAAGGATAAATTTGTGTCTTAACTACTTTGAAGTCTTTGTACATAATATCCTCCGACAAAAATGTAAGTTGTTGGTTATTTGAGCCGTTAAAGCATTCCTGAAACCGATACCTGTATCCCCGCCACACTACTGATATAATACAAATTAAATGCCATGCTATCATTTTATCACAAAAGCTAAAATTTCCAAACAAAATTTTTGCTATTTTCAGAATATCCATTGAATATCCTGCCAGATTTCAGTAAAATATCCATAAACCATCTGCAAATGTTCACAGCTTCCACCGCTGTGAAGGAAAGGAAGGCAATTATGAGCAAAAACAACATTCCCGGCGGCGGCAACGGCTATGATGCCGAGGAGATGACCGTGGATCTGGATCTGGAGGACGGCACTACCGTCACCTGTGCTGTGATCACCATTCTCACCGTATCCGACAGAGACTACATCGTCCTGCTTCCACTGAATGAAGCCGGAGACAACACGGAAGGTGAGGTCTGGTTCTACCGTTACAGTGAAAATCCCGACGATCCCAACGAGGAGCCGGTACTGGATTATATTGAAGACGACGAGGAGTATGAGGCCGTGGCGGAAGCTTTTGACGAGTATCTGGACGCCGCGGAATTTGATGAGCTGGTAGGTGACGAGGACGCAGATTCATAACGCATCCTTGACTGCCAGATCTCCCGACAGACATGCCAGAAACCGGGAAGGTGCATCTTTTCCGGTTTTTCCTTTGGCGGCCATCAGACACAGGCTGTATCTTGCCCGGGTCATTGCCACATAGAACAACCGTCTCTCCTCCTCTATTTCCTCCTCCGTCACGGCCTTGGGCGAAGGTATCTTTCCCTCCTGGCAGTCCGGCAGATAGACGCTGTCAAATTCCAGCCCCTTGGAAGCGTGCATCGTCAGCAGATTGACCGCATCCTCCCGTTTCAGTTTCTGCTCCTGCTCCTGCATATCCTTTAGCGTATCCTCATAGGCGGTGATATATTCCTTCATATCCTGCAGGGACGAGAACTGTCTGGATAACTCCTGAAATTCATCCGCAGCTCTGATCAGTTCCTCCGCTTTGGGACCGCCGTACTTCTCCCGCAGATAACCATCATACCCGATGATATTACGGATATAATGAATCTGCAGATGCAGCTTATAGCCTCTCAGGCTCCGAATATCCCAGAACAGCTTTCTGACCCGTTCCCGTAGGACGGTCGAACCGTGATAATAGGCCAGCAAATCCTCCTCCCGTACCGTCTCTTTCGATACACTGTCCCGTTTCAGATACCTGACCGGCCGATTCATGATCCGCAGAAAATAACTTCGGCCTAACCCGGGCGCAGTATCGTTCTTTTTCCCTGTTCTCCCTGCACCGCAGTATTTCGCATCCCCATAAGCTGCTTCCTTAGCCAGTTCCAGATAAGCCAGGATATCCTGCACCACAAAATGGCGAAACCGATTGCCCGGCCGCTCTTTCATGCAAAAGGGAATCCTCCTCTTTCTCAGGATCTGCGCCCACATGGCGCAGTCATAGTTCGTCCGGCAGATCAGCGCACAGCCAGACAACCGGCCGGCCTCTTGTATATCACTTAGTTCCCGGACAAGGGCCTGCTGCAGCGCCTCCTCGTTCTTGTACTGCAGCACACGAAAACCTGCCCCTTCCCCATGCACGGCATGGATCTGCTTGCCAATACGGTTACGGTTCTCTCCGATCACCCCAAGCGCCGCCGCCACGATCTGTCTATGGCAGCGGTAATTCTTGTCAAGCACGATGACCTCTGCCGCGTAATCCCTCCCAAACCGCCGCATACTGTCAGGGCTGGCGCCACGGAAACCGTAGATGGACTGGTCGTCGTCTCCCACGATAAAAAGATTCTGCTCCGGCGCCGCCAGCATCCGTATGATCTCATACTGCAGCGGGGAAATATCCTGAAATTCATCCACAAGGATATAATGAAACTGCCCCTGCCATCTGGTAAGAAGCTCCTTATCTTCCTGCAGCAGCCTGTGGCAGTGGAGCATAATATCATCGAAATCCATCTGCCGAAATTCCTGCTGATAACTCTCATATTCTTTTACCAAAAAGCGGATGTCCTCCTCTTCCATCCCCTGAATGGATAACTTCTTTACTTCGCCTGTCGTCTTGCAGGCGCTGACCAGTGTAGTCAATTCCTCCAGATCTTCCTCCTGCACGCTGGCAAACCTGTTGTACATACGTGCAAGCTGACGGATCCGATTTCTTTTCTCTGATTCTGTCATAATGGAATAACCCTGATAGCGGGCCGACTGTTTCAGAATGTGATAGAACACGGCGTGAAAGGTGCCAAACCTTACCGGTGGACGCTTTGGCCTTGTGAGACGAAAGAAACGCTCCTGCATTTCCAGTGCCGCTGCTTTCGTGAAAGTGATGACTAAGATACGGGCAGGATCGATGCCCTGTTTCGTGATGAGATGTAGAATACGGTGTACGATGACGAAAGTCTTGCCGCTGCCGGGCCCCGCAATAATCTGTGCGGGCCCGGCAGTGTGCAGGATCGCTTTCTCCTGATCAGGATTCATGATCTGCTCAGGCACTCTGTAACTTCTCGATTCCTTTACGGATTCTACGAAGGGACTCTTCCTTACCCAGTACTTCCATAATCTCCGTGGCGCCTGCCGGCGTCATCTGCTTACCGGAAACCGCCGTTCGTACCGGCCACATCACATAACCGTTCTTGCATCCCTTCTTCTCCACATAAGAAGACAATGTCTTATAAAGGGCGTCGTTGCCGTAATCCGTCTGCACCTCCAAAAGCGGCAAAAGATCCTGCAGCACCTCCATGGAAGACTCCTTACTCGTCTTCATCTTCTTATGCGTGTACATCTCCACGTCATACTCCGGCAGCGTCTCAAAGAAATCCACCATTTCTCTGATGTCCGGAAAGATCTCGATCCTCGTTTTGACCATGGCCGCGATCTTCTTCAGATCCAGATCACGGGTCAGCGCCTCCTTCAGATAAGGTTCCGCCATCTCATAGAACCTGTCAAAATCCATGGCCTTCAAATATTCCCCGTTCATCCATTTCAGCTTCGTATAATCGAACACTGCCGGTGATTTGGACAAGTGATGATAGTCAAACTTCTCCACCAGTTCTTCCAGCGTGAAAATCTCTGTGTTATCCTCCGGACTCCATCCCAGAAGCGCCACGAAATTCACGACGGCTTCCGATAAAAAGCCCTGCTCGATCAGATCTTCATAGGAAGAGTGACCACACCGCTTGGACAGCTTCTGGTGATTCTCGTCCGTGATCAACGGACAGTGTACATATTCCGGCACTTCCCAGCCAAAAGCCTCGTAGAGGCGGTTATATTTGGGCGACGAAGACAGATATTCATTGCCCCGCACCACATGGGTGATCCCCATCAGATGATCGTCCACCACATTGGCAAAATTATAGGTCGGATAACCGTCCGATTTGATCAGGATCATATCGTCCAGTTCACTGTTATCCACCGTGATATCCCCGTAAATATCGTCATGAAAGGTAGTCGTCCCTTCCGTTGGGTTGTTCTGTCTGATCACATAGGGAATCCCCGCCGCAAGCTTCGCTTCCACCTCTTCTTTCGACAGGTGCAGGCAATGCTTATCGTATACGTTGATCTCTTTCCCGGCTACGTTCCTGGTCAACGTGGCCAGCCTGTCCTTATCACAAAAGCAGTAATAAGCCTGTCCCTTCTCGATCAACTGTCTGGCATATTCCAGATAGAGTCCCTGCTTCTGCCGGTCACTCTGCACGTATGGCCCTACACCGCCATCCTTATCCGGTCCTTCATCATGCAATAATCCCGTCTTCTCCAGGGTACGGTAGATAATATCCACAGCTCCCTCTACATAACGCTCCTGGTCCGTATCTTCGATCCTCAGGATGAAATCGCCGCCCTCATGCTTTGCGATCAGATAGGCATACAATGCCGTTCTTAGATTTCCTACATGCATACGCCCGGTGGGACTGGGGGCATATCTTGTTCTTATTTTCTGACTCATTTCCTTTTCTCCATTATGTTTTCTGATCGGACTGTTCTTATCAGGAACTGCCTGCTCCTGCAAGTGTCGTCCAACTTCTTTCCGGTGCAGTGACCTGCGCGGTAACTGCCACGGCTTACCTGACACGCTGTCCTATGCCTGATCCGGAAGCTTCTTCTCCGCCGCACTCTTGAAGCTGCCAACCGCCTTAGCCGCCGCCGGTATGGCAATATTGGTGCCCGCACCCGCAACGCAGCCGCCCGGACAAGCCATACCCTCGATCAGACAGCCGTTCTTCTTGCCAGCTTTCGCCAACATCAGCATCTTCTTACACTCGGACAGACTCTCCGCATGTTCGATATTAACTTCCACATCGGGATAGTATTCCCGCACACACTCCTCAATCGCACTCGCTACGCCGCCGGCCACGCCATAGCCTCGTCCGGCACTCGTTGCGCCCTGCAGCGCATCCAAAGCCTGAATCTCCTCCAGCAGAATACCCTTAGCCTCAAAAATACCCGTCAGTTCCTCAAACGTGATCACAAAATCCACATCGGAGCGGATCGTCCTTCTGGAAGCTTCCAGTTTCTTGGAGGCGCAAGGCCCGATAAATACCACCTTGGCATCCGGATGGTCCTGCTTGATGATCCTGGCCGTTGCCACCATCGGCGTCAGGGCATTGGAGATCTTGTCAATAGTCTCCGGGAAGAACTTTTTCGCTAACACGGACCACGACGGACAACAGGAAGTCAGGCTGAAAGGCAGCTTACCGGTTGCCACCTCAGACGCATAGTGCTTCGCCTCCGCGATCGCTCCCAGATCCGCACCGATGGCCGTCTCATAGACATCATAAAATCCCAGTTCTTTGAGAGCCGTCTTCAACATATCCGGCGTCACGTTCGGTCCGAATTGTCCCGCAAAAGCCGGTGCAACCTGTGCGACGATCTTATGTCCCGACTGCAGGGCCCGGATCAGCTGGAAGATCTGGGATTTATCCGCAATCGCGCCAAATGGACAGTTCACCATGCACTGTCCGCAGGAAACACACAGATCGTTGTCGATGACCGCTCTGCCCTTCTCGTCATTCTTGATTGCGTTCACGCCGCAGGCGCCCGCACAAGGCCTTACCTGATGAGAAATGGCATCGTAAGGACAGACCGCCTTACACTTACCACATTTAATACATTTCTCGGGGTCAATGACCGATTTGCCGTTCTGCATAGAGATGGCTCCCCGCGGGCAGACCTCCCTGCAGGGGTGCGCCACACAGCCCATACAGTGATCCGTCACATAATACCGATTCTCCGGACAGGCATTACAGGCAGAAGGAATGACCTGCATTAACGGCGGTTCATAGTACTTCTCGTCAATATTACTCTCCTCTAACCCCTGGGTCAGATGCACAGGCTGATTCTCCGGCCGCAGCGAAAGTCCCATGGCCAAACGGATCCGCTCACGCACAATAGCCCGCTCTCTGTAGATATTCTCATATTCCGATTCTTCATAATTGACTATCTTATAGGGAAGGGCCTCCACATCATCCTTCAAGTTCTCCGAATGATAAGCCAGATTGGCCACTTCTTTAAAAATACGGCGTCTGTTCTTACGAACCTGCGTATCAATTCCTCTCATGATCGATCCTCCCTGTCAGTTTTTCTATGCCCGGTCCGCTGTCACTTCCCTTAACGATTGAAACAACAAACAACTGTCTCCATCAAGATCCGCGTATTTCAAAAAGACTTACAGCAAACATGCACGGCATCTTTTGACCCAATACCATGTTAATATTTTAACAAACAATCTTTTAAAAAGCAAGGACAAAATCCCCTGCCTATACTAATTCTCATTTTTGCACAAACTCACAGGGAAGTCAACAACCTGGCAGCCTAAAGCTTTCTTCTCCGTAACCAGATGACCAGACCAACGATCAGACAGCCAAGCGGCAGCACAATAATCGACACAAATCCCACCACAAAGACCGTACGCGCATCAAAGGTCAGATAACCGATATCAAAATACTTTACCGGAACGGCCACGGAACTCTCCCGTTCCGCCAGGCTGCTTACGATACTGCCGAACAGCTTCATATTGTAACCGGGCACCACTTTATCCGCCGAAGAGGTAAAGATCTGCTCCGAAGATACCAGGACCGCCCGGGAGATAACCCCGTCCCCGACATTCTTCTCTACGCCAAGACCGATCACGAAGGGGCCGTCGACGGCGTCCGCGCTCCGGCTGCAATCTTCTCCGTCAAAAATCTCCTGCTTACTGAACGCGTTGCTGCTGGTCGTCAGGAAAGGCTTATAAAGCAGATCGTCTGCATCCTCCTCATACGCCAGTCCACTGGCATAGGGAACAAAGACGGAGCCGCCGGATACCCGCTGCGTGATCGCAGTATCTTCCACATCCGGGAACAGCCAGTAAGGCGTCTGATAGTAATGATCTCTGTCCTCCTCGATGATCAGGCCGTCCACCAGGGATACCCCGTAATACTCAAGAATCTTTGCGAAATCATTCATATCGGTATTGGTCCAGACCGGCGCGATCAGCACATTACCGCCCTGATCCAGATAACGCAGAATCTTTTCCACATCCTCTTCCGAATAGTCACTGGCAGGCGCATTGATCACGATGCCCTGGGCATCTTCCGGAATCTCATCCACCCTGTTCAGGTTCAGATTCTCATAAACAAGATTTTCCTTCGTCAGCATTTTCAAAAAAGATTCCTCGAAGGCCAGTTCATCATGTCCCATGATCAGATAGAATTTGGGCTGCTCCTGCGCCGTCACCCGGGCGATCGCGGAAAGGATCTGCCCCTCCCCATCATACCCTGTCAACGTATACTGGTAGGTTGCGTAGTTCATGTCATATTGATAAATATCATTATAATCGACCACAACGCTGCCTTTTGGTCCTTCCACGATCAGACTGTTGCCTGCCGGCTCCTCTTCGGTATAATTATAGTAAAATTTCGGATTTGCCAGCGGATCGATATAGTTAACCGTTACATGCTTTGACAAGCCTCTGATCTGCTGCAGCGTCTTATCCAGATCCTCATCCTTTGCCGCCTCGTCCGCCAGTACATAGACAGCCACATCCTCCTGCAATCCGCTGATCATCTCCTTCGTATCTTCCGTCAAAGTATACAGCTTATTCGCCGTCACATCAAAAGCGGTGTACTGATCAGACACATAATTAAGCCCCAGATTGATCAGAACTGTCACTACTGCAGCGGCGACGATCCCCATAATGCTGTAAGTGCCCAGACGGATTCCCTTACCGGATACACTGTACCTGCGCTTCTGAATCGACTGCGTCGTGCAAAACAGGACAAACACCGTGAGCGTAACAAAATATGCCACCGATTCTACCTGAAAATACCCGTTAGAAAGCGCGTCAAATCTCCCGATCATGTCAAAACAATATAACGCCTTGGTGAGATATTCCGCTATGACACCCGTTCCGACACTGGAGATCATACTGCAAAGCCCTGCCATGATATAACCGGCAAACAGCACGATCAATGTCAGCACTGCCGCAATGACGACACTCTCCGTCAGAGATGATAGAAACAGCCCGACCGCCAGTCCCAGGCAACCGTACAGGAAAAATCCCAGCAAGGACGCATAGGAAATCCCCGTCTGAAACTCTCCTGCCCTCATCAGGACAAGGGGCGTAAGGCCAATGAGTGCCGTCGGGATCGCCAGTACCGTTACCAGCGCAAAATATTTACCCATAACGATTCGTCCCACCGAGACCGGCGCGGTAAGGATCAGCTGATCCGTCTTATACTTCCGATCTTCCGAAAGCACACGCATGGTCAGGATCGGAATGGTCAGAATAAAAAGAAATACAATGCTCTGGAGCACGTAAGAAATCGTCGGATAGCCCGACATAATATTGTATACCGTAAAGTAAATTCCCATCATGAACAGTGTAGCCGCCAAAAACAGCCATCCCACGAAGGAATGAAAAAAGGATCTTAATTCTCTCTTATAAATCGCTGCCATCGTCTGCGTCCTCCTTATCTGTCACTTCCTGATCCGGACACTCCTCTTCCTGCCCTGCATCCCTTGTCAGCTTCAGGAAGATATCCTCCAAGGACCGCTCCAGCCGGTGCATGGACAGGATCGGCATACCGGCGCCTGCCAGTGCCATAGACAGATCCTTACGGATATCCGCATCGTCTGCCACATCCAACTCGATCTTAATACTGTCTGCCTCGTCAGAGGGCTCGATCTCCCAGGCTGTGATCTGACCGAAGCCCTGCAGGATTTCTTCCGCCTGCTCTTTTTTACCAAGAGCAACCACTTCCAGTCTGGTCCTGCCCTGCATCCTGTTCTGCAATTCCTCCGGCGAGCCGCTGGCTGCCAGTTTCCCTCCGGAAATAATCATGATATGATCACACACCGCACTGACCTCCGATAAAATGTGCGAACTCAAAAGAATGGTATGTTCCCCTGAAAGTTCCCTGATCAGATCCCGCATCTCCAGAATCTGCTTCGGATCGAGCCCCACCATCGGCTCATCCAGGACCAGCACCTCCGGATAGCCGATTAACGCCTGGGCCAGCCCGGTACGCTGCTTATAGCCTTTGGAAAGATTCCGGATCAAACGTCCCGCCACCTCTTCCAGCTTTGTTTTGGTCATAATCTCTTCCACATGAGAGGCCCGCCCCTTTTTGGGTACCTTTTTCAGTTCTGCCACAAACATCAGATATTCATATACTGTCATATCCGTATATAACGGCGGTATCTCCGGCAGATAGCCGATACACTGCTTGGCTTTCTCCGGCTCTGTCAGGATATCGAAGCCGTTGATCCTGACCGTCCCACTGCTTGTAGCGATATAACCCGTCATAATGTTCATGGTGGTAGATTTTCCCGCACCGTTAGGACCCAGGAAACCATAGATCTGTCCCTTTTCTACTGTAAAAGACAGCCCATCCACCGCCATATGACTGCCGTATCTTTTGCTGATATTTTCCACCTGTATCAAATTATATTTCCTCCCTTCAGATCCGAATGCTTCTTCCTGTATCCCCTGTCAAACCTGACACAGCTGACGCGAATATCCATGATAACAAGAATCCTGCCTGCAGGATATGTAAGATACTACGAGTAAGAATACAAGGTGCGCCTGGCCAGGCAGGCTGTACGGCGCTGAATGCACTTCCATCTGTTAGTCTCTGACAACGCCGAGTCGCGTGCCCTCTTACTAATGTAATAGACAAATGTGTTGCAATTCTAATCAAAATGTGAACATTGTGTGTCCGTCCATACCCATGCGTCACAGACATTCCATACGGACATTCCATTAGGTAATAACATAACACTTTTACAGAAAAACCCCCGGACACAAACACGCGGCTTTGATTATATCATAATATATTATTAAAAACATCTGAAAAATAGAAAGGTAACTTCATGAAAGACTATATGTACCGAGATAATATTGACAAGTTTCCTGTTGCGATGGCCTATGTTCCCTGGCAGCATTTCAACGGAATCTGCGATAATCTGGAAGAAGGTTACTGTGCTGGAACTATCTTCCCGGAACTTGACAAACCATTCACAGGAAGGAGATGCTGCAAATCATGAATATGCACTTTGCAAACGAGCAGGAAAAACTGCTCCATGATATCGGCGTTCTGGATTTCGTAGTCATCGAGCTCGCCCTCTATCTGGACACCCATCCTACCGACCGGAACGCCATGGAATATTATAACCACTATAATCGTATGACGAATCAGGCCAAAAAAGAATACTCTGAAAAATTCGGTCCCCTGACACTGGCTCTTGCCGACACATCCGACTGCGGTGAATGGAAATGGGCGACCCTGCCTATGCCCTGGGAAGGAGGCTGTGCTTAATGTGGAATTATGAAAGAAGACTTGAGTTCCCTGTCAACATCAAAGCGCCCAACGCCATGCTGGCACAGGCGATCATCAGCCAATACGGCGGCCCCGACGGTGAGATGAGCGCTTCCATGCGCTATCTGTCACAACGTTATGCCTGCCCGTACAGAGAGGTGGCTGCGGTGCTTACCGATATCGGCACGGAAGAACTGGCTCACCTCGAAATGGTAGCCGCTATCGTCCACCAGCTGACAAAGAATCTCTCCATGGAAGAGATCGAAGAATCCGGATTTGCCAACTATTATGTGGATCATACCATCGGAATCTGGCCGCAGGCCGCAGGCGGTGTGCCGTTCAATGCCTGTGAGTTTCAGTCGAAAGGGGATATTATTACGGATCTGACTGAGGATATGGCCGCAGAGCAAAAGGCACGCAGCACTTACGATAACATCCTGCGCCTTGTGAGAGACGATCCTGACGTCTGCGAACCGATCAAGTTCCTGCGGGCAAGGGAGATTGTGCACTTCCAGAGGTTCGGTGAAGCCCTGAGAATCGTACAGGACAGATTAAACGAAAAGAATTTCTACGCCTTTAATCCGGGCTTTGACTGCACGCAATAGTATTTTTTAGTTACTGTACAAGTGAAATATCTGCTACGAGACAAACCTTACTGATTTAAGTAAATTATAGCGAAAGTATCAACCTTTTTCGGTCGGTACTTTCGCTAAGCATATCATTTTTTGAAATGGTAAAACGACAACATATAAGTATCCTTACAATAGCTATACTACAAATCAAAAAATTTTCAGGGGATTAATCATTTTGCATCATTTCTGCCTCTTTAACTGTCAGATATTTTCGTACAAGAACCCAACTTTTTCCATTTACATCATCTGCAACATATACTTCTCCCGAAGTTTTTGATTCATCATCCCATTCTATACTGGTAATAATAAAGTCTTTCATTTCTGTTTTGCTATACAATTTAAATTCTGCTCCCAATAACGTGGCATTGATAGGCCCCTCTAAAAAATTCATTGATACTTTTTCTTTTCCAATTATATTCTCTATAGAGTAGATTTTTATTCGCAATCCTTCTGCATGAAAATGTTCAAATGGATGATCCCATTTTATGCTTTTATTCTCCAAAAAGCAGGTTTTTAGTTCTGACAAAAAAATCACATCTTCGTATGGCAATTCTGCTCCAGGATCGAATGTTATCTCTAACACCCCTTCCAATTTCCTTAAAGTACACCATAGCTCCAATGCTGCTTCAATCTGTTCTTCATCAAATGCCTTATTATCTGGGATTAATGTTGCAATTTGTTGCTTTTTTTCTCCTATAATCGCAGTTCCATTATAAAGTCCCTTGAAAACATTAAGAGCTACTATTGCTTCTGAAACACTACCTGCTTTCTTTGGCGTTACAGAATATATTATTTTCGATTTTTCAGTTTCCTTTTCATTGATAATAACATTCATTTTTAACGCTGGAAAATCTATATTGGAAAACATAATCTCATCCATACTCTCATATGGTTGACGTTTTATATTTAATATCACTTCATCCCCCTCAATGGTTTTGATTGTAATTGGAACAGGCTTTGGAAATGGTTCCGGATACAAATAACATTCGCTTATTTCTACCGGATCTGCCAATGGATTTTGTATTGATTGCTCAAGAGGTATTTTTTTTTCTTCATTACCAACTTTGACATTTTTTACTGAAATATGTTTTTGAGTCCGATAAAAATATTCAAACCAACGTTCTTTAGGTATATCATTTAAAGTGTTCCTTAATTTTTCATCTAATTGATCAATTTCGGCATTTACAATAATTTTTTGTCCCGATCCATCTAGTCTTGGTCCAACTATAATTCCCTCCTCCGGATCTTTATAACAGCAAAAATTACTTGGCAACTCCTGATTTATAAGTGTCAATATTTCCTCTGGTACTTGCATTCCAGCATCTTTATCGTTAAATACATCATCAAAATCTACAATCATATTAAATTCTCCGCAAACCTCATACTAACTTCAATTCTTGATATTAGAAAATATTTTTGAGTATCACCCAATGGTAATTCTTTAATTGTTTCTATAATACGTTTTAATGCCATTTCATCTGGTACAATAATATAACAAATATCTTCCCAGTCGAATTTAATCCATGTCTCTTCATGCTTCAATAATGCCTTAGAATAATAATTTTTTGCATTTTCTGTCGCCATATTTCCAGATAACACCAATTTTAAACTATTCGGAAATTGTTCCGTTGGAATATAACGCCATTCACATTCATCTTGAAATATATAGTTTGTCTCTTCGCCCTCAATTTTCTCTATTCCAGAAATTGGTTTCATATACATAAGAGCACTCATGAGATAATTCAATAATAGTTTATCTTCCGCATGCACCTTTTTCCCTGCATTATAATAATCAGAAAAAGCACTTCTAAAGTCGTTCACTAAAGGAGATTCCGGGTTCATGTAATTGATTGGTTGTACTTTAAATTTATTTATAATAGCCTGCTTATCTAACGCTATTCCATACCTTCCATATCGTGACATATGTCCACCGACCTTAGATAACGGAATATCGCAAAAGCAAGTCATTGGAAACGCAATCCTATGTAATTCTTCAATCTTTAAATAATCTAAAGGTTCAATCACATATCTTGGGATAATCGCTTTATTCTTCAATATTTTTTCTAAGAATTCCAACTCTTTCATATAATTGCATAAAATATTTGCACTGTTATTCCATTTTAATTTATCAGGTATCTTTGCTATACCCTGTAACTGTATAGTGTCCCCCAATTTAATTGACTCCTCCGTAATTTATTGTTGTAAACACTGACCCTTACTTTCTAAAATAAGTGCTTTCCAAATATCAAAATAGATTTTCCTGTTATATTATCCTCTCTATCCAAATCAATCAAAAATCTTTTTTAATTTTCTTTAAAAGAATTTTAACAGCTGAAGATACAGTTTTCCTTCACTCCTTGCCATCCTTTCTCCAAATATCTTAAACCGATTATAATCACTTTTATAGAACCCCAGCACTTTATCTATATTCTCACAATCCAGATACACTACACCTCCACCAACAAAATATTGCACATGTCTCAATACCTCAAAAGCCAAATCCATAAGCTCATTTCCACTAATTTTCCATTTCTCGGACACTGCACTGTTTTTTCCAAACTGTGCAATCAAAAAGGCTGATACATTATACTTATCCGTTTCTTCATCCAGTTTTGCATATCTTGACAATTTCCTGCGAGCGGTATTACTGATATTAGTGTTCGTTACCTCAACTGCTTTATGCGCCAGTGTGAAGATTCCCACTAGCACTGTTTTCCCATCATCGGTTTTTCTTATGACCAAATATGTAATAGATAACTTTTTCTTAGCAAATTCAATCGATTTATTATGGACAAAATCTTCTACTTCCTCATTTAACGGAGACGAAAAATCGGAGAGAAGACTTTGCACTTTCTCCTCCCCGACTGCCTTCAAAATGTCTTGAATATTAACAGCTATACATTTACTCATCCTTCATTACCCTCATCTGCCATAAATTTTCGTATCTCTTCTACATTCGTCACAAGTGGAATCACAGGTGCGGATGGCACTCTTACCGGGTCCATAGCAGATGCATCCAACGCTTCAGCAAAAGCTTCTGCCTGTCGTGGGTCTGTAATCCTTACATTTGCAAAAATACTTGATGTTGCCACATAAACACCTCCTCACAAATAAATTTTTCACTTTGTCTTTCTTTTACCCGTCTTTATTATATGCGATTTGCCACAAAAAGACAATATAAATTCTTTATACGAAAAATCCTCACCCCTCATAAATGATATGCTTCCCATATGGTAGACAATGGAAATATCCAAAACTATCATAT
>CANRZW010000058.1 GCA_947644545.1 uncultured Lachnospiraceae bacterium
CCACGTATCCAGCTTGGAAGGCTGGTGTTCTACCATTGAACTACACCCGCATAATCAGATAAAATATTAAAATATGCTATACGATATTCTATTAACTCAACTTCAAATACTGAAAACAAACGCTGCATCGGGGTGACAGGATTCGAACCTGCGACCTCCTGGTCCCAAACCAGGCGCTCTAGCCAAGCTGAGCCACACCCCGAAATATACCTGTGACCTTATCCCTCACAACGCAAGCTATATTATATAATATACCCTATTCTCTGTCAACTGTCTTTTTATATTTTTTGAAGCCGCTTACGCATATGTGATTGTGCACTATTTCAAATAATTGATCGTATAATGTGCTTCTCCCTCCCGGTCTATCTCCATAAGCACATAACTCGGTCTGTGGTTTTCCTGTCTGGGATAGCTGAGGCTGCCAGGATTAATAAGCGTGATATCATTGCCGATCTCCACTACCGGCTTATGGGTATGTCCGCACATCACAATATCCACATTCCTGTTTCTGGCTTCCTCCTTGATAATCTCGTTATTCATGGCTATGTAATAATTATGCCCATGGGTCAGCCACACCTTATAGCCGCCTATCGTAAATTCCTTTTCTCTTGGCAGATCTGAGAAAAAATCATTGTTTCCCTGCACAATCTCCACCGGACATCCCGCTGCCCTGGAGATCAGTACTTCGCTTCCTTCCACATCTCCGCAATGCACGATAAGATCCACCGGAGCCGTCTTCTCCACTACTTTAAGAAAATTGGTATTGTTTCTATGCGTATCACTTACGATCAATATTTTCATACACAGCTCCACACATC
The DNA here is from genome assembly GCA_947644545.1 of uncultured Lachnospiraceae bacterium. Taxonomy (GTDB): domain Bacteria; phylum Bacillota; class Clostridia; order Lachnospirales; family Lachnospiraceae; genus UBA3282. The sequence continues at coordinate 819 of CANRZW010000058.1, forward strand.
CACTCTCATCTTGACAGAAATCTTCCTTTAAGTTCGTCCTTCATTGCCTCCAGCGCCCTGGCTCTGTGGCTGACACGATTCTTCTCCTCAACGCTCAGTTCCGCCGTAGTACAACCATATTCCGGCACATAGAAGATCGGGTCATAACCAAATCCGTTCTTTCCCTTCTCCTCGTAATCGATCCTGCCCTCGATCACGCCTCTGGTCGTGATCACTTCTCCATCCGGCATCGCTGCGGCGATAGCACACACAAATCTGGCCGTTCTCTTATTATCTGGCACGCCTTCGAGTCTGTCAATCAAATTTTTATTTTTTATGGCGTACGGCGTATCCTCGCCCATATATCTGGCGGAATAAATGCCCGGCTCTTTATTCAGATAATCCACCTCCAGCCCCGAATCATCCGCCAGCACTACGATCTCAGACTGCGGCATGGCTGCCGTTTTCTTCGCTTCCGCCGCCACCGCCTTCGCCTTGATCATGGCATTCTCCTCAAAAGTTGTCCCGTTCTCTTCTATCTCGGCTGTAATCCCCGCTTCTTTCATGGACAGAATCTGTGCATCCACATCCCGGAGTATTTCCCTGATCTCCCTCATTTTTCCTTCGTTTCCTGTCGCAAATATGATCTTCTTCACTCTTTGGTCCGCTCCTTTATTCCGTTTCATATGCCTTGACGATCGCCTGATAGATCCCTTCCGCGATCCGCTGAATATAATCCTCTCTCTGCAGAAGAATGGCCTCCTGCCCGTTCGTAAGATAGCCCACCTTAATGGCTGCAGCCGGTACCGTCGCTTCGTTGATGACCGTATCCGTTTCTCCGGCTTCCAACAGCCCGTTGGCCTTACCGCTGATGGCAGTCACCACCTCACGTTCCAGCAGATCCGCCAGTTCCACACTGCCGAACCCGGGAATGAAAAACCTGCTGTTATAGACTGCCTCCGTTCCGTACTGCTTACTGCTCTTTGCACTTCCCACCTCAATGCGGATCAACATATCCGCTTTCGTGGCTGCCGCCAATCCTACCCGGTCTTTGTCCTGCGGATTGCTGTCGTCCATTCTCGTATAGTATACTTTGATGTCCGTCTCATCCAGCTTTTCTTTCAATGCGCGGGCAATGTTCAGCGTGATCTCCTTTGCCGCCACAGTGTCACTGGCAACGCCGGTGTCTTCCATCCCGTAAGCCGGATCGATCACCACGATCTTATCATAGACCTCCTTGGGTGGCACAAACTCTATATAGAGCGTATTATCCTCAAAAATGCTGTAATACTCGTATACATCCGTCAACTGAAACTGCAGGCAGATCCTCTTTTTCTCCACCTGAAAATGCCCGTCCAGCACCCTTTCACAATTGCCGTACACACCGTTATTCTCGTAGAAACTTCTCTTGTCAGACATATCCTCGGGCGCGATGCTCACCCAAAGCTCCCGGTCCATATAATGATTCTCGATCGTTACCTGCTCTACGCGCACATCCGCCGGAATCGGCACACAAAAGTAATTCGTGCTCTTACTGTCACACTCGATCGCGATCCGGTTGTCATCCTCCGCCTTGGGCTCCTTGCCGCCTGTCCCGACGCTGTTCCCTGTTCTGCCGCCTTTCTCCGCCGCCTGCACGACCTCGTCCTGGGCCACATCCGCAACCACCACGATCTTATTGGCACAGAAATACAGCATCACGCCCATAGCCGCTGCCACAAACAGTGCACACAGCGCCGTTGTATGTTTCATTAACTGACTCTGCATCATATCGCTTCCTTTTTCCTCTTGCTGCTTATCGCTTTACTCTTTCCGTCTGCCCGGCCTTGGTCCCGCAAACTGATAGAAATATGTCTTCATCATGCCGTTGTACAGTTTCCGGTTCTTATCCGCCTTGCGGCCGATCGCCTGCTCCGCCTTCTCATAGGAAGTGATCAGGTACATGGACCAGCTGTCCAGCATCCGGTAACGTTCCCCGATCGTGCCATAAAGCCGCGGCAGATTCTCCTTATCCTCCAGCCGCTCCCCATAAGGCGGGTTCGTGATGATAAAGCCGTATTTCTTCGGATGGCTGAGCTGTTCCACGCCTCTGCGCTGGAAATGGATCAACCCCTCTACACCGGCCAGTTTGGCATTGGCTCTGGCGATGGTCACCATCTCATCATCGATGTCATACCCCTGGATATCCGTCTCCACCTGCAGGTCAATCATTGACTCCGCTTCGTCCACTGCCCGATACCAGTCCTTCCGTCCCACGATATGCCCCCAGTCTTCGGCCGTAAAGCTGCGATTCATTCCCGGCGCCATATGCGCCGCCATCATGGCTGCCTCGATGGGGATCGTGCCGCTGCCGCAGAAGGGATCTACCAGAATACGGTCTCCCCGCCAGGGCGTCAGCATGATCAGCGCCGCCGCCAGATTCTCCGCGATCGGCGCCTTGGCCGTCAATTTCCGGTAACCTCGTTTGTGAAGGGAATCCCCCGTGGTATCCAATCCCACCGTCACCTCATCTTTCAGCAGAAAGACCCTGACCGGGTAGGGATCGCCGCTCTCCGCAAACCAGTCCATATGAAAGGACTGCTTCATCTGCTCCACCATCGCCTTTTTCATAATAGACTGTATGTCGGAGGGACTAAACAGCTTACTCTTCACGCTGGCCGCCTTAGCCACCCAAAACTTACCGTCTTTGGGTATGTAATCACTCCAGGGAATCGCCTTCGTCCCCTGAAAAAGCTCCTCGAACGTCTCCGCACGAAAACTTCCCACCTTGATGAGCACTCTTTCCGCCGTCCGCAGGAAAATATTGGCACGGCAAAGCGCCTGCACATCCCCGGCAAAGGTGACACGTCCATCCTCCACCGCCACGATCTCATAGCCAAGATCCGTAATCTCTCTTTTCAAAACCGCCTCCAGCCCAAAATGGCAGGGCGCGATATATTCTACTCTATCCATATATTCTTATGATCCTCATAGTTACTTCTTTTCCCGCAAAAGAACCTTCACTGCAGCTCACGGTTCTTATTGTATCTCAAAATACGGCAAATAACAATCTCAAAACGCAGAAAGCGATACGGTCAAGATGACCATACCGCTTTCTGCTTAAGAGCTGCCGTCTGCTTACGCGCTCTTAGTAATTGTTCTTCTGGTTGTCCTGTGCGTTGCTTCCGGAACTGTTCTTAGAACTGTTCTTCTGGCTGTTCTGACTGTTCTGGTTGTTCTTGTCCTGCTGCTTGTCGTTCTGAGAATTCTGGTTATAATCGTTCTTAGACATCTCAAATACCTCCTGATTGATTTTTGTTACAGGAATAGTATTGCAGCTTTTCCGATAGAATATACACGTCACCGGACGGATTTTATATTTTATTTCAAATCTTACTCTTATTCCGGAAGAATTATCACTGCCCGCTGCCCCGGATCACCCTGACCACAAACATCACGATCAGCGCCGCCATGATCACCGGCCCAAAAATATACAGAACCGAGCCCACCAATCCGATTACGATCAACACTACCATAACGAGGATCAACAGCATCATCCATCCCGGCAGCATGACTCTTCTCACGCGGCCTGTCCGGTCATACCCGGCATCCTGCACATCTCCTGCCATCTCCTCCTCATATCCCTGCGCCGAACCGTTCGCCGTGCCGGCTTTGCCAGCCTCTATCATGCTCTTCGCCAGCAGCCTGGGATCGCCCAGCTGTGCCAGCACTTCCGCCTCATCCCGGCCCCTCCGGATCTCCGAATCGATATATTCTCTATAATATCTCACATGCTCGGCCACCTGCACGCCGGGCAGAGCGCCAGCCAGAGAGTGCTGTAATCTGGTGATAAATTCTTCTTTATTCAACTTCCGTATCCTCCGTAAAATCACGCCGCCTGCTTTTGCCATTGTAACATACTCTTTTACGGTTTTCTACAATTTAAGGCTTTTTTAAGAAACGAAGGGAACCACGCTCATACCGTCTGTCACTTTCATAAACGGTCCGGCCGTCACATGCTCCTTCTTTTCTCCGAAATAATCTTCGTCGAAGGTGATCGGCGTCCCGTCCGGATTCTCATAGCGCTGTTCCGGCTCGAAAGCCATGCCCAGCGTCTCTGTGGTGATCAGCTTCTCTTCCCCTTCCGGCAGGAACTCGCCCAGATTGGTGCAGAGCTTGAACGTGCCTTCCTCTTCCTTCAGTTCCAGACGAATGGTGTGCTCGGTATCCACCGTGAAGTCCTTCTCCTTGTCACAGGGCTTGGCGCCGTTATAGTAACGGTTACCGCCCGTCCATACCGGCAGCGGAATGTAATACCGGTCGCTGGGCTCGGAACCCATACCGCAGTAGCCGTCGAATTCCTTCTCCCACTCCTCATATGTCTGATAACCGTCATAAGGTTTCGTACCCGCCGTGGTATTGAAATCATCCCACATCTTCGGCGTTGCGGCAACCGCCTCCTCCACTCTCTTGAAGAATGCCGGCACCTCCTGCTGCACGAACACGTTGTTATAGAAGCGCATATCTCCGTGCAGGATCGTCATAAAGCCTGCCACCTCCGTGCGGTGCGGCACATGATAAGGCGTATAACGGGGAGACTGCAGCGTCTTCGCGCCGTTGTTCACACCTGTTCCCACGGCTGTGATGGCGCCTGCGATCAGGTTATGTACCACAGCCACGCCCTGCGTCGGCATCTTGAAGGACCTTCTGGAAAGCAGCAGATTATGATCCACCAGTGTAGGTCCGTGGGAAACTTCGATGAAGATATCCTCTCCGACCGCTTCCGCCGACTTGGCCTCCTCGCTCATAAGATGATCGAAAGGCAGCGTATTGTCATGGAACAGGTTGCGGGTCACGCGTGTACCCTGTGCCTGCCAGTCAAGCCACAACCCGCGTGTACAATGATGGAAATGATTCCGTCTGATGGTCACGTCGATAGCCGCATGCATCTTGATACCGCCGATCTCTGCGCCCGCCAGATTCTGACGGTTGTTGATGTGATGGATATGGTTATCCTCGATCACGGAGAACACGCCGCCCAGATGACCGACGATACCGGTCTGTCCGCAGTCATGGATATTACATCTGCGCACGACATGGGAACCGATCCGCTCCTTCGTCCAGCCTTCCCGCTGTGCCTGGCAGATACAGTCGCGCTCTGTCTGCGTGCCGTCCTTGAATTTCCATTTCAGCCATTTGTTATCGTTCTCCGGCTGCAGATACTTGCCCAGGGAGATGCCGCTGCACTTGGAATGGGATACTTCACAATCCTCGATGATCCAGCCTTTGGACCAGTGAGGCCCGATCATGCCTTCCTGATAAGCGGTAGGCGGCGCCCACTGTGTCGCGGCCCTGGTCACCGTAAAGCCGGAAAGGGTGATATAGCCGATCCCCTCCTGCTCCGGATAAAAGCAGCTGCGGCGCACATTGATCTCCACCTGCTCCTTGCGCGGATCAAATTCCTGGAAATTAGCATAAATAACGGTTGCATCCTGCTGTTCATCCTGCTCGGAGAACCAGGTGTAGACCGTAAAATCCGGATCCCAGGATGTCAGAACACGAACCGGATTCTTCACCTGCTCCAGTGTCGTCACTTCGTACATAGCCTTATCGTTCAGATACACTTCGCCGGTATGCGCAATAAAGGAAGCGATAAACCAGTCACCGCTGACAAGGGTAGTAAAAGGATTATACGCTCCAAAGAGGCTGTTTGGCACAACGCATTTCCACACGCTGCCTTCCACCGGCTCCCACGCCGTCACAGGCTCCGCGCCCGTGATCACTGCCGCGCCTTTTTCCTCCGACCGGTATACGATCCTCGCCTCTTCCGTACCTGCATTCTTCGGATTAACCGCCTCTCTGTAGACACCGGGCGCTACGATGACCTCATCGCCGGCCTGTGCGATGCAGGCCGCCTCCTGAATCGTCCGGAAAGGATTCTGCTTCGTGCCGTCGCCGGTCTGTGCCGCAGCGGCTGATACATAATACTTCATAAATCGTTCCTCCTGTTCTGATGTTTGAAAATAGTTGACAGCCTGTCATGCTGTCTGAACCGTCCTCCTTATAGCTGTCTATAGTATATACGATTGTTTCTTTTATATTTTAACAAAACAGGTAATAAATTAACAAAACCGGATATAAAATGAAAGCCGAACAACAAACAAGCCGTCAGTAAACCGTCCGCTGATGCTTCTGCCGGTATTCTTTCGGTGACAGTCCCTTTTTCCGTTTAAAGACAAGGCTGAAATGGCTGACACTGCCGAAATGCAATTGATCGGCAATCTCGCTGATCTTCCGGCCGGAAAATACCAGCATATTGCAGGCCGCTTCCAGCTTCTTATCGGTGATATATTCGGTGAGGGACACCCCTTCATATTGTTTAAAAAGCTTCTGCAGATACTCTCTGGAAATCCCGACAGCCTCCGCCAGGCCGTCGATAGAGATCTGCTCGAACCTTCTCGTGATAACGGCTTTCTTACACTCTTCCACATGGCGGTTTAAGGCCGTTTCCTTCTTCCTTCTGTTACGAACCAGACGGGCCATCTGCAGATAACATTCCCGGTGCACCTGATTGATCTCCTGAATGTTCCTGCAGGCCGCCACTTTTTTCAGAAACAAGTCATTATAAAGAAATGCCTCCTTAGAGCTGACGCCACCCTCAACTGCCGCCCTCGCCGCAAGGGAAATACCGGTCACTGCCATATATTCTTCATTCTTCTTCACGTCATCCAACAGAATCGGATGAGGAAGTTCGATATCATCGCCATGCTGCTTAAGATATGCCACATTGCCCTCCCGGATACAGCTAAAGAGCTTCTCTTCTTCCAGGTAAGTGTGGTTACGCTGAAATGCCTCCCTCTGCCAGACTTCCTCCGCCACGGACTCCTGGTCGGTCACTCCAAACGCAGACGGCGCATCCCCCTCTTCTATATTCCTTATACTTCCTGTCCTTCTTCCACACCCTGTTCCTTCGACGCCTCTCCCATCGCATCCGCCACGTTCCCTGTCATGATCCCCGTCATGGTCATGATCCCGGCCCTGTTCCTCAGATTCCGCCTTCTCTGTCCCACCAAGCGTCAGAAACCAGAGGACGTTACGCACGTCCTCCATACGGCATTCCGGATATTCCCCCAGCCTGTGCTTTCGCAGAAACCGTGCCGCCTCCATGGTATGCAGCGGCCCATAACATAAAGGCCCCAGGACATAGATTCTGCCGCCTGCCCTACAGCCGTATAACCCGATCGGCACCTGCTCATGGTATGATACAAATGCCTGATCGGTTTCCTTCTCTCCAAACAGCTTCTGCAGCTCCATAAGAATCTGCCCGTCATATGCCGTTTCGCTATGATTCCCCGTCCCGAAGCTGCTTTGCAGCTCCCAGGCTTCCGTATATACGCGAATCGGCATCCTGCTTAGTCTGTAAATCAACTCCAATATGGATTCCTCACACATTCCTCCGCCCTGCTCTTCCTGTCGCTCTGCCCTTATCCGTCTTTTCAGGATCCGCTCTTTGGTCACGGTTCCGTCTTCTGCGGCACGCTCATGGTGTTCCGGTACTCGTTGGCGGACACGCCCGCCAGCTTCAGCCGTTCTGCGTAGTTCTCCTCCATAAAGGAGAGGGCGTTCTTCACGATAAAGCTGCCTGCCGCATTTTCCGGCTCTTCTTTTGCTTCCTCTTCTCCGTCTTCCTGCACCGCCTCCGACGTCTCCTGTGTCTTATGCATACGACTCTTTATATCCAGCCTGTCCACCATGGTCCGGACCGCCTCATGCTATTCCTCCATGATAGACGTTTTCGTCTGCCGGATCAGTTTCATACCCTCCAATCCGTTATAAGCCGTTCCCGCCACCACCAGACTGTTTAACAGCCCTTCATTCTGAAATCATACCGCACCGGCGCGTAAGCCGCAAGCCCGATCTTTCCCCTCTCCTTGATATATTCAACGATCGAATCCTTATCCGCTTTGCCCTCCCTCATTTGTCTTTTCTTGGGAATCGATGCCGACAGGGCGCCGTCATACAATATCATGTGGCTGAAATTTTTGCAGCCACTAGTTTCCGTAAAAGGGTTGTTTTTGCCTGTCAGTTATGACAAAATATGATTTGTCGAACTCTAACCCAGGGTTATAGTTTGAGACGGTCCGGCATCGCGGAGAAAAGAAGATCCTTGATCATTTAAGGGAGTTTTCAGGCATGAGTCAGTATATGTCCATCGGCAAAGTATCAAAACTGAAGAATGTGAGCATCAAGTCGCTGCGTTACTATGACCAGATCGGCATCCTGAAACCGGCATTCGTCAATACGGAGACGAATTACCGATATTATACAGAGAGTCAGCTCTATCTGCTGGACGCGATTACGGTCTGCATCAAGCTGGGGATTCCACTGAAAGATTTGAATAACTACGTCAATAAGGATTCCATTAATCTGCAGAAGCTGCTCTACGACGGCAAAATCCTGGCAGAACAGAAGATTCTGGAGATCCACAGCTGTCTCGGCGCCCTGCAGGAAACTTTACAGAAGATGGGCAGCTCCGTAACCGGTATGGCCAAGATCCCCGCAAGCAGGAGCGGTATCCTGCTGCCGGACGGATTCTACCAGAGCACTGTCGCACAGCGCTGCCTGCTCACCGTACCGCTCGAGGAGATGGATACCCCGAAATATTATGGACAGCATATCCTAAAGCTGTTCGTTACCGCACAGCAGGCAGGCATCACGGCCGCATACCCTTCCGGTATTCTGCATGAATACAGGGAAGGGGTCTATTACCGTCATATGTTCCTTACGGTTAATGCAGAATCCGTTCAGACGTTTATGCATGATATGCCCGCCGGCGCATCCTCTGCATCCTCTGTTCCGGAAACCTTCCCGGATCCCTCCGGCAATACCTTCCGGCTTCTCCCGGAGGGCAATTATGCCTGCCGCAGAATCTCTACCCATATGGTAGACTTTTCTTCCGTCCGGGACGAAATGAAAGAAGTCCTAAAGGAGCAGGATTTCTGCATTATTGAGACCGATACCCTGTCCGAGCAGAACAAGAAGGACGGATATGCTTTTGAACTGGAATATTATATCGACCTGTAAACCGGATTGCCATATATTGGAACCGTTACCTTCTTTGAACAGAAATCTCTGTCAGAGGCTGACACAAGATTACAAATATGATATACTAATATCGTTCTGCCACATCGGCACATTCTATTACATCTATTATAATTACAGGAGGCAAAGGGTGATGAACATGTTATGGAAGCGAGGAGCATGTGCCCTCACAATTGCTGCAATCTTAACTGGCTGCTCCGCTGCTGAGGCGATAGACGTACCTGCAGCGCAGAGCACGGAAACCACCGGGGTATCTGAAACTGACGAGACACTTAAAGCCGGCACGATCCCACTGACCGTATGGGCGGAAGAGAGTGATTTCGAGTTGCTGAACGAGATGATCGCCTCTTTCCAGGAGCATTATGCCAGCCAGGCAGCCTTTGAGATCACGCTGTCGCCCCAGGCCGACTCCAACACCTGCAATATGGTACTGGATGACATCCACAGCGCGGGAGATATTTTCTCCTTTCCGGACGATCAGTTCACAAGACTGATGGCAGCAGGCGTATTGGAACCGATAGACAATGCGGAGGCAGTTTCGTCTGCCAATGTACCGGAGGCAGTAGCCGCCGCGTCCTGGCACGATATGCTCTATGCTTTTCCCTATACTGCAGATAACGGTTATTTCTTATATTATGACAAAACATATTTCACGGAACAGGACGTACAGACCCTGGACGGTCTGCTGAGCGCCGCTGCTGCCGCCGGGAAACAGATCTCCATGGAATTGAATTCCGGCTGGTATCTGTATTCTTTTTTCGGCCAGACAGGACTGGAACTTGGCATCAACAGCGACAACGTCACCAATTACTGTAACTGGAATACAACTGAGGGCGCCGTCAAAGGCACGGATGTCGCCCGGTCAATCCTGAATCTCACCACCAACCCTGCTTTCTCTTTCAATACGGACAGTGACTTTATCGCCAAGGTGCAGGACGGCAGCGTGATTGCCGGCATAAGCGGCACCTGGAATGCCACGCAGATCCGGAATGCCTGGGGAAGTGATTACGGCGCCGTCAAACTGCCCACGTTCACCTGTGCAGGCAGACAGATCCAGATGGCTTCCTTTACCGGCTATAAGATGATGGGCGTAAACGCCTACTCACCCAATAAACAGTGGGCCATGAAACTGGCCGACTGGCTGACCAATGAGGAAAACCAATACCTGCGCTTCGTGCAGAAGAACCAGATCCCCTCAAACAGCAACGCGGCCGCATCGGATGCCGCCGCACAGATTCCCGCCGTACAGGCCATCCTGGAACAGTCAAAGTACGGCAACCTGCAGCGCGTCGGCGTCAAATATTGGGATGCCTGCACGGACTTCGCCAACATTATGATCGCAGGCAATCCAAACAACATCAGCCTGCAGCAGCTGATGGATACCCTGACGGAAGGCATTACCGCTTCCATAGCTGAATAACAACAGGAAATTCAAAGAGACTCCAAGAGCCTATGTAAAGAATCAGGAGGACGACATGACCGGAACAGCAAACCCCAAAACATCCGAACAGAACAGACCCCGTCTCAGCATCAAGCTTCTGACGCTGATCCCCATCTTCGTGCTGAGCTTTGTCTGTATCCTGTCGAATATCGTAGCCGTACATAATATCCGGAATGTGAATCGAACCGCCAGCACCATCGCGGACGACTATATGACCGGTATCTTCCGTCTGAGCAATATCCAGCGTGAAACCCAGAGACTGCATTCCATGGCCCTGTCCCATATTATCGCCACGGATTTGGATACCATGGTGGAGCTGGTGGACAGCATCCGCATGGAGGAAGCCCTGCTGGATGATATGCTGTCGGAATACGGCGCTTCCGTTTCCGCCGAGAATGCATCAAGTTACAAGAAGCTGCTGGATGATTACGAGAATCTTAAGTATACGATCATAGCCCTTTTCGGCTACAGCGCCGCAGGCAGGAATCAGGCCGCCTTTGAACTGGCCAATGGGGATCTGGCACAGTACTCGGACAGTATCCAGGATGCCATCTCCGTTCTTAATAACAGCGCACAGGCTGATTCCGAACGCGCCAGAGAAGAGCTGGCACAGGTTTACTACAGCGCCGTGTTAATCAACGGCACGATCATGATCGTCAGCATCCTGGCACTGATCATCGCACTGACTGTTGTGCTGCGACGTGTTGTCAGACCGATTGCCCTGGCGAAAAATGAGATTAACGCCATCATCGCCGGACTGGACAGCGGACATGGCGACCTGACCAAACGAATCACAATCCGTTCCCGTGACGAGATTGCCGATTTAAGCCGCGGTATCAATACCTTTATTGATAAGCTGCAGGAAATCCTGACGATGATCATCGACAATACACACGACATGGAAAGCGTTGTCACCGGCGTACAGCAAAGTGTACAGAATTCCAACGACAGCGCCTCGGACCTGTCCGCCGTTACCGAACAGCTGGCGACCACCATGTCCGAAATAGGCGTCTCGGCAGGCATCATCAACCAGAATGCTGCCGACATCCGTACAGATGTAGAAGAAATCGCTCTGAAATCTACCAGCATTAATGAATATACGAAACAGATGAAATCCAATGCCGATCAGATGGAATCCAGAGCCAGAACCTATATGGAAGAGACAGGCATCCGGGTAGACAAGATCCTGAACGTCCTGCGCAGCGCTATCGAAGACAGCAAACGCGTAGATAAGGTCAACAGCCTGACCAATGATATCCTCAGTATCTCCGGACAGACTGACCTGCTGGCCTTAAATGCGTCGATCGAAGCAGCCAGAGCCGGCGACGCCGGACGTGGGTTCATGGTAGTGGCCGAAGAGATCCGCCTGCTGGCAGAAGACAGTAAAGCCGCTGCCAACCGCATCCAGGATATTAACCTGGTGGTCACCGATGCGGTACACAATCTGTCCAGGAATGCCAACAATCTCGTTGCATACCTGAGCGAATCCATCCTGCCGGAACTGAATAACTTCGTGCAAAGCGGCGTACAATATCGGGAAAATGCTTCTTACATAGAAAATGTCATGAACGAATTTACAGATAAGACGGACCGTCTGAAACTGACCATGGATGAGATCGCCTCCTCCATCAATTCCATCACACAGGCCATCGACGAGGGTGCCAAAGGCGTAAACGGCGCGGCCGAGAGCACCCAGGTACTGGTTCGTGATATGGAGACCATCAACAGCCAGATGAAAGAAAATCAGCGGATTGCCGATACCCTGGAAACCGGCACCTCGATCTTCGAGATTTTTTAATTAAAGTACTGGATTTACCGCCTGCGGCGGGCCGCTTTCATGACATGATTTCGGCCCGCCGCAGTACATGCAACCTTAATCCCGCTTTAACTGATACAATACTTCCTCAAAGCACACGCCGTCCGTCTTCGGAATTTCCATCTCTACGGATTTCAGAATGCACTTTTTTACAAAGGCTGATGCCTTGCGCACGGAACGATCGAAGGGCACGCCATTCACACCGTCCGCAGAGATAATCGAAGTGAACACATCCCCCGTGCAGGAACGCTCTGCATCCACCCTATGAGTACGGATAATCCGCGGCTCAAGTCCCTGTTCGTAGATATAGTTGGCGATGAAACCGCCCTGCGGAATACCGGTAATGACCACCTTCGCCGGTCCGAGCGCTGCGATCTGCTCCGCCATGGCGTACAGTTCCCGCTTCCGCCATCCTGCCGCTTTGTACGGAGTATCCGACAGCCTGCAAGCCTCCGTCAGGTTCGGCGTCGTGATGTCCGAAAGCGCCACCAGCTTCTTCATCTCCATGCACATTTCTTCCGTATAGGTGACATAGATCTTTCCATGATCACCCATCACCGGATCCACGATCACCAGGGTATCCTTCCTAGAAAAGTCACGGATGAATCCCTTCACGATATCGATCTGCTCTGCCGATCCCAGAAAGCCCGTCATGATTCCCTCAAACCGCAGCCCCAGCTTACGCCAGATCTCAATATAATCCTTCATCCGATCCGTGTAATCGTCGATAAAATAATGTGGAAAGCCCATATGGTTGGACAGGATGGCCGTCGGCACCGGACAGCACTGCACCCCCAGATAAGAAAGGATCGGAAGTGTCACCGTGACGGAACACCTTCCGAATCCTGATATGTCATTGATCACTGCTATTTTTTTCTGCATGGCCGGTTGCTTCCTTTACGTCTGAATTTATATCACAGTGTAGCATAGATCTTCCTGTTCAACAACCACCAACCGCAAGCAGACGCTTTATTCTTCCTCTTCTTCCTTCTCTTTCGCACCCTCAACCTGCGTGCTGCGCATCTCATCGATCTCCTGCAGCGCATCCTTGCACTGCCTTACCTCTGTAATCTTACGCAGAATCAGATTAAGATCCTCCGGTGAAAACATATCCAGACACTTCATCAGGCTGTCGATATCGTTCAGATCGATATGTACCGTTCCCACGGAAGTGTCCACATGGATCCAGTTAGGATTCGAGCTGCCGCCTATTGTAATGCTGTTGCCCCGCAGATAGTCCTTTTCCACCACCACGCAGACACCATTGTGAAATACTGTCTTGGATACCGGCTTGCCCGGCTGCGCTTTATCCATCTGCCGCAGAATGATTGCCACCGAATCTGTCGCCCCACAAGATTCCCCGGACGCCATAAACTCATCTGCCGCTTTCAGCTTCGCCGCAAAAGAATCCGGGGACGCCCCGTCCCCCTGCAGTCCCATCTTACTGCGCCTGGCAGCAGTCTCACTGTATTTCCTGATCTCCTGTACCGCATAATTCATCTTACCACCCGTTGGATAAAAAGTTCTGTACCCGCCATTTCCTATCATTTTCCGTTCCTCCTTCTGTCTCCTTTTTTATTTTCCATCCGTTCGTTCAAAATCCGCCATACCGGCGACCGTTTCCACCGCAAACTTCTCAATCCTGTGCTGTGTCTGTTCCTGAACCCGGTCGGTATCTACCTGATAAGCCTCCAGCCTGCCATCGTCATATTTCGCTTCCACATAGACGCATCTGCCTTCCAGCTTTCCTTTCAGCGTATAGCCCTCCGTTACGGCAATCTCAATATTATCGCTCTCCTCATAGCTCATATGCCTCACCTCCGTGGCCTGTACCGTTTCCCACCCCACTAAAGCATTGACCCGTATACCCGACGTGCCCAGCCTGCCGGCTTTGCTGTCGTGGCCGATTCTCCTGGCCCCGTTCCCGGCTTTTTCTCTGTTGTCCTGCTCCTGCGTCTGCTCCTGGTATTTCAGATTCTGCATCAGGCTGTCCTGAAACTTCTTCGTCCGCTCTTCTCTTTTCCTCCCCGGATATTCCTGAATCTGCTCTTTACTGCTTTTACCGTTTCTTCCAACCTCCTGTATACTCATAAATCCTGCGGCCTCCTTTCCGTAAGAATTTTCCTGACCTCTTCTCTGCCCCGTCTCAGTCTTGTCTTAATGGTTCCTTCCTTTTCATTCAAGACTCCGGCAATCTCCTGTATGGAGTAATCCTCATAATAGAAAAGATAGATCGGGTTCCGATAATGCACCGGAAGCTTAAGCACCGCCTCCAACGTCCTGTCATCCTTAAGCTGATACGGCAGATAAACCTCCTGCGTCTGTGCCTGCAGCGAATCCGTAAGCGGTACCGTCCTGCGGCGCCAGCTGCTCTTCAACATATCCATACAGATATGAATCGTCGTCCGGATCAGCCAGGCCTTCTCATGCTCCTTATTCGCGATCGGCTTCTCATCCTTCATATACCGCAGAAAAGCCTCCTGCACCGCATCTTCGGCATCCGCCCGGTTATGCATATTAGCGAAAGCAACCCGGTACAGCATTGTCTGATATTCCGCCGCCAGATTGTTCCACCTTAATTCTCTCGCAAACTCCTGCTCCATCTTGTCACCTCTACCCATAATACGAACAAGAGACAGGAAAAGTTTCATTCCAACAAAACTTTCCTGTCTCCTTTGCTTAATAATCCTTCCTCTCCGTCGCTTTGGTGCACAGCAGGATACCTGCCGCCATCACCAACACAGCCAGCGTTACGCTGCCCCACCCGATGCTGTCCAGATTACCGCCGATCTTCTCAATGATCCTTGCAGCTCCGGCCGGATCCTTCTGAATCTCGCCCGCCAGCTTCATGGATACGAAGAAAAAGCTCATGCCCGGAACCATTCTGACCAGGCTTAAGAACTGCGCCCCTTTGCTCTCACCGACCAGATAAAAGAACATATACTGCACCGTTATGAGTACCAGCCCGGCCGCAAAAGCAAACAGGCATATGGGCAGCGACACCGTCTCTTTTCGACCGGTCAACAGACCATACATTGCCGCAGTGGCCAGCCCGCACCCCATCCCGATGAACAGAAGCGTAAGGCCAAACATAAATCTGCCCGTCACTCTCTGCAGCGTTGTGGCCGGAAGCAGCAGCTGAAATCCTGCATCCTTTCTGGTACAATTTCCAAACGGTGTGGTGGAAAACACAATCGCCAGAAATACTCCGTACACAAAACCCACCTGTGCGGTCACATCTGTGCTCACCTTCATGACCGCCATCACAATAACCGTTATGACCATAAGTAAATAGAACTGCGTCCTCGTCTTGATATAATCTATCTTTGCAAAATATAAAGCTTTCATTTATTCCCCTCCTGCCTCCTACCTTTCTCTTGCCTTAATATAATGGATCACGATCTGATCAATGGTCGGTTTCTCAAAGTGGAAATCACTGGTCAGAAGGTCGGCCATGTCACTGGGCAGAATTGCCTCAAAGCCATACGCATTGTCCGTGATTCCGATCAATGCCTTCTGCAGTTCCGGAAAGATGGCCCGCCGCTCACCCTTCACCAGCAGATGATTCTCCATCAGTTCATCCTTCGCATCGTAGAGCACCGTCTTTCCCTCGTGGATAAAATAAATATAATCCGCAATCTGCTCCAAATCGCTCAGAATATGGGTCGAAAAGATCACGCTGCGTTCTCCGTCCGCGATATACTCCTGCAGGATCTTCAGGACCTCCGCCCGCACCACCGGATCAAGCCCGTTAGTCGCTTCGTCTAACACCAGCAACTTCGTATCCCTGGCAAGCACGGAAGCAAACATCAGCTTCACCTTCATACCCTGGGAAAAGTCCTTCACCTCCAGTTTCCCGTCTAACTTCCATCGTGCCGTCAGCTCATCAAATTTTTCCGTGGAAAAGCTCTCATAGAAGTTCTGCAAAACACTGCGGATATGCCTGATCTTAAAGTTATCTGGAAAGTAGAACTCATCTCCGATATAACCGATGCTTTCCTTATAACGGCGCTCATCGTCATTGCATGTTCTTCCCTCCACATAGACCTCTCCTTTGCTGCTCTTGCAGATATTCGTGATCAGATTGAGCGTCGTGCTCTTCCCTGCGCCATTCTGCCCCACATAGCCCATGATATAGCCCTTGGGCAGCGTAAAATTAATATTCTCGAGATGAAACGTCTTATAATATTTTGAAAGATTACGTACTTCCAGTAATTCCATACCATTCCTCTTTTCTGTGCACCCTTCTCATATACGAACGGCATCCGCGCCAGGGTGCGCACCGGCGCTGTGCCTTGTTCCCGTCTTTCCTATGACCGGCCATCCCGCAGAAGGATTTCCTTAAGCAGATCCCGGATTCTTCTCTGCCGTCTCGAGCAGATTGTAAAAGATCTCCGCCAGCTCCTGATCCGGCAGCCCCATCACGCGTGCCGTCTCTATGGCCGTCATCAACCCTTCTTCAATCCGCAGAAGATACTGCTCCTTCAACAGGTTATTGTCCTTCGATAAGACCACACTGCCCCTGCCCTGCATGGTGGCAATGAAACCTTCCGCCTCCAGATCGCTGTAGGCCCTGGTAGTCGTGATCACACTGACCCCCACTTCCTTCGCCAGCTGCCTGATGGACGGCAGCGTACTTCCTTCCGGAATCTGCCCGTTTAGGATCTGTTCCTTCAATTGCTCCCTGATCTGCGCATAGATCGGCAGTTCCGACTGGTTTGATATGATAATCTTCATCGGTTAACCTCCTCACAGCAGCCTGTCGTCACAGGCAGCCGCGATGCTTATATAGTATATACTGTATATATTTTATTATATACAGTATATGATGTTTGTCAACTGGTTTTTTATAGAAAAATCTCCCGGTATAAGACATCGAATTGTCTATACCGGGAGAGCATTTTCATACCCGTTTTCCGTCGTAGTACTAGGAAAGTTCCGACGTTTTCATTTTCCTATTTT
>CANRZW010000059.1 GCA_947644545.1 uncultured Lachnospiraceae bacterium
TGGCTATGGGTACGGCAGCAATGTACCTGAACGGTTCCTGGCTTCCGAACGAAGTTAAAGATATCGCAGGCGAAGATTTCCAGTGGGGATGCTTCAGCTATCCGGCAGTAGAAGGCGGTGTAGACGGAACAGAGGCTTCCAACTATGGTGCACAGGTATTCGCGATCAATGCGAAATCCACCATGCCCGAGCAGGCATTCCAGTTGATTACGTATCTGACCAAGGGTGAGGCAGATGCGCTTCTCTCCGAGATGTCCGTTGGTATCCCGGCAGATTCTAACAACGCAGAGTGGCCGGCGCTTCTGAGCAATGTGAAGCCCGTTATGGACAGCTTGTCAACACGTTATCCTTGGGGTGCAGGCGCAGAGGCGAATGCAGATATGACTCCGATCATCATCGAGAACTTCACGAAGCTTTGCGGTGGTTCTCTGGATGCACAGGGATTCGTAGACGCTCTGAAGGCAGCAGGTAACTAAGTAAGATTTATAAGACCTATCAACAAAATAGAAAGAGTTGCACGGATAGGCATGAGATGAGTACGGCGGCATCGTGTTTGGCGGTGCCGCCTTCTTTCACCAAAAAAGCAGTTTGATCTGTATCGTTGTTTTGACTTGTTCGTATTTTCAATGAGAGGGGGTTACTGGATTGAAAAAGAATAAGACCATGATAGTGGTATTTGTTACACCTGCGGTCCTCATGTTCTCTATTATCTTCCTGTATCCGATCATTAGAACCATTCTCATGAGTTTCTTTAAGATCGAGGGCGTGACGGACGCAGTATCCAAGTGGCAGTTTTCAGGAATGGCCAACTACATAAAATTATTTAACACAGAGCTATTTCGGATTTCTATGTGGAATATTTTCCGCATCTGGCTTTTCGGCGGGGTGATCGTGATGGGGCTGGCGCTTCTCTTTGCAGCGATCCTGACAAGCGGCATCCGTTTTAAGAATGTGTTTCGGGCGATCATTTATATGCCAAACGTTGTAAGTGCAGTGGCATTGGCGACCATGTGGCTGCAGTATGTATTCAGCCCGAAGTTCGGTCTTTTTAAGACAGTTGGGGCATTTTTACACTGGGAATGGCTGGAGAAGTTCCAGTGGCTGGATCCGTCCCATCTGTTCATAGCGCTCCTTGTTGCATATTGTTTCGGTATGGTTGGATATCATATGTTGATCTTTGCCAGCGGTATCGAGCGGATCGGAACGGAATATTATGAGGCGGCGACTCTGGATGGCGCAAGCAGGATTCAGCAGTTTCGATATATCACAATGCCGTTGCTCAAGGGCGTTACCAAGACGAATATTACCATGTGGAGTATCAGTTCTGCGGGCTTTTTCCTTTGGTCACAATTGTTCTCCATGGTGGTTTCGAATACACAGACCATCACACCGGTGGTATATATGTATCAGAATATCTTCGGAGCAGGTAACAGTATGACGGAGAGAAATGCCGGAATCGGCGCGGCAGTAGGTGTACTCTTGAGTGCCTGTGTGGTATTGATCTTCATTGTCTGCGATAAGATCTTCAAAGATGACGATATCGAATTTTAAAGGAGGGAGTAAGAATGGCAAAAGAAAAGAAAGTGCGCGACCGTGTGAACTGGCACAAAGAATTGCGTCTGGCTCCCGGTTATATCATATTGACTTTGTGGGTGTTGTTTACCTTCGTTCTGTTAGGGTGGGTAGTAGGAGCCAGTTTCTCAACATCCAAGGAGATTTTCTCCGGTGGGGTGTTCAAGTTTGAGACCGGTATCCACCTGGAGAATTATGCGAAAGCCTGGAGTACATCCAATGTTTCCGTATTCTTCATGAACTCACTCGTATATGCAACCATATCCTGCGTACTGTTGATCGTGATTTGTGCGCCCGCAGCTTATGTGTTGTCTCGTTTTACCTTCCTGGGCAACAAGCTGATCCAGAACGGATTCGTAGCGGCTATGGGTGTTCCGGCGACTATGATCGTGCTGCCTCTGTTTGGACTGGTGGCAGGATGGAATATCCTGAATGTTTCGCTTGCCAACCGGGCGGTGCTGATTTTCCTGTATGTGGGAATCAACGTGCCTTATACGACGATCTTCCTGCTGACCTTCTTCAGTAATCTGTCTAAATCCTTCGAGGAGGCGGCTGCTATCGACGGATGCCCGCCCATGAAGACATTCTGGAAGATTATGCTGCCGATGGCACAGCCGGGTATCATCACCGTGACGATCTTCAACTTTATCAATGTATGGAACGAATATTTTATGTCTCTGATATTTGCAAACTCTGACAAGGTTAAATCCGTAGCGATCGGATTGTACGGAATGATCAATTCCATGAGATATACAGGCGACTATGCCGGTATGTTTGCGGCAGTGGTTATTGTGTTCCTGCCTACCTTTATTCTGTATGTGTTCCTGTCGGAGAAGATCATTGCCGGTGTTACGGGCGGTGGCGTGAAAGGCTAGGAGGTGCCTGAATGAGCAGAGAATTGTCAGATTTATTACGGATTTCGGAGAAGTTTGCGACAAGTGGGAAGGCAGAGAATGTGGCGCCCCACGGCAATGGGCATATCAACGATACTTTCCTTTTGACCTGTCGTCTGGATTCGGGGGAAACCCGCAGATATATCCTGCAGCGGATGAACCATGAAGTGTTTAAGGATCCGGCGGGGCTGATGGAGAACATTACGGGTGTGACCGCTTTTCTGCAGAAGAAGATTGTGGAGCATGGCGGTGACCCGGCGAGAGAGTCTTTGAACGTGATTCCGCTTAAGGAGGGTGGCGCCTTCTGCAAAGAGGAGGACGGCACCTTCTGGAGGATGTACAGCTTTGTGGAAGACGCGGACAGTTTCGATATTGTGGAGCGGCCGGAAGATTTCTATGAGAGCGCCGTGGCCTTCGGGCATTTCCAGAAGCTGCTGGAAGAGTATCCGGCGGAGAGTCTGCATGAGACAATTCCGAATTTCCACAATACGGTTGACCGCTTGAAGAATTTCAAGAAGGCATTGGAAGCGGATGTCATGAAGCGTGCCGGAGAAGTGGCGGAAGAGATTAAGTTTGTACTGGACCGTGAAGAGGACTGTCATGTACTCTGCGACCTGCTGGCATCGGGAGATATTCCGCTGCGGGTTACGCACAACGATACCAAGCTCAACAATATCATGTTGGATCATAAGACGAGAAAAGGTATCTGTGTGATTGATCTGGATACGGTTATGTCCGGTTCTGCACTGTACGATTATGGCGATTCCATTCGTTTCGGTGCAAATACAGGAGCGGAGGATGAGAAGGATCTATCGAAGATTTCCTGTGATCTGGAACTTTTCGCCTTATACACGAAGGGATTTATTGAAGGATGCGGCGGCTCGCTGACAGCGAAGGA
Source organism: uncultured Lachnospiraceae bacterium (assembly GCA_947644545.1). Classification (GTDB taxonomy): domain Bacteria; phylum Bacillota; class Clostridia; order Lachnospirales; family Lachnospiraceae; genus UBA3282. The sequence continues at coordinate 3,364 of CANRZW010000059.1, forward strand.
GATTCGTCTGCTGCCTATGGGCGCCAAGCTGATGACGCTGGAATGCGGTATGCGTTTCCTGACGGACTATCTGGAGGGCGATCATTACTTTAAGATTCATCGTCCGGAGCATAATCTGGATCGTTGCCGGACCCAGTTCGCCATGGTTAAGGACATGGAAGATAAATGGGATAAGATGCGGGAGATCGTGGAGCAATATTTATAAGGCAGAGTATTCTGATAACATTTTATATAGTTCTATATGTAAGAGAAGAGTATTTGGGGACCGCTGGGCTGATACGCCGGGCGGTCTCTTTTTGGCTTTCAGGGAAAAGCAGTGTGAGGGGAGATCGGTGGAGCGGCTGCACGGCTTTACTTTTTGTTGCGGATGGGTATAATGGGTAATAAGACGAAAGGACGACAAGACGACAAAAAAGGATAAAGGAAGCATGGGGTTAATGCGAAACATGCAGAAAACGACCAAAGTAACCAGGGCGACCGGATTGAAAGAGAAGAAGCAGCATGGCGACCAGATGTTTCCGGTGGCAATTTATGACGTTTTGATGGAGGCCGGGAGGATACCGGTCTATCTTCATTGGCATGAGGAATTGGAGATTTTGTTTTTTACGGAAGGAAGTGCGACGTTTCTGATCGAGGGCACGGAAGTTTCTCTGACGGCGGGCGATATGCTGTTACTCAAGCCGGGCGTGCTTCATGGCGGTCATGATAAACTGTCAGCGGCTGCGGCATATCGGGCAGTCCTTGTCCGCTATGAATTTCTGGCCGGTATGGGACAGGACCGGATCAGCAGGAAGTATCTGGAGCCATTGTTTGAGGCGGAGAGGGGAACTTATGTACATATGTCCGTGGATCATGCACTGCACGGACAGGCGGCGCAGGCGGTGGAAGCTGTCTTTTCCCTGTTTGGGGAGCAGGGAAAGGGGTATGAGCTGCTTGTCAAGGCGCAGATTCTGCAGCTGTTCTATTTTTTCTATCTGTTGGTGGACGGGTATGAGGGCAGTGTGGGGAATGAATCTTATAATATGAGAATTAACGGGAAGATCCGTGAGATTTATGAGTTTGTGCAGGAGAATTATCAGGAAAAGATCACGGTCGGACAGATGGCAAGGAAGGTGCATTTCAGTGAAGGATACTTCTGCCGCTTTTTCAAGGATAACTTTCATATGTCCTTTATGGAGTATGTCAACGGGGTGCGGCTGCAGCGTGCAGAGCGGCTGGTGACAGAGACGGATAAGACCATGGAGGAGATTGCCGGTGAGACGGGTTTTTCCAGTTCGAACTATTTTGCAGTGGCTTTCCGGCGGGCCTATGGAATTTCTCCTTTGAAATATCGGACAGAAATGATAAAATAGGACGTGAAGGTTTGAAAGGTTTTGTGTATAGTTGTCAGGGGTGGAAGTTTGAAGGGGATCAGGTATTTAAGGGAGTATTTTGCGACGCATTTTGCGGCGGTCTTTGCATTCTATATTTCTGTGGCGGTGTTTGTCATCGCATTTATTTTCATGACATATTTAAAAAATGAATATGAGCATTATCTGTGGGAGAAGGGCTATGAGACTGAGGATGCGGTGATGGAGGCCATGCAGCGGGATCTGAATGCCTCTTTTCGGGAGCTGATTACGACGGGCAGTGAGATGGTGACAGACAGAAATCTTCTGGAGCTGACAGTGGAGGTGGACAGGGAGGACGGTAAAGGCGTCAAGGCCGGACAGAGCTATCTGAATCTGTACAATGCACTGGTGGCTTACGATCATCTGCGATTCGTTTCCGCAGTGGCCGTGGTGGGGAAGGACGGGATGATCTGTCAGTATGACCGTTATAAGTTGTTAAAGTCCACGATGTGGGATGACGAGAATCTGGCGTATGTGGAGGAAATGGCAGCGGAGCTTTTTCAGAGTATTGCGGATGATAATCTGCCGCGCTATATGGCTCATCTTTATCCACATGCCTATCCGGATTCCGAGCGAAAAGTTTTTCATGTGGCTTATCCCCTGACAGGAGGTGTGACCGGCATTCGGTCGACGGAATATGCGGTGGTCATTACCTACAGCATGGAGGTTTTTGATACCTTCTTAAATACGGTGGAAGTGCCGCAGGTAAAATATATCCATGGCTATATAACGGACGAGCAGGGAGAGGTCTTATACTATAACAATGCAAGGCATGAGAGCTTGCAGGACTTTCTGCGGGTGGAGGAGAGGGAAGCGACACTGATCGCCAAACCGTTAGAGTATTTTGGCTGGACGGCCAATGTGATCATGGATGAGACACAGATGAAGGCCCATGTAGAAGAAATCTATCGTAGAGGGCTTACGTTGTATATGCTGATCCTTATGGTATATGTGATGATTATCATCATGGTCATCAGGCGGCTGTTAAATCCGATCCATTCTATTTCGGAATCCTTAAAAGCTGCTGAGCGGGGCGATTATAATTCCAAAATCCGGATAGAAGGCAGAAATGAGATCTGGCAGCTGGCGGAAGAATATAATCGGATGGCGGATGCCATTGAGGAGAAGAACTGTGAAATCCGGCGTAAGAATGAGGAGCGGTTGCAGTCTCTCAGGCAGCAGCATCGGGCGGAAATGGAAGCGCTGGAATCGCAGATTAATGCGCATTTTATCTGCAATACATTGGGGTGTATCAATTATGAGGCTATCGAGGCGGGGAATCATCAGGTCTCGGTACTGATCAAGAAGCTGTCCAATATTCTGCGTTATACCTTTGATCAACGCTGTCAGACGGTCTATATGTTTCAGGAGATTGCCTGGGTAGATCAGTACCTGTACCTGCAGAAGAATCGCTATGAGACGCTGTTTGACTATGAGATCCGGTTTCCGGATGCCTATCATTACTGGCCCTGCTGCAAGCTGATCTTTCAGCCGTTTGTGGAAAATTCGATCCTGCATGGCTTTAAGGGGCGCGAAATCGAATCGGGGGGGGGTATAATCCGTATCACAGGAGAAGGATTCGGCGACTGGCTGCAGATTGTAATCGAGGATAACGGTACGGGGATGGAGCCCCGGCAGGCAGCAGCCGTGAGAGAAGTTCTGGCGCAGAAACGGGATGGCGGTATCGAGAGTCAGAAGGGAGCGGGCATCGGAATCCGCAATGTAGTCACAAGAATGCATATGTTTTATGGGGAAGATCTGGATATTACGTTACAAAGTGCGGTTGGGGAGGGTACGGTATTCACCTTCAAGATCCCTCTGCCGAAGCAGGAAAGTGAGGGGTGAGGGAACATGCGGATCATTATTGTGGAGGACGAAAAGAGATCTTCAAGGGGATTGAAAAATCTGTTGTTATCCATTTCCGAAGAGTGTGAGATCGTGGCGGAAGTGTCCGACGGACAGAAGGCTTTCGAGCTGATCCTCTGCCTGCAGCCGGATGTGGTCTTTACGGATATCAAGATGCCTTTTATGGACGGAATATCGATGATCAAGGCAGTGCAGGCGCGGGGCGGGGTGCATACCCGATTCGTGATCATCAGCGCCTATGAGGAATTTGAGCTGGCAAGACAGGCCATCTCGCTGGGTGTCGTGGAGTATCTGGTGAAGCCGCTGACGTTAGAGGACGTGGAGAAAGTCTGGAACCGCCTGCGGGAAGAGGGGACGTCGGTGTATTGCGGAGAAAAGAAGCAGGCGGACCTGAAGAGTCAGTATCCGGACGCACATCCGCTGATCTTAAAGGCGCTTGACATTATTCAGTGCAGCTATGCAACGAAGCTTTCCCAGAAAGATCTGGCGGAAAATCTTGGGATCAGCGCGGAATACTTTTCCTTTCTGTTCAGCCGGGATATCGGAGAGAATTATGCCAAATTCCTGCGGCGGTATCGTATTGAGAAGGCCAAAGTGCTGATCGTTACGGACGCGGTGCCCAGAGAACAGATTCCCTACAGTGTGGGATTTTCCGATCCGAAATATTTCTATAGGTGCTTTAAAGAAGAGACGGGTGTCAATATGACGGAATACAAGAAGGCGAAGCATTGAGAGCTTCGTCTTTTTGCATATCTAACGATATGATTTCTAAATGTAGTTCATCAAGATGCACATATTATCTTAAAAATATCCACCAATCTTAAAACTTTCCACTAATAATTTACCCGTATCTCAAAAATGTCGGTTGTTAGAAAATGGGAAAAAAGTAAAATAGATACTATCACTAAAAAACATAAGAAGGAGGATGAAAGAGTAATGAAAAGAAAAATGGCGAAACTGGTAGCGACATTCACGATGACCGCAATGGTCATGGGTGCGCTGGCTGGCTGTGGCGGATCCGGGAATTCAGGATCGACAGGCGCTGACAGCGGCAGTGATGCGGCAGCGGAGGAAAGTACGGATGCGGCAGCTGATGATACGGCGGCAGAGATTCCGGCAACAGAGACACCGGAGGATGGAACGGCTTCTTCCACAGAAGATATCGGAGAACCCAACGGGGGCGACGAAGTCAGAGTATGGCATTATTTCGAGCATGAAGCATCAGCTTTGAATGCACTCTGCAAACAGTACAATGAGATGCAGTCAGACATTTATATCGTACCTACCTTTATTTCCCGTGAAGAGTTGATGAAGCAGTATACCATCGGCGCAGTGTCCGGAGAACTTCCGGATATCGGTATGGTAGATTCACCCGATATGGCTTCCTACATTTCCCTCGGTGTATTCGAGAATATCTCCGAGTACCTGTCAGGCTGGGAAGATCTGGATCAGTTCTATGACGGGCCGATGAGCAGCTGTATGGATTCTGAGGGTAATCTTTATGGACTGCCGAACAACTCCAACTGTCTGGCGATCCTGTGTAACATGGATATGTTAAAGGCGGCAGGATTTGAGAATCCGCCTACCACGTGGGCAGAGTTCAAGGAAGTGTGTGAAGCGACATCCGATCCGGATAACGGCGTGTATGGTTTCGCAATGTGCTGTATCAGTAACGAGGAAGGAACCTTCCAGTTTATCCCGTGGCTGTATGGTTCAGGCGCAACGGTTGCAAGCGTTGACAGTGCAGAAGGCGCATCCGCATTCGGTTTCCTGGCTGATCTGGTAAACAATGGCTGGATGAGTAAAGAAGTTGTTAACTGGGGACAGGGCGACGCACTGAATGCATGGGTTGCAGGTAAGGCGGCAATGCTGCAGTCCGGTACATGGCAGATCGCAAATCTGGACGGCGATTTCAAAGATACGGTAACCTGGGAATACAAATATGCAGAGTTCCCGAAGAGTGACAATGGCACGCAGGCAACCGTTATCGGCGGTGAGAACTTCGGCGTATGCGCAGGCAGCGAGCACGTTGCAGAATGTGTAGAATTCCTGAAATTCATGCAGACTGCAGAGAACAATGCAGAGTGGTGTGAAGTTGCAGGTAAGCTTCCTGTACGTGGTGACGCAGTTGGACTGAAAGATTTCTGGACGGCAGACGAGAGATACAAGGTATTCAATGATTCCATGGCATTCTCGGTAGCAAGAGGACCTCACGAATCATGGCCGACCATCTCCGAGGCTCTTTACAAGGCAGAGCAGGCTGCGATCCTGGGTGAGAAGACACCGGAAGAAGCGGCAGCAGGTGCAGCGGAAGTGATCAATCCGATTCTGGAGAAAGTACCGCTTCCGGAATAAGGAGTATAACTGAATCAGGTAAAAGATAGTGGGGCTGTTGCTTCAAGCAACGGCCCTGTTTTTAAAGAAGGGGGCATGAGACAATGAAGCTTTCTATGGCTGCCAAAAAGAGAAAGGAAGGATACACCTTTATTCTTCCGGGCTTTATTTACATGATGATCGTATTGGGGTATCCGCTCATATACAATGTAGTTCTGGCATTTCGGGATGTAAATGTCAAAACCTTTAAGGCAGGGACGGATGTATTTGTGGGCTTTGGCAATTTTGTCAAGTTGTTTCAGGATGAGACGTTTCTGCTGGTGTTCAAGAATACGTTTGTGTTTACGATCGGCTGTCTGGTATTCCAGTTTACGATCGGATTTATCTTTGCGATGTTTTTCTCTAAGAAGTTCACGCTGGCAGGGCCTATTCGCGGCATGATTCTGGTTGGGTACATGATGCCGATGTCGGTAACTGCCATGCTTGGTAAGAATATATTCGATGTGTCCAGCGGCCTGATCAATGACCTTTTCATGAAGATCGGTCTGATCAACGCTCCTGTGGAGTGGCTGTTAAACGGCAAGACGGCCATGGCGGCTGTAATCGCAGTCAACTGCTGGGTAGGTATTCCGTTTAATATGCTGCTGCTCACTTCCGGTTTGACGGGCATTTCACAGGATGTATACGAAAGTGCAGAAGTGGACGGGGCTAATCCGTTCCAGCGGTTTATCTATATCACACTTCCGCTGATGAAATCGGCAATCGCTTCGGTGTTGATGCTGGGCTTTATCTACACATTCAAAGCCTTCGACCTGCAGTTTGTTATGACAAGCGGCGGACCGTTAAATGCGACGGATGTGCTCGGGACTTACTCCTACATGCTGTCGTTTACACAGTATGAGTTCTCGCTTGGTTCCGCGACGGCTATGGTGCTGTTCTGCTGTCTGTTTGTCATCGGTTTGTTCTATTTGAGAATGATTTCAAAGGAGGATGATTAGTATGGCTAAGAAAGAAAAAATGCTTGCTACGAAATCAGGAAGGAAGAATTTGATCAACTGTATCATCGCCGTGATCATCGCCGTGATCTTCCTGTTTCCGATCTATTGGATTCTGGCCATGTCTTTTAAGACCGATGCGGAATCATTCGGTAAGATAGTGACTTACTATCCCCATGAATTTACGATCGATCCCTGGGTGAAGAACTTAAGCGACAGGGAGTTCCTAAATTCCCTGAGAAACAGTGCGGTGATCGCGATCCTGTCCATGGTGCTGTCCATGGTATTCGGTGTGCCGGCGGCTTACGGTATGGGGCGGTACAAAGTGCCCGGGCAGAAGACTTTCATGCTGACATTCCTGGTGACCCAGATGCTCCCGGCTTCTCTGATGCTGACACCGATGTATCTGATCTTCAATAAGCTGCATCTTCTGGGAACTTACCAGGGGCCTGCGCTGGCGATCGCGTCGGGTACGGTGCCTTTTATCGTGGTGACGCTGCGGCCTTATTTCAAGAGTGTGCCGACGTCTCTGGATGATGCGGCAAGAATCGACGGATGCGGTGTGTTCCGGTCTTTCTTTAAGATCATGATCCCGGCGATCAAGACGGGTATCATAACGGTTGTAGTTATCTCATTCCTGAACGGATGGAATGATCTGGCATATTCCATGACGTTCAATGTGACGCCGGAGATGAGACCTCTGACGGCGAATATCTATAAGTTCAAGAGTAAGTGGGGGACGAAGTGGAACTGTATCATGGCGTATGGAGCGATCCTGGTGCTGCCGGTTATTGTGCTGTTTGTGTTCCTGCAGAAATACATTGTTGGCGGACTGACGGCCGGCGCAGTGAAGGAATAGGCGGACGCTTTTTAAGGGGGTCGTGCCTGTAGATATAACAGGTGTATAATTTTAGTAAACGAAATTTCTAATGTCGTTAACTATAATTGTGAGAGCGTATGCAGTGGCAGGCAGCCGGAGGGGGAGATAGAGATTCGGCTGCCTGTTCCTTCTATAAAGAATTATGAAAAAGGTCAGGATTTTGATAGAATATGTTAATAAAGATAGAGAAAATGTTTTGATAAGTTAATATAATGATAATATCAAAGAGACGGGCAGACCGGATAAGAACCTGTGGAGAGACGGATCCGTCACTCTTATAATCGGTTGGCAGTGTCTCGGAATGGAGGGAAAGGATGGCTAATTTTGTGAAAAGAGAGGGCGAGGAGAATACGGGAGATTTTCGCTCGGACAACAAGTTCCTGCTGGGGTATTTCGAGGAAAGGGACAACGCGCTGTATTATCGGTACGATGCAGAACGGGTGATCATAGAGCCGTGGGGCGATAACAGTCTGCGTGTGCGGGCGTCCAAGATGCCGGAAATGCCGCAGGAGCTGTGGGCGCTTAACGGGAAGCCGGAGAAGAACAACGCGAAGGTGACGATCGAAGAGTTCTCGGCGCAGATCGTCAATGGGAAGATCAGGGCGGTGGTCAATAATATCGGCAAGATCACCTTTTATAATCAGAAGGATGAAGTGCTTCTGGAAGAGTATGTACGAAATCGGGAGGATATGTTTGCGGATACGTGCAGTTCTCTGGAGGTGGAGGCGAGAGAGTTTAAGCCCATCATCGGCGGCGATTATCAGTTGACCATGCGGTTTGAGTCCAATCCGGAGGAAAAGCTCTACGGTATGGGGCAGTATCAGCAGAAGTTCCTGAACGTGAAAGGCGCTGAGCTGGAACTGGCGCACAGGAATTCTCAGGCCAGCGTGCCTTTTGCACTGTCTTCTCTGGGATACGGTTTCCTGTGGAATAACCCGGCGATCGGACGCGTGAGCTTTAACAAGAATATCACGACCTGGGAAGTGCAGTCCACGAAGAAGCTGGATTACTGGATCACGGCGGGAGATACGCCGGCGCAGATTGAGGAAGCTTATGCGGACGCCACGGGTAAGGTGCCGATGATGCCGGAATACGGCATGGGCTTCTGGCAGTGTAAGCTGCGTTACCAGACCCAGGAGGAGCTGCTTGAGGTGGCACGGGAATACAAGAGAAGAGGTATTCCGGTGGATGTGATCGTGGTGGATTTCTTCCATTGGCCGAAGCAGGGCGATTGGCGTTTCGATGAGACTTACTGGCCGGATCCGGATGCCATGATCGCGGAACTGAAGGAGATGGGCATTGAGCTGATGGTTTCCATCTGGCCGATGGTAGATTACAAGAGTGAGAATTTCGAGGAGATGAAGGCGAAGGGCCTGCTCACCAGAGTGGAAAAGGGTGTGCGGATCGACAATATCTATATGGGCAACACCATTCAGTATGATCCTACGAATCCGGAAGCCAGAGAGTATGTCTGGGGCAAAGCGAAGAAGAATTATTATGACAAGGGTGTGAAGATCTTCTGGCTGGATGAGGCGGAACCGGAATATACCGTGTATGATTTCGAGAACTACCGCTATCATCTGGGGCCGAATGTACAGATCGGTAATGTGTATCCGGTAATGTATGCGCAGACCTTTTTCGAGGGAATGCGGGCACAGGGACAGGAAAATATCGTGAATCTGCTGCGTTGTGCATGGGCCGGCAGTCAGAAGTACGGCGCGCTTGTGTGGTCGGGGGATATCCACTCTACGTTCCACAGCCTGCAGAACCAGTTTGCGGCGGGCTTAAATATGGGAATCGCCGGAATCCCGTGGTGGACTACCGATATCGGCGGCTTCTTCGGCGCAAATATCTATGATAAGGAGTTCCATGAGGTGCTGGTGCGCTGGTTTGAGTATGGAGCTTTCTGCCCGGTAATGCGTCTGCATGGAAACCGTATGCCGTATCAGCCGCAGTTCGGCACCACAGGCGGCGCAGAGTGTGTTTCGGGTGCACCCAATGAGATCTGGTCTTACGGCGATGAGGTATATGAGATCTGTAAGAAGTATATTGAGATCCGCGAAGGTATGCGGCCTTATGTGCGGAGCCTGATGGAAGCGGCTCATGAAAAGGGAAGCCCGGTGATGCGTCCGCTGTTCTACGATTTCCCGGAAGATAAGGTGTGCTGGGACAATGAGACGGAGTATATGTTCGGGCCGGATGTGCTGGTAGCGCCGGTGATGGAGAAGGGACAGACAAAGAAGGATGTCTATCTGCCGGTAGGTGCGAAGTGGACTAATGTGTGGACGAAGGAAAGCTTTGAAGGCGGACAGACCGTGACGGTAGATACGCCGATCGAGCAGATTCCGTTGTTTACGAGAAATGATTTTGTGCTGGAAGTATAGGAGGAGATTATGTTAAGACAGGAAGGGAACAAACTTTACAGAAGGCAGGATAAGGAATTGCTGCTGATCGAACCCTGGGGGAAGAACAGTCTGCGTGTGCGGGCGACACAGCGGCATGAGTTTCTGCAGGACGGTGATGGGAACAGCGCACTGCTGGCGCCGGCGGAAGCGGAGGCGGAGATTGTCATAGACGGCAAACAGGCGACGATTACCAACGGGAGGATCACCTGTACGGTATCGGAGAGTGGAGAATTGCAGTTCTGTAATCAGGACGGGGAAGTGCTGCTGGAAGAGTACAGCCGCGTCAGGGATACGCATGCGGAAGGACGTAACAAGTTTGCCAGCGCGCTGGAGATCGTGCCGCGCACTTTTAACCCCAGACAGAGCACAGACAATTATCATCTGACCGTGCGCTTTGAGGCCAATGACGGGGAGAAGCTGTATGGTATGGGACAGTATCAGCAGCCGTTTCTGGATCTGAAAGGCTGTGTGGTGGAACTGGCGCACAGGAATTCCCAGGCCAGCGTACCTTTCGTTCTCTCAGACAGAGGATATGGGATGCTGTGGAATAATCCGGCCATCGGACATGCTACATTCGGCAAGAATGTGACGGAGTGGGTGGCGGAATCGACGAAGCAGATGGATTACTGGATCACGGTGGGAGATACGCCGGCCCAGATCGAGGAAGCTTATGCGGATGCCACGGGTAAGGTACCGATGATGCCGGAATATGGTATGGGCTTCTGGCAGTGCAAGCTGCGTTATCAGACGCAGGAGGAGATCCTGGAAGTGGCGCGGGAGTACAAGAGAAGAGGACTGCCGCTTGACGTGATCGTCGCCGATTATTTCCACTGGCCGCATCAGGGTGACTGGAAGTTTGATGAGGATTACTGGCCGGATCCGGCAGCAATGGTTCGGGAATTGAAGGAGATGGGTATTGAGCTGATGGTTTCCATCTGGCCTACCGTGGACGCGGAGAGCGAGAATTACGAGGAGATGAGGGAGCTTGGATACCTGACCCGCTCGGAGTATGGGAAACGGATCGGACAGCTGGGCGAGGCTTGCTTTATCGACGTAACCCATCCCGAAGGACGGAAATACGTCTGGGAAAAGATGAAGAAGAATTACTATGACAAGGGCATCAAGATCTTCTGGCTGGATGAGGCAGAGCCTGAATTCACGGATTATGAATTCGAGCACTACCGTTATTTCCTGGGGGCCGATATGGAAGTGGGAAATATTTATCCGAAGGAATATGCACGGATGGCATACGAAGGAATGGAAGCGGAAGGGCAGAAGAATATCTTAAATCTGCTGCGATGTGCATGGGCAGGCAGCCAGAAATACGGCGCGCTTGTATGGTCGGGAGATATCGATTCTTCGTTCCGCGCACTGCGTAATCAGCTGGCGGCAGGACTGAACATGGGGATTTCCGGAATTCCGTGGTGGACCACGGATATCGGCGGTTTCCATGGCGGCAATATTCATGATGACGCCTTCAAAGAGTGCTTTGTCAGATGGTTCGCATTCGGCGCTTTCTGTCCGGTGATGCGTCTGCATGGCTTTAGAGAGCCTTTCAAAGCGCCGCTTGGAACGACAGGCGGCGGAAAGCAGATCAGCGGCGCAGAGAATGAAGTGTGGAGCTATGGCGAAGAAGTCTACGAGATCTGCAAGAAGTATATCGAGCTGCGTGAGAAGATGCGGCCTTATGTGCGCAGCCTGATGGAAGCAGCGCATGAGAAGGGCACGCCGGTGATGCGGCCTCTGTTCTATGATTTCCCGGAGGATAAGAAGGCATGGGAGATCGAAGATGAGTACATGTTCGGACCGGACGTGCTGGTGGCGCCGGTTCTGTATGAAGGCATCAGGGAGCGGGAGGTTTATCTGCCGGCCGGTACCTGGAGGAACATCAATGACGGCAAGGAATACGCGGGAGGCCGGACGCTTACGGCGGATGCACCCTATGATGCGATCCCGGTATTTGTGAAGGCAGGCACGAGACCGGAGTTATAATAAGTGGAATAGCCCCGCATGACAGATGCGGGGCGGATTCCTGGAAGAGTGAGCAGGAGGCGGCGATGAAAAGGAAGAGCGGCAAAAATATCTGGGGATTTGAAGGAAGTTTCATGAATTTTTGTGATAAGATTTTCGATGTGATGATACTTGGATTTCTGTGGATTCTGTGCAGCCTTCCGGTTATTACCATCGGCGCCTCCTGTACGGCCCTGTACTATGCAATCGTAAAATGTATCAAAAATAATGAAGGGTATGTGTCCCGGTCCTTTTTTCATTCCTTTCGGCAGAATCTGGGACCGGCCACATTTCTTTGGGTGATCTTTGCAGGGGTATCTTTCCTGATGCAGTTGAACATCGGCATTCTGATGGAGAAGACTGACGGGTATATAGGACTTTTCTTTATCGTGCTGTATGCGTTTGTGAGTGTCTATGCGGCGCTCGCGGCCTGTTATGCCTTTCCGGCACTGTCCCGGTATGATATGCCGGCAGGGTGGATCCTTAAGATTTCCCTTTATATGGTTGGGCGGTATTTCCTGACCAGTCTGATGCTGGCAGTTATTTTGGTGTGTTTTGGCGCTTTTACCTGGAAGGTGCCGCTGCTGCTCCTTTTTGTGCCGGGACCGATCGCGTTCCTGATGTCAGAGTTTTTGGAGCGGGTGCTGAAAAAGCATACACCGGGGGAGTAGAGGATACCGGCGTGCAGGGTGAATGGTAATAACTTGATAAAAAGCTGATAAAACAGGAAATTTTCTCTTGCGCATTGCAGAGAAGTATGGTATCATAGCATTCGTTGAAGTTACTTGTGAGAGAGCAAGAGCGCGCATTATGAATACCAGGCTCCATGGTCAAGCGGTTAAGACATCGCCCTTTCACGGCGGTAACACGGGTTCGATTCCCGTTGGAGTCATTTAGGTTTCATGGACCTTTAGCTCAGTTGGTTAGAGCAACCGGCTCATAACCGGTCGGTCCTGGGTTCGAGTCCCCGAAGGTCCATTGACAGAAGCAGGCTTCTGGATGTATAATAGAATAGTTGAGACGGCTTGGCCCGGTGGCTCAGTTGGTTAGAGCGCCGCCCTGTCACGGCGGAGGTCGTGGGTTCGAGTCCCATCCGGGTCGTTTGTAGAAGTTGCTCCGCTTATTCGAGTTTGCCGCAGGCAAATCTCGTAAAGTAAATTTGCGAAGTAAATTTACTTTTGGGATCTTAGCTCAGCTGGGAGAGCATCTGCCTTACAAGCAGAGGGTCATAGGTTCGAGCCCTATAGGTCCCATGAAGCCGGCGTGGCGGAACTGGCAGACGCACAGGACTTAAAATCCTGCGGGACTAACCTCCCGTACCGGTTCGATTCCGGTCGCCGGCATTGAAAAACCCCTTGTTTTCAAGGGGTTTTTAGAATGTATATGCTGATAAAGACAGCGTGGAAACGGGGGAAATATGGATAATAAAATGCAGAAAAGAGATTTATCAGGTCTCGGATTCAGAATGCTGATAGGTGCAGTTCTGATCATGGGGGTTCAGTGGCTCTTCCAGGTCATTGTTCTTGGCAGTAAGCCGGAATGGGCAAATAATATGAATATCATGATGGCGGTGAGTATGATTCCGCTTTATGTGTTCGGATATCCGATCACGTTTCTGATCATGAGGAAAAAGGATGCGAAGACAATCGAGAAGCATAAGATGGGGCCCGGGCAATTTATACTGGCTTTCATGATGGCCTATGGTCTGATGATCTCGGGGAATATTATCGGTCTGATCGTGACGGCAATGATCGGTTTTGTCAAGGGTGAGCCGGTGAGCAATGCATTGTTGTCGGTTGTCTCGGAGAGCAATATCTGGATCTCTGCGATCTACACGGTATTCCTGGCACCGGTGTTTGAGGAGATTCTTTTTCGGAAGCTGATCTGCGATCGGGTAGCGCAGTATGGTCAGCGCACGGCTGTACTTGTTTCGGGATTACTGTTTGGACTGTTTCATATGAACTTTAATCAGTTTTTCTATGCGGCTTTTCTCGGAGGCTTTTTTGCATTTGTCTATATCAGGACCGGTAATCTGAAATATACGATTGCGTTACATATGATCGTAAATTTCCTTGGCACTGTTGTGGGCGGATTGCTTCTGCAGAATGTGGATATGATGAGTCTGCAGGGTATGATGATCGGTGGGGTATACTCGATCTGCGTATATGCCGTTGGTATTTCGGGAGTCGTGCTTTTCTTCATTAACCGTCAGAAGATGAAAGCGCCGGCAGGTAATGATGTGATCGGGAAGGGCAACTTGTTTAAGACAGCGATTCTCAACCCGGGTATGGCGCTGTACTGCATTGCGATGCTCGCGGTAATGATCGTGCAGGCATTTGTAATGTAAGTGCATGGGTTACAAAGAGGGTTACAAAAAAATCAGGAAAATTGTGAGAAGCTATTGACATTTGGTCGAGAATTCATTACAATAATTTTTGTTGTATGGATGTGCGCTTAGCTCAGCTGGATAGAGCGTTTGGCTACGGACCAAAAGGTCGGGGGTTCGAATCCTCTAGCGCACGTTTTTTTATTCTGAGAAGCAGGAAACCTAAGAAAGGTATTCCTGCTTTTTTAATTGTGTCACAGACAAAAAGAAAGCGTCTTCGGCAGTTCTTATGCCGGAAGCGCTTTGTCTGTCAGATCTGTAAATCTTTTCGTTAAATTTATTATTTTACGAAAAGGAATCGAAAGAATTTCTCCCTGATCCCATTTCG
>CANRZW010000060.1 GCA_947644545.1 uncultured Lachnospiraceae bacterium
TTTTTGTATCTTTTTGCCTTCTGCGTACTCTAATATACAAAAGGCAGGTGATCGCGACGAATGAATTTGAAAAACTGATCCGGGAGCATTGGGCTGTCGTGTACCGTTTTCTGCTTTCTCTGTGCGGGGATGCGGCATTGGCGGAGGAGTTGACCTCGGAGACTTTCTATCAGGCATATTTGCATATCGATCGATTCAGAGGGGAGTGCCGGCCGGAAACATGGCTGTGCCAGATCGCGAAGAATGCTCTGTATAGAGAAAACAAGAGGACAAAACGGACCGTTCCGTGGGAGCAGAACGATCGTGACACAGAAGAGGCCGGTATTTTGGAGCAGCTGGTGAAAAAGGAGCAGGCGCTGAACATTTACAGACACATACATGAGCTTGACGATCCCTACAAGGAAGTGTTTATGCTGCGTATCCTGGGAGAACTCAAGTTCAAGGAGATTTCAGCTGTTTACGGCAAAACGGAATCCTGGGTGAAGGTCACGTTTTACCGTGCCAAAAATAAACTGATCGAGCTGATGGAGGACATGGATTGAAAGCAGAGAAGGAGTATGATAGCAAAATGAGAATTAGTTGTGAGATGGTAGAAGATCTGCTTCCGCTCTATCTGGATGACAGCTGTTCTAAGGACAGCCGGATTGCCGTAGAAGAGCATCTCAGAGCGTGTCAGGACTGCCGTGACAAGCTGTCCAGAATGCAGAGCGATATCATGGATGACAGGCAGGAGCCGGCAGAAAGACCGGAGCCGGACCTGACGGAGCTTGCAGAAAAGATCAGGCGGCATCGCATCCGTGTGGCCGGATTGGCAGTGCTGGCCATTATGACGCTGTCTGTCCTGTTGACGCTCGGTTATCTGACCGTTCAGGATATGTACAGCCAGATGCATCCTTATGTCCATGAGGTAGAAGAGGGAACACAGAATCTTGCGGCAGGTGCGTGTGAGATGAGAGCAGAACAGATCGAACAGGCTTTTTTTTATACCAATAATACGCAGATCAAAGTAAGTGTACAGGCGGGAGAGGGCTTTCAGGGTGCGGGGACGATCAAACTGTGGAATATGATCTATAAAGATGACTTTATCCAGACAGCGGATGTGGAGGGAGCAGCCGATTCGGTGCTGTTTACGGGTCTTTCCAGTGCGGACCGCTACAAAATAACCTGTGAGGGGCTGGACGGGGCGGTGCTCACCGTGAGCGATGGACGTTCGGTCAGTTTCTGGAAGAGTCTGAAATCTGTACTGTGGGATATTGTTTTATATTGAACGGCATGATATATTGTAAACGGAATTTCTAATGTCGTTTACTATAGTTTCGGTAAGAAAAGACGGATTTGCCAATTCCGGCCGGCAGTAACAGAGGTACATCTTCTAAATAATATCCTGTTTCTGATATATCCTTACCGCAGCCTGATACGATGCGGTAAAGCATAATACAGCGGCCGCCAATACGATATGAAACGCCAGGAGCATATGATGCTTGACCGGCAGAAACAGATTGATGAGAAGCACAAGGGCCACAATCATACCGGTGGATGCCATGAAGGACATCATAAAAACAATCTGTGATTTTTCCGGGTCGAATAGATAAGCGCAGGGCAGGCTGATGCCGCCGGCGAACAGGGTTGCGCTGATGCCGATCGTGCCATACAGCCACAGGGACTGCAGGGTTATATCTGTCTCGAACAGGGAAAACAGTCCACAGGGGATCAGGGCGGTGAGCAGTCCGGCCAGGGCAAGCAGAAGATAGAAAGAATATTTCTCTGCGATGATCGTGCGCCTTGACACGGGCATGGCGATCACGTTCTTATTCCACTTGGAACCTGCGTCACTGGTGATGCTGATAAAGACCGCCGTCGTCGAGGCCACCGGGGCCAGGACAAGAAGTGCGCTTGTTTCCAAGAGAAACGAGAGCCCGAAACCCAGGACAATCAGACTGACAACCGTGACAAGTATATTGCTCTTTGCAATGTATAAATCTTTCAGTAAAACACCTTTCATTTCGTTTCCTCCGTTTTCATCTTTCCTTTTACATAGAGAAGCATGATCTCGTCTATGGTTGCCGGGACGATCAATGCGTTCGGATATTTTCTGTGCATTTCATGTCTGTCGGCTGTTAAGACCTGCCACTCGTAGTCCATTTTACGGTATGCAATGATATCGGACTGATCAAGCGCATCGAACTGTGCGGCGCCGCATTTGATGATGCCATATTGCTCGGTCAGCTCATCTTTCGGTTTGGAAAAGAGTACTTTTCCTTCATGAATAAAGACGATATAATCGGCAATCTTCTCCAGATCGCTGGTAATATGGGAAGACAGCAGGATAGAGTGGTCTTCATCCTCCACAAATGCCAGCAGCATATCCAGAAGATCATCCCGGATTACGGGGTCAAGTCCGCTGGTGGCTTCGTCTAAGATCAACAGCCTGGAATGATGCGAAAGCGCTGCGGAAATTGCCAGCTTCATTTTCATACCCTTTGAAAACCGTTTGATCTGTTTGTCCAAGGGAAGGGAAAACTGTTCAAGCAGGCGAAAATAAGTGTCTGCATCCCAGGAACGATAAATATGCTTCATGATGCGGTCGATCTTCCTGGGCGAAAGGATTTCCGGATAGTTACTGCCGTCGAACACTGCGCCGATCTGCTCCTTGGTCTCATCGTCGAGTTCGTCTTTCCCCAGGATGGAGACCTGACCGGATTCCTTCCGGATCAGTCCCAGAACTGCGTTTACGGTGGTGCTTTTTCCGGCGCCGTTCTCTCCGATCAGGCCAACGATGGAACCGCTCG
This sequence comes from uncultured Lachnospiraceae bacterium, assembly GCA_947644545.1. GTDB lineage: Bacteria > Bacillota > Clostridia > Lachnospirales > Lachnospiraceae > UBA3282. The sequence continues at coordinate 2,790 of CANRZW010000060.1, forward strand.
GCACGGCAAAGGAAACATGGTCCAGCATAAAATCCGGGTAGGTTTTGGTAAGTCCCGAAACGGTTAAGGCATTCTTCATGGTTAGTCCTCCTCATACAGTAATGTCAACAGGTGAAGCAGCTTGTCAAGCGGTATGCCGCTTGTGCGGGCGATTTCAATGGCCTCTGTGAAATGCTCCTCGATCTTTTTCTGCTGTTCTTCCAGATAGAAATCCTGGTTCCTGGCAGAGACAAAGCAGCCCTTTCCAGCCGTTGTTTCGATGAAACCGTCCTCCTGTAACAGGTCGTATGCCTTCTGTACGGTCAGAACGCTGATCTGCAGTGATCTTGCGAGGGAGCGGATAGAGGGGAGTGCTTCTCCGGTTTTCAGCTCACCATTCATGATCTGGGTTTTGATCTGTGCGACGATCTGTTCGTACAGAGGGCGGCTGGTCTTATTGCTTACAGTGATCTCCAAAGGTTCACCGCCTTTCTGTCCTTAACTGTATTGCTTTGATATATACAGTATAATATTGTATAAGGCGGTTGTCAAGACAGGATTACAAGAAAAAGCCGTTATTGGCGGGTTATCATTTTTTGAGTGTAACAAAGTGCTTTGGTATGAAGATATGAAAGATTTTACGAGATCAGATCTGTTATTTTCATTGTGCGGATTAAACTGTGGGCTGTGTTCCATGCATCTTGGCGGTCATTGTCCCGGCTATGGCGGCGGGGAGGGCAACCAGCCGTGTAAGATAGCGCGGTGCAGCAAACAGCATGGAGAACCGGAATACTGTAGTCTGTGTCGGCAGTTTCCCTGTGAAAATTATGAGAAAATTGACGAATATGATTCCTTCATCTCCCATCTTCATCAGAAGAGAGATCTGCATAAGCGGGATGAGATCGGAACAGAGGCTTATCGAAGAGAGCAGACCGAAAAGAGAAAAATGTTAGAATGGCTGCTGCTCAACTATAATGACGGCAGAAAGAAAACGTTCTTTAGTCTGGCAGTGAATCTGATGGAACTACAGGACATAAAAGAAGTAAAGCAGCAGATCGGCAAGGATAAGGAGATAGAGGATCTTACGATCAAAGAAAAAGCGGCTCGTGTCAAAAGACTGTTGGAAGACAAGGCAAGGGAGCGGCAGGTCACGCTGCAGTTAAGGAAGAAGAAATAGGCGGCAGAAGACAAGTTAGATGCACGCATCGGAGAGTGCATCTAACGGTCGGTGTCTGTAGTGATTATGCGGTAGAGAGATCTATAATTGCTGACAGATCTCGGTCGTCGTCTTAACCTTGTTCATGGAATAAATATGAATACCGTCCACACCGTGTTCTCTGAGATCACGGATCTGGCGCACCGCATAGTCTATGCCGGCTTTGCGCATGTCTTCCTTATCGTCCCCGTAGGTGGCGATGATGTCCGCCAGAGCCTTCGGCACGGAAGAGCCGGAGAGAGACACGGTGGTGCCCAGCTGTTTGGCAGTGGTGATGGGCATGATGCCGGCGTGGATCGGAACATGGATCCCCATTGTATGTGCCTTGTCGAGGAAACGATAGAAAAAAGTGTTGTCAAAGAACATCTGGGAGACCAGGGATGTGACGCCGGCCTCAACTTTTTCCTTCAGATGTCTCAGGTCTTCTTCCAGACTCGGCGCCTCAAAGTGTTTCTCCGGATAGCAGGCGCCGGCAATCTGCAGGTCCGTATGCTCCTTCAAATGACGTACCAGATCCGTGGCATAGTAGAATTCACGGCTGTCAAACTGTTCGTCGCTCATGGACAGCGGTCTGTCTCCGCGCAGTGCAAGCACATGGTTTACCCCTGCTTCTTTCAACGCTTCGCAGTTTCTGTGCAGGTCATCCGTGGTGAAACCTACGCAGGTGATATGGGCGATAGCATCTATGTGCAGCTGCTGTTGGATATAGGAAGTGATCTCGATGGTCTTGCCTGCCCGGGAGCCGCCCGCACCGTAGGTACAGCTGATAAAGTCGGGGTGCAGCGCCGCCAGCTGCTGGAGAATAGGGTATACGTTGTCAAATTCATCGTCTTTCTTAGGCGGGAACACCTCGAAGGAGAGTCCGGTTTTGCGTCTGGTCGTCGTAGTAGTCTGTGTCATATGCTTATATTGTTACTTTATCCTGTTATTTCAGTAACGTCTTCCTTTCTGTGATTTGTTCTTCTTGCTTTTGTACTCAAAATATCGTAACATAAATTTAGGATACAGGCAAGAAACGAAATTATGACGTATTGGAAAGGGAGTAGCAGGATAGACAAAAGTTTTCCTGTTACGAAAGGAAATTGGAAATGAGTGAACAGAACAAGAATTTCAGCAGCACTGCCGACTATGTTGCATCCGAGCAGCTTCTGGCAAGCGTCAATGTGGCGATTGCCCTGCAGAAGCCGTTGCTCGTGAAAGGTGAGCCGGGTACAGGTAAGACGATGCTGGCGCAGGCGATTGCCAATTCCCTGGGGAAGAAGCTAATCATCTGGAATATAAAATCTACCACCAAGGCGCAGGATGGCCTGTATATGTACGATACGATCCAGAGACTGTACGACGGCCAGTTCGGCGAGGAGGGCGTCAATGATATCGCCCGTTATATTAAGCTGGGCAAGCTGGGAGAAGCTTTTGAGTCGGAGGAACAGGTGATCCTGCTGATCGACGAGATCGATAAGGCGGATCTGGAATTCCCCAACGATCTTCTCTGGGAACTGGATCAGATGGAATTCTATATCCATGAGACGAAGAGAACGGTGAAGGCGAAGCAAAGGCCCATCGTTATCATCACTTCCAATGCGGAGAAGGAGCTGCCGGATGCTTTCCTGCGCAGATGTATCTTCCATTATATTGACTTCCCGGATCAGACGCTGATGGAGGAGATCGTGCGCACCCACTATCCGGACGTGGAGGATAAGCTGTTGAAGGATGCCATGGAGGCTTTTTACTGGATCCGCTCCATGAAAGATATCCGCAAGAAGCCCAGTACCTCGGAGCTGATCGATTGGATCAATGCCCTGCAGATCGGCGGGATTCCGACAGATAAGCTGCGCTCGGAGCTTCCTTTTATCGGGGTAGTGGTGAAGAAGGATGAGGATCTGGAGACGGTAAAGAACAGGCGGGAATTCTAAACGGGAACCGATACAGGAATGAATACAGGAAAAGGAAATATTTATGTTCAGTAAATTTTTCTATACATTAAAAGATAAGGGACTGGATGTGTCCTTAAGTGAATGGCTGACCCTGCAGGATGCGCTGGATCAGGGACTGTGCAACAGCAGCCTGACGGAATTCTATTACGTGGCGCGGATGATCCTGGTGAAGTCGGAGACGGAATTCGACAAGTTCGATATGGCTTTCGACGAGGTGTTTAAGGGGATCCAGTCGGAGAATGAGGTCGGCAAGAATATGATGCGCTGGCTGGATAAGCCGGAGATGCAGGAAGTCTTCGAGGAGATCCGCCACGAGATGAATCAGGAAGTGATCCAGGTGGATAAGGAGGATGTGGAGAACACCTTCAAGGAGCGGCTGCGGGATCAGAACGAGGAGCACAACGGCGGCAGTCACTGGATTGGTACCATGGGCAAGACGTCCTTCGGTAATCTGGGCGGTAACATGGGCGGCATCCGGGTCGGCGGCACCACCGGATACCAGTCTGCGTTTCAGGTGGTGGGAGCCAGGAAATACCGCGACTTCCGCAATGACAAGGTGCTGGACAACAGGCAGTTCCAGATGGCGCTGCGGAAGCTGCGGCAGTTTTCATCGAAGCTGGACATTCCGGAGACGGAGCTGGATATTAACGGCACGGTGGATGCCACCTGCAACAACGGCGGCTGCCTGCAGATCGTGATGGAGAAGCCGCGCAAGAATGCGGTAAAGCTCCTGCTGCTCATGGATTCGGGCGGGACGATGATCCCCTATACGACGCTTTTGAATGAGCTGTTTCATTCTGTCTATAAATCCAATCACTATAAGGATGTGAAGACCTACTTTTTCCATAACTGCATCTACTCCAACCTCTATAAGACGCCGGAGTGTGAGAACGGGGACTGGATCGAGACGGAATGGATGTTCCGCAATCTGGACAGCGATTACAAGGTGATCATCGTGGGCGATGCGGCCATGGCGCCGGAAGAGCTGTATTCCACATCGGGCAATTACAGGGGGCCAAACGGCGGCCTGTCCGGTATGGAGTGGCTGCAGCTTATGAAGCGGCATTACAAGAAGATCGTCTGGCTGAATCCGAAGATGGCGCCGGGTCATGCGCCCTGGCGGGAGGCGGAGACGGCTATCAAGGGGATGTTCCCCATGTATAAACTGACGGTGGACGGGCTCAATCAGGCCATGATCAAGTTGATGGTGAACCGCTAGTGCGGCGGGACTGCTTTCTGCGTCCGTTTTTTGCATGATATGCTCTAAATGATTTCCGGATCATGTTTTGCCGCATGGTCAGCGGAAGCATTTAGGGCATTTTTTTGAGGGAAAAGGTATGAACTGGGATTACTTTCTGCATCAGTGGGGCAGGATATTCCACTGCAATATTTATCTCGTGGAGCGGCATGACAGCATACGGCAGGTATACGGGGAACAGTCTCTTGAGAATGAGAAGGCGTCGTTTCCGGAAGATCCGGCGTTTCGAAGGCTGCTGACAGACAGGCAGGCGGAGGTACGTCCTGTCCTGTACGGTGAAGCGAAGCCTGTGTTTTATGCCGTACTGCCTTATTATGAAAAAAGACTGGTGATGGGTCCGGCAGCTCCCGGGGAAAAGAATGAGTTTGCCGCCGGCGTGCTGGCACTTTGGCACAGCATGACAGGGCAGGAGTTAATGACGGAGGAGCTGTGGCAGCAAAAAGAACCGGCGGGAGCGGAAATCTGGGAGGCCAGAGCCAATGTGCAGGAGGTGATCTTCCAGCGGCAGGAGACGGAGCTTCCACACAATCCATACGAGCAGGAAAGGCGGGAAATGGACAGTATCCGCAGGGGCGACCGGGAAATGCTGCGGCGCAGCCTGCAGGAGACTTACCGCGGGGAAGTAGGGCAGCTTTCCAGAGATGCGCTGCGGCAGGCGAAGAATATAGCGATCTGCGTCGTGACGCTGGCTTCCCGGGCAGCCATCGAAGGGGGAATGCTGCCGGAGGAGGCCTTTTCCATGGTGGACGGTTATATTCTGGAAATAGAGGAAATGACAGATCCCCATAAGATCGAGGCGGCCATGCGGCAGGCGGAATTCGAATTTGCGGAGCGGGTGGAGGCCGTTCATGCCACGAAAGAGCGGAATGAGCTGATCGAGCGGACGAAGAACCATATCTTCCAGAACCTGCACAGCGAGATCGTGATCGGGGAGATCGGACATCAGATCGGCGTGTCTGCGGCCTGGCTTTCCGCGCTTTTTCACCGGGTGGAGGGGATGACGATCCAGCAGTACATCCGCCGTGAGAAGATCCGGCTGGCGCAGAACCTGCTCCGCTATTCGGATTATGATGTAAAAAGTATCGCCAGCTATCTGGCCTTCTGTTCCCAGAGTCATTTCGGAAAAGCCTTCAAGGAACAGACAGGCATGACACCGACCGCTTATCGGGCAAAATACGGAAATATGCACAAAAAATGAAAATATACAAAAAATAGAAATATGTAGAGAAGCAAAAAAGTGCAAAAGGACAAAAAATACAAAAGAACAAAAAAGTGCAAGGAAACAAAAATATATGATAATTACATGAAATAGATGATATATTCCGCCGGGATTCTGTGCTATCCTGTTTTTACCATGCAGCAATATAACGGAATCTGGAACAGAAAGGGTAACAGGAAAGAAAGGTTGAATAAATTCTCTGATGAGCAATTTAGTTCAACAAACTGAACAAGTTCAGTCGGAATTTGTGCCGAAGCGTCACAAATTCTATTGATCGCAGAGCAGAATCGGAGTATTCCTTCGGAAAACTCCTAAATTCTGCTCGCGCCCACAGCGCACAGCGCTTCGGAATGGAGGAAAAGATGAAGGAAATTTTATTCGGGGCGGCTTATTATGACGAGTATATGCCCTGCGAACGGTTGGCGGAAGATGTCAGGATGATGAAAAAGGCGGGGATCAATACGGTGCGGATCGCGGAATCCACATGGAGTACCTGCGAACCGCAGGAGGGCGTATTTGATTTTTCCCATGTGGAAAGGGTTCTGGATGCCATGGAAGAAGCGGGCATTCATGTGATCGTGGGGACGCCCACTTATGCGGTGCCCACATGGATGGTAAAATCCCATCCGGATGTGCTGGTGGAGACGAAGAAGGGACGGGCTATCTACGGGGCGCGTCAGATCATGGATATTACCCATCCGGTCTACCGGTACTATGCGGAGCGGGTCATCAGAAAGCTGATGGAACATACGGCTCACAGGAAATGTGTTATCGGTTTTCAGGTGGATAATGAGACCAAATATTACGGGACGGCGGGAAAGAATGTACAGGAAAGATTTGTGAAGTATCTGAGGAAGAAGTTTGACAATGATCTGGAGGCCATGAACATGGCGTTCGGGCTGGATTACTGGAGCAACCGGATCAATGCCTGGGAAGATTTCCCGGATGTGCGGGGGACCATCAATGGCAGTCTGGGAGCGGAATTCGAGAAGTTCCAGCGGATGCTGGTAGAGGAGTTTTTAAGCTGGCAGGCGGCTCTGGTACGGGAATACAGCAGAGAGGACCAGTTTATCACCCACAACTTCGACTTCGAGTGGAAGGGCTATTCTTACGGCGTCCAGCCTGACGTGGATCATTATCGCACCGCAAAATGTCTGAGCATCGCCGGAGTGGATATCTATCATCCGACGCAGGACGATCTGACCGGCAGTGAGATCGCTTTTGGCGGGGACATGACGCGCTCCTTAAAGCAGGATAATTATCTGCTGCTGGAGACGGAGGCACAGGGCTTCCCGGAATGGCTGCCCTATCGGGGACAGCTGCGTCTGCAGGCTTACAGCCATATCGCATCCGGGGCAAACAGTGTGATGTACTGGCACTGGCATTCTCTGCACAATGCGATGGAGACTTACTGGAAGGGCCTTCTGAGCCATGATTTCGAGGAGAATGCCACTTACCGGGAGGCTTGCATCATCGGCAGGGAACTGCAGGAAGTCGGCAGTCATCTGGTCAATCTGAAAAAGAAGAATGAGGTAGCGGTTCTGGTGAGCAATGAGGCGCTGACGGCCCTGAAATGGTTTCGGATCGCCGCGTCCTACAATGATATTGTGCGCTGGCTCTATGACGCGCTCTATAAGAGAAACGTGGAGTGTGACTTCCTCTGGCCGGAGTCGGAGAACTTTGACCAGTATAAGATGATTCTTGTGCCCGCCCTCTATGCGGTGCCGGATCACGTATTGGAGAAATTGAACCGTTATGTGGAGCACGGCGGCACACTGGTTGCCACCTTTAAGAGCGCCTTTGCGGACGAGAATGTGAAGGTCAGCCATACGGTACAGCCGCGGATCTTAAAGGACTGCCTGGGCGTTCACTATCACCAGTTTACGATACCGAAGCATGTGAAGCTGGACGGTGAGATCGTGGAGGACGGTACTGTCCATGAGGCGGCAGTGTTTATGGAGTTGCTGCTTCCGGATACGGCGCAGGTGCTGGCATCCTACGGTCACGAGAACTGGAAGGAGTACGCCGCGGTGACAAGAAATGCCTTCGGGCAGGGAACGGCATACTATATCGGCTGTATGACGGACGAGGGGCTGCTTGCACGGATTCTGGAAAAGGCGCTGGCGGATGCAGAGGTTTCCATTCCAGCAGGGGAGGGTTTCCCGGTGATCTTACGCAAGGGCGCCAATGACCTGGGGAAGACGGTATACTTCTATCTCAATTATTCCAATCAGGAGCAGAACGTGCGGTACGGCTGCGCGGACGGTACGGATCTTCTGACGGGGGTGGCTGTCAGAACGGGAGAATACTTTACGGTTCCGGCATGGAATCTGAGGATAATCGAGGTGGGCTAAAAATTTTCTGTTGACAAACGAGGCACTTTCGTTTACATTAGAGACATCGGAGAAATGAAAGGCGTTGATAAGAACAAGTAGTAAGCTGTGGAGCGCACAGAAAGCAGCCGGTTGATGAGAGGCGCGCGGGAAGCTGCTTATGAATACATCTTGGAGCCGTACGACAGAATGGAGCTGTAGACTGTAAGAACATCCTAGTAGGTCGTACCGGGAAATGCCCGTTACAGCAGGAGAGTATTATGACGGTGTTTACAGGGAGTGTAAGGATGACCCGAAAGAGCGTCGTTGTACTTGATGAGGCAGGCAGTGCGAGCTGTCTGTGAAAATAGGTGGTACCACGAGTGTAAACTCGTCCTATGGCATGGATAGGACGAGTTTTTTTGTGTGAAAAAACGTCCTATGGAAACAGTAAATGGAAAAGCGGTTCCGGTAGTGGGCCGCGGCAATCTGGAAATGGAGGAAGAGAACAATGAAAATCTACGAGGAACTGCAGGCAAGAGGACTTCTTGCACAGCTGACGGATGCGGAGGAGATCCGCGACCTGATCAATAACGGAAAGGCGACCTTCTATATCGGTTTCGATCCGACTGCGGACAGCCTGCATGTGGGACACTTTATGGCGCTGTGTCTGATGAAGCGGCTGCAGGAAGCGGGCAACAAGCCGATCGCGCTGATTGGCGGTGGTACGGCTATGATCGGTGACCCTTCCGGCAGGACGGATATGCGCAGCATGATGACGAAAGAGACGATTGAGCATAACTGTGAGTGCTTCAAGAAGCAGATGAGCCGGTTTATCGACTTCTCGGAGGGCAAGGCGCTGATGGTCAATAACGCGGACTGGCTCCTTGATCTGAATTACGTGGAATTTATCAGGGATGTGGGCGCATGTTTCAGCGTCAACAACATGCTTCGGGCGGAGTGCTACAAGCAGAGGATGGAGAAGGGATTGAGTTTCCTGGAATTCAACTACATGATCATGCAGAGCTATGATTTCCTGGCATTGTACGAGAGATACGGCTGTAACATGCAGTTTGGCGGCGACGACCAGTGGAGCAACATGCTGGGCGGTACGAACCTGATCCGCCGTAAGCTGGGTAAGGATGCTTATGCGATGACGATCACGCTGCTGATGAATTCCGAGGGAAAGAAGATGGGCAAGACGCAGAAAGGGGCGGTTTGGCTTGATCCGAACAAGACCACGCCGTTTGAGTTCTACCAGTACTGGAGAAATGTGGCCGACGCCGATGTCCTTAAGTGCCTGCGGATGCTGACATTCCTGCCTATCGAGCAGATTGACGAGATGGATCAATGGGAGGGAAGCCAGTTGAACAGGGCCAAGGAGATCCTGGCTTACGAGCTGACCAATCTGGTACACGGCGAGGAGGAAGCGAAGAAGGCCGAGGAAGCGGCGAAGGCGCTTTTTGCAGGCGGCGGAAGCTCGGAGAATATGCCTACGGTGACGCTTACGGACGATCAGTTCGTGAATGGTTCCATTGACATTCTGGGTGTGATGGTGGCGGCCGGCATGGCGTCATCCCGTTCCGAAGCAAGGCGTGCCGTGGAGCAGGGCGGTGTATCCGTGAAGGGCGAAAAGGTAACGGATATCAAGGCTTCCTACACGAAGGACATGATCGGCGCAGAAGAATTTATTGTAAAAAAAGGGAAAAAGAGTTTCAAGAAGATCGTGGTAAAATAGGATGTGGATATCCGCAAAACAGGGGAAGGAAGGCTAATGTTTCAGAAAAAGCGAGGTGAAGCGGTATGGAGAAAATAGAAAGAATCGCAAAAGAAAGAACGCTCATGTCCTACGCACCGGATATCAAGGTGGTGGACTGTACGCTGCGGGACGGCGGCCTGGTGAATGACTTTTTCTTCACCGACGAGTTCGTGAAGGAACTGTACCAGGCCAACATCAAGGCCGGTGTGGATTATATGGAGTTCGGCTATAAAGCGTCCAAGGAATTGTTCGACGTGAAGAAATTCGGCAAGTGGAAATTCAGTGATGATAAGGACATCCGTACAGTGGTGGGTGATAACAAGACGGATATGAAGATTGCCGTGATGGCAGACGTGGGACGGTGCGACTTCCGGAAAGATATATTGAATAAGAAGGACAGTCCCATCGACCTGGTGCGGGTGGCCACCTATATCAACACGATTCCGGCAGCGGTGGAGATGATCGAGGACTGCACGAAGAAGGGATATGAGACAACGGTCAATATCATGGCCGTCTCCAAATCCAATGATCTGGATATCGACGCGGCGCTGGAGCTTCTGTGTAAGAGCAGTGTGGGCACGGTGTATCTTGTAGACAGCTATGGGTCCCTTTACCCGGAGCAGGTGAGAAGACTGTGTGACAAGTATCTGGAGGTGGCGGAGAAGTACGGCAAGAAGGTGGGAATCCACGCCCATAATAATCAGCAGCTGGCTTTTGCCAACACTACGGAGGCGATCATCAAAGGCGTGAGCTATCTGGATGCCACCGTGAGCGGCCTTGGACGGGGCTGCGGAAACTGTCCCAGTGAGTTATTGCTTGGTTTCTTGAAGAATCCGAAGTACAGGATCAACCCGCTGCTCAAGTTTGTGGAGAATCAGATCGTACCGCTGCGGGAATCCGGCGTGAAGTGGGGATATGATGTGCCTTATCTCCTGACGGGGATTCTGAACCAGCATCCGAAGACGGCGATCCAGTTTGTGAAGGAGGAGCGGACGGATTACAACGGCTTGTATCTGGACCTGCTGGATATCGGGTAGTCCGTTTATGTCGAGGGGAGATGGGTACTGTATCTGTGCTGACATGGGGCGCAGGTATGATGGAAACAGGCGCAGAACGGAGGGTGCGAATGAGAAAACTGAGTGATTTGGACGATGACTTTCTGGATCTGGATGAGGAAGAGGACTATGAGGACTCCTTTGAGGAGGAAGACGATTATTATGAGGAAAGAAGGTCGATTGACAGAAGGCTCCTGATCCCGATCGCGGCAACGGCGGTCATTGGCTTGTTTGTGATTGTGGCAGTCGTCCTGCTGCTTGGCGGAAGCCGGAAGAAGGATACAGCGCTGGAAACGCTGCAGGCAGTCGAGGAGCCCGGGACAGAGCAGGATCTGGATACTGCCGGCAGTGAGGATGCGCAGACGGAAATATCACCTGCTATGAATGGGCAGACAGAAGAGAATGCAGGGGATACGGGAGAGGTATCCGATCAGTCCGGTACAGATATGAACGAAACGGCAGCGGAGAATACGGATGGTGATGCGGATATGGCAGGACAGACAGAAGCGCAGGATCCGCAGGATTCCAATATGAGCGCCGCACAGGGGACGGAGGTTGACGTGACAAAGCTCCTCTCTTCGGGTAGTGTGACACAGACTGAGCAGGTGACGATCGGCATTGACGTAGCGCGTTATCAGGGCACCATTGACTGGGCGCAGGTCGCCGCATCGGGGATTGACTTTGCCATGGTCCGGGTGGGCTATCGTGCAGACAAGACCCGCGAAATCTGTGCCGATTCCAACGCCAGATACAATATGCAGGAGGCGCAGAAGAACGGCATTAAGGTGGGAGCGTATTTCTTTTCTACGGCCGTGACGACAGATGAAGCGGTGGAAGAGGCCGGATGGGTGGCGGATTATATTGCCAGATATCAGATTACCTATCCGGTGGCCTACGACTGTGAGGGCTTTGACAAACCGGACAGCGCGCAGTACAATCTGACCAATGCACAGCGCACGGATATTGCCATTGCCTTTCTCCAGGAGATCTATAGCAGGGGTTATACGCCGATGTTTTATTCCTCGATGGGAGAATTGACGGGGAATGCGAAATGGGATACGGACAGGCTGGAGGGAACTTATCGTATCTGGGTATCCCAGTATCCGTCGGTGCCTTATCCGCAGACGGCGAAGTCCTCCTATACGGGTACTCATGCCATGTGGCAGTATACGAACCGGGGAACGGTGGCCGGGATCAGCAAGCCGGTCGATGTGAACGTGGCCTACTTTGGTTATGAGGGCACTGCACAGGCACAGGATAAGGAGGCGCCGGAGGAAGTTACGGCTGACGTCGAGGCACTGATGAACTTTACACAGGTCAGCGAGAATGTGACGGCCAAGGATGCTACCAATCTGCGCAATATTCCCAGCCAGGGGGCGGATAGCACGATCGTCTATACCTTGCAGAACGGAGAGAACATTCTAAGGACCGGTGTCAGCGACAGCGGCTGGTCCAGACTGGAACTGAACGGCCAGACGGTCTATGCGGTATCCAGTTATCTGACTACGGATTTGAGCTATCAGGCGCCTGCGGCTTCTTCCCAGGAGGGAGCGGGCAGTGGAGACGGGCTTAAGACGAAGTTTACACAAAGGAGCGATCAGGTAACGGCCAAGATTGAGGTCAATCTGCGGACGCTGCCCAGCGTGACTAATCCGGATGCTACGGTGGCTGCCGTACTGCACAATGGGGAATACGTGACGAGGACGGGGATCAATGAGGAATATGGCTGGTCACGGGTGAATTATAACGGCCAGACATTATACTGTATCAGCAGTTATCTGACAAATTGAAGATAACAGGTTTAAAATATATGGCAGGATATCACCTGCCATATATTTTTTTGAGATGATCAAGTCTTGCGGCGGCATTGAGAAGCAAAGCATCAGCTACTGTGAGGGCGGCCATGCACTCCACCACAACGACGGCGCGTGGCACGATTACGGGGTCATGGCGTCCTTTGATGGCAAGCTCGATCTCTTCCCCCTGCCGGTTGACAGTCTGCTGGGGAGAGAAGATAGAGGGAGTGGGTTTTACATAGGCGCGCAGGATTATGGGCGAACCGTCACTGATGCCTCCCAGGATACCGCCTGCATGATTGGTAGTTTTCGTTACCTGTCCGTCTTTCATACGGAAAGGGTCGTTATTCTGGGATCCCTGACGGGCGGAAACTTCCGTGCCGTCACCGATCTCTACAGCCTTGACTGCGCCGATGGACATGATCGCCTTGCTTAAGTTGGCATCCAGCTTCTCGAACACCGGATCGCCCAATCCGGCGGGGACACCGTCTATGATACATTCGATGACGCCGCCGGCAGAGTCGTAGTTTTTCATACAGTCGGCCAGATAAGCTTCCGCCATGGCGGAGGCGTCAGGATCCGGCATACCGGTGGGGGTCGTTAAGACAGCATCGGGATCGAATTTGCTGCGGTCGATTTTCACCGGGCCTATGGAAAGGGTATAGGCGGTTATGGTGATGCCGAATTCACGCAGCAGCTTTGCGGCAACGGCGCCGCCTGCCACACGGCCGGCGGTTTCCCGGCCGGAGGAACGGCCGCCGCCCCGGTAATCTCGGAAGCCGTATTTGGCATCGAAGGTATAATCTGCGTGTCCGGGGCGGTAGCAGTTTGCAATTTCCCCGTAATCTGCAGAGCGTTGGGATGTGTTGCGGATCATCATGGAGATGGGTGTGCCGGTGGTACGGCCCTCGAAAAGACCGGAGAGAAGTTCGACCTGGTCGGCTTCCCGGCGCATCGTGGTGATCTTTGACTGTCCGGGTTTCCGTCTGTCAAGATAAATCTGAATATCGTCTGTACACAGGGGAAGTCCGGCTGGGCAGCCGTCTACGACTACGCCCAGCGCTGCTCCATGGGATTCACCCCAGGTTGTGATCTGAAAAATTTTTCCGTAAGTGGAACCAGCCATAATTTTTACCTTCCTGTAATCATATTTGTGAAAAGCGTATGCAGTTTTGTGAAAAGCGTATGCAGGAAAACCTGCATATATAAAATAGCAAATGTTACCATGGCTTAAGATTGATATAACACCAGTCATTAACACTTGTTATATGTTATGATACCATAAAAGGCCGTCTCTTGCCAAATTGTAAGATCATTATTTTCCCCGTGACAAGTTTAAAGGTCTCGAAGCCTGTCGGGACGCCCGATATGTGGAATTATAAAAACAGCTAATAAAATATAAAGAGATTTACATAAAAAAGGTGTACAAATAAATTTTATATGTTATTATTAAATGGCAAACGCATTTCGAATGAAAACAGGAAAGATCGATTAGGAACTTGTGAGAAGATTTGAGGGTGATGATGAAAGAAGCATTTCGAGAAAAAATGATCAATAAATTTTCCAGGATAGCAAAGAGGCATAAGAAACTGCACTATCCGTGTCTTTTGCTGTTGTCAGTCATTTTGGGAGGATATCATGTCTGCAGACATTTCAGGACGAATCTGAAGCGGTATGCCAGCGTGGCTTTTGTGATGATTTTCTTTATGAGCAGCTGCAGCTTCTCTTTTGCGGTGTTTGTGGAGCGGACAAGCTTTATGAAGGCCACGGAAGCCTATGGTGCCGTGGTTGAGGATTCCGATATTTCCCTGGCCGTTGAGTCGGAAATGGTGCCGACGGAACAGATCATACTAAGTGATGAGGAGCTGAGTGAGGGATACGATATAGAAAGTGATGGTGAGGAAGTAGATACCTATACGATCGATGATATTTTGGAAAGCCATGGAACTTACCGGGCCGAAGATGACTCACGGCAGGAGACCGAGGACGATCATGTGTTTGATGAAGAAGATTGGCGGCTTGTTCTCATCAATAAGCAGCATCCGATCCCGGAAGGGTACAGCTTTAATATTGGAACGATCAAGGGAAATATGAAGTGCGATGAGCGCATTATAGAGGATCTGCTTATGATGATGAAGGCGGCAAAGGAGGACGGTATCAATCTGGAGATCTGTTCGCCGTACAGAGACCTGAATCGTCAGGAGTTTCTTTTTAATAAGAAGATAAAGATCTACATGGGTCAGGGGATGTCCTACATGGATGCCTATAAGCTTGCCTCTCAGGCGGTGACGGTACCGGGGGCCAGTGAACATCAGATCGGTCTGGCGCTTGACATTTTTTGTGATACCTACAAATATCTTGACGAGGGATTTGGAGAGACGGAGGCGGGCAAATGGCTGGCAGAGCATTGCAGTGAATATGGATTTACACTTCGTTATCCGAAGAATAAAGAGTATATTACCAGTATAGAATATGAACCGTGGCATTTCCGCTATGTGGGCAGAGAGGCGGCTTCCCTCATGCAGGAGGAGAATATCTGTCTGGAAGAATTCTGGGATAAATATTTCTGATTATAGTATTGATTAACTAAAAGTTTCCCAGTTTTTCGGACTATAGAAAATTGCTTATAATCCGGC
>CANRZW010000061.1 GCA_947644545.1 uncultured Lachnospiraceae bacterium
TACTGATCTAAACTAAACGTCTGTTTTCTGATCTTCATAGTGATTTCCCTCCTAGAATAATATTTTCACGTTCTCATAACTTCTCATGAATTGCATGTTGTCCGCATATTCTGTCGCGGAAATTTCCAATATCTTCTGTATCTCGTTAGACTTATAGCCATCTACCAAAAGATTTAGGATGCTTACTTGTATATTGGATAACTTTGAGATATACTGCTGGAGCTTATCCTGATACTGTCCATTTTCCTGTCTCCTTGCCACTTCCTCAAATGTATCAAAATCCGATGCTATGAAGTCCAGTAGGTTGCATTCCTCTTCTTTATCATTGACCGCATCCAACGAAACGGCAAACTGATTCAGGATCCGTTTCTGTCTGTGCCTGTGCGTCAACTCTGTCTTGAACTTTCTCTGCAGACAAGATCTCAAGAATCCATCAAAACTAATCCCAGTATCCGGATCATATGCGTTGTAAGCCTGCCATAACGTCATGTTGGCGATTGAATAGAAATCATCGTGGTCAGCTTTCGTCAGCGACTCATTGAACCGCATAAAGATTGACCGTGATATCTTTTTCAATAACCGCATATCGTTCTCACAATACAGCTGTAATACTGATAAATCTTTACCTGCCATTACTTTTTCAGCCCCTTCCTTTATCATGGTTGTTTGTATAAATATCTGTTACTTACTTCAATGGCCTATTGAAAAGGGACGTACAGAGAATCGAACTCTGTATCGTTAGAACCATCCGCCCACTGTCTGGTGAGATTACTTATTCTTCTGCTTTGACTTACCATCATACCATTTGACACCGCCACCCTTAAAATTAGTCTTTGGCTGAGGAATACTTGTCCTGCCTACTCTGGTGATCCTGCCTTTATTGCGCGTCACTGCAAATTCAATCGTCTGTACCTGCATTGTGTTTACCTCCTTATACGTGAAATCTGTTTTCAGCTAACCTTGTAGCATAATTACTTTCAGGATACTTCTTTAACTGCTCTGTCCAGTCTGTGCGGCTTTTATATCCTGCCTGCTCCGCTACCATCGCGGATAGTAAACGGATTGTATAGTCAACTGGATAATTTGCTGGATTTTCTACCGCTTTCTGTCTGATCTCTTCCATCCGGTCAAGCAATTCTAAGTCTTTATTCATAAACGTATACCTCCTTATTTTGACTACCTCCCACCGTTACCAGTGGGAACGCTCACGACTTAAAGTCCTATTTATAGTCGCCGTGACGACTGCTATTTGATTCTCAATACGTTATACTCTGTTACATTTGTGTACTCTTCCAGACTGCCGAGGTCTTCTTCAAGTCTCTTTTTGTCAAGTGTTGCTCTGGTCTGACTCTTATAGGTGATCTTTGCAGAATCGGTGATCTCTGTATCTAGCCCATTCTCTACCATGTAAGCGATCACTTCTGCTTCAAGTGCTTTCTGAATCTCGGCGGCTTCCTCTGCCATTGCCTTGTACCTTCTGATCTCCTGAACCTTCTTTTCCAAGTCTGCTTTGCTTATGCACATGCTCTTGATCTCCTTTTCTTATTTAATTGGTAGCAACCCTTAAAGAATCTTCCTGACTATTTCTCTGCTCTATTGGCTTGATCACAGGTATATTGCTTTAAGTTTATGAGTGCTTTTCGGGCTACTCGGTTGCTTGTGTGTTGGGTTGTTTTGTTTGATGTTAAGACTATTATAATTTATGGGTACCCATATTTCAAGATGTAATAACACACAAAATATGGGTACCAAATCAGCAACATTTTTGTTAATATTTATGGGTACCATTACCCAATCTCTTTGTGATATACTAAATAAAAATAAGGAGAAGTACTATGTCTGATGAAAAAAGACCATATATTATAAATGGTGAAAGAGTAACTTTAGAAGAATATAGAAAAACAAAATATGAAGATTTAAGAATACGTGTTCCTAAAGGAAAAAAAGAAATAATAAAAAAACATGTTGAATCTACTGGCGAAAGTCTGAACACGTTTGTAAATATAGCGATAGATGAAAAAATGGAAAGAGATAACCAAAATAAAAATACATAAAATAATTATTTCTTGCTATACCTTTATTTATATGCTATAGTAAAGATACAAAAAGGGAAAGCCAGAGAAGCGGCTACCCTCAATAGTAATTAGCTGTTACTGTAAACAGCCGTCACTATTGCAGTAGTGGCGGCTATTTTCGTTTTCCCTTGAAGATTGTATAGCATAATCCCACAAGGGCGCAAATGAATATTCCAATCTGAATCAAATCAGAGTATGTAACATACATTGCATCGCCCTCCTTTCTTTCGTCTGGAGGGTTAGCCCCTCCGATAATCAGAGGGTAAGCCGCCTTTAGCTCTCTGGTTTCCCATGTAATTAATATATCACACCTATTCCTACACAGCAATTCTTTTATCAAAATGGTACCCATAAAAATACACAAAAATATTGTTACAAATGTACCCATAATTCAGTAAATATTACGTCTTGTTTTATGGGTACCCATACAATATAATAATCTTATCAATCAAACAACCCACACCATAAAGTACCTTGATAATTGAATAGACTTTACACTTCACTACAAAACCGCTATAATTAATTTACCAAATAATAATCACATCAATTAAAAGGCGGTGGAAGGATGGTAAAAGATATGGGAATGACAAATAAACAATTCCAAGGTTTTATCCGACTTGCTTTAGGATGGCTTGAAAAGGCTTTGGAAGAATCACCAGACAATAAAAACCTTCATGCATTAAAGGATATATTCCAGTCAATGTTAGAAGATGATTAAACCTAAACAGTAACCACTAAAAACAAGAAGTGTAAAGTCTATTGAATTATCAAGGGCTTTACACTTTTTTATTTTAGGAGGTTATGCACATGGCAAAATACTTTAAAGATGTGAATACACTGGAAGAATTAAGAAGACAGTACAGGGATTTATTAAAGAAGTATCACCCCGACAACAAAGACGGAAGCACACAATCAACGCAAGAAATCAATGCAGAATATGACAAGCTATTCAAATTATTAAAGGATAGGCACGAAAGCAAAACAACGGACAACAAAGAGAACAACGCAAAGACAGACTTTAATAATATGAAATATGACTTTTCAGAGGATGCAAAGTTAAGGGAAGTATTACAGCAGATCATAACATTTGATGGTATCAACATTGAAATTGTAGGTTGCTAGATATGGGTAGATGGCAATACATACGATTATAAGGACACATTAAAGAGTATCGGCTTTAAGTGGGCTAGAGAAAAAAAGAAATGGTATTTTCACACGGAAGCATTTAGAAAAAGAAGTCATAAGAAGTTAAGCATGGAAGATATACGGAACTACTACGGAAGTACAGAAGTAGAGACAAACGGAGCAAAGAGACTGAAACAGGCGTTTGCATAGACATGATCACAAGTAAAAAAATGGGTGTAACCAATCAAAACGGCTACACCCTGACAATAAAGGAAAAGGAAGGTTCACAGACTATGACAAAGAGACAAAAAGAACTTGAAAAGATTTTAGAGAGTGTATGTGGGACATATGAAGATGATTGTACTAGATGCCCCAAACAAAAAGAATGTGAAGAATACTCTCACATCTGCAACAATAATGAAAGTGAGATATAAAGGATATGACTAGAGAACAGTTTGAGAACAACACCAATTACAAAATGACCTATGAAGAATTTCAGAAATGCGACTGTACATATTGCGACAATAAAGATTATGTACACCGTAACGCATTTAGGCGTGTGCCTCGCATTGATGGCGGTTTAAGTTTATGCCCTAACTTGAAAGAATTGTAATAATAGAACGGCAAACAGATAATCAATGATATATGATAAAGGCTATGCGCTTCAATGCTCATAGTCTTTTTATGTGCGGTTTATTTGCTTATATTTGCATGGTTATCATGCGATTACAGGCTTATTTTCAGCTTGAAATGGCTTCATTGATGCATTTTAGGGTAACGCCTGGAAAGTGGCTAGAATCGGCGTATAACGTGCTTATTTGTGGCTTATATGATGATATAGGGGCAGTAGGCACAAGGGTGTACTAGGGTGGGTTTACATTATTAAAATCTGACTTTAGTGTGATAAAGCGCGTATCTAATCTTCGCACACAATACGCCTCATTTTTGATATCGAACGAACTAATAGGAGGGGGGGGGTAGGTTTCCGTTCAAAATATAAAATCCTATATATGGGTATACCCCCATATATATATGCCCTTTAATATTGCCAATAATCTAATGTACATCTTTAAATTTCAGACGCAACACCATTACCCTACCAACTTATCAATAATATATCTTTTGTCCAGAAATCAAATGTACAACATTGATTCTAATGCAAGAATAGGTATCCTCAGTCGGGATACCCTATAAAGAGTGAGGAGAGGGTTAAATTATGAAAAAATTAAATACCTGCTAATTGGGTATAGCCTCTCTAAAAACTAGAATTTTATCTACTCAATAATTTCATCAACAGAAAAGCCATATTGTGTCACATCAATAACAAATGGTTCTCTAATTATTACATCCATTTTATTATAAATCTCATCTTCATCAATTTGACCTTCTTGATATTCCAATTCAATATCTATGATTTTACAAGAACGTTCTAATTCATTAACCATAAATAATAAATCAATTAAAATTTTATCATTATCAGTAGAATTTTGAATCCTTGTTTGTTGGATCGAAAAATTAAATCTTCCACTTAATAATGCACTATAACAATAACTTGATATAGTAGAATTATAAGGGGAATCTGACAATAAAACTTCCATTGATAATATAGGCGAAATTGGTACAATTTTTATAGTACTTAATACAGCTTCTGAGTTATTATTATTTTGTAAATTCTGCAACATATCTCCTATAAACAGCGCTTTAGTTGATAATTCCGTTTGAACAGTATTCAAAAATTCGATAGTTTGACTTTTATCTTGACTTTTGACATCAGAATTTGTCAGCAAAATCGAAATTGTTACACCTAAAATCGTTACTATTATCCCACTGAAAAACTCAATAGTTTTCTCCTTAGAGATAGATTTTAATATTCTTTCTCTTAAGCTAAAATTATCCTTATTATATAATTGTGTTACATCCAAACAAAGTAAAATTCCTATAATAAATAATAATATTGTAATTATAAGCATAATATAATCTCCGCATTTACCACTTCATATACATAAAATGCTCTTTTCAACATAATAATACCTTTTATGACAAAAAATGTAAACAGCCCTATCATTTCATTGTTCATTAACTATAATTCCTACAAAATCGTAAAAAAATAAGACATACCAGACTTCACATCCGATATGCCTTATGATCAATCATTCAATAAATTATCCCTTACGTTCCTGTCTCCTGTACCACTCCATCTTTTCCTCATGCGCTTTCCTGCGTTCTTCATCTCTCTGTAACATTGCATTGGTTCTGACAATCATTTCAGATGCTTCATCCCTGGCATTGATCATTCTCTGGATACCATTAAGGAAATTCTGTTCCCGTTCTGCTTCTTTACGCTTCTCTTCTGCCGCTTTCCGTTCCGCTTCTTTCTTTTCAAGATAAGAATTCACAAAAGCATTATTCCTGTCAGTGCGCTCCTGTTGCTCTCTCTTCTCACTCTCAATACGTTCCTGTCTCCGAATATTAGCCTGTTCATAGTCTTCTGCCCTCTGTTGCCTTACCCTTCTGCACGCATCATCCATCCCAAGGATATCTTCATAAATTTTATTGTTTGGTTTTGCATAGTCAAGTAAGTGCCCATATCTGCTTCTGGCTTCTTCCTCACGTTCCTGCCTTGTATGATAATCCGCATGTGTACTATCTACATACTTATCCAATAAATGTCTATATTTGTTCTGTGTTTCATTATTCTTTTTGGTATTCATAGTTTTAAATCCTCCTGCAATTTAATCATCAATTTCAATCTTCCAGTTCATCATTGCTTCATATACCCTGTCTGGAATCTTGCCCTTATACCTATCAGCAACAACGATAATAAGGGCTTCCTTATGCTTCCTATACTCCATAAATGCCTCTTTGGGAGTATTATAAACACCTAATTTTACAGTCTTACCGTCAACATTCAATGCCGCACGATATTTACCTTTGTCAAAACTTACTCCAACTGGATATTTGCCACGCTTCCTTCTACAATTCAGCAATAGCGTATTGATTATATGCGGAACAAATACGCACGTTTCAGGACTGTATACCTTATTGCCTTTGCACAAAATATCTTTATCCAAATCCATCTGTTCATTGCCGATCATATAATAATTCTCTTCTACCCATTTATAGAATCGTTCTTTATCCTCTAACCAGTAATCACAAATGGTACAGCCTATATACTCTGGAAATCTTTTATGTAATTTTTCATTGTAACAGCGTGAATACATATCATTCCATAATCTTCTTGCTTTCATGCGGTTGTTATTCAGGAATGGTATATACTTCTGTTCTCTGCCTAAATCATCTACACTGATCTTTCCATTCCTTAGATTATAAAATTCCCTGTCAGATACATAAATCAGGTTATTATACTTACTGTTGGAATTGTCACCGTCAATATGATATACCTTGTTTTTGCCTTTTACTGGCTCTAAAAATATCTGTGCTACTAAATAATCTGCATTTACATCCTTCTTATATTCCACGCCGCTTTCATCTTCATAATATATCTTCCAGTGGACTTTATTTGTTTTTGATGCCAATGTTTCATTATGTACATAGAATTTACCCTTAATATCATTGGCTAATCTGCCCTCGGAAGAAATGTAATAATGCTTTGTTCCTTCTATCAGCATGAATGTCTCAAGTTTATTTAATGGCTTTATGCCTGTACGGTTTAAATCTAATATGTTTATTTCTTGCATTGATTAATTAGATACTTCCTTTCGATATGTCTTAGATAGTCAACACCAAATCAGTGTCGAATTAATATTTGAGCATCCCGACTGTATGCTCTGAATCACTATTCATAATAAAAGAGACAATACGATTGATTCATACTGTCTCTGTAAATTCTGTATTCAGTTTTAATGTTTTCCCATAATCCTGGGAATCAACTTTTTCTCTTAATGGACACCATACAGGATTTGTCTTTGGTGGATGCTCCACACCTAACTTCCCCATATCGTCACTTCTGTCTACATGGTCACAATAATATATCCTGTTACTGTAATCATACATTCTCATGCATTCACGCGCAATTTTGCTCCTTATTATTCAATTCCATATGTATTTACTCTTCCCTCCCTATTTCGTCAATCTTATCAGTCAATGTTTCACTCGCATGAAATTTCATCATTCTATGTTCTGGTATAACGCATTCTGCACCACTTAACGGCACTCTGCCTCTTCTCTCTTTAGTTGTTTTCATCTCAAATCTACCAAATCCTGAAAACATTACCTTTTCATTTTCACTCATATAATCCATAAGTGTTCCAACGAATAATTCATATCCCTGCTTTGCAGCCTTTTTAGTGATACCGCCATTTTCTGCCATCCTGTTTATAAATTCTTTCTTTAATACGGCCATTATATTTTTCTCCTTCGTTTTATGTTCTCACTGAAAATCCTTTGCTTTTCAGATAATCTAATGCCAATCTTAGAAGTTCACCATTATCTACCGTCTCACGCATAGTATCATTCCATACATGAGGCTTGTGATCTACTTCTATGCCGCCATGAAGACCTTCATTTGCCCACTTTGCCACCTGATAGCCAGATACATTTCTATAGCCGGTCAAAGAATCATAATCAATATACACACTTGCCTTTACACCTCCCTTATACGGCTTTGCTTCTACTTTCACAGCCGAATAGAGGAAGTCTTTTGTCCTCTGGTAGCTTACCGGGTCGTATCCCTCATAATAATCCAATAGAAAATAATTCAGATTTTCATATACCCTGTCTGCCAACTGGTCAGTCATTTTCAATAGTGTTGGTTGTAGTGCTTTTGCAAGTTCTTTCATGTTTTTTACGTGTACTGCCATTATTTTTCTTCCTTTCCGGTGCTTCGATCACCATAAGATTTCTTGCGTTGTAATCACTTCTGTCATTTTGGAACGGTTTAAAGAATACAAAATAACCAGAGTCTATATACTCACCGTTCAGTTTTGAATGATGAATAAAATACGTATTACCATCTTCACCGCGGATAAATCCAAACTTTCTGTCATGGAAATATTTTGTTACATGTCCATACAATATGATCATTCCTCCTCTATGGCTTGGTATTTACAGCTGCTATGAAATTGCTCTTTTAAGTTACATGGGATTAATTGATATAGAGTGTCCTTCTGACGCTCTATTAGGCTCATACAAGCGTTTTAGAATTAGATGCGGAGATTTACGTGATCCATTGTTAAACCACATAAATAAGCCCTCTATCAATCATATTTCTACAACTGATAGAGGACTTATTTAAATGTCCTAACAACATATGAAATTATCACGATGTACAGAATCTCTCCTTTCTTCTACGATTTTGAATCGAACATATGTTAGATTACTTTTTTGATTACCTTTTGATTACCTCGAAAATACAAAAAGCCCGGAACACTTGATTTTACAAGGATTCTGGACTTCTCCAAAGTAGCGAGAGGGGGACTTGAACCCTCGACACTACGGGTATGAACCGTATGCTCTAGCCAGCTGAGCTATCTCGCCATATTCAGTTCCAATGGGGCCTATAGGGCTCGAACCTATGACCCTCTGCTTGTAAGGCAGATGCTCTCCCAGCTGAGCTAAGACCCCATATGGACGGGCCACTTCCGCAACCCGCTTTGCTAGTATACAATTTTTTACCACTGATTGTCAAGTGCTTTTCCAAAAAAAATTCAATATTTTTACAATATTTGTTACGATTCGCACCGACGACAACTTTTTCACTTTTTTATGATCAGGTTTTTCTATTTTATTTCCCTGTTTCCTGCCTGCTCTTACTTCGTTTTATGGCCTATTCCTCTCAAACCCGAGATACCTCGTCCCCTGAAAGGTCAACTCACCCTCATCGCCCTCCACCAGCATTCCATATTCAGAACCCTCGACCTGAAACTCCATCCTGTCACTGCTGGCAAATTGAAAGGTGACGTAGTACCATGTGGAAGATGTCGTATGGTATCCGTCTCCGGCGTCTCCCGCATTCGTGTGACAATGATGCGATACTTCCGTCCTTCTGGATACCACCATGGCCGAAACAGTAAGTCGCGGGGAATGATTGTTCTTATTCCAGGTGCTGATTCCCCGTGCGGCGCTTAACAGAATCACCACCATGATCACGATCATCACCACCACACTCAAACCAAACACCATTGTAAACATCATTCCAAATGCCATACGTGCCACCTCCCGCCCGCTTATCTTCCCATTATAGCCCTCATGATTCCACTTCGCGGAGCCTTAAAGCGAGAATACCCATTTCCCGGGTATTCTCCATATCATAAACCACCTTCTGACACTAAGCTATTCCTACATCCTCTCCGGTGCAGAGAAACCAAGCAGGTCGATGCAGACTTCCAGCACATCTCTGGTTAACATAAGTAATGCTATCCAGCCCGCCTTCCTCTTCGCATCCTCTTCTGTCAGGATCTTTGTCTCATGATAAAAACGATTAAAGGCATTAGCTATATCATAGATATAAGCACAGATCCTATGCGGCGCGATCTCCTCGTAAGCCGCCGCCATCACGGTATTAAACTTTGCCAGCTCCAGCACCAGACTCTTCTCGGAATCATTAACCGCCCCTTCGATGACTATATCAGTCAAACTTCCGCCCTGTTCCGCATATTTACCCAGAATTGACTTGATCCGTACAATCGTATAGAGAATATACGGCCCCGTATCCCCTTCAAAAGAGGTAAACCGATCCAGATCAAAAATATAATCCTTCGACGCCTGATTGGACAGATCCCCGTACTTGATAGCCGCCAGTCCGACTACCTTCGCCGTCTGCTCTGCCTCTTTTTCATCAATCTCATAGCCCTTCGTCCCGGCATTCTCCCGGATCTTGCGGATCATCTCCTCATCAATCTCCCGGATCAGGTTTTCCAGACGCATGACGCCGCCTTCTCTCGTCTTAAAAGGCTTCCCGTCCTTGCTGTTCATGGTGCCGAATCCGATATGCACCAGCTCCGTATCCGGATTGACCAATCCGGTCTTTCTTGCACAGCGGAATACCTGTTCAAAATACAGCTCCTGTCTCTTATCCGTCAGATAAATCAGCTTGTCCGGATGATACTGCGTCATACGATCCAGAATCGTGGCCAGATCCGTAGTATTGTAAAGAGATGCTCCGTCCGATTTCAATATCATACATGGCGGCACTTCTCTCGTGTCCGTCTCTTCCTTCACGTCCACTACCAGAGCACCGTCGCTCTCATAAGCA
Organism: uncultured Lachnospiraceae bacterium; assembly: GCA_947644545.1. Taxonomy (GTDB): domain Bacteria; phylum Bacillota; class Clostridia; order Lachnospirales; family Lachnospiraceae; genus UBA3282. Next base: position 10,414 of record CANRZW010000061.1, read on the forward strand.
TAGCCGCCCTTCTTCATCTCTTCCACCATGCCGGGAATGATATCGTGAACGTCCGACTCTCCCTTCCAGAGATCAAACTCCACATTCAGATTTACATAATTCTTCTTCAAATCTGCCACGGATACACGGATGATATGATCCCACAGTGCCCTGTAGCCGCGCACACCATTCTGCAGCTTATAGGTTGCTTCCATGGCATCTGCCTTATAAGCCTCGTCCTCCTTGGATTTCGCACTGGCTGTCGGGTAGATTTCTTCCAGCTCGGAGATGGTAAAAGGCGCTTCCTGCGGATACTCTCCTTCATAGGAATCATCGAAATAAACCAATCCCGGATTGCGCTTCTGCAGTTCCGTGATGATCAGCCCCATCTGCAGACCCCAGTCACCCAGATGGATATCCCCGATCACATCATGCCCCGCATAACGGCAGATCCGCTTGATGCTCTCCCCGATCACACCGGAACGCAGATGCCCCACATGAAGCGGCTTCGCCACATTAGGCCCGCCGTAATCAATAATGATCTTCTTCGCCTTCTCCGGCATCTGCAGGCCGAATTTCTCGCTGTCTCTCATCCCGCGCAGATAATCCCGCACAAACGTCTCCGACACCTTCAGATTCAAAAAGCCCGGCGCCACAGCGGACACCTCCGTAAAGACACCGCTCTCCTGCAGCTGTCCGGCCACATCCTGAGCAATCATAAGCGGCGCCTTATGATATTTCTTCGCACCCGCCATGGCGCCGTTGCACTGATACTCGCACAGATCGGGTCTGTTTGACACCGTCACTTTTCCCAACGCCGCATCGTACCCTGCCGCCGCAAACGCTTTCATCATCTCTTCCGAAATCAAATCCAATATTTTCTGCATCTTCTTCCAAGCCTTTCTTATATCTTTGTGCTTCTTTTCTTGTCTTCCTGTTTTCTTATTTTCTTATCTGTTGTTCTGTCTATCGATCTCTCTTTTTTTCTGTCTTTTTGCCTTTTGTTCCCTTTTTTGTATTTCGGCCTTTTTGTCTTTCGCTCTCTTTTTCGTCTTTCTGTCTTTCCTACTACTAAACCAGAAAAACCGTTCCTGTGTCAATACTCATTTGTAAAAAAATCAGTCATCATAATCATATCCCGGTTCTTTGCACAGCTTCCCTCGATTTGGCTCGATCTCCTTGTCCCACACCTGCGCCTTCCAGTTTTCCGGAGGGATATCATGGATCGCAATAGAAACACTGTCCTCACTTGTCTCGAATATTTCAGCAATATCTCTCGTTATTTTAGCCGCAAGTATCTTCTTCTGTGCATAAGTCCGTCCAGCATAACATTTGATATCTACATGTGGCATTTTCCGCTCCTCCCTGCACGCTCCTTTTATACGGTATTTCTGTTATCATTCTGCTGCGGAGCCAGTGCCGCTTTCTTTCTCACGTTCTCTCTCACGCTGCACACGTGAGTACACGCATCCGCAGTAATCCTGCCGGTACAAATCATACTCTCTCGACAGCTCCACAGACCGCTTATACCCGTTTTTCTTCTTAAAGTCAGAAGGCAGCCAGGCAGTCCCGTACTCTTTCGCAAGCTGTTCTCCGATCTCATTCAGCTTCTCAGCATTTTTCAAAGGGCTGATGGTCAACGTCGTTGTAAAATAATCATATCCGCCCGCCCGGGCACGCTTCGCCGTCTCCCGCAGTCGGAGCGCATAGCAGGCAAAGCACCGCTCCCCGCCCTCCGGACACTGCTCCAGTCCTTTTGCGATCTCATAGAAACATGCCGGTTCATAGTCGCCTTCTACGATGTCGATCAAATACCCCGTATTTTGTTCCTGTCCTGTGCCTGTTTCTGCCTGCTCCGCTTCTCTGCAATATGCATTATAAGCGGCAATCAACCGCTTCTGCTCGGCCACCCGCTTACGATATTCCTGCGCTTCGGTAATATTAGGATTGTAATAAAAAACAGTGATCCGAAAGAACTGCCGCAGGTATTCCAGTACATAACTGCTGCACGGCGCACAGCAGCTGTGCAGGAAAAGTGTCGGCGCGCTGCCGCTTTTAATATCTCCCGTTATTTTATCCAGTTCTTTCTGATAATTCCTGACGGCACTCATAGATCTTTACCTCCTTCCGAAGCACTTTGTTCCAGGGCCGCGGCAGACCGTCCTCAATATCTTATCCATCTTCCGCGGACGTACCTGGCCTTATGCCTTCCCTCGCCTTGCGATCGTGGCGATATCAATCAAGGTCATCTCTCCCTGCATAGCCGCATTCTCCAGGCTGGATACCAGCGCCGCCGCCGTATCCAATGCCGTAATGCAGTTCACGCCGGTCTCGATGGCCGTCCTGCGGATCAGGAAGCCGTCCCTGCTCTTATCCCGTCCCTGGGTGGGCGTATCAATGACCAGATCGATTCTGTGCCCGAGGATCAAATCCATGACGGTAGGGGATTCCTGCCTGATCTTATTCACTTTTCTCGCCTTCACACCGGCCTCCCGCAGCGCCGCCGCCGTGCTTCTTGTGGCATAGATGATATAACCCAGCTTCTCGAAGCGGCGGGCCAGCCCGATGGCCTCACCTTTATCCGCGTCTTTCACGGTTATGATCATCTGTTTATGTTTGGGCAGATTCACGCCCGCCCCCAGAAATGCCTTATACAACGCTTCATTAAAGGTCCTGGCTATCCCCAGGCACTCTCCCGTGGATTTCATCTCCGGCCCCAGGCTGATCTCCGCGCCGCGGATCTTCTCAAAGGAAAAGACCGGCATCTTCACGGCATAGTAATCCGCCGCCGGCTGCAGCCCCGGTTCATAGCCCAGATCCCGGATCTTTTTCCCGATGATCACTTCCGTGGCAAGATCCACGATCGGGATTCCCGTCACCTTGCTGATATAGGGTACGGTCCGGGAAGAACGCGGGTTCACCTCGATCACATACACCTCGTCTTCCATGGCGATAAACTGGATGTTGATCAGGCCGATCACATGCAGTGCCTTCGCCAGCCGTCTGGAATACTCCGCGATGGTCTCTTTCACCTTCTCGCTGACCGTGGGAGCCGGGTAGACCGAGATACTGTCCCCGGAATGGACGCCGGTGCGCTCAATATGCTCCATAATGCCCGGAATCAGGATATCGGTGCCGTCGCAAACCGCATCCACCTCCAGCTCTTTGCCCTGCAGGTATTTGTCCACCAGAATCGGATGTTCCTGCTCGTAGCGGTTGATGACCGCCATAAATTCTTCAATCTCCTGATCTGAGAGGGCAATCTGCATCCCCTGACCGCCCAGCACATAGGAAGGCCGTACCAGCACCGGATATCCCAGCCTGCCTGCCACCTCTTTGGCCTGCTCGGCCGTATAGACCGTGCCGCCCGCCGCTCTCGGAATCTCCGTCTCTTCCAGAATCTTGTCAAAAAGTTCCCGGTCCTCAGCAGCGTCCACATCTTCCGCCTTCGTTCCCAAAATGGGCACGCCCATCTTCATCAGGCTTTCCGTCAGCTTGATCGCCGTCTGCCCGCCAAACTGCACCACTGCGCCATCCGGCTTCTCTACCCTGACGATATTCTCCACATCCTCCGGCGTCAGCGGCTCGAAATAGAGCTTGTCCGCGATATCGAAGTCGGTGCTGACCGTCTCCGGGTTGTTGTTGATGATGATCGTTTCGTAGCCCTCTCTGGCAAAAGCCCAGGTGGCATGGACACAGCAGTAATCGAACTCGATGCCCTGCCCGATACGGATTGGACCGGAACCCAGTACCAGCACCTTTTTCTTCGGATGGGTCTCCTCCACTTCCGTCTCCGACCCAAACACGGAGTAATAATAAGGCGTACTGGCCGCAAACTCCGCCGCGCAGGTATCCACCATCTTGAAAGCCGCCACGATGCCATTTTCATAACGCATGTTCTTTATTTCTTCTTCGGTTCTGCCTGTCAATCTGGCGATCACCGTATCCGGGAATTCCAGCCGTTTGGCCTCTTTTAACAGTTCTACCGTCAACGGCTCCTGCTCCAGACGCGCCTCCATCTCCGTGAGGATCGCGATCTTATCAATAAACCAGTGATCCACCATGGTGATCTCATGGATCGTGTCATAGTCAATGCCCTTGCGGATTGCCTCCGCGATAATATAGATCCGCTGGTCGTCCACCACCTTCATCCGCTCTTTCAATTCCTCCGCGGAAAGCGCGGAAAAGTCATAACTGCGCAGGCAGTCTACATGCTGTTCCAGAGATCGGATCGCCTTCATCAGCGCACCCTCAAAGTTATTACCGATGCTCATCACTTCGCCCGTGGCCTTCATCTGGGTTGTCAGTGTGCGCTTGGCCGTAATGAACTTATCAAAAGGCAGTCTGGGAATCTTGACCACGCAGTAGTCAAGCGTTGGCTCAAAGCTGGCGTAAGTCTTGCCGGTGATGGCATTCTTGATCTCATCCAGCGTATAACCCAGCGCGATCTTGGCCGCCACCTTGGCAATCGGATAGCCCGTTGCCTTACTTGCCAGCGCGGAAGAACGGCTTACACGGGGATTGACTTCGATCACACAGTACTCGAAACTGGCAGGATGCAGGGCGAACTGCACATTACACCCGCCGGTGATCCCCAGCTCGTTGATGATGTTGAGCGCGGAACTGCGTAACATCTGATATTCTTTGTCCCCCAATGTCTGGGAAGGAGCCACCACGATGCTGTCGCCGGTATGCACGCCCACCGGATCGATATTTTCCATATTACATACGGTGATGCAGTTGCCGGCGCCGTCCCGCATCACTTCATATTCGATTTCCTTCCATCCCGCGATGCAGCGTTCCACCAGAACCTGTCCTACTCGGGAGAGGCGCAGGCCATTTGCCAGAATCTCCTCCAGCTCGATCTGGTTATGGGCGATGCCGCCGCCGGAGCCGCCCAGCGTATAGGCCGGGCGCAGCACTACCGGATATCCGATCTTATGCGCAAACGCCACGCCGTCCTCGATATTCTCCACCACCAGAGACGGCGCGCAGGGTTCCCCGATCTTCTCCATCGTCTCCTTGAATTCCAGCCGGTCCTCCGCCTTGCGGATCGTCTTCGCCGTCGTACCCAGCAGTGTGACGCCATGTGCGGCCAGAAAGCCCGATTCATCCAGCTCCATGCCCAGATTCAGGCCGGCCTGTCCGCCCATGTTCGGCAGCAGGCTGTCCGGCTTCTCCTTGCGGATGATCTCCTCCAGCACCCTTACCGTCAGCGGTTCGATATATACCTTATCTGCAATGTCACCGTCGGTCATGATGGTGGCCGGATTGGAATTCACCAGGATGACTTCCATCCCCTCCTCTTTCAGAGAACGGCACGCCTGCGTTCCCGCATAGTCAAATTCCGCCGCCTGCCCGATCACAATAGGACCCGAGCCGATCACAAGTACTCTTTTTACATTCGGATTCTTAGGCATTCTTCTCCCTCCGCATCATTTTGATAAACCGTTCAAACAACTCTCCGGAATCCTGGGGTCCCGGGCATGCTTCCGGGTGAAACTGCACCGTAAAGATATGCTTGCCGGTATAGGAAAGTCCCTCGTTGGTCCCGTCATTGACATTCACAAACGCAGGCACCGCCACCCTGAGATCCAGCTTCTTCGTATCCACCACATAGCCATGATTCTGAGAAGAAATATAGACCCTGCCTGTCTCCAAATCCTTCACCGGATGATTGCCGCCTCTGTGGCCGTATTTCATCTTATAAGTATCCGCCCCGGTGGCCAGCGCCATCAGCTGATGCCCGAGGCAGATCGCAAAGATCGTGATATCCGTATCATACAGCTTCTTGATCTGCTCGATTACCTCCGTGCACTCCTTCGGGTCACCCGGGCCATTGCTCAACATAATGCCGTCCGGTTTCGCGTCAATGATCACCTGGGCCGTCGTAAAAGCCGGATAGACCGTCACCTCACACCCTCTGGCGGCCAAAGACCTGGCGATATTATCCTTCGCACCCAAATCTAACAACGCGACTTTTAACCCTCTGCCCGTCAGTTCACGGACCATGCTGGGCTTCTTCTCCCGTATACCACTCTCATATGCTTCTTTTTTAAATTGGGAACTTCCGGAGACCGGACCATTATCTGATAAGTCCTGTGCGGCAGACAACGTATATTTCTCCCGACAGGTCACAAGATCAACTACCTTACCGGTCGTATACGCCTTTAGTTTCGGAAGGATATCTTCCAGATCATATTTCTCGTTGGTGGTGATCATACCGTTCATTGTACCTTTTTCCCGAAGGATCCTGGTAAGCGCCCTCGTGTCAATCCCCGCAATACCGGGAATACCGTTTTCCTCAAGAAACTGCTGAATCGTCATGTCACACCGGAAATTACTGGGAATACGGCTCAATTCCCGGACGATAAATCCGTCCGGCCAGGGCCTGCCCGACTCCATGTCATCCTTACAGATGCCGTAATTACCGATCAACGGATACGTCATGCAGACAGCCTGTCCGGCATAAGACGGATCCGTCAGTACTTCCAGATATCCAGCCATCGACGTGTTGAATACGATCTCACTGATGATCTCCTTCTCAGCGCCGATGTGGGTCCCCTCGAAAAGAGTCCCGTCTTCCAAAATTAAGAAAGCTTTCATCCTGTCACCTGTTTCCTCTCAAATTTACACCCTAACTTCCATGCTGCCGCTTCGCGGAATCGCTTCATTATAGCACAGGAGTTTCTTACGTTCAATTCATAAAATGCATTTTTTACACTACTCTTCCGCCAGAATCCCGCTTTTCCGGTTCAGAAAGCCAGACAGATACTATCCTGTATTTGGGCCGTTCTCTGTAACAGGAAAAACTCTAAGGCAGCATTCTCTGTTGCCTTAGAGTTCAAGAATAACACAGCAAGTGCGCAATTCTGCTTGCCGATTACTTCTATAATATCCCTATCAATAACCTCTTATACTCCATTCTATTTTACAAAAAACAGTTGTAATATATTAATATCCCTTTTTATAATAATCTAAAAGAAAGTTGATTCTTTTAAATAGAACCGGAAAACCATTTTTAGTTTCCCGGTTCTATAAGTCTGCTTATACGTTTCTATCAGCTTTCAGTTGTTTGACTTCCTCAAGAGAAAGTCCTGAAATATTAACGATTTCCTCTAAAGCATATTTGCCAGCCGCCAACATACGGCGTGCCGTAGCTTTCATGCCTTCACGGATGCCTTCCTGTAAGGATTCG
>CANRZW010000062.1 GCA_947644545.1 uncultured Lachnospiraceae bacterium
ATTATACATCAAATCCTTGTGTATTAGGTGTCAACTAAAATGATACAACATCAGATCGTGCCGCCGTGTGTTCCTTGGTTCGCCCATGTTGCAACTTCCTCACCCGTGGCTTCATAATAATTATCCATTGAATCCGTATCGATATATACAGACGCAACTACCTTGTTGCCTACTACTTTGGCTTCTGTTTTTATAGCAGAATGAAGAAAATCGTATGAACGGCGGTAATATACTGGATCATAACTGTTATAATACTCTTGCAGAAAATAATTCAGAGTTTCATATGCCCTCTCTGCTAATTTGTCTACCATTCCCATCATTACCGGCTGTAGTGCCTTATTAAGTTCTTTCATGTTCTTTACGTGTACTGCCATTATTTCTCTTCCTTTCTGGTGCTTCGATCACCATAACATTGTTAGCATTATTCCTTCCTTTGTAGTTCTGATATGGATGAAAAGATACTAAATATCCATCTTCTAAATATTCTCCATTCAGGCTTGTTTGGTGGATAAAATATGTCTGATTATCCTCACCCATAATAAATCCATAATTTTTGTCATGATGATATTTTGTTACTCTACCGTACAACGTTGTCTTCCTCCTTATATATAATGTTCCTTTTTAACGCTCTGTAAGGCTCATATAGGCCTTTTAGGATAACTTGTAGATATTTATGTGATCCATTGTTAAACCACATAAATAAGCCCTCTATCAATCATATTTCTACAACTGATAAAGGACTTATTTACATGTCCTAACATATGTGCAAGATTCTCCTTTCCTGCGTATTTTTTCTATATGGTCACTTTTTTGGTCACTTTTTGTACCATTGTCTCTGAAACCCTTGATTTTACGGCATTTCCTTGGTCACTTTTCAGGGTTCAAGTCCCATCTTCCGCAGCGAGAACCTTGTAGATATTACATCTACAAGGTTTTTCTTTGTCTTAACTCAAATGCCGGAAACCTAAGCGACGCCCATTTCTTATATCCTGATATCCTGCCTATCTACTCTTAACCTAAGTACTCTTATGATAACATAAGCTCTATCTTCACAAACACTCTCAATCCCGTGTCTGTTCGAACACCGGGCCTTCATACGTAACGCTCTCCCACCATTGTATCAACCGCGTTCAACTGCATCCTCTTTTGTCTGATATTGAAGGTCAAGGTTGATCGCCGAGCAGAATCTAAATTCTGCTCGCGTCCTCGGCGCAAAGCACTTCGGAATGGCGTTACCTATGAACAACCGGCAATAGTAATTCATTGATCGTTTTATAAAAAAAGGAAAAAGCAATGCTGGCCAGCACAAATTCGGAACCGATCAGCATCAAAAAGGTGCCTGCCTTGTAGCGGATGATATTCCGATAGATGATCAGGGTACAATAAAAGGTAGAAATATCCTTTTGCCCTTCTCCCTGCATCCCGTGCCGCTTCACGACTGATTTCATAAAAGATTGATGAAACCGCAACATTTTCAGAAAATTGATCACGATCGGAAGATCATAGAAATCGGCAGTACAGGTCGGCAGCGGGATCATCAGATCAAGCGCTTCGCTGTGAAAAGTGATCTGTGGATTCCGCAGCACATGATAATTATGCTGAAACAGCCCTACCCTCTCCCTGCTGTATCGCTTCATAAAAGGCCATCTCTTCCAGGACGGCAGTTCCGGCATCTGCTCATGCAGAGCCAGGAGATTTTCCTGGAAAAGACTGATCTGCTTGTTGCAATAAAGTGAGATCACGGAGATCACCGCCGAGCCAAAGGTGGCAAAGATCGATCCAAGCGGAATACAGTTCGTCAATGTTGCCTCTGTAATGCACTCCCTGAAAATAAGATAAGTCAGATACACGGTGATACCAAAAGTAAACACCAGCAGGAACAGCTTCAGAAACCGGTACAAAAAAGTAAGCCGGACGATTACTTTCGCCTTCCTGCTGTTATTTAATAGAAGCTCTCCTTCTTTGACGCTGTAATTATATTCCATTCTGCCGCCCCGTCTTCTGTCGCTCTGTTTATAGATCTATCCTTTTATCGTTAACGCCATTGGAAATTTGTTATGCCGCTTAATTCGTTATGTCGTAAAGCAAACACGCTGTCTTCTCAGATCGCCTTCTCTTTCCACTTCCCTCTCCGGTAGAAGACATATGTAATCAATGCACCGATCAGCCAGGAAGCCAGGAGCGAGATAAAGATACATTCCTGCCGTCCGTTCGGGAGCTCTGCCGTCCTTGTAAAGAAGGAAATACCGTAGGCAATGGGCACGCGAATCAGGATCGTTGTCGCAATAGAAATCCACATGGGCGTCATGGTATCGCCCGCACCTCTCATGACGCCGGAAAGGCACTGTGTCACGGCCATAGCCACATACCCGACCGCAAGGATCCCCATCATATCACGGCTCAAATCCACCAGTTCCGGCGTCCTGGTAAAGATACCCATCAGTGCTTTGCCGAAGATCAGGATCAGGGCGGTGATCACTGTCGAGGTTACCACTGCGATCAGCGTTCCCTGCTTAGCGCCCGTATCCACCCGGTCATCCCGTTTTGCCCCTACATTCTGCCCGGCGTAAGTCGTCATCGCCGTTCCGAAGGAGAAGTTTGGCATCATGGCAAAGCCGTCCACACGCATTACAATCACGTTGGCAGCAATAAACATCTCCCCGAAACTGTTGGTCAGAGACTGCACCACGATCATCGCCATGGAAAAGATCGCCTGTGTGATACCGGAAGGAAGTCCAAGCTTGATGATCTTCCTGGTATACTTCCGCTGCAGTTTCAGATAACAGGGCTTTAGCTCAAACAACTCCTGCATCCTCATCAGCCGCAGCAGGCACAAAAAAGCCGAGACCGCCTGAGCGATCACCGTCGCCAGCGCCACACCGTTCACTCCCATGCCCAGCTTCGCTACAAATAACAAATCCAGCACGATATTGACCATCGTAGAAACCAACAGATAGAGCAGTGCCGACATGGAATCTCCCAGTCCCCGCAGCACGCCGCTCAATATATTGTAAAAGGCCAGCCCGCCGGATCCGATAAACAGGATCAGCAGATAAGACTGACACCACCCGATGATCGTCTCGGGCGTATCCAGAAGCTCCAGAAGCGGCCTGGCCACCAGGGATGCCACGATCATGACAAACAAAGTGGCAATGCCTGTCAGCGTAATACAATTGCCGATGGTCGTAGACAATTTCTCCCGCTCCCTGGCGCCAAAATACTGCGACACCATGATGCCCGCGCCTACGCTGATTCCCACAAACAGAACGATCAGCAGGTTTAAGATCGGGCCCGCGCTTCCCACAGCCGCCAGAGCGTTATCCCCCACATAGTTGCCCACCACCACGCTGTCCACCGTATTATAGAGCTGCTGGGCGATATTGCCCACCAACATCGGAACCGCAAACAGCACAATCTTCTGCCAGGGTGACCCGTCCGTCATGTCCACCGGTTCCATAAATTTCTTCAGTATTCCCATAATAATCTCCTAACTTCTTGTTTTCTGCCAGTGCAGACGCTTTCCGCCTGTACTTCTTTTCAAACTCCTTCTCCGTCAAAAGAAGGAATAAAACTCTCCTTCGCCGTATCCCCCTCCTGCACATAGGCATTGCAAACGCCCAGCTCCACCGCATAATCCACCACGGCCTGATACTCCCGCGCGGTAACCTTTCTGCAGATATCCCGGCACTCCGGTCTCTCCCGCAGCCTGTCAAAAGGCGTATACTGATTCATCAGGCTTAAATATACGTCGTCACCATAAGTCTCATATACATACCGGATCACCGCTCTGGCATTCCGCTTATGCCCGGGCAGAAGCAGGTGTCTGACGATCACACCTTTCTGCATCATTCCATCTTTGCCAAAAACCGGCTTCCCCACCGTCCGCACCATCTCTGAAAGCGCTGCTCTGGCTGTCTCGGGATAATCCGGCGCCGCCGAATACCTGGCTGCAGGCTCCGGATCCATATATTTAAAATCCGTCAGATAAATATCCACGATCCCTGCCAGCTGCCGGATCACTTCCTTTTTCTCATAACCGCTGCCATTGTATACCACCGGCAGCACAAGCCCCATCTGCCTGGCCAGCAGGACAGCCTGGGCCGCTCCCGTCACATAGTGATCCGGCGTGACCAGATTGATATTGGCAGCGCCTTTCTCCTGCAGCGCTAAGAATATCTCTGCAAGCCGACCGACCGACACCGGCTTTCCGCTTTGGCCTGTCGCAATCTCATAGTTCTGACAATAGACACAGTGCAGGTTACAGCCGGAAAAAAACACCGTCCCGGAACCTCTTTCTCCGGAGATACAAGGCTCCTCCCACCTGTGCAGCGCCGCTCTGGCCACCCTGATCACATCATCTGCACGGCAAAATCCCACCTGTCCGGCCTTCCTGTCCACCATGCACTCGCGTGGACACAGGTTGCATGGGCTCATACTTAAATCATTCCACCGCATAGGCAGACTGTCTCCTTTACATGATATCCTGTCTTTTATCCGCTCTGCATACCGCATGAACCGATCTTTCTGAAAAATATTGAATCTTACCGGAATCTACAGCACTCCAAAGAAAATCTCACCCTAAACCACACAGAAGATATGAAATCCATGCTCCATGCAGCAACGCATCCACTCGGAACGCACGGCTGCATGAAAGCAGGGATCTCACTAAGAAAAAATCTCGATCAGGCATCTGTCAAGCCAAATATCCTGAAACCCAGGATCCAAAACAAGCTTATACTCTGGAACAGTTCAGCAACCTACATCAGTTTACGGAACAGTCCTTTCAGATCTTCCACACTCGTATCCTTCGGGTTACCCGGACAACACGCGTCCGCAAAGGCAGACTCCGCCAGGAAATCCAGATCTTCTTCTTTCAACGCTTCTAACTTGGATGGAATACCAACGTCCTCCGATAACTGACGTACTGCCGCCACCGCTGCTGCGCGGTATTCCTCCTGAGACATACCGGAAGTATCCACGCCCATCGCCTCTGCGATATCCTTGTATTTCTCCCCGGTCATCTCCGCATTGTATTCCATAACGATCGGCAGCATCATCGCACATGCCACACCATGGGGCGTATCATAAACAGCGCCCAGCGTATGCGCCATGGAATGCGCAATCCCAAGACCTACATTGGAAAAAGCCATACCGGTCACGAACTGCCCAAGCGCCATACCTTCGCGGCCCTGTGTTGTATTCTCCACCGCACCCCGCAGGTTCTCGGCGATCAGCCTGACCGCTTCCAGATTCAGGCAGTCAGCCAGCGGCCAGGCTGCTTTCGTAATATATCCCTCAATGGCATGGGTCAGCGCGTCCATACCGGTCGCCGCCGTCAGTCCTTTGGGCATACTCGACATCATATCCGGATCCACAATGGCCACATCCGGAATATCATTGACATCAACACAGACGAACTTCCGCTTCTTCTCCACATCCGTGATCACATAGTTGATGGTAGCCTCTGCCGCAGTGCCCGCCGTCGTCGGCACCGCGATCGTATACACCGTCTTATTCTTCGTCGGCGCTACGCCCTCGAGGGAGCGCACATCCTCAAACTCGGGATTGTTAATGATAATGCCGATCGCCTTGCCGGTATCCATGGAAGAACCGCCGCCGATGGTGATCATATAATCAGCGCCGGATGCCTTGTAAGCCGCCACGCCGGATTTCACATTCTCGATCGTCGGATTGGGCTTGATATCCGAGTACACCTCATAAGCCAGCCCCTCTTCCTCCAACAGCTTCGTTACCTTCTCCGTCACCCCGAATTTCACCAGATCCGGATCCGATGCCACAAAAGCCTTCTGAAACCCCTTACTCTTAATGATTCCCGGAATCTCCCTGATTGCCCCCGCGCCATGATAAGAAATTCCATTCAAAACAAAACGATTCACCATGAAAATACCCTTCCTTTCTTTTCGTTAAGTTATATTATAACATTCTCCTGCCCCATACTTCAATCAATCTTTTCCAAAATTTCGCACAATCTATGTTTTGGAGATTTCTCCTATTTTATCAGAGATTTGTCTTACCACATCCACGCAAACAATACTACAATAACAATATCGGGCATACTGCGTGCCGATACGCAGCATCCAAATTTGCATGGCAATCATAAGTACGGCATACCGAAAAGAATCATCAGGAGGAAATACCATGAAAACGATCAACTTAAACGACAACTGGACCCTGACCGTGCTCGGTGAAAATGTATATAACATCCCCGAGACCCCCATCGATACCAAAGTTCCCTCCACCGTATACGGAACTCTGCTCGAGAAAAATCTGATCCCGGATCCTTTTTACCGCGATAACGAGCTGACTGCAACGAAGCTGATGGAAAATGACTTTGCCTACGAGACGGACTTCACCCTGTGCGATGAAGACCTTAAGGCTGACCGCCTTTTCCTACGCTTCGAGGGAATCGATACTCTGGCAGACGTCTATCTGAACGGAAAGCATCTTGGAAGCGCCAATAACATGAACCGCGTCTGGGAGTATGACATCACCGCCGAAGTAATGGACAACCCGACAGATACCATTTATCATCTGAAAGTGGTTCTGCACTCTCCCACCCGTTTTATCCGCGAAGAAAATGAGAAGTGTCCCGTAGGCGGTTCCTCTGACGCCATGCCCGGCTTCCCCCATATCCGCAAGGCAGCCTGCATGTTCGGCTGGGACTGGGGCCCCAGGCTACCTGACGCCGGACTTTTCCGCCCCGTATCCATACAGGCTGTAAAGACCGCGCGTATCGCACAGGTCTACTGCACTCAACAGCATCAGATCACCGCAAAGACCACGCACGGCAATACCGTTTCCCGTGTACAGCTGACCGCGGATGCCGAGATTGAATGGATGCCGGAATCCGGCGCGGATAAAGTGAAGCTTCTCCTGCTCATGACCACACCTGACGGCGTTACTACCCTGTCCGCCGAAAGCGCACCGCTCGATGCCTTTACAGGTTCCGCTCCTTCTCTGTCATTGACCGGACTGCAAAGCGGCCTGCGCAGCAATCATGTCCGCGTGGAGCTGACCGTTACCGACCCGCAGCTCTGGTGGCCAAACGGTTACGGTGAACAGACGTTATATAAAGCAGAAGCGTTGTTACTCTCTGCCACAGAAACCGCAGCTGCCGATGTCAAAACAACCGGCACAGACTTTCCCACGCCTCTGGATGTATGGCACAAACGGATCGGCCTGCGGACTATGACCGTGAACACGGATCCGATGCCGAACGAAGTATGGGATCCCCATCTCAAAGGCCAGGAGGAAGACCTGGACGACGGCTCCGACATCCTAATGAACCATGGTGAAAAGAAAATGCTTGTCACCGACCGTAAAGCCAGAAAACTGCCCGGCCGCAATTTCGCCTTCGAGGTCAACGGCCTGCAGATCTTTGCCATGGGTGCGGACTATATCCCGGAAGACAGCATTCTCACAAGACAGACGTCAGAGCGTACCGACATGCTGCTGGCTACCGCTCAGGAATCTCATTTTAACTGTATCCGTATCTGGGGCGGCGGGTATTTTATGGACGACTTCTTTTATGACGTATGTGATGAGCGTGGCCTTATCGTCTGGCACGATCTTATGTTTGCCTGCGCTTCTTATGAGCTGGATCATGCCTTCGAGGCAAATATATCCGCAGAGATCCGCCAGAATATCCGCAGACTCCGCTCCCACCCCTGTATCGGCTTATGGTGCGGCAACAATGAGATGGAAACCCAGTATGAGGCTTATGTCTGGCCGCAATCGAAGAAACAATATTACGATTATATCAAGCTGTACGAATACATCATTCCCCGGATCGTGGAAGAAGAAGATCCCATGACCTTTTACTGGCCTTCCTCGCCCAGCTCCGGCGGCAATTACGAGAACAGCAATGCCGAAAACGTGGGCGATGTCCACTATTGGGGTGTCTGGCATGGCAGTGAGCCTTTTACGGCTTACAGAAAACATCACTATCGTTTCCTGTCCGAATTTGGTTTCCAGTCTTTCCCGGCCCTGCAGACAGTCCGCCGCTTTACGACAGAGGGCGACCGGAATATCTATTCCCGGGTAATGGAAATGCATCAGCGCAATACCGCCGCCAACGGCAAGATCAGCAATTATCTTGCCCAGACTTATCTGTATCCGAAGAATTTCGATGAACTGCTCTACTGCTCCCAGCTTCTGCAGGCAGATGCCATCCGCTACGGTGTGGAGCATTTCAGACGCTTCCGTGGCACCTGTATGGGCGCCGTCGTGTGGCAGCTTAATGATATCTGGCCGGTAGCTTCCTGGGCCGGCGTAGACTATTATGGCAACTGGAAAGCATTGCAGTATGCCGAGAAGCGTATGTTTGCACCGGTGCTTCTCTCCTGTGAAGAGCACGGCGAGATCGACCAAAAGCCCTATGCCAACACTCTGCCCTGCCCCGTCGACATCAGCGCCGACCTGCATGTGGCCAACGAGACCGCAAATCCGATAACAGGTATTGTAAAATGGGCGCTGCGCCTGCCCGATTCCTCTATTGTGCGGGAAGGACAGTTTGAGGTGACGGCGCCTGCCTACGGGGGCACATGGCTGCCTCACCTGGATTTCAACGATCAGGATCCGTTGAAGGTACATCTCGAATACGCCCTTTTTGTCGATGACAGCCTTGTCTCTTCGGGAAGCACGCTGTTCTGTGCCCCGAAACACTATGCATTCTTGGACCCGCAGCTGGAAGTCAGCGTGGAGAATGATATTGTGACCGTAACGGCAAGGAACTACGCGAAATCCGTCAGCGTTGAGACCGAAAACGGCGTACTCCGGTTAGACGACAATTTTGTCGACATGGAGGCAGGCACAAGAACCTTCCGTATCCTTCCCAGCCGTGACTTTACAGACGACGGCACGTCGGTCTGTGGCGCATATCGTGTAAGAAGTATTTATGAAACTGCAGAAAGATAGTAAATTCAGGCGCGCATAGCCATTATTTCCCGGCCATGCGCGCCTGTTTCGGCGTAACGCCCTTTAATCTTTTGTAGCAGCGTATGAAGTAGCTGCAGTCAGAATACCCCACCTCCTGTGCGATAAAAGCCACATCATGATCGGAGAAAAGAAGCATATTCTCCGCTACACTGATACGGGTCGCATTAATGTATTCCCGGCAGGTCATGCCATACCGCCTGTGAAAATGCAGCGAAAAGGTGGAATGCGACATGCCGCACATAGAAGCCAGCTTCTCCACGGTCAGTTCCTCAAAATAATGCTTGTCGATATATTCCGCAATAAAGTCAAAACGCAGTTCATAGGACGGATGCATGCGAGTCGCTGCCGGCAGACAGCCCTCCTTTTGCCAGAGTCTGATAAATTCCGCCATGATCCGGCTAAGATCCGCACTGAGGATCATGGAGTAAGCATAAGACTTCTCCTCGTATTCTTTCACAATCTCCTCAAACAGCGGCCGCAGATTCCTTTCCGCGATCTGCGCCGGTGAGAAACAACACGGACAGGCGGCGGTACTGATGCTGCGCAGTGAGGCTTTAAGATCCAGCTCCCCTTTCTGAGAATACGGCAGGATCTCCGGATCAAATTTCACGACATAATACCGTATCCTCTCTCCTCCGTCAGAAACACCGATTGCATGTACACATCTGGGCGGAAACAGGATGACGGAACCGACAGGGCATATTTCGACCATATTGTCAATCGTAATCCGGACATTCCCTTCCAGTATATATAGCAGTTCAACGTAATAATGCCAGTGAGCCGGGACCGGAATCCTGTCCCGGCTGCTGTCAAAACCAAATGCTTCAAAGGGCGAAACGATCGGATCTATGTATTCATACAGATTATTCATCACATTCCTTTCAAGTCTTTCAAGTAGAAGCTCCATCCTCCTGATCGATCCAGGAATGATTCAGTCTCTCAAGCCAATACTTCTCCCGACTCATATACTGCTCATTAAGCCACTCTCGCGCCATTTCCACCCCCTCCGCCGTGAGCGGAACATCTATTGCGTCCCTAAGATGCTCCGGGGTCCTGAGCAGGTTCAACGGCTCCGGCCAGACCGTCACCCTTATAATATCCTCATCTCCACTCTTCCCCCGCTTCAGCATGTAACGCATTCCTTGCATACTGCCCGAATATTCTTCCTTCTTGATATAATTCAGGGGATGAAAAGTTTCTTTCTCTAACATAACGTTATCCTTCTCCTATGATTCATTGGCGTACTATTTATTTATAATTTTTTTCAAATTATGCTTGCATTTTTTCTTTCGATTAGTTATAATTGTAAATACTTTCGGGATGTGGCTCAGGTGGTAGAGCGCTACTTTAGGGAAGTAGAGGTCGCAAGTTCAAGTCTTGTCATTCCGATCCTTTATAAACCTGCTAAATGCTGATAAAATCGGCGTTTAGCGGTTTTTTATTCCACCACCAATTTCTCATATTATATCATCTTTTATCATCTTTTACTATCCCGATTGTGGTAGAAATCGTGGTACAAAATGCAGCATCTCACTGTTTCGCCGGATTTGGACATGTAATGATCCATGTATAACCAAAACAGTCCTTTGCGAGAGAACCAAATTTCTATCTTCATCTGATACAGTAACATAAAATGTCAAAAATTCATCGGATAAACATCCTTCGCTACAACCCATTTCCTTCAAATTCTTACTTTGTAATATTTCAATTATTACACCTGTGCAATTTAAAGCTGAGCGAAATTTATCGAAAAATTGACATTTCCTCATTTTCACATTATAATGTATATTACAATCGTAAGATTTAAGGAGGGGATTACAGATGAAACCATTGCCGCAAATTTCAGAAGCTGAATTTGAAGTAATGAAAATCATATGGAAACACGCACCGATCAGTACCAATGAAATCACCGAAAAATTAACACAGACTACAAAATGGAGTCCTAAGACAATACAGACCTTGATAAAGCGGCTTGTAACCAAAGGGGCACTTTCCTATGAAAAACAGAGCCGGGTATTCGTTTACACGCCTTTGATCGAAGAAAAAGAATATATCGGCCAGGAAAGCCACTCTTTTCTTGAACGCTATTATAACGGACATATTACAGCAATGCTTTCTGCCTATATCGAAGATGACAAACTCTCCGAATCAGAAATTGACACGCTCCGTTCCCTTCTCGCAAAAGGGTCAAAAGACAGGGGGAATTAACATGGCAGCTTTTGGAATACGCTTTTTCCTATGTAATATTTTTATTTGTATCATCATAAGTTTTCTTATTATCTTAAAACGGGTATTTAAAAATTATTTGACCAGCCGGATGCAGTTCAATTTATGGTTTTTGCTGCTCGGGATTCTTGCAGTCCCGTTTGTTCCCTTTCGTCCGGCTTCTTTTACGCAGATTCTCGCATTATTGGGCGCATGGAGAAATGCTGCGTCATCAAACAAGGGGACGATTACGGAAGATATCCTAAATACAAATACATCCGGCGCCGTAAAGCAGATGAATGATTTTGCGCTGTCCGTCAGCAGGGAAACACCTTCCATTATTGGATTGATTCTGTGTGGTATATGGCTGGTAGGCATTCTGGTTATGACTCTATTAGTGATAAAATCAGTATCCCGGTTAAACGCCATGAAAAAGTCTGCGCTTCCCCTGCAGAACAAGACTGTCCGTATTTTATATCATAATTGTTTGTGGGAACTGAAAATAAAAAGAAATATTCCCGTTTACAGCACCGCCTTCCTGAAATCCCCCGTTATCGTAGGATTATTCAACCCCCGCATTTATCTTCCCATCCACCTCATATCGGATTTTAATACTGTGGATATGCGGTATATGCTGCTGCACGAATTACAACATTACAGGCACAAAGACGCACTGGCTGGTTTCTTTATGAATTTTTTCGGCGTACTCTACTGGTGTAACCCATGTGTCTGGTATGCCCTGAAAGAAATGCGCAGTGACCGGGAGGTTGCCTGTGATACATCCGTCCTGAAACTGCTCGATGAAAGCGATTATGAAGATTACGGGAATACCCTCATCAATTTTGCGCAAAAAGTTTCACTTACGCCTTTCCCCTTTGCCGCCGGGATCAGCGGAAGCATGAAGCAGATGCAGCAAAGAATTGCTAATATCTCCTCTTATAAAAAGCCTTCTGTTTTCAGAAAATTAAAGGGATTTACTGCTTTTGTCACGATAAGCGTTATTCTTTCCGGGCTTGCCCCACTGCTCTCCACCTATGCCGCAGAGCAGAGCCGGTATCAGTGGAATATTCCCTCCGACAAGGTTTCCACAATTGATCTGTCTGACTGGTTCAGTGGATATGAGGGCAGCTTTGTACTATATGATTTAAACGGCGATACATGGAAGGTCTATGACATGGAACAAGCCACTTTAAGGACAGCCCCAAATTCTACTTACAAAATCTATGATGCGCTGTTTGGACTGGAAGAAGGTGTTATTGCGCCGGATGATTCTTTCATGGCATGGGACGGAACAAATCATCCCTTTGAAGCATGGAACGGAAATCAGGATTTACTTTCTGCCATGCAATCCTCCGTCAACTGGTATTTTGAGGAAATAGATAAGCAGATCGGTTCATCTGCCA
The DNA here is from genome assembly GCA_947644545.1 of uncultured Lachnospiraceae bacterium. Taxonomy (GTDB): domain Bacteria; phylum Bacillota; class Clostridia; order Lachnospirales; family Lachnospiraceae; genus UBA3282. Next base: position 12,567 of record CANRZW010000062.1, read on the forward strand.
TTCAGGATTATATCCGAAAAATCGGATATGGAAATGAGATTGTAAATGCAAATCTTTCCGCATACTGGATGCAGGGCGCACTGAAAATCTCCCCGGTAGAACAGGTAGAACTTTTAACCGCCCTGCACAACAATCGATTTGACTTTGCCCCGGAAAATATAAATGCCGTTAAAAATTCTATCTGCCTATTTTCGTCAGAAAATTTTTCATCGAAAGGCAAAAACCTTTACGGAAAAACCGGAACCGGGCGTATAGACGGTCAAGATGTAAATGGCTGGTTTGTGGGCTTACTTGAAACCTCCGGCAACACATACTTTTTTGCAACCAACATCCAAGCCGCAGAAAATGCCACAGGCAGTAAAGCATCGGAAATCTCTCTCTCCATCCTGTCCCATATGGGTATATGGTAAATAACGAGGAAAATGGATGCCGTGCCTGCACGGATCAACTTTTCTCAAATATGATTTTAATAAGTATCTAAATCAGCCAATAGTTCAAGATTCGCCCTCTCGAATTCATTGAATATGCTATCATCAAAATTTGCACTGTCACAAGTTGGCGTATACCAAATGCACCCCATAAAATAGTTGTGCAAATCTTTATCTGCAAATATATATCCATGCCTTGCATATATTTCATTTTTGGCCAAATGAATTACCAGCATTGGCTCACATTCAAATTCCTCTTTTGTATAGTATTTTCGATCCGTTTCAAACAACGGTTCCATCACATTTGAAATATCACGTACTTCCCTGACATTTTCCCAATAATCAATGATTTCGGAATAATAGGCGCTGGCTGTATAATATTGGCTTCTTTCATTAACTGCGCCTATTATTTCTTCCTCTGTCCATGACGAATGATAACCCGAATCAACGGCAATGCCATTCTCTGCAATATCCTCTTTCTCTCTTATCAGCTCAAAGGCGCCGCTGATCCCATAATCACTGCCATGAGCTGCGCTTTTATCATTCAACACTTCTACATATATGCTGTCACTTAGAAACTGAATGTGCAATGTTCCACTGTTTCCCCATTCATCATCCGTATAATCAAAATATAGTTCTGCCTGTTCTATTTTTCCGCTAATCTCCTCAATCGTGGCAAACCGTCCTGTTATTTCCTGCTGTGAAAAAAGTGTTCCCGAAAATTGATGATCTCCTGTAATTGTACAGGATAATTCGATTCCTCCTTCGGCTAGAATCTGTTCATGTGTCTTTCCCTCACAAGACCAATAACCACTGTATTCTGCAAAATGAATATCCTTTTGAATCTCGTTGTTATTTTGCCTGGTACTACTATTACCACATCCAGCGAATAAGCACATGGCAACAATACTGATTATGTACATTTTACATTTTAACATATTCTATCCCTCATCAATTTAATTATCGCTTTTTAAATAATTGCAAATAGTTTCAATAGCCATATCTTTTGCCAATATATGCTGTTCAATATCTGCTACCATATCTTCTGCAAGATAAAATTCATTCTCCTCAGCTACAAATATTCTAATATCCGGACGGGGAACCATACCTGTCGGTCCTGCTCCAGAAACATAATATACTATGACAATTATATCATCTTTATCGTCATCATTGATATCTCGAAAAGCAACTGCGCCAACACTATCAAAAGAACCTTCATGCCCCATTGAATTATCTTCATAGCGATAAGGAAATCTATATAATATCTGTTCATCTCTAAGCAGGAAAAATGAAGCATACTCATGTTCGACATCATAAGTCGGCTTACAAGATACAAAGGTAACTTCTCCCCAGTCATCTAACGATACATCAAATGATTGCTCCGGTATCATATATTTATAGATATCATCTATTAGAATATCATCATTTAATGAATTATTATCATCCAAATTCGTATCCCTCTCACGCTTTTCAATATTTTCCTGGTTTTCTGGTTCGCTTGCATATACTGCTTGTGAATTTATTACCTCATTTTCATTTACATTCTCATTTTCTGTGAGCTTCTCTTTATCTGTTAACTGTTTTCTCTCCTTCTTACCATCAAAGTATAGAATAATCTGCTCATCGAACTGTTCATCTCCGGACAAAATAACTTCCACAGAGTCCTCATGCCATGTAACCTCCCATATACTGCTTCGTATGCTTCCACCATCATCAAACAATTCAAAGTCTGCTTTGGACATTCTGCTTTTGCCCTCATAAAAAACCAGCCTGCCGGAAGCCGATCCAAAGGGGAAATCAGCTTCTCCGACAGCCTGCAAAACCAGTTCATAAGTTCCATCCGGCGAAACAGTCGTATCTGCCTTTGTTATTTTGTAATTTGACACATAGACAAAGCTCCCCCAAAACACAGCGATTATAATAAAAATAGCAGCCACAAAGCCTAATACAAATTTCATTATTTTCATTATTATTTTCATTGCTCCATATTCCTTCTTCTTTCAACGTTAAGCGATACCCATAATTACTCTCTGACAATCATAGGTTATCACAGGCTTATCATCATCAATCCATCCGGCTTTTGCAGATAAAACTTACATATCCTTTCCATCATAAGAGTACTTATATCTCCCGATGCAGTTTCGTGTAGTTTTCCATGTTAGAATATATTTCCGTTATTGTGCCCAGGCATCCGGTAGCCTTCAACTGTTCCATCATCTGATCTATGATTTCATCTGCCATGACAACATTGGACGCACAGCTTTTATCTGTATTTTTATATAGCTCCAATATAAGCTCCATCTTTTGCTTCCCTGTCTGTACTTTCCGCATATTTCTTTTCTCCGGCTTATTCAGCATACTCGTTTTTCATACTTTTCCTGTTATGATTACAGGCGCATAACAAAACGATGCATCACCACTTTATTGCGCCAAAATCCAAGTCTTCAATCAGGGTATATTCATCTTCCTGCCGGATTGCATCTATTACAAGAGCTGTGACGATTCCATCCTCTTTTTTCATCCTGCTGCGGGGAATGGAATTATCCCTTGACAATCCAGCTATATTAAACTGCTTTTGAAATTCTTCTTCCGTAACCACTTTTCCATTGACAATCGCCGTCTGCGGATTATATTCATCGTAAATCCCTGTTACATATTCTCCGTCATAGCAGGAAAGACAGACATAACAGCTCCCATCTGAACCGTTATTTACAAGGATAATCGTGTTTTCCCTGCAATACACTCCGTTAATACCGCCCCAATCCTCCGGTTCATACAAATCTACAATCTTTTTTGCCATGCCGTCCTCATAGATAAATATCCCTATTGATATACCATCCCCTATGATCAATTCAGGAACACTATCATCATCAAAATCGTGTATCCCGATATAGCCGATACAAGAATCATTGTTTACCTGTTTAAGTTCTTGGCGGAGAACATACGGATCTGCTAAATAACTTTCCATATTACGGACAATCTCCTTATAGGCATCTTCCCATTCTGGTACGATATACTGACTTTCCTCTTCCTTTCCGCAGGCACAAAACAGAGTAACACATAACAGCATAGGAACCAGTATAATAAATTTCTTCGTCCACATTCCAATGTTCCTCCTTCATTTTCCTATTTGTGGCAGTTCCAGTTCCTTTTGTTCAATCGTATTAGACAGATACCGGAAAACAGGTGGTCATAACACGCTCATAAATCTCCGCAGGAATCAGACCTCCTTCTGCCCTGAAAGACTCATTTGTGTATACCCTGTATTTTCCCATTTCTATGAATAAATGTCAGCGCACCTATATTCTCTTCCCTATATACGTTAAACACTGTAATCATTGCATCCTCTCCGGAAATATACGCAGAATAAAACTCCTCCGTTTTTTGATAGTTTTCCATGTTCATATCATCGGAAACACTTACAAACCCCTGTTTACCCAAACGCTTTACCACATCTTCTCGCTTAATCTCCTTATAAAGCTCCATGCACTGCTCCGCCGCTGACATTACTTTCGATTACGACCGGAGGTTCCCACACTTCCCCCGTGTTCCTTTCCATATCTCTTTTCCCAAAAGCAATACTGCCCGTTATAACAATGACTACTATTAACACAATTAACTCAATAAAAGAACCATACCTTTTAAGCCATTTTACATCTTCCACTATTTAAGTCCCTCCATAAACCTCTTTCCATTCTTCCTCCGTCAGCCGATTGGAATGCCACCAAATATCATGATATCCTTCCGGTAAGATGATCTCATTCGATACATATTGAAAACTGCCCTCACTGAATGGACGGATTACGGTTGTATGTGAAAACTCCTTAGACATATTTCCACCCGGATATACCGCATTGATATGAAGCGTAACTGTCCCATCCTCGTTCTCTGTATAACTCACTACTTCCGGATAGGCAATATCCGGATATTCCCCCTCATAAAAACCTCGAGGTCTGTACTCATAGGCGGCAAGTTCCGGAATATATGTTGTTTTGGAACGGAGCGTTTCATGATCTATATTGAAATATGCCCCAATCACATTTTCAAATAGTTCTTCCGGTACTTGGTAAACAGCGCCAACTCCTAAATTTTCATCCGCTATGTAAGGCACTGGCTGGCTGTACATCATCGGATAGAACCTGTCAAATAGATCGTAAAAGTCCAAATCCCCAAAATCATCCTCGCTCCAATTACAGAGAAACAGGTTGTTTTGCCTATAGCCAACTGGCAGGATATACTTTCTGTTATATTCCCTGCACTTTTCATCCAAAGGCA
>CANRZW010000063.1 GCA_947644545.1 uncultured Lachnospiraceae bacterium
TTTTTATTTCATTTAAATGCATACGAGCAGGCTGAAAAATGGGGAAACTCAAAATGTGGATGTTCCGCTGTTGTATTACAAAGGGTATGCGGCCAGAGAGACGGGCACGAAAAGGCGTTTGCCGGTTGTTCCGGCTGATAATAAAAGAGTTCGCGTGATCATTCCGGCAGGGTATGAGGGCAGCCTGGAAGTGCGTTTTGAGTCCCCGTGGTATTGGAGAGTAAGCGAAATGATTTCCCTCATGTCAATTCCGGTTATATTTACGGTCATAAGAAGAGAGAGGAAAGGACGGAAGATACCATGCGTTTCATCAATACAGTAACCGAAAAAATATCACCCAAAAGGCTCTGTGCGGCGCTCCTTGCCGTGGAGATCATTTTGGTAGCTGCCGCGGTCTGTCTGTGTATCAGGCCGGAGAGGGAGTATGTGTTCGCCGGGCCGGAACTGGAGACAGAATATGCAGTCTATCTGGAGGATTTCCCAACGGGATACACGGAAGGTTATTATCTGGACAACGCACTGTATCCGGATCATCTCGAAGACCTCGAAAATGTGACAATCGAGACACCGAAGACGGATCTTCCCAGAGGAACTTACGAGATTACGATCAATTACGCAGCGAATGAGAATCTGAATACCTATACATGTAAGGCGAAATATAATACCTATCAGATCATATACGGGAAACAGCATGTAGGGCTGGATCCGGAGAAGAACAGCGTCACGGTCTGGATGTATTCACCGTTAAAAATAACGGACTATCAGATGTCTGTGCGGTATGGCGGCGCAGGGTATCTGCTGGTCAACAGCATCGTGATCAGAGAAACGAACGACTGGAAACATGTCAGCCTGTTCTTCATGATTGTGATCTCGCTGCTCATTGACGGGTGGCTTCTGTGGCGGAACAAGAGGAAGCAGGCGCCGGATACATCGGCGAAAACAATATGTTTCCTGAGTGTGCTGCTCGTGGCGCTGTCCTCCGCGCCTATATTAAGTTTCTATATGAACGGGGTGGGTGACCTTGACTTTCATCTGGCCCGGATAGAAGCGCTGACCCATGCATTGCAGGACGGACAGTTTCCTGTCCGGCTTCCGGGATATTGGTGCGACGGTTACGGCTACGCGTCGTCTATCTTTTATGGGGAGTTTTTTCTCTATCTTCCGGCGGCTTTAAGGATCATCGGATTTGCGCCGCAGGGCGCATATAAGATCTATATGCTGTGCGTCAATCTGCTCACCTGCTTTTTTACGTATTACTGTCTGAAAAAGATCTGTAAGGAACGCCTGTCGGCTTTTATGGGAGCGGCGGTTTATATGCTTGCTCCACAAAGGCTGATCACGCTTCATTTGTTTGGTGCGGTAGGCATGTATACGGCCATGGCCTTTTTGCCGGTGGTCCTGTATGGACTATATCTGATTTACAGCCAGGAGCAGCGGGAGAGAGCAAACGGATGGTTCTGGCTTTTTCTCGGCTATACGGGTCTGATCCAATGCCACGTCATCAATACTTTTATCGTATTTCTGTTTACACTGCTTGTCTGTGTGATCAAGATCAGGAAGACACTGCGCAGGGAAGTTCTGCTGCAGTTTGTGAAGGCGGTGGCAGGGACCGTTGCGGTGAATTTATGGTTTTTGCTGCCGTTTATGGATTTTCTGCGGTTTGATTACAAGATGAATGCGCTGGGGACGCACAGCAGAGGACGGTTTGCGGCCAACGGCACGTTCATCAGCCAGCTGATCTCCTTCTTTCCCCATGCGGAAGGATGTTCGATCGGTGCGGGGATGGAATGGGGGATCGACACACCGGGCGTGGAGATGTCTTATACGCTTGGCGGCGGCATAATGCTGGCGATTGTTCTCTATGTGGTGTACAGCTTCTATTATAAGAGGGAAAATTCCGCCATCTATAAACTCTCCAATATGGTCGTGGGCATCTGCCTTCTCTCTCTGTATATGACCACCATCTGGTTTCCCTGGGATTTTCTGCAGCAGAGAAGTGATCTGATCGCGTGGGTGACGGGAAGCATTCAATTTCCCTGGCGGTTTCTGACCATCGCTTCCATGACAGGGGCATGTGTGGCGGCATTTCTGATCTATGAACTGCGGCGCAATGCGCAGAAGGAATTTCTCTATGGCGCGATCTTGTCCGTAGGCCTCCTGACACTGCTCTCGGCAAATTACTTTCTGCAGGATTACGAAAAACGCAGCGAGGATCGGTATATCACAAGGGATGAGGTGGACAGCTGGTCTATCGAAGTGGCGGAATATCTGCCCGCCGGGGTTGATGACACCACCTTCGCCAGGGATGCGCTGCAGGAAGGCGCAGGAATCGAAGTCCTGCAGTATGAGCGCGGAGAAGGAACGGTGGCTTTGACCTGTAAGAACACGGGCGCAGAAGAGACTTATGTAGATGTTCCGATCCTTTACTATATGGGGTATGCGGCTAGGGATTCTAAGACGGGAGAGCGGCTGAGTGTCCGGCCGGCCGACAATCAACGTGTCCGTGTGATCCTGCCGGCGGGTTACGAGGGCAGCTTTGTCGTGAAGTATGAGGCACCCTGGTACTGGAGAATATGCGAGCTGATCTCCGTTGCGGCGCTTGGCGGCATGATTGGTGCATTTGCGCTGTCTTACCGCAGGCAGCGTGGAAGTTCATAGGAAGTGAAAAGAAAAGGAAAGGGATGCTTTCATGGAAATCGTGAAGGCATTCTTTTTTATTGTTTAAGATATCCTTAAGATGATTGAGCTTTGGATAAAAAAGTGATAATTTTAATATAGAAACCGTAAGAATATTTTCAAGTATATTTTCCGGAGTAACTGTAACAATAACTACATCAGAAGAAAAGGGGATGGGTGTACGGATGAAGAGCAGGTTGTATTATGCATTGTATTTTTTATATGTCATTGTGGTGGCGTTTGTTCTGTATCTGAACGGCGTATTTACGGGGGAATGGAGTTCCTACACGAATCTGATCATTAATATCGTATTTTTGGTTATCATCGGGATTCTGTTTATCATATCTTCCGTCAGTTTCGGCAGGCTCAACAGGGTCACTTATGAGCTGGAGGAGGTTACGTTTCAGCTTCAGAAAGAGTACAAGGAAGCAAACGGAAAGAATCTCTGGAGTAATTACAAGGAGAATAACAAGGTTTTTGAGGAAGAAGTGCTGCAGGAGGCGTTTGATAAATACCGCCTGCGCATGAAAGGCGCGAAGACGAAGCGGGGAACGGGTTTTTCCTGCGATCTGGAAGAATACATCAATGAGGATCTGCTGGACAGAGTGGGCATGAATTTCTTTAATTCCGGTGTTTCGGGAACGCTTACGGGTCTGGGGATTCTGGGAACGTTTCTTGGCTTGTCCATGGGGCTGGGGGCGTTCAGCGGGGACGATATCTTCACGATCTCCGATAATGTGGGGTCGCTGCTTTCCGGCATGAAGGTGGCTTTTCATACTTCGGTATACGGTATCCTGTTTTCGCTGGTGTTCAATGTTGTCTACAGGAGCATTATGGCCGATGCCTATGAGGTGCTGGGCGAGTTCCTGACGGTGTTTCGGCAGACCGTGCAGCCCCAGGTTGTGAAGGAAGATGACAGCATGGCGACGATGCTGATCTATCAGGCAGGGATGGCTAATTCTCTGAAACAGATGCTTGATATGATGAAGGGAAGCGCGCAGGAACAGACGGCAGGCGTGGAACGGATCGTGGATAAATTTACCGAGCAGATGCAGTCCGCTTTGGATACGGACTTTAAGAAACTCGGGAATGTGCTCAAGAAGGCGGGAGAGTCGCAGGCTTCAAGCGCGGCAAATGCGGCGGAGATGGTGGAAGCGGTTACGGCCCTGGTGGAGGTCAACCGTAATGTGCAGGATGCGCTTGCAAAGGTTATGGAGAGGCAGGAGCTTTTTGCAGGGCAGCTCGCGGAACAGAAGAAAATGCTGGCGGATACGTGCAGTGATATGAGCGACGAGATCAGCAGCCAGATCTATACATTCGGACAGATGAGGAACTTATATGAAAAATAAACAAAGGAACAGAGAAGCTTTTGCGGAGCACAGCTATTGGCAGTCTTATTCGGATATGATGGCGGCGCTGCTGCTGATCTTTATCCTGATGATCGCGATCACCCTTGCCATATACAGACAGAAGACCAACGACCTGGAGAAGACAAGGCTGGAGCTTGACACGGCGCAGAGCCAGCTGGATGAGACGATAGAGGACCTGGAGAAATCGAACGGAGAGCTTGCGTCTTCCCTGGCGCAGCTGCAGGAGGCTTACGATCAGGCGGCCCTGACGCAGGAAGAATTAAATAACGCTTATTTGGAAATAGAAAATGCCAGGCAGGAGCTGACGACAACCAAACAGGAACTGCAGGATATCGTCGGCATCCGCACGGATATCATCGGGGCATTGCAGTCTGCGTTCAGTAATTCTTCGATGAAGGTGGATGCCCAGACGGGGTCCATTACGTTTTCATCGGATGTGCTGTTCCGTTATAACAGCGCTTCGCTGACTGCAGACAGTAAGGAAAGCCTGAAAAATATCATTCCGATGTATCTGGATGTGCTGCTGCAGGATCAGTTCCGTGACTATATTGCGGAGATCATCATCGAAGGACATACGGATACGGACGGCGGTTACCAGAGCAATATGGAGCTGTCCTATGCGCGGGCCAATGCCGTGGCGGATTTCTGTCTGAATAAGAGGAATGGGCTGAGTGAGACTAAGATCGAGCAGCTGCAGAAGATTCTTACCGTCAACGGGAAATCATGGAGCAGCCCGGTCTATCAGAAGGATGCTTTCGGCAATGCCACACAGGAGGTGGACATGCCGGCATCGAGAAGAGTGGAGATCAAATTCCGGTTGAAGGAAGATGAGATGATCGAGAAGATCGCGGGGATTTTGGAGCAGAGATAAGATAATATTGTAAGACCATCATTGTCCGGCGAAAGCAGGTAATAGCCCCTTACAGGGGCAGGAAAGAAGGGGATTTTTAGCCGTAATCACTTTTAGACTTCTCGTTTCTTCCATTGTATAGCGGTAATAAAAATACAAATCGCCATAATGAGGACAGCCAAAATGAGACCGCAAATTCGTATACCGTTCAAAGTTACTTCATACACATCAAAGTATCTCAGCGGGGACAATAAATCAAGGAAACGAATACCGGAATACTGCGCTGTTATTGCCAGAAAGTATGATGTCAGCATAAAAACCGTACCGGCTTGTATGGCAGATTGGTATTTCCTTACAATGCTTGAAATCAATAAACCGATGGTAAAAAACATCAGTTGTGTCAGATATAATCCTACTGTTGTCGTAAGTGCTGCTGCCGGCTGTTCTAAACCGCCCGTGGGAAGAATAAGCAGCACATAGCTGCATAGTCCGCTAAAAACTGAAAATAGCAAAAGATTAACAGCGGATGCAATGATTTTAGAAAGCACAATTTCTGTCCTGCCTACTGGTTTTGTAAACAGGTAGGCACTTGTTCCGTTTTTGACTTCCTTTGCTATACAGGATATTCCCAAATTAAGGGCATATACAAATGCAAGGATAGATATCCAGAAATAAATACAGCTATACCACCCAAGCGCCGTGTTGAAGTCGCCTTTTACTCCAAACATTATAGTCAGCAAACGCGGCATTTTGCTAAGCATTAGAGCAACTTCGTCTAAACTGTCCTTTAAGGAAAGATATTCATAGTAGCAAAAACCAATTAACAGAAACATAATGCCAAGCCACATGAATAAGTGTTTCCTTGAACGGTGTAATTCATTTTTAATTAATGTTTTCATAACAGGCACCTCCTTTAAGAACGGAATTGAACGTCTTTTCTTAAAAAGACGTTATAAGCGGTCAGCAGAAACAGAATCAACAGAATCAAATAACATACCAGATAGTCCCATTCATAGAAACCCGTATGTGAAAGATCTGCCGCACTGAAATAGGAATAAGGGGATAAAAAACCAATGCCTTTATTACCTGTAATGCGCGAAAAGCTGCTAATGCAATATTCGGAAAATACCACTAATCCGGCTGTCAAAAGAGGACTGTGGTTATTGGAAAATATTACGCCTATCAGTACGCCCAAAGCAGCCAGAAGCAAACTTACCAAAAGCAGCGAATTGGATATAAGGATAAATTCACCTAAGTCAAAACCGGGGTGAAACAGTGAAAGCGATAAAAAGGAGGTAAGCATAAATGTAAGCCCTACGATTACCGAACCACATAATACCGTTATCGCTTTTGCATGGAATATTTCTTTTCGGGTGTGCGGCTTTGTAAACAGGTATTCCGAGGTCTTACCCGAGAATTCTTTGGTATGGATAGAAATTCCAAAGTTCATACCAAAAATACCGGCTGCTAACATAAAGAAGCTTGCAAGGAATGAATAAATACCTAGCGGTGCGGTAAGGTATTCCATGGAAACCCCTATACTCTGGAAAAAATCTGTTTCTCCAAGCATATCGTAAAGAGGGTTGGCGGTGGATTCCGCTCCGCCAAGCAAGCCGTAATAAACTGGTATCATCAGAAAAATACAAACGGACAGTGAGATAGCCCAACCCCAGATATACTTTCTATGATTTCGCATTTCATATTTAAAAATAACCATATGTTCCACCTCCTGCTATTCATAGTAGTGTAGAAATATTTCTTCTAGTGACGGTTCTTCTAAAAATACATCTGTAAGCGGCAAAGAGTGTAATCTATCCATAACAAGGGTAATATCGCCATTGTACATAAAATCAGCGGAAGTTTTATCCCTGCTTTCGCTATAATTTGCAATACCGCTAAGATTAAAAAAGCCTTTCGGTATTTCAGCCTTTGAAAAAACTGAAATCTTTTTGTATCCACTTTCGCGCAGTTCCTTGATTGACTGAAGCCCAATCAGTTTTCCGTTTTTTAAAATAGCCACTCTGTCACAAAGTTTCTGAACCTCGCTCAAAACGTGGGAAGAAAGAAAAATGGTTGTTCCATGCCCGTTTTCTTCTTTCAAGATCTCATAAAATGCTTGTTGAATTAAAGGGTCAAGTCCGCTTGTCGGTTCGTCCATAATGACCAGTTTCGGAGAAACCATGAGGGCGGACACAATGCCTACTTTCTTCCTGTTTCCAAGTGACAGATTGGAAATTCTGCGGGATAAGTCCAAATTTAACCGCTCTGCAAGTTCGTGTGATTTTGCCCGGCAGTTCTTACCATACAAATCAGCGGTGTACTGTAACAGTTCACAAACTTTCATGTTTTCATAGTAACTGTCCTCGCTGGGCAGATAGCCTACGTCTTTAGCGATAATACTTGCCTGTGTCTGGCAATCGTGCCCCAAAATGCTTGCATTTCCACTCGTAGGATGAATAAGTCCCATTAAAGTACGAATTGTTGTTGATTTTCCCGCACCGTTAGGGCCGATAAATCCGAATATCTCTCCCATACTTACGGAAAAACTCAAATCGTTGATACCCCTGTGCTTTCCATAGTTTTTTGTAAGTCTGTTCAGAACAATCGCCTGTTTGCTCATAAAAGATACTCCTCCTTATAAAAATTGCGGCGCATTGCTGCAATCATTTTTTGAAAATCGTCTGTCAAAGAGCTATACATTGTTTTTTCAGCATTCCGGCAGTATGCAGCATACCCTTCGGCCATGAGCATTAGGATTTGTAGAACAGTTTCGGCATCATCCGGATTTTTGAATTTTGAAACATCATCTTTTCGTAAGATCAAGTTGTTTCTGAATTTTCCTGTTTCTTTCTTAAATTCAGTAAGAATATCTCGCACTTCATCTGCTGTTTCTGTCCATGCGCTTAAAATGAATTGAGAAATATAGGGGTTCTTTTCCAATGTTTTTGCTTCTGTATGACTGGAAAGGAGTATTCTGTCAAATAAGTCTGTTTTATCATCAAAGTCAGTCTGTCGAAAAGAACTCATAATAAGATCTCCCGCATAAGTGAGCAGATAGGCATATAGCTGCTTCTTGCTTCCAAAATACTGAAATACCGAAGCTTTTGATATTCCTGCCAATACAGCGATGTCATTTGCCGAAGCCTTTGCATACCCATATTTCCCGAAACAACTAAGAGCAGCATTGATAATCGTTACTTGCTTTTCCTCCTTAAGAGATACAAATTTATCCAAGGATAGTCCTCCTCTCTTGATAACCGAATCGGTTATTTTAGGATAGCATAGCACAAATAACCGATTCGGTCAAGAATTTTGTTTCAAGACAGAACTTGAAAGAGATTTATTTCAAGACAGAATATGATTTATAGATCGAAAACGGGAACAAGACAGACTGTAAATGTTCAGATCCCCTTTCAGATGCAGTTATGAAACAACAGATATTGAGTTTGACAATACCATTTCGCAAGCGCGGGATAAGGATAGTAATTTAACCGTTCACTGATAAGCATATTGCAGGCGGACAGATCTGCGAGCATGAAAGTAAGGATGTGTATGACAGGTATGGAAGAATCCGTAGTAATGTTGAAACTGATGTAATGTCAGCGGAGCGAAGGAATTCTGTTATCGTAACTTCTTTTAACATACAACCAGAAATGGGAGGATATCGCGAAAGAGGTGCAATCATTTCAGATTACACAAAATGAAGTTTTGAGTGTGATGTTCTAACATTGGAAAGTTGTCTATATACCAGTGAAACGATGACAAGAGTTGTATGATGAGAGAGTATCAAGTACGGTTCCGTGAGAGGTTTGGGGTGAAATTTTCTTTATCTATTTGATCAAGAAGGGAATGTGAGTACTATATCGTTTTTACACTAAAGTACCACAGACAAGTGATATACAAAGACATTAAGACAGATGTAGGACAGATACTGGGAGCGTTGTGTCGCAGAAAAGGAATAGAGATCATTGAAGCGGAATGCTGTTCGGATCATATTCATATGCCGGTGCGGATACCACCCAAATGCTCAGTATCAGAAATTGCAGAATACCCGAAAGGGAAAAGTTCCCTAATGATATTTGAGAAGCATGCGAATCTGAAAGATAAGTATGTGAACCGGTATTTCTGGCGTAGAGGGTATTATGTGGATACTGTGGAAGAGTATAGTTGCGATCAAAGCGTATATCCGGAAACAGCTGAAAGAAGATTTAGAATACGACCAAATGTCTTTAGTCGAGTATATCGATCCGGTGTTTAAGACCAACAAGCCCCTTATGGGGTTGTGCCAGAATAAGGAAGCATTGAAAGAGCACCTTATAGGGACAGAACAGGCTATCAGCTAAGTTGAAAGTCCTGACTTCAGGAGTTCGGACTTTATTTGGAAAATCGGATTGTGAGTCTTTGCACGATAAGATATAATAATAGTGACTTCATAAGGAGATAATGAAAGACAGTCGGGGAAAGTATGGAGCAGTATTATCCTGAACCGGCTAAGGAGGTGTGATATTTAGATTTGCATTTTGTGATATATAAAAAGGGATCAAGGAAAATAAATGAGGATTCTTATGGTATTTTCGAGGGTGAGACCAGAAAGATATATATTGTTGCTGATGGATGTGGTGGGCATGCATCAGGGGAGGTCGCTTCAAAACTTGCAACTGATATTCTTATGGAACAGCTTCTTAATTGTGAGGAATCAGTGGAGGCAATCCGTAATGCAATCAGTAGATGTAATCTACACATAATAGAAAAACAAGAGATTTGTGCCGGAATGAGAACAACGATTGCCGGATTGATCAAAATGAGCGGTAAGTTCTATGCTTTTAATGTAGGTGACAGCAGGTTGTATGAGGTTAGAGACGGAAGAATTATTTTTCAAACAGATGATCATTCTGTACCGTACATATTATATAAGGCAAGTATTATTGAGAAAAATGAAATTAATACGCATGAGGACAGAAATAAGCTATTGGAAGCGCTTGGCAATAAAGAGAAAATAAAGATTAATGTTTATGAACTGGATGTCGAAAAGGATGATGTCTATGTAATTGCTACAGATGGTTTTTGGGAACATTTATATGATGAAGATTTCAGGGACTGTGTAAGAGAGCATGAAGAGGCATGGCTTAGTGAAAAGGAGAAAATTATCCGCATGGCAAACAGCCCTGAACAGGATAATTATACCGCTGTTGTAGTGGGAGGAATATATGAGTAAAACAGAATCATGGACAGATATCGTGACAGATCAGTTGGCAATTGTTTTATTTGTTCCGTCTAAACAGCAAATAAAACAATTTGCTCTGAAAGAAGATAATTTAATAGGGAGGATGTCATCAGACGTAAGTCCTGATATTCCGATTGATTCACCGGTTATATCACGTAAGCATGGACATATTTATTTACAGGATGATTATTACTTTTATGAAGACTTGTCCAGCACAAATGGCACATATATTGATGGAATCTTGTACGGCAGAGAATCGGAAGATGGGAAGTACAAAAATCTTCTTAAAATAGGGGATGTGCTCAGAATAGATCATTGTGACCTGGAGAATCCGCATCCAGATGCGGCAATTCTCGTGGCTGTTCATGCGACCGGGCATGAGTTGGTCAACAAATATATTGCGCTCGGGAAATGTCGTTCCCTGATGATTGGCCGTAGTGTTGGAGACATTCAATTAGATAACAGCGCTATTTCGGAGCAGCACGCGGTTTTTACATGGAATGAAAATGATCGGTGGCAGGTCAGTGACTGTGATAGTACGAACGGTGTCTTTATCAATAATATAAGGATCAATTCCCCGACAGCATTAAAGCCGCTGGATGTAATCAGAATAGCGGATTATGTTTTTATTTACACGGCGGATAAACTTCATTATTTTTGCAGTGCAAAATCGGGAAAGCAGCTTGTAATAAAAATTGAAGAAAGAAGTGTTCGCAAATTATTGAAAAAGCAGATACTTTTACAGGATATCAATTTAAGCATCAGCGAGGGTGAAATGGTTATGATTCTCGGTGGCTCCGGTGCTGGCAAGACTACTTTTGTGAATGCGGTAATGGGGTATGAGAAGGCGAAGGGGAGCATTGAACATGATAATATAGATATATATAAAGAGTATGGTAAAGTCCGGAGTAATATGGGATTCGTTCCGCAGCAGGATCTGCTCAGAATGGAAGATACCGTATATGCAACGCTTTCCAATGCAGCGGAAATGAAAATGGATTCCAAAGCAACCAGACAGGAACGGGAGCAGCGGATCGACCACGTGTTAAACAGCCTTGGATTGCTTAGAGAGCGTGACAGTATAGTCAAGAAATTGAGCGGGGGTCAGAGAAAACGATTGAGCATAGCGGTTGAATTAGTATCTGATCCAGGCTTGTTCTTTTTGGATGAGCCTGATTCCGGGCTGGATGGAATTATGGCTAAGAGTTTAATGGAACAATTAAGGACCATTGCGGATGAGGGTAAGATTGTGATGGTGATTACGCATGCGCCTGATCGGGTAAGTCATTTGTTTGACAAAGTTATCGTTCTTGCAAAAGGAGAAAAAGACAATATAGGCCATTTAGCTTTTTTCGGTTCTGTGTCGGCGGCAATGGACTTTTTTGAAACAACATCACTCGAGGGGGTCATTAAGAAAATTAATCGTGTTGATGAAGGCGGTGACGGGTTGTCTGATTATTATATAGATAAATATTCTGCATATGAGAAAGGAAATATATAAATGGGGGACAGGTTAAAACAGATTAAAATATATTTTATAAAATTTATGAGGCTTTTTGTAAAAACCGGCGGATGGAAAGCCTTTATTTTTGGCGGGATTATTTCGCTGTTGATTGTTATGGTGGTCGGCGATAAAATGTTTGTTTATGGTCTTGACACAAGCTCTGGTTGCTTTGCTATTATATCTGCCTGTATATGGATCGGTATTTTCAACTCTATTCAGGTTATCTGTAGAGAGCGGGATATCATAAAAAGAGAGTACAGATCAGGTATGCATATTTCGTCATATATACTTGCGCGTGCGTTCTATGAGTTTATAATCTGTTTTGTACAGGCAGTGATCATGCTTGTGGTCTGCTTTATGTTTTTTGAATTTCCGCAGGATGGATTGGTCAGCGGAAATATTTTGCTAGATGTATTTATTACCTTTTTTATTGTTTTGCTGAGTGCAGATTATTTGGGAATTGCCGTTTCAAGTATTGTAAAATCAACGACAACTGCAATGACTGTAATGCCGTTTTTGTTGATTGTTCAGCTTGTCCTGTCAGGAGTCTTGTTTGAGATCAAAGGTAATCTGGCATTGATCGCAAAGGTTACTTTGAGTAAATGGGGCATGGAAGCTCTGGGCTCAATTTCTGATATGGACAGTTTACCGTATAATGAAATAGGCTGGGAGATTCTGCCGAGGGATGTGTATGCTTTTGAAAGCGGACATGTTATTACAGCATGGGGAATTATTATCGGGTTTGCTTTACTATATTTGATTGTCGGCATCATTAGTTTAAAGTTTGTAGATAAAGATAAGCGTTGAACAGATAAGGGATAATAGATCAACCAATGATTCGGGGATACGAGATGGAGGATTAGCATGTGTGATGAAGAAAAGACCGTTTATGTAAATAATAAGAGTACACCGAAACGGATAAAAAATGAAGAAGAAACAGTATATATCGGTAAAGATGATATGATCAGTGGAGAAGAGACAGTATATATCGGTAAAGATAATGTAACCAGTGGAGAAGAGACAGTATATATCGGTAAAGATAATGTGACCAGTGGAGAAGAGACAGTATATATCGGTAAAGATAATGTGACCAGTGGAGAAGAAATAGTATACATAGGCAAAGAGTATGCAGCCAGTGAAGAAGAAACAGAGTACATAGGTAGGAATAATGTAGTTCGTGGTGAGGGGACAGTATGTGTGGATAAGTCAGTTGAAAAAGAGGCAGTCAATAACCCCCGAATGCAGACAGAAGAAATGCCAAAAACAGAACTCATGCAAAAGAGTACGGATAAAGATGAGATCAGTGTACTGTATTATCTGCCGGAAAATACCATGCTTCAAAAGCGATATCGTATTAATGCAGTGCTTGGTGAAGGTGGATTCGGAATTACATATTCCGGTTGGGACATTACATTGAATATCCCGGTAGCGATCAAAGAATACTATCCGACAGGTCTGGTAACACGAAATACTACCGTTGGGAAGACAACGCAGGTAATACCGATTTTACCAGCAAAATACGGAACGCAGTTCAGAGACGGTATTGACAGAGTTCTGGATGAGGCTCGAAGAATGGCAAAATTCAGAAATACACAGGGAATTGTTGGCGTTTATGATTTTTTTGAAGCAAATTCTACGGCGTATATTGTAATGGAGTACATTGATGGATGTACTCTTGACGTATATTACAAGAATAACCGAATGGATAATATAACATTATTCAATATGCTTGTTCCCGTAATGGACGCAATACAATTGCTGCATAATGAAGGAATCATTCATCGAGATATAAGTCCGGACAATATCATGGTAGATCATGACGGGAACTTTAAGCTGCTTGATTTCGGTGCCGCGCGCGGATATACGGAAGAAAGTTTGACTACAATATCGGTAATCCTTAAGAAGAGCTATGCACCGGAAGAGCAGTTTCGAAGTAAAGGGACGCAGGGACCGTGGACGGATGTATATGCTTTGGGTGCTACTATTTATGAGTTAATTACCGGGCAGACTCCGCCGATGAGTATAGAACGTCTGGCCGAAGACGAGATCATTGATATCCGTAAATTGGCACCTTCTTTGACGAAGGGACAGTCGGAAACGATTATGACTGCATTGGCCGTCCGGAGTAAAGACCGCTGGCAGTCGGTTGATGAGTTTAAAAATGCTTTATTGCATTCGACAGGAGCAGTGGCTGTGAAAGAAACTGATACCCTGCAGTCAAATGCGGAGGATGAGGTAAAGGAGTCTGTCTATAATAAGGACGGTATGAAATCAGGATTTAAGGCCGTATTCGGGAAAAGAACAACAAAGTATATAGCAACCGGCGGTATGCTGGCTGCCTGCGTTTTCTTGTTTGCTGTGTTGGCCGGTCAAACGGGTGCTAAAGGGACCGGATATTTAGGCATAATGGCAGCGGACATACCGGATGATGTAACACAGCAGTATGATATAGCGGAAGGCGTATATATTACCGAAGTTTATGCAAATACCCCTGCGGCAGAAGGTAATTTTGCGGCCGGAGATATCATTTCCGCATTGGATTCGACGGATATAACCTCATTTGATGATTTTAGTAAACGCATGGACGATTATGATGAAGGTGATGAAGTGGAGATCACGGTTCTTCATTTAGATCAGGGAGAATATAAGGAAGATATCAGAGAAGTACAGCTTGTGAACAAGAATGAGCAGCCTCCGGTTAATATATTAGTAAGCAGTATTGATGACGTGCCGGATTACAATGTTGAAAGTAGTTATGAGGATTTGGATATCAAATTTGTGGGAGCCGAAACATCATCTGATTCAATGGAACATTTAAGGGTATATTTAGCAATCTATAATCCTAATCCGGATACAAGGGAAGTGAGTTTCAAGCAGTTATTGATAAATGGAGTAAGAGTGGATCAGGGGAGAGGTATTGGGGAGATAAAGGGCGAGTCAGAAATGATCGTTACAATAGCAACAGGATATTCTTCTCTTTTAAATAGTCAGATCGGTGATGAGATGCGTGAGTTGTCTGTTCGATATGAATATGCTGATGAAGAGGATGTTGTCAGGGAGTGTATTGATTCCGGTTTTGTATTTCATTTTGGGGATAGTAACGTGACCAGAGGTGATGAAGGAAATCCGGAAGAGGATATTTCTGATAAGGAATCAAAGGAAGGAACAGAAATGAATGATACCGACGATATAGATGGAGCAGATGGCTCTGCGGGAGAAAATGGCGCGGTATTCAATTTTGTTGTACCTGATTATTTGGACGTAAAATATATTTCCTGCGAGAACCGGTATGGCTATATTACCTTTTTCTATAATATTACAAATAAAGGCAGAGAAAGCAGATATATTGATTTTCAATCTTATGGTTTTATAAAAGGGATTGACATGAGGAGTACTTCTGAAGGAAAACACAATATCGATCCGGGGGAAACTACTTCAATCGGCTGTAAATTTGATTGGGATGAGATCAACGCCGTCGGCTTTGAAAGGATAAACAATGTAGTGTTTAAGATGAAAGTAAAAGAGAACGAAGATGCTGAAGAGTATCTGGATGTATTTAATCAATGCATCAGACTGGATGAGGAAGAGGATACATGGATAGCGTGCGCATTCGATGAAATTGATAATTCTGATGTTGAGACAACCGGTACCCAAAACTATTCGTTTGATCAGCAGAATTTTAGTGTACGGTATGCAGGATATTTGAATCAGTACGGTTATATCACTTATTATTTTCATGTAACCAATCACGGCAGTCTGCCGCTGTATTGCAGATTTGATAAGTATCAGGCAGTCAATGGCATATCGATCAGTTCGACGTCTAAGGGAAATAGTACGATTATGCCGGGTACTGCTTCGGCGGTCGGCTGTACAATTGATTGGGACGATGTAGAAAATGCAGGAATAGAGGAGGTTCAGGATGTAGTATTAAGCATGTATGAAAAGAATGATAAAGACTCAGAGGAAAAAAATGAGTTTACTTATAGAATTGCTTATACAAATGAAGGATATGTTGCAAATAATTAGAATTTGAGCCTAAAGTTAAAGTATTAAAGTATATCATGGGATATGCCAACGAGTCTGTGCTATAGGTTGGCGTTAGTAGTGCATATTGACTAATTTGCGGGTGATCCGGTAAAGTTCAATAAGAAATAAGCTGCTGGGAGTGGCAGCAGGCAGATCATCAGTGTGCCAGCATAAGCAGGTAATAGCCCTTTACAGGGGCAGGAAAGTGGGGATTTTTAGCCGTAATCAAGTGCTGTAAATAAGCTTGTGTCTATAGAGAATTAATCTTTGCTGATATGGACTAGATATGTAAAAGTTTGCTGTCAGATATCATCACTTTTATGCTGTCGAGTTTCTTTTCTGATTATAGTATTACTAATCTTCTAAATCTTATCAATGATTCTTGAATTTTTGTATACTAATCAGACATTAGCAGCAGAAAAGCTTTTCGTGGGCTCGGCCCACACCCGTCCGCCAGAAAAGGCTGGATGATCCTGGCAATAATGCTAATGCCGATAGAATAAGGTTGGGCTGGACTGTTTACGGGCGGGATATCCGTCTGGATATTCTGGCAAAAGACAGTACGGGAAAGCACTATAATATTGAAGTACAGAAGAAACCGGAAGGGCGCATATACGCCGCGCCAGATAGCAGTATTGATGGATTCACGGATGCTGAAAAGCAGGGCGGAAGTTTTCGGAGCTTCAGGATTCGTATAAGGTGTTTATCACCCAGACGAATATCTTTGGGCATGGGATACCGATTTATACGATTAATCGGTATTTTGAGGAAATTGACGATATCTTTGATGATGGCTCTCATATTGTTTATGTGAATGGAAATTATAAGGGAGATGATACAGTCAGAAGACTGATGCATGACTTTGGCTGTAAGGAAGCGAAAGATATGTATTATCCGGAACTGGCTAAAGGGGTAAAGCATTTTAAGGAAGAAGTAGGTCGAGAAAGAATGTGTGAAGCGGTTGAGAATTATGCGAAGAGTTACGTGGAAAAATATGCGGAGCAAAAAGCAGAAAGTGTAAGGCTGAACAGTCTGCTAGATTTGATAAGAAACCTTATGATAAATGTGAAGATAGGGGCAGAACAGGTGATGAATTTGCTTGGAATGAATGTCAGCGACAGGGAGATGTTACAGAAAAGGTTATAAAGTTATTAGATATAGTTGATGTGTGAGGCAAGGAGTATTCTGAAGTGATGGAATACTCCTTGCTTAGTCTTATATGTCACATATAATAGCAATAGTTGTGTAATGGAACAATACCAACAGTAAGCGTCAAAACGCTCGCCTTAACTAAGATTTGACTTTATGCCATAAGCTAAAAGACACGAAAAAACTAGTGTGCTGACCTGATTATATTTAACCAAATCACTTTTCATTTGTAGTGCCGAACTTAGGG
>CANRZW010000064.1 GCA_947644545.1 uncultured Lachnospiraceae bacterium
ACATAAATAAGCCCTCTATCAATCATATTTCTACAACTGATAAAGGACTTATTTAGATGTCCTAACAACCTATTTACTTGTCACGATGTACAGAATTTCTCCTTTCTTAGAATCCTCAACATTTATGCTGTTCCCTAAAAGGTTCCCTCGTATTTTTCATGTCATAAAAAATCTGTTCCGGACAAAATAAAAAATGCTACAAACCACTTAAAATCAGGGTTTCCAGCACTTCTTAGGGTTGGGCTGTTATAAACAGTCAACAGCTCGTAGGGGAATCGAACCCCTGTTTCCGCCGTGAGAGGGCGGCGTCTTAACCGCTTGACCAACGAGCCATGTGTTTGGCACTTGCTTATTCTATTATATTCTTAGAGAAAAAGCAAGTGCTTTTTTAAAATTTTTTCAAATTTTTTGCTTTTTTTCTGTTTTTTGTAATCTGAGCCCGCAAAAACCCCGTAACTGCGCTCTCCGGCTCACCTCTAACTCACGAAGTCAAACAGGCTGATCTGGTTGGATTCCGGCAGGTTCCCCAAAATCCCCAGCGTACTCATCAGATCGATGATCGTCTTGGACGCCTTCGTGCGCTGCCTGAAATCGTCTTTGCTGAGGAACGGGCCATCCTTGGCCGCCTCCACGATGGCATCCGCCGCCTTCTCTCCCAGACCGTCGATACTGCTTAGGGACGGCATCAGCTTCCCGTCCACGATCTGGAACAGCCGCGACTGCGCCGAGAAAAGATCGATGGGCACGAACTCAAACCCTCTGGCATACATCTCCTGCACGATCTTCATATCCTTGTTGGTGTCCTGCTCTTTCTTGGACAAGGTGTCGCTTCTGCGCTTATAATCCGCCATCACGTTCTCCAGATGCTGCTGCCCCTGACACATGATCTCATAGGAAAAAGCCGAAGCGCGGATGCTGAAATAGGCCGCATAGTACGCCAGCGGATAATTGATCTTACAGTAGGCGATGCGCCAGGCCATCATGACATAGGCCGCCGCGTGGGCCTTCGGGAACATGTATTTGATCTTCTTGCAGGAGCCGATATACCAGTCCGGCACGCCCTTCTCCGTCATTGCCGTAATCCAGTCGTCTTTCAGGCCCTTGCCCTTACGGACGCTCTCCATGATCGTGAAGGACAAAGACGGATCCACTCCCTTCTGCATCAAATAGATCATAATATCGTCACGACAACAGATGGCCGTGGAAATCGTAGCCTTGCCCTCCTCGATCAGCGTCTGGGCATTTCCCAGCCACACATCCGTGCCGTGGGACAGGCCGGAAATCCGCACCAGGTCCGTAAAGCACTTGGGCTTCGCATCAATGACCATCTGGATAACGAACTCCGTACCGAACTCCGGCACGCCCAGGCACCCCAGCTTACAGCCGCCGATCTGCTCCGGCGTGATCCCCAGCGCCTCCGTTGACTGGAAAAGCGACATCACGCCCGGATCGTCCAGCGGGATCGTCACCGGGTCTATCCCCGTCAGATCCTGCAGCATACGGATCATGGTCGGATCATCGTGTCCCAGAATATCCAGCTTCAACAGATTGTGGTCGATGGAATGATAGTCAAAATGGGTGGTGACGATATCCGTCGTCATATCGTTGGCCGGATGCTGTACCGGTGTAAAAGAGTTGATATCCTCCCCCACCGGCAGCACCACGATACCGCCCGGATGCTGGCCGGTGCTCCTGCGGATTCCCGTGCATCCCGTCACGATGCGGTTGATCTCACAGACACGCTTATGCCTGCCCCGCTCCTCATAATAGTTCCGCACATAACCGAAGGCCGTCTTATCCGCCAGTGTACCGATGGTCCCGGCCCGGTAAGTCTGGCCGCTGCCGAAGATCACCTCCGTGTACTTGTGCGCCTTACTCTGATATTCGCCGGAAAAGTTCAGGTCGATATCCGGCTCCTTATCCCCCTTAAAGCCGAGGAAAGTCTCGAAGGGAATATCAAACCCTTCCTTGTCAAGCGGCGTGCCGCACTGGGGACAGTTCTTATCCGGCATATCGCATCCCGCACCGCCGCCGTAAGCCCTCACTTCCTCGGAATCAAAATCATAATAATGGCATTTAGGGCACAGGTAATGAGGGCTCAGGGAATTTACCTCCGTGATCCCCGCCATATTGGCTACAAAAGAGCTTCCCACGGAACCGCGCGAACCCACCAGATAACCGTCCTCCACCGATTTCCACACCAGCTTCTGGGCGATGATGTACATCACCGCAAACCCGTTGGAGATGATGGAGTGCAGCTCCTTTTCCAGCCTGTCCTCCACGATCTTCGGCAGCGTCTCCCCGTACAGCTCATGTGCCCTGTTGTAGCAGATCTCCGTCAACTGCCTGTCACTGTCCTCGATCACCGGCGGGCACTTGTCCGGCCGTACCGGCGACATGGTCTCGATCATATCCGCGATCAGGTTGGTATTGGTGATGACCACCTCCTCGGCCTTATCGCTTCCCAGATAGGCGAACTCCAGAAGCATCTCCTCCGTCGTCCGAAAATACAGCGGCGCCTGGTTATCCGCATCCGGGAATCCCTGTCCCGCCATGATGATGCGGCGGTAGATCTCATCCTCCGGATTCAGGAAATGCACGTCACAGGTAGCCGCCACCGGCTTGTGGAACTGTTCCCCCAGCCGCACGATCTTCCGGTTGATCTCCATGATATCTTCCATGGAATTCACATTCTGCACCCGCTCGGACTCGATCATGAACTTGTTGTTGCCAAGCGGCTGAATCTCCAGATAATCATAGAAATCCACAAGTCTGGCGATCTCCGCATCCGGCTTCCGCTCCAGAAGCGCCCGGTAAAGCTCCCCCGCCTCGCAGGCGCTGCCCACGATCAGCCCTTCCCGGTACTGGTTCAGAAGGCTCTTCGGAATCCGCGGCCTTCTGGCAAAATAAGTCAGATGGGACAGGGAGATCAGCCGATACAGGTTCATCCGTCCCACATTGTTCTTGGCCAGAATGATGCCGTGATAGGTGGGCAGTTTCTTTATAATGCCGGGACTTAAATTGCCCTTCTCATTAATCTGCGCCAGCGTAGTGATGCCGTCCTTTGCCATCATCGGAATCAGCTTGACGAAGATCTGCGCCGTGGCCTCCGCGTCATCCACCGCCCGGTGATGATTCTCCAGCGAAACGCCCAATGTCTTGGCCACCGCGTCCAGCGTATGTTTGGCCTGTGCCGGCAGCATCACTCTCGCCATCCCCACCGTGTCCACATAGGTGAAATCATGGGCAATCCCCTGCCTGTCGCAGTTTTCCATGATAAAGCTCATGTCGAACCTGGCATTGTGGGCCACCAGCATACACCCCTCACAGAAGCTGAGAAACTGCGGCAGCACGCTCTCGATCTTCTCCGCATCGATCACCATATCGTCCTTGATGCCCGTCAGCTTCTCGATCTCGAAGGGAATCGGCACCTCCGGATTGACGAACACCGAAAAGCGATCCACGATCTTACCGCCGCAGACCTTCACCGCGCCGATCTCTATGATTCTGTTTTCCACCGGGGAAAAGCCCGTGGTCTCGATATCGAACACTACGAAATCCTGGCTGAAATCCTGCCCCTTGTCATTGGTGGCGATCTCATGCAGATCGTCCACCAGATAGGCTTCCACCCCGTAGATCACCTTGAAAAAGTCCTGCTTGTCCGGGTCCGGATCTCCCGCCTCCTTGCGCTTGTTCTTCTCCGCCTTCCACAGATCTTCCCAGACATGATTGGCGTCCGGAAAGGACTGCACCACGCCGTGATCCGTGATGGCGATCGCCGGATGACCCCACTGATAAGCCTTCTTGACAATATCCTTGGCCTCGGATACACCGTCCATATCGCTCATCTTCGTATGGCAGTGCAGCTCTACCCGCTTGCGCACACTGGTATCCAGACGTGATGTGGTAAAATCCGGTATCTTCTTGATCCCCGTCAAAGAACCGATGGTCAGCTCATGGTCGAACTTGTCCATCAGCGTCATGCCCTTGATCTTCACGAAAGCGCCCGGCTTCACATCCCCGGTCAGCTCCGCCACCTGATCGTTGTGCAGAAACATCTTGATCGTCATCGTATCGGAGAAGTCCGTCACATCGAAGATCAGGATCGTCCGCTCGTTCTTGATCTCCCGCTTGTCCATATTGAGGATCTTGCCGCGGATGACCACCTCGCCCATCTCGCCGATGATATCGTTGATCGGCATGGACTCCTCGTCAAAATCCCGGCCATACAGCACGTCCGGATTGTCGGAACGTTTCAGCGCCCGCCGTAAATCGCTCTTCTTTCCGTCTTCGCCCTTTCTGACGCCCTTGAACGACGACTTTGCGCTATAGCGGCCTGACTGTCCCGCTCCCGGCAGAAGCTGTCCCACCGGCTTCTGCCCGCCGGCCGTGCTGCCCGTCCCGGACTGCGCCTGTAAAACGCCCCCGTTCCCGGCCTGTCCCTGCAGGGAGCCGCCTGCCCCGTTCTGCCCGGGCGCAAAGTCTCCGGCTGCTCCCTGCATATACGGTGCAAATTCGTCCTGATACACACCCGATGCCGCTCCCTGACTGTAGCCGGACTCAGAATTATGTAAACCTGCCATGCCGGCCCCTGTGTCAGTCCCTGCCTCTGCACCGTCCATATATCCATCCGGCCGGCCACCGCCATAGCCTGCTCTGGCCGAAATCTCCGCCACCTGCATGGCCAGTCTGTGCTCGTCCTCCTTCTTATACTTCCCCGTTATATGTTCCTTATAAGAAATCTGCACCGACACCGCAAAACCACAGCGCTCGTTATAGATCTTTTCCAGGATCCTGGTCAGCTCTTCCGCCTTGCTTTTGCCAAGCACCGTATCCTCCACGGTCAGCTGCAGCGTATTCTCCTCCGCAAAAGCGATATCCGCCTTCTTGAACAGATTGTACTCCACCGGAGAATACTCCCGCAGCTCCAACAGGATACTGTCCCGGTAAATCTCCGTCAGCTTCTTCGGGTCATACTGGGAGGACAGATGAAAACGCTCATAGAACTTGATCACCATCGGCACATTCGGAAAAAACTGCTTCTTGATCTCTCCTTCCGCCCGGAATACATCCTCCTTCTGGATCAGCCTGTCCGAAGAAATATAGACGCGCAGAAAATCTTTCCGCTTTGTAGCCGAAACCTTCTCCACCGTAACCTGCTCATACAGATCCCGCAATCCCGTATCCAGTTTTAAAGAAGGAAACACCTCGAAAAATTTCTTGCCCATCTATACTAAATATTCCTTTCCCAAGTATTCAATATACCCATTCGTACTCTGCTGCTTCATGCCTGCCCCCAGTTCAGGAGTTCCTCCCGCAAAGTGGCAAGCAGCCGGTCCTCCGGCACCTTCTTCACGATCTCGCCCTTCTTGATCAGCAGGCCCTCTCCCAGACCGCCGGCGATACCGATATCCGCTTCCTTCGCCTCGCCGGGACCGTTGACCGCACAGCCCATCACGGCTACCTTGATATCTAATGGAATATCTTCCACCATTTTTTCCACCTGGTTGGCCAGCCCGATCAGGTCGATGCGGGTTCTGCCGCAGGTGGGACAGGATACCACCTCGATACCGCCCTTCCGCAGTCCCAGCGTGCGCAGGATCAGTCTGGCGGACTTGATCTCCTCCACCGGATCGCCGGTCAGAGAGACCCGAATCGTGTCGCCGATTCCCTGATGCAGGATAAGCCCCAGCCCGATGGCCGACTTGATATTGCCGCTTGTCACCGTTCCGGCCTCCGTGATGCCTACATGCAGCGGATACTGCGTCTTCTGCGCCAGCAGTTCATGCGCCGCCACGCACATCATCACATCCGAAGACTTGATGCTGATCACCAGATTATCATACCCCAGATCCTCGATGATCCCCACCTTATCCAGAGCGCTCTCCACGATGCCCTCAGCCGTCACGCCATGATATTTCTCCACCAGCTCCTTCTCCAGAGAACCGCTGTTGACCCCCACTCGAATGGGAATATTCCGCTCTTTCGCCACCGCCACCACTGCGGCAACCTTGTCACGACTTCCGATATTGCCCGGATTGATGCGGATCTTGTCCGCCCCGTTCTCCATGGCCGCGATCGCCATCTTATAGTCAAAATGAATATCCGCCACCAGCGGAATGTGTATCTGCTTCTTAATCTCCTTCACCGCCGCTGCCGCTTCCAAAGTCGGCACCGTACAGCGGATGATCTCACATCCGGCCTGCTCCAGCCGCAGGATCTGCTTAACCGTCGCTTCCACATCTTCCGTCTTCGTGTTCGTCATGGACTGGATCAGGATCGGATTCCCGCCTCCGATCACCCGGTCTCCTATTTTTACGATCTTTGTATTATCCCGATGCATATCTGTTCCTTTCTCTGATCATTTCCTGTTTTATGCGGCCCACCAAGCGGCAGGCTGAGCATGGTGTACGTTTATAATAAACTGCTACTATTTTATCATACCATCTATCCTGTTGAAAGTCTTATCTACCACTATTTCATTTCGGTAAGCCAGATCTGTTTTTCCACATTCCTGATAAAAGGCGGTCTTCGTCGATGTCTCCCACAGCTTTCATATCGAGCCAGATCCTCCCTCACTTCCTCTGCCAGCTGGTAACGCTCTGCCGGATCTTCCCTGATACATCTGCGGATGATCTCCTCTATTCCGTCCCCCAACAGAGGCTGATATTCCTGGACTGACAATGCCGTATAAGGCGGCTTCGCAATATCCGCACCGGTCACCATATAGTACAACATCATGCCAAGCGCATAAATATCGCTTCTCTCGTCTGCCCGAATACTTTGCCCGTTCCTGCCATACTGCTCCGGCGCACCGTACCCGGGCGTAAATGCCATCCGGTTCTCAGCTGCCGCCCCATAGTTCTTACGATCCGCCGCTCCGAAATCCACCAGCCGCAGATGCCCGTCCAGACATACGATCACATTCCGCGGCTTCAGATCTCTATAAATAACAGGTGGTTTCCTCGTGTGGAGATATCCCAGGATCTCCGACAGCTCTTCTCCCCATATACGCGCCTGTTTTTCCTGTACCGATCCGTTCCGTTCTATATATTCCTCCAGCGTCATGCCCTGGATATATTCCATCACCAGATAACGTGCGCCTCTGTCATCCTCAAACAAATCAAAGATCACCGGCAGCATCGGATGCCGCAGCTGCCGAAGATGCTCTGCCTCACGCATCCCTTTACTGCTTCTCTCTTTCAATCCCTGTTCCCGATCCTCTTCCCGTTCCGCTTCCCGGTCTTCTTCCGCCATGCAGACACGCTTGATCGCGACATACCGCTGCAGGCATTCATCCCGCGCCAGGAAGACACTGCCCTCTCCTCCCTGTCCCAAAGGCTTGAGCAGGGTATACTTACCCAAAGACACACCATCTTCTTCCTGCAATAATTCCGTCCGTTCTTCCCGCATCCTCTGCCATATCCCTCCCTATGCACCGTATTTACTTTACCGTTCTGATATAAACTGCCGACATGTTATCCCGCTCCCCACGCTGCATACATACCCTGCCTATCTCCTGCAGTCTGCGCATAATCTGCTCTTCCTCCCTGACCTGCCCCGGATTCAATGCATCTTCCAGCTCCTTCTTCGTAACATGGTGTCGAAATCCGTCACTGCATAACAGCATGGCTTCTTCATCCCTGAGCGTTCCCATAAGGAAATCCGGTCTCTCATAACCGAAGCTTCCCACACATTTCGTCAGCATATTTTTCCCTTTGACATGATCTCTGGTCATACACAGCATGTTATTTATTCCGTCTCCGTTTCTCCTGCGCCCATATTCATTGCACAGCCTGTACACTCTGCTGTCTCCCAGATGCCATAGAAGGAATGTCCTTTCCCATAAGAGCAGTACGGTCATCGTCGTTCCCAGACCGCATTTCTCCTGATCGCCATATACGGAAAGCCGTTCCTGCATATGATAAGTCAGCCTGTCCAGTGACCTTCTGATCACCCAGAACGGTTTCTTCTTACGAATTGCTCCCATCAGGGATTCATAAAACCATTCCTGCAGCCGCATCGTCACATAGCCGCTGGCAGTCTCCCCCTCTGCGAGACCCCCCATACCGTCACACACTGCCGCCAGCAGGATCCTTCCCCGCCCGGTCAATACCTGCAGCAAAATAACAGAATCCTGATTGACATCAGCTATCCTTCCCCGCTCCCAATATACGCCTGTCCTGTATTTCATATACCTGCAATTCCTTTCTGCGCCCAGCTCTTTGCATTCCTTTGTCATGAAATCTATAATAAAATCTATAATAAAATTTAAAATAAAATCTATCATGAACTCTGCAATTAAAATATAACAGCTGATATCTTGCGGGAATCCCGCCGGATCTGCTTTACCTGTCCCGAAATTCCGAACGGAATCTGATAAGGACAGATAGACTTCGTGCTACCTGTATAGTATAACATCATTTTACACTGTGTACAATTACTTTTTTCGTTATATAAAATAATAATGCAGGAGAGGAAACCTCTCCTGCCCGTTAACGTAACAGCCGCATAATATCATTATACATAATAAATACCATCAGGATCATCAGTACCACCAGCCCTGCGAAGTGCACCATCCCCTCCTTCTCCGGGGATACCGGCTTACCCCGCACTACTTCCACCAGCATGAACAGAAGTCTTCCTCCATCCAGCGCCGGAAGCGGCAGCAGATTCAGGATACCCAGATTGACAGACAATAACACCACGATCTCCAGCATTGTAAGGATTGCCGACGATGTCCCGTAATTTTTCTCTGCATGGTCATAACTTTCTCCGACAAACTGCGCAATACCGATCGGGCCTGACACATCATCTTTCGTAACACGTCCCCGCAGCAGCATACCCAGGCTCTTATAAGTCGTCTTGACATAGTATTCCACTTCATAGAAACCATACTGGAATACCTGCAGCGGATTACATTTCAGATATTCTCCCGCCCCTGTAAATCCCATATAATAACGCCCTGTCAGCTCATCATAACGGGGCTGTACCCTGGCGACTCCCTGCTGTCCGTCCCGCTCGTAATGGACCTCAAGCGCTTCTCCCTGATTTAACGCGGAGATCACTACCACCTCTCGATAGAAATGGATCTTCTCACGGTCGATCTGTACAATCCGGTCTCCCGCCTGCAGGCCTGCCTCTCCGGCTGCGGAATCTTCCGTCAGCTGTCCGATCACCGGCAGATCGGCACCAGAAAAAGCCGTCAACACGACTGCCACGACAAACGCCAGAATGAAATTGAAACAAGGCCCCGCAAATACGGCGGCTATTCTTCTCCACACTCCGGCTTCGGGAAAAGCAACCCCCGGAGATTCCAGATCATTTCTGCCAAACCCACTGCGCTCCCGTTCCGAAGGCAGCGGCAGATCTGCCTCCACTCCGGCTCTGCGGCGCAGCCCTCCCGGTTCCTCCTCATCCCCTGCCGTTCCATCCTCTCCGTCAAACATACATGCGCCCCCGATCGGCAGCAGCTTCAGAGAATATTTAACGCCTCCCTTGATAAAGGAAAACAGCGTCGGTCCCATACCCACCGAAAATTCCAGCACACGGATGCCGTTTTTCCTGCCGATAAGAAAATGCCCCAGCTCATGAGAGATTACAACAATACTGAAAATAATGATAAATAGAATAATTGTTCTGATCAAATTCCCTATTCTCCAAACTTTTCTTTAATATACTCGTACGTGGCCGCTTCCGCCTCCAGAATCTGCTCCACCGTCGGATGCCCGATCACCTTATGCTGTTCCATGGATCGCTCAATCAACTCCGAAATCTGCAGAAAACCGATCTTCCTCTGCAGGAACAGAGCCACCGCTTTCTCGTTCGCAGCATTGAACACTGTCGGCATCGTTCCGCCCACCCTGCCTGCCTGATAGGCAAGCGCCAGACCACGGAAAGTCTCCATATCCGGTTCTTCAAAAGTAAGCTGCCCTAATCGGAAGAAATCTACCCGGCCGTTATCCATCGGACGCCTATCCGGATAGAAAAGCGCATACTGGATCGGCAGTTTCATATCCGGAACGCCAAGCTGTGCCATGATACCGCCGTCCACATACTCGACCGCCGAGTGGATGATACTCTGCGGATGAACCACCACCTGGATCTGCTCCAGCTCCACGTCAAACAACCATTTCGCTTCCATCACTTCCAGTCCCTTATTGACAAGGGACGCAGAATCTATCGTAACTTTCCTGCCCATAGACCAATTGGGATGTTTCAGGGCATCCTCCACTTTCATGTCAGCCAGCTGCTCCCTCGTCTTACCCCGGAAAGGGCCGCCGGATGCGGTCAGCAGGATCTTACTTACCCGCTCTTTGTTCTCTCCATGCATGGACTGGAAAATGGCGCTGTGCTCACTGTCCACAGGCAGAATCTTCACGTTGTTCCGTGCCGCCAGCGGCATAATGATATGTCCCGCCGTCACCAGTGTCTCCTTATTGGCCAGGGCGATCGTCTTGTGGTGTTCTATGGCCGCAATTGTAGGTCTGATACCGATCATGCCCACAATCGCTGTCACTAATACATCCGATTCCTCGCAGACTGCCGTCTCCAACAGCCCCTCCATGCCACAAACGACCCGCACCGGCAGATCCCGAAGCCTTGCGCGCAGGTCCTGCGCCGCCGCCTCGGACCACATGGCGGCCAGGACAGGCTTAAACTCCCGCACCTGTCTCTCCATCAAATCCACATTCGCCCCTGCTGCCAACGCCACCACCTGCAAGTCAGGTTCTTTCCGCACGATCTCCAGCGTCTGTGTCCCGATCGACCCTGTAGACCCCAAAACCGCTATTTTTTTCATAGGTTCCCCTTCTTCCTGTCCTCTTCCCGTCCTCATAATAGTCCTTCCGCCTCCTGCCAGAACCCATACGGAATCCCCGGCAGATCCCGAAGCGGAAATACGCAAGTCGTTAACCATATATCAAAAACATCAACCCGATAAAGATCAACGGCGCCGCAATGATCACACTGTCAAAACGATCCATGATCCCGCCATGTCCCGGTATCAGCTTCCCGTAATCTTTGATGCCCTGATCCCTCTTGATCGCGGATGCCGCCAGATCCCCTATCATAGATACCCCCGCGCCGGCCGCACCGAGCACTGCCACAAGCGGAAGTGAGAGAGCCGCCGTCGAGAATCTGTTTACCGCAAAATACGCGTACAACACAAACAAAAGCGCTGCCCCGGCCACGCCTCCTATCGCACCCTCTACAGATTTCTTCGGGCTTAGTTTCGGCGTCATCTTATGTTTGCCGATCAAAACCCCCACCGCATAGGCACATGTATCGCTTCCCCAGGAACAGAGAAAGATAAACCATACCAGATAATTGCCATGCGGAAACCCTTCTCTTGTCAGATAGATAAAGGAAAGCATTACAGGCGCATACAAAAAGGCAAACATGGATGCCATAATCTGCGATGCCTTGTAACGGGGAAACGTAAACACATAAGTAAACAGAAACGCAATCATGGTCATCACCACGACGATCATAATAACCGGATATACTAACGCCACCCCTTCGCCCTGCTCACTGCTCCGGTACAATGCCGCATACAGCAATCCATAGTAAAGAACCGTCATCACCATGCCTACGCCCTCCGGTGCATTGATCCCGGCTTTTCCCTTATGCGTAAACCATACTGCCGTATTTCCAAGCGTCCGGTCCTGCATGCGCCGCTCCGTATCCTGCACATGAATCCCGCAGGCCTTCGTCAGCTCTTTGTAGGCGATCAAAGAAACCAGACACAACACGATCGCCAGCACCCTGCCGCCCGACATGATCGTCGCCATTGCTATGATCACCAGCAGGATACCGCTCAATAACCTAGTCCGAAACATATTACCGCCCCTTCCTACTCATCCTTGACCAGACCATACCGCCTATCTCTCTTATTATATGCGTCGATCGCCTTCTCTAATTCTTCTTTGGAAAAATCAGGCCACGCAACCGGTGTAAAATACAGCTCCGTATAAGCAAGCTGCCACAGAAGGAAATTAGAGATACGCTGTTCATTACAGGTACGGATCAGAAGATCCGGCTCCGGCAGCCCCTGAGTATCCAGCACATCGCCCAACAGCTGCTCCGTGATCGCATCCGGCGTCAGACTTCCCTCTGCCACCTGCTCTGCCAGCCTTCTGACGGCACGCACGATCTCATCCCGGCCGCCATAGTTGATCGCGATCTGGAAATGCAGACCGGTATTATGCTTCGTTGCCTCCTCCAGCTGCTCCATACGCCCTACAATATCATCATCCAATCTGGTCTTATCGCCGATGATCCGTACACACATATTATTCTTAGCCGCCGTTTTCAGACAGGTCTTCATATAGTTGCGCAATAGCCCCATCAGCGCATCGACTTCATCCTGAGGCCGCTCCCAGTTCTCTGTACTGAATGCATAGACGGTCAGATACTGTATCCCCATGCGGTAAGCCTCCTCACAGATCACTTCCACCGTCTTAGCGCCCTGCACATGTCCATAATTTCTGGGCATTCCCTTTCTTTTGGCCCATCTGCCGTTTCCATCCAAAATAATCGCCACATGATTCGGAATCTTTCTGTCCGCTCCCATAGATACCTCCAACCTCTGCCCTCACATGAGGAAAAGGGACAACAGAATATATATATTCTGTAAGTCCCCTCTCTATCCACTTCACTTCATCAGTTACTATACCGTGAGAATCTCCTTGGATTTCTCTTCTACAAGTTTATCAATGTTCTTAATAAACTTATCCGTCATTTTCTGGAGTTTCTCTTCCAGCTCTTTGATCTCATCCTCCGAAACCTCGGCTTTGGCCAGCTTCTTAAAGGCATCGTTGCCATCCCGCCTCGTATTGCGGATTGCCACCTTGCCCTCCTCACCGCGTTTCTTCACATCCTTGACCAATTCCTTACGACGCTCCTCCGTCAGTTCCGGGAATACCAACCGAATAACGGATCCGTCATTCGTAGGATTAATGCCAATGTCCGATGTCATAATCGCTTTCTCGATCGCCTTGATCAATGTCTTCTCCCACGGAGCGATCTGAATGATTCTCGGTTCCGGAATCGTCACATTACCAACCTGCTGTATCGGTGTCGGTGTTCCATAATAATCTACTCTCAATTTATCAAGAACATGCGGATTCGCGCGTCCTGCACGAATCGTAGCCAGATCCCCCTCAAGATAATCATAAGATTTCTGCATCTTCTCCTCAAAGGGTTTTAATCTTTCATTCATAGCCATCCTCCATATACTTATACGGTTACCTTCGTACCATTAAACTTACCTTTCACGGTGTTTACGATGCT
Source organism: uncultured Lachnospiraceae bacterium (assembly GCA_947644545.1). Classification (GTDB taxonomy): domain Bacteria; phylum Bacillota; class Clostridia; order Lachnospirales; family Lachnospiraceae; genus UBA3282. The sequence continues at coordinate 13,294 of CANRZW010000064.1, forward strand.
GTTCTCTTCGTTCAGTGCAAATACCCACATCGGCATCCTGTTATCCCTCGCCATGATAGAAGCCGTCATATCCACCACCTGCAGGTTCTTCTCGATCACTTCCTCAATCGATACCTCCGCATATCTCTTCGCATCCGGATTGCACCTGGGATCACTGTCATAGACGCCATCCACGGCCTTCGCCAGCAGGATCACGTCGGCATCCACCTCGACAGCACGCAGCACCACCCCGGTGTCTGTCGAAAAATACGGATGACCCGTACCACCTGCGAAAAAGACCACCATATTCTTGGAAAAATACTTGTTGGCCCTGTCTTTAGAAAACAACTTCGTAAAGGAACCGCATTCAAACGGTGTCAGGACATTGGTCATCATTCCCTCGGAACGGAATATTTCCGATACATAGATACAGTTCATGACTGTCGCCAGCATACCGATCTGATCCGCTTTCGTCCGATCAATACTGTCGCTGGAACGGCCGCGCCAGAAATTGCCGCCGCCAATCACAATACCGACCTGAATCCCATCATCCACCAGTTCCTTGACCTGAACGGCTACCCCACGTACCGTATCCTCATCAAAACCTGTCTTTCTATCACCCGCCAAGGCTTCCCCACTTAATTTCAACAGTATACGCTGCATATATCATTTCTCCTGTTTTACTCTGTTGACGCCACATACCATGTTACTGTTGCAAAAATACCTTCATCTGACCAGTACAATTTCCCTAATTACCCTGTATTTATATTTATTTCTGCTTCTTAAATTCCTCAAAGAAAGTGGACGGACTGATATCTGCATAACACTGAGAACATAAGCCCTCGATAACAGCGCCGTTATTAATCTGTACAGATTTGGACTTAATGTTACCCATAACAATCGCCGTTGTATCCAGGATAACGGGACCATGCACATCAATATCTCCCTTTACGGCGCCTGCAATCACTGCGCTCGTAGCCGAAATATTACCGATAATAACGGAGCTTTGTCCGATCTTAACACTGCCGTCACTGTTGACCTCACCAACGATCTTCGCACCCTCGGCATAAATCTCTGCTGCTTTGGAATTACCCTGGATGGTTCCGGTAATATTAAGTTTGCCGTAGATATCGAGGTTACCGTTAACGGTACCGATCAATTCCATAGACCCCTCAGAAACAATATCACCTGTTATGGTCATTCCCTCTGTTACAACTGCTGTCTCGTCGACTGCTACACGATTAGTCTGAATATCCATAGTCTCCTCTTCCTCCCCAACCGGCTGAGATAAAATATTGTCTGTCTCTGTTTCTTCCGCAGGCACAGGCTCTGCTGAAAATTCTTCTTCTATTTCCTCTGTCTGAAGCTGCTCTTCTTCATAAGACTCTTCCGCCGCCTCTGTCAGCTCCTCATTTGTTTCCTCCGGCTCCACTGTCTCTGCCGTCTCAACTGTATCGGTCCAGGACAGATCCTCCTGCGTCTCCTGAACCTCATCAGGCAGATCGCTTCCGGCTTCTTCCAACGACTCCTCCATCGTCTCCGCTTCTTCCAGCTTGTCCAACATACTGCTGATATCGAAGGAATTCACCGTATCCGGTGTCTCCTCCACCGCAGCCGTATCCTGAACATACTGTTCATCAGATAACATGCCTTCTGTCTCCGGTCCGTCCGCCATACCGGCATCCAATGCCTCTTCCGGCATCAATTCATTGACAGCCTGAGATAAATCTTCCTTCAAATCTGAGAAAAACCCCATTCCCACATCCTCCATTCTTTAGTCATTACTTATATGATGAATCAGTTCCGTATCGTCTGTGATCGGAACGATCTTCGTATCCTCCATTGCCAGAATCGCCTCTATCAGCGCCGGCAGCGCCTCCACGGTACTCCTCTTCTCATAAGCGTCATGCATTAATATGATGGATTCATCATACTCCTGCAGCTTGGCCGTACAATTCCTGATTATATTCTCCGGACTGATATAAGCGCTTGACGCATCACCGGAAGAAACATTCCAGTCAAAATAGGAAATATCCTGTTTGTCCAGGTAATCGATCAGCTCATGCATATCCACTCTGCTCACTGTATTGCTGCTGCCGCCGGGAAACCTGCAATATCTGCACCAGACCCCTGTAATGTCATACAAAAACTCCTGCAGCTTACTCAGATCGGCGCTGTAGCTCTCCACCGACTGGTAGATCTCATTATACCTGTGGCTGTAAGAGTGCATTCCCAGGGTATGCCCTTCCTTCACGATTCTTTTGTATAATTCCTGATACTCTTCTTCCTCTTTCCCTACAACAAAAAAAGTTGCTTTCACATCATAATCAGCCAGTATATCCAGAATCTGATCTGTGTTACTGCTGGGCCCGTCATCAAACGTTAGATAGACCTTATGGACCCCCTCTTCCTCCTCTACCGACACTGTCTCTAAATCAACTGCCTTCCTGCCGGATTCGGTTACCCCGGAAACCGTATACAGTGATGACTCTTCACCGGCTTTCATCGAACTGTCTGTTCCTTCCTGATCAATAACAGACGTTCTTTCCTGCCCGGCCAGCACATCCTGCAGTTCTCCTATCACCCCGCGATGCCGGATTCCCAGGAAAAGGCATACAGCTGTCAGAATCACAATTGCAGAAAACGGAACAAAGATGATCAGCTTCTTCAATTGGCAAATGCGCCTGCCCTTCGCCAACTGTACCTCTTGATCGGCATCCAACTGTGCCATTTGCATCTGCTCCTTATTCCATATTCTATTATACTATATCACATCCGACGAATTACGAAAAGAAAATTTATGAAAAAAGCAGAAGAAAAATTTTCCGAATCAAAAAGAGCCCCGGATGACGCCGAAGCTCTTCTCAATCACTCTATTCATACGCTACTGCAAAGGACGCCCCCGAAATTACAAGCCCATCGGCGCCCTGAATTCCCTGATGCTAATAATCTTATCAATGTCATCATCTGATGCTGCTATCCACACATTCCTTATTTCTCGTTCCATTTTCAAGTTTGCTTATATCTGCCTGATTGATTCCTGTCCGCTCAGCAAGTTCTTTTTGTGTAAGGTTTTGTGATTTTCATCTTCCATCGGTAATTCTTACGGCCAGACATCCTTCGCCATCTTAAAAGCCGCCCATGCCTTCGGCCATCCTGCGTAAAATGCCGCATGGGTTAAAATTTCCGCAATTTCGTCTTTTGTGATCCCGTTATTCTTCGCACTCATCAGATGGTACTGGAAGGACGAATCCACCAGCCCCTGTGACATTAAAGATACTACCGTCACAAGAGACCGGTCTCTTAGGGAGAGCTTTTCCTCCCTGCTCCACACCTCGCCAAATAATACGTCATCGTTTAACTGTGCGAATTTCGGGGCAAAATCCCCAAGCTGATCTCTGCCTGCTGTCTGTTTTACCATAATCTTATCCTCCGTTTTTTGCTCGGTAGTGTCAAATCTACCTCTATGTTTTTTGTTACAAACCTTATATTTTCAAGG
>CANRZW010000065.1 GCA_947644545.1 uncultured Lachnospiraceae bacterium
CCCGGATTTCTAATAGTATCCCCAATATAAAGATTTTTATAAAATTTCATGGATATTCCTGATAAAAATATGATCCTTCTTTTTCTTGTCCCGATAAAGATAAAACTTAAGTTATTTTAACACACTTCCCCGGAATAAAACAGCCATAAACCATTAACTTTTCCTTAATTAAGTTATTATCCGTCCGGCTTCATCGCGATCCAGCCGAACAGGGATTATGTCCTGTTGTACCACAGTTCCTTCTTTTTCAGATCCAGATAGATTCCGTACGCCTGTTCCAAGATCTGCTTCTCATTGGGAAACTTAAGCAGATGGTACGCCTCATGGTATTTGTAATAACCGGAATCCGTAAAATATTCTTCCCGCTGGGGCCGGCTGTAATAGCTGTCCGCGATCATTAAATACCAGTGCACCTCTTTGGACACCGTATCTTCCGGCACAAGGAAGGTATACTGGCTTTTACCGATATATTTCATGATGGAAGCCTGCACGCCTGACTCCTCATAGACCTCCCTGAGCGCCGTCTGGGCCTGCGTCTCCCCCTCCTCTATCGTTCCCTTGGGCAGAACCCAACCCTCGTATTTGTTGTGCAGATGCTTATACAACACAAGTATTTTCCCGCGAAAGATAACAACGCCACCGCTGCTCACAGCCTCAATCATACACTTACTCCATTCATTTCTCATTCCGGCGGCCCTCTGCCGCCTCTAAATCTTACATCACCGCTGGCTGATCACAGCCGTTCCCCTTCCTCACGCTCCGAAATATTCATCGAAAATCCGTTTGGCGATTGGTACTGCATAATCACCGCCGCTTCCCGCTCCTTCGATGATAATAGTCACGCACACCTCCGGTTCCTCTGCCGGAGCAAACCCCGTAAACCAGGCGTGGGAATCCGTCTTTACATTATTGTATTCCGCAGATCCCGTCTTGCCGGCCGCAGTGTAGGTCAACCCGGCCAGCTTCGTGCCTGTCCCGCTTTCAACCACCGCCGTCATCAACTCTGTCAACGCTGCCGCCTCTTCCTCGGAGAAGAGCCTCTTATACTCGTCGGGTGAAAACTGTTTAATGATATTCCCCTCATTGTTCTTAACGTAATCCACCAGATAAGGCTTCATGACCGTACCCTTATTGGCGATCGCACAGGTGATCATATTCAGGTGAAGCGGCGTGATCTGGGTAGTCCCCTGACCGATCGACGCCTGCAGGATATCCGAATCGGAAGTCCCGGCGTCTACCACAAGCCGGCTTTTGTTGTAGGCAAAGGACACCGGCAGTTCCTGATTAAACAACAGACCGTTAAGCGTATTGCCCCACTTTGCCCGATCCAGCTGCATACCGATATTCGCAAAAGAAGCGTTGCAGGATTTGGCAAAGGATTTGGTGAAATCCTCGCTTCCGTGCGCCGACCCATGATAGCAGTTGATCGTATCCTGCCCGGCGCTGTATTTGCCGTTACACTGGTAACGATACTGTCCGTAACTGTCCGGATTCTCCCGAATATACTCTAATGCCGTGACAATCTTGAACGTGGATCCCGGCGGGTACAAGCCCTGGGTCGCCCGATTCAGAAGCACCGTACTTTCCTTATCCTTTATTACCTCGTCCCAGATCGCATCAATCTCGTTGGGATCATAATCCGGCTTGGAGACCATGGCCAGTATCTTGCCCGTGGCCGGCTCGGAAACAATAATCGCTCCCTTATAGACGCCTAACGACCGGAATGCGACTTCCTGCAGACTCACATCCAGTGTGGTCACCACACTGTCGCCAGGGTATTTGACGCCCGCCACGTCACTGGCCACCTTGTCCGACAGTTTGGCATTGGAATTGATCAGATAATAGTTTGCCGACGCCTCTATACCGAATCTGCCGTTTGAAGCATATCCCACGGCATGTGCAAAGAGATTATCGTAAGGGTAGACCCTCTTTTCCTTACCTTCTTCATCCATCTGCGTCTCGGCCAGCAGCTGCCCGCCTGCAGCATAGATACTTCCCCGCGTATTCTGAGCGGCAAAGATCTCCTGTCTGCCATTATAACTGTTGTTGATCAGCTCCTGTTTATTCGTGGCGGCATAGTAACACGTATACCCCATCATCCCCAAAAAAACGGCGACAAAAAGCCAGGTGACCGCAAGAATCTGCTTATTCCTCTTCTTCCTCTTCCTGGTCTTCGGCCCGGCCGCGTTCCCTTTGTACCGGCCGCCTTCTCTTCTTTCTCTTGACACGCTTTGCTCCTTCTTCCTGTCGAATGATAAACAGTCCTTCTATGACAAAAAACATCACCAGTGTGGTGAGCACCGAACTGCCGCCATAGCTGATAAACGGCAGTGTAACACCGGTCATCGGAATAAACTTCGTCCCGCCTCCCACCGTCAGGAACACCTGAAAAATATAGGTGACACCCAATCCAAACGCGATCAGCTGATAGAACTTATCCTGCAGCCTGACGGAAATATCCATAAACATGATAAAACAGCTGATGCAGACTAAGATCATGCACATGGAAAACAAGATCCCCAGCTCCTCCGCCACTGCCGAAAACACGAAATCCGCCTCCACAAAGGGGATAGACGCAGGCGTCCCCCGAAACAGTCCCAGACCGAACCAGCCGCCGCTGCTGATGGCGAACAGGGACTGGGTGATCTGATATCCCGCGTCATCGATACAGCTGAAAGGATCCTTCCAGGCCTGCACCCGCACCTGCACATGGCTGAAAAACTGATAGGCCAGCACCGCCGCGCCGCATCCCCCGGCACAGCCGAGAAACAGATAGATCCACCTGGCCGTAGCGATAAAGACCATCATCACATATACAATGAAAAAGATCAGGGCGCTGCCCAGATCCCTGGAAGCTACCAGGATCAGTACATGAATCCCCGCCAGTACTGCCGTCAGCATGACCCGCGGCAGTCCGTAGGACTCATACAGGGCACTGGCCAGAAAAAATACAAACACAATCTTCACAAACTCCGACGGCTGAAAGGTCACGCCCGCAACGGAATAAGATATCTTTGAGCCATAGGTCACGGCTCCCAGGACCAGCACGATACCCAGCGCCACGATACCTGCACCCGCATAGACCCAGGTAAGACTTTTGAGGAATTTCAGCTTATGGATGAAATAGGGAATCAGCATTCCCGCCACGATCGACACCGTCACAATGAAGAACTGCTTGATCGCCTTTTCAAAGGACAGTCTGGTCAGGATCACGAATCCGATACTCAACAACAGACACATATTATTGACAATCAGCCGGTTTCCCTTAGGATAAATCATACGAAAAAGCATCACCGTAGCAAACAGCAGGATCTGCTGCAGCACATAGAAGAACAGATACTCTATGTTTCCCGTCTCAAAACATATTACAAGAAAGCATGAAAAATGCACCAGAAACATCAACAGATTCTGGCGGATATAACAGCCGCTCCTGCTTTCCTCATCCTGATAACGGAAGACAAGAAAGCACTCTAACGTATACAATGCCATAAATAACGTAATAAAATATTTGGAAAGCTCTGTAATATATATTTCCATAAAAAACTATTCCACGCCTCTTTTCAAATGACCTGTGGTATAAGAATCACCGGAGGGGCATCCGCCTGCCAGGATCTGCCTGCACTCCTCAGCCGTCTCCGTGGTAAAATCATAACGTCTTACATCCGCTCCGATTCTTTTTACCATATTCTCCTGCTGGTGTAAAGAAAAAGGAACTGAATTATAGATGATATTATAACAGTGCCTGCAATTTATTTCCACCGGAAAAATAACGCCGTAGCGATCCTTTAATTGCATGTATTCTGTTTGCCATTCCTGCGGCTTCGCCTTTGTCTGCCTGATTCCCCGGCACTGCCCGGCGCTCTTACGGATACAGTTGGCGGTGATCATCATCGGGATTCTGCCGTATACTACCATCCCGGTGCGCATACCATGCTGTGCCGCATAACAGGCCAGCTTTCCGGCTTCCTTGCGGTTTAATTCCCAGGGCAGCGTATACTCCTCACAATAGTCTGCCCAAAAATGCACACTCCTGCCATTAAAGCAGTATAAACCCGCATCCGGAACCATATCATAACCGCCTTTCAACTTCCGTATGAAGGCGGCTTCTTCATAATTGCGTACCAGAAATCCGCCAATCCGGCATACCTCTTCATGATCAGTCTCTGCCGCATCCGCTGTCTTAGTCTCATCCGCTATTTTAGTCCCATCCGCTGTCCTCGTACCATCCTCTTTCTCCTTCTCCATATCCTGATCCAACAGCTGCAGCAGCTGCCTCATATAGGGTTCGTCATCTGCCCGCAGAATATAGGGGAGCGCAAGGTAGTATTCCGGCTTTGGCAGGCGCGTGCTTGCGCATCTTGTTCTGTACGCCCCCATGCATTTCATGATTTGTTCGTGCTGCGCCAGATAAAGGTCACTGTCGATATAGATCCGCCGACAGGGGAACTGTACCGCCTCGGCAAACTGCTCGCAGGTTGAAACCAGAATATCAATGTCTTCTTTCTTATGAAAATCCCGATCGACCACTTCGGTATCATTGACTGACTCGGTCAGTATATTTACTTTCTCTTTCCTCTCGGCAATCATGCCCTGTCGTAAAATGCACTGCCGCTCATAGGCGTCGATTCCCGTCCGCCGCAGCTCATTCATGGCCCTTACAGGCAGGAAAACAGCTTCCGTCATGACAATCTCACATGATTTCACTGTAATACAGGAATTGCCTGTTTTCAGGAACCGGTTCCTGACGTCCTCTGCCTGCAGGGGTGCTTTCTGGGCTGCCTCCACAACAGCGCCCTCCACGGCGACACACAGCTTCGCACCTCTGCCCTCTTCTGCCTCCTGCAGCCGGGCCTGATCTTCTCTCCTGTTTCCCGACATTTCCCGGATACCGGAAGTTCCTTCTCCCATGATCTCAATAACCGCCGGTTTTCCCTTTTCCAGCGTCACTTTCATCGAAACGGCGGCCTTGTCCGGCTCCCGCAGATACTTCTCCCTGATCTGTGCAAGCAGGCTCTCGTCACTTCCGGCGTAACTTGGTTTGTGAAGGGTGATCATTTCCCGGCCATTATGCCGTTCATAGTAACCGGTCTGAATCTCACTGCGGATATACAGACTTTTCAGCCTGTCCAGATCTTCCCTGCTGACTGTAAAAGCCTCTCTACCTTCCTGATAATAAAGGTCGATATATTTGCGGTAAAGCGCTGTGACCCCGGCAGCGTACTCCGCCTTTTTCATGCGTCCTTCTATCTTAAAAGAATCGATTCCGGCTTCGATCAGCTGCGGCAGATAGGAGATCGTGCACATGTCTTTCAGACTTAGCGGATAGGCAGCCTCCGCTCCCGCCGTTCTGCCTTCTCCGTCACAGATCTGATATGGAAGCCTGCAAGGCTGAGCGCACCGCCCTCTGTTACCGCTTCTGCCACCCAGCACACTGCTGAATAGACATTGACCGGAATAGCAATAGCACATGGCGCCGTGCACAAAGCACTCGATCTCCATTCCGGTCTGTTCCCTGATCCTTTGCACCTCCGCCAGGGACAGTTCTCTGGCAGGCACGATCCGTTCCACACCCTGCTCTTTCAGGAACGCTGCTCCCTCCGGACCGGTAAGCGCCATCTGTGTGCTGGCGTGCAGCGCAAGTCCCGGAAAATGTTCCCTGATCTGTGTGAGCACACCGATATCCTGTACGATCACGCCGTCCAGTCCGGCTTCATAGTAAGGCTGCAGGTATGGGATCGCTTCTTCTAATTCATTTTCTTTGAACAGCGTATTCACGGTAAGGTAGATTTTACATCCCATAAAATGTGCCACATGGATGGCTCTACAGATCTCTTCCTCTGTGAAATTATCCGCATAGGCTCTGGCGCCAAACTTCTCGCCGCCCAGATAGACCGCATCCGCCCCCGCATTGACCGCCCCCAGAAAAGCTTCGTAATTTCCCGCGGGCGCCAATAACTCTACTTTCGATTTTGTCCTTTTCCTGGTTTCTACAGAGAATTCCATTTTATCCCAAATCCCTCATTCTTTTCCTGATTCCGACATCCTGTCTTGTCATATCTTTATCTCAGGATACGCTTTCCCATGATAGGAAAAACCCTGCGGGTTTCCCCAACAGGGCTTTTTCTTCTATTTGTTCTTATTTCTTCTTCTCTTTCTCTTTCAGTTCAGTCTCCAGACGGACAATCTTCTTGGCCGTCTCATTGGCTTCTGTCTGAAGGTTACGGATATTCTTCTCCATATTCTCCAGCTTGATCTGAGACGCGATCAATTCATGCTTGAGATCATACATCTCCTTCTCTTTATTCTGGATCTCTTCCTCCAACCGCGCAATCTGGTTCTTGGCCTTGAAATAATCATCTGCTATGTTTAACTGCATCAGCACATTCTGCGTATCAAGAGACTGCCTTTTGAAACTGTCAACCTTGCTGTATTCTGCAACTTTGTTGTTTATGTAAGATGCAACCTTCTGCAGATACTCCTCACTCTCGTAACCGCTTAAGGTAAAAACTTTACCGGCAATAATAACCTCTGTATCTGTTTTCGTTGACATAGGATCCCCTCCCATACTAAATATGCCGCCCGAGTGTATAATATAATACAAGATCTATTATATAATAGCTTACGATATAATTTCAAGTATAAAATAAAGCTCAGATTCTGCCCAAGATCAAACTAAACGACATCGTATGCCTGTCTGCTTCTTATATAATCTGTAAAAGTACCGGTCAACAACCTTCTCTTTTTGTGAAGCATATGCGACCAGAGCTGATTGCCCTCGGTTTCCGAGATTACCCCTGCTTCCATTGCCTCCACAAGAATATCGCCGGTCGTGATATGCATAAGGTTATGTTTTCTGACATAGGGCGCAATATCTCTCAGATTATTGCTGGCCAGCGTACCGCCCCTTTCCTTTGCCATGGCGATACCTGCGGCCTCTCCTTTACCGATGATCCGCATTCCGCTTTCCGGTATCGAAATCATCTGCAGATACGCATAATACTCCGCAGAACCGACTTCCATGCTTTCCACATCCAGATCACCGTTCTGTTTCATAACGTCCACTCTCAACAACAGATGGGGAACGCGCTTCAACTCATCATATACCTGTACCGGCAGGACAATCCGGCCGGCATATAGCTTTGAGAGGATACTTTCGCCACGTACCCATAGAAACGCAGACAGGCAGTCTGTATCAAAAAAGTATCCGTCAGTCAAATGCCTCGCCTCCCGTTTCGCTGTCGTCACCAAATACAATGTCTTCCCGAAATGCATCCAAAAGCAGTTCATCGAGCTTTCCGGCCGAGACCAGATCTTTCTGACGCAGTTCTTCTACCTGTTTCAAATAATATCCATACGTTCTTTTCTGCAAAGATGCTTCTGTCGGTCTGTATAATTTATCATCATAGCCAAGACTTCTTGCCGCCAACACCACCCCCGCAGCGTAGTCATCCCAATCATTTCTGTTCAGATACCCTTCCAGAATCAACCGCCAGAGCATGGCCTGGTGGCTCATTCCAAAATATTGTTCGAGAGCAATCACATCCGACAGCGAAAGCGTCCCGTTCTTACAGATTTTTTTCACCATTGCCCGCAGGGATTTGTAAGGAGCTATGAAATAGGAGGCAAACTGATCGGCCATTTTCTCTGCTTCGCTCTTTGGATCAAATTTCTTCGCACAAACGTGGAAACCTGACAGATCACCAAAGTATAAATGATAGAACTCATGGGCAAGAGAAAATCTCTGTCTGCCATATGACATCGTCGAATTGACCGCGATTAATTTCACGCTGTCATCCCTGACACACATCCCACTGATCCTATCTCCCAGAGGATAATATACAATAGATAATCCCTCAATCTGATTCGCCAGTGCAAAAATATCGACCGGGGAATTGGCGTCTTCACCGAATACCTCCCTTAATTCCCGGGCTTTCGTATTAAGATCGAGTTTATCAATCATGGGTGCCCTCCAGTATATCCGCCATAAACCGGCTGTTGACGGCGATTCGTCCGATCTCTGCGATCACCTTCAAGTCTTCCTGACTGACATCCTGCGCCCGAAAGGCAAACCGAATCGGCTGTACATGGTTCAGGCTGTCGTTAAAGGAAGGCAGACTGTAGCCATAGAGATTGGCAAGGTTCTCCAGTTGTTCTACCGTAAGATTCTGCTCTCCGGTTTCAACCTTGGAGATATACGTCTGTGTAACGCCCAAAAATGCAGCGATCTGCTCCTGTTGCAAACCGGCCTGTTCTCTCATTTCCTTTAGTTTATCATAAACAGCCTCCATGATCTGATCCCCCTCTCACTTCTTAATTTAAGAGTATATAACAATCACGTCATATTTTCAATCTGATGAAAGCTGCCAAAGATTCCTTCCGATCATCTCGGTCTTTGCTTCACTGCCATTAACTGTCACTGTCGCAGGTTTGTGCGCCATACATAGCAGAATCCGCCCCGCCGGAAGGTCGGTATCAACCATAACCGTGCCGTCTTCCATGTATTCGGCCTTAAACTGATATTCTCTGTTAACGTCATAGACCTTTTCTGTTATCTTTGAGGTAAGATGCACCACCAGTTCCATCTCACCATAAGGCGCTTCGCTGTTCTCCGGCACCCGGGCCAGCATCGGAATCACCGCATCCTCTCTGATAAAGACAGGAATATGCTCCTGATGGATTTCCGGCCGGATCCATTTGCCGCCCTCTGTCATCACATGGGTATGGAAATCCACCCAGCGGCCCTTGGGCAGATACATGTCAAATTCGTCCTGATCAAACACCGGGGACACAAGCAGGCTGTCGCCCAGGAAATACTGCAAGTCAAGGTTTCTCACATTCCGATCCTGTGGATATTCCATCAAAAGCGGCCGCAGCATCGGCACGGAATCCGTATGCGCCTTATGTGCTGCGGTATACAGATACGGCAGCAGACGGTGTCTGATATCATTGCACATCCTGAAAACCGCTTCCGCCTCCGTGCCGAAATTCCACGGCTCCCGCGGCGTCTTCCCATGGCATCTGCTCAGCGGGCCAAACAGCCCGAACTGACAACTCCGCACATATTCTTCTGTCTCCGGCGGACACTCGTAGCCGTCATGGTCGGTATTGTAGAAACCGCCCATATCAAAGCCCCAGAACGGAACCCCGCTCATGGCAATGCTCAAGCCGCCCCGCAGGATGGAAGCATGGTTGTTCAGATGAGTGGAAGAATCCCCCGCCCAGGCTGCCGGTATCGTGTGGGAACCTGCATAGCCGCTGCGTCCCCACAGCATCGGGCATTCTCCGCTTTCTGCTTTGACTTCCTTCATGATATCGTAGATTGTCTTTGCATACAAAAAGGTGAGTTTGTTATGACCCTGTACCCCATTGGAGCCGTCATGATAGACCGCATACGCCGGAACCGCCTCCGAAAAGTCTGTCTTGATGACGCCCACACCCAGTTCGACCACGGCCTTCACCCGTTCCCGATACCATGTCAGAAAAGCCGGGTTGGTGAAATCAAAGCAGCCCACTTTGGACTCGCTCATGGCCGTTGCATAGAATCTGACCGGCTGTCCCTCACCGTCTTTTACCAGATATCCCTTTTCCCGGGCCATCTTGAAAAATGCCGAGTGCTCGTCAATGTAAGGATAGATCCACAGGCTCAGATGAATATGATGTTCTTTCAGATAACGGATCATGCCCGCAGGATCAGGAAACCGCTCCAGATCCCACTCCCAGGCGCCGGCATCCGGCTTTCTCTGCCACCCGTCAATATGGATCACGTCGATCTTGATCTTATGCTCCTCGGCCCTGCGCACCACCTCGTAGATTTCTTCCTGTGTCTGATAAGAACACTTCGACATCCAAAGTCCGAACGCCCACTTGGGAATCATCGGCACCTCCCCGGTCATAGCGGTATAATCCTGCAGCAATGCTTTGGGATCTTTACCAAACAGGATCATATAGTCCAGATACTTATCTTCCACTTCCATGTTGTAGGCCACGCCGGAGACCGTCCCCATGTCAAAACGCGACCTGGTAAAGCTGTTCAAAAGCACGGCATATCCCCGGCTGCTCAGAAAGAAAGGATGGTTCTTATAAGACTGCTCCGTGTTGGTACTGAGCGCATCGGTCTGCCAGCAGTGGACCGTCTGCCCTCTCTTATTGAAATCCGTGAACTTCTCCCCGAAACCGTAGAAGCTCTCGTCGGCATACAGATACATCGTCTCGTGTACCTTCTGCACCCGCTTATTCTCATCCAGTGTAAAACCGATGGGCAGGTTCTTGCACATATTGTCCACGTTGGAGTCGCGAACCTGCTCTTTGGTGACCAGCCGGCCTTCATAGTAATAACTGACCTCCCAAGGGTGTTTTCTCACCCGCACCTCCAGCTGCTTACAGCCAATGCAGATAAACTCCTCCGTCTCCGAGACCTGCACCGTCTCCTGCCCGGCAAAGGAAAACACCTCATTGCGGAAACAGTCCGTATTCCCGTAAGGAAACATCTGGAATCTGACCGCATTTGCCCCCACAAGATCGATCGTCACCACCGCACTGTTCCTGTGGTAGGTCTCCACTGCAAAATCCACGCCGCAGCTTCGCACCTCATAGCTCCTGACTCCCGTCAGAAAATCAAAATCATGTCTGAAAACCGTAGCCAGATACCCCAGCTGCGGGTTATAACTTACTTCTACCTTTTTTGCCATCTCTTCTTCCTCCATTTTATGGTCGGTTTCGGGTTGTCTGAAATTTTCGTCTGTCCATATTGTTACGATTATAGCACGTTTTCTGTCAACTTAACATGCATTTGAAGCAATCCTGTGTCGATCGATTTTTCAAAAGATCAGAACTTAAGAAAATTCTCCATACTGCCGATAATTTAAGTAAGCAAATACATATTATAGTTATGTATCTATTTTTTACTACTTATAGAAACAGGAAACGGATTTTCCATTTATGTTCAAGGATCGGACACTCTATAAGGTTCTTTTTGTATTCTTATACTGTATACTGGCATTTTCCGGAAAAACACCACCCTTGGACAGTTAAATACTGAACCGTATTCTGCTATCTTGTTTACAGGCAAACGTTCTGCGGCAGCCGTCAGGCGTCCGGTTCCTGCACAGGACCTACAGTGGATTACCCGCAGACATGAAATCATCACAGAGAAAGGTAGAGGTATCGGTTATGGGCAGTGGACTCTGCATCGGTTCCGTGAACCGGGTTAAAAATTCCAACGTAACTAAAATTGAATTGAAAAATAAAGACGGTTCTTCCGCCGGCACATTGACGATTCATCATGCGAAAGCAAAGAAGAAACCCAAACGGCTCAATTACAGTTTCAAGAGGCTTTCCAATCAGATCATGCGCTCCAAATCTTCCATGAATGCCAAGCAGCTGACGACGAAGACGAAATTCCAGATCGTGGACCTGCGTCTCAAACTGGCCAGCGGTGACTACAACTACACGGAGATCCACAACGCGCTCAAACATGCCGAGCGGATCGCACGAGTTGCCAAGAAGAAGATGAAACATCTGCAGGAAGAAGAATTCTACGAGAAGACCGGCGGAAAGCAGACCGCTCAGGAGCAGATGGAAGAGCTGGAAGAGCAATCCGAAGGGCTCAATCAGGTTGACACCTCCGGCATGAGTCAGGAAGAAATGGAACGTCTCATGAAGCAGATTCAGGAGGAGATGCGCAAGATCGAGGAAGAACTGGAAGAAGCCATGAGTTCTCAGGATCTTATGAGCGACTTCATGCAAGGTTTCAGTCAGGAAATGTCCCCCAAAGATCTGGAGGCGCTGAAGAAAAGGCACCGCGCCGAAGAAATGCGCGACATTATGGAGGCCGATCTGGAATATCTGAAAGCCTACTTCGATAAATTGTCCAAGGAAAAGGACGAAGGAGGCGCCGGCAGTACCAATTCCACCTCCGATTCCTTCGGCAACATAACCGGCGTATCTCTTGAATTAAACGGCATGGAAGTCCCGGTGGAGGCCGCGGATGCTCCCGTCCAGGTGGAAGGCGCGAACGTCGATGTGATGGCATAATGATCAATAAGATCAGACAGGGAACGCGAAAAGAGAGAGAAAAGAAAGAGACTGCGGACACATACCATACCGCAGTCTCTCTGATTTTAGTCCGCTTCCGTTATTCCTCGTTTTTGCTTTCCATGTATCCGAAATACAGTTTTATGATTACAATAAAAAGTATCTTTTCGCGCAATCCGCCACACAGCAAACTTCCCTGCCGGCGCAAATCCAGGTTCATACTCATAACTTTTCACGGAAATTCTTTCCACGATCTTTCCTTCTGTTTCAAATAATGCCCCGACTATTGATTTTGACAACTTAATGATACCATCTGGAGCTGATTTTCAGCCATCATACGGCAGTCCCAGATGATGGTACGTATGTTCCGTGACAACCCGCCCTCTCGGCGTTCTGTTGATAAATCCGTTCTTGATCAGGTACGGCTCATAGACGTCTTCTATGGTTCCGGCATCCTCGCCGATCGCCGCCGCCAGCGTATCCAGCCCCACAGGACCGCCTTTGAATTTGTCGATCATGGTACACAGGATGTTTCTGTCCACGTGATCCAGCCCCATCTTGTCCACATCCATCAGATCCAGTGCGATAGTCGCCACCTCCTCGGTGATGACACCGTCATACTTCACCTGTGCGAAATCCCGCACCCGTTTCAGGATACGATTGGCCAGTCTCGGCGTGCCGCGGCTTCTCTTCGCCAGCTCCAGCGCCCCCTTCTCCTCGATCTCCACGTCCAGGATTCTGGCTGAGTGCTGGATGATCAACTTAAGCTCCTCCACTTCATAGAACTCCAGCCGGTGGATCACACCGAAGCGGTCCCTAAGCGGCGCCGTCAGAAGCCCGGCTCTTGTCGTTGCTCCCACCAGCGTAAAATGCGGCAGGTCCAGACGAATGGAACGGGCCGAAGCCCCTTTGCCGATCATGATATCTATGGCATAGTCCTCCATCGCCGGATAGAGCACTTCCTCCACCTGTCGGTTCAGCCTGTGGATCTCATCAACGAACAGCAGATCCCCTTCCTGCAGATTGTTTAAGATCGCCGCCATCTCTCCCGGCTTCTCAATGGCCGGCCCGCTGGTCACCTTCATATGAACGCCCATCTCATTGGCGATGATCCCCGCCAGCGTCGTCTTGCCCAGTCCCGGCGGCCCGTAGAAAAGGACATGATCCAGCGCATCATGACGCTGTTTCGCCGCCTCGATGTAGATTTTCAGATTTTCCTTCACTTTTGCCTGCCCGATATAATCCTCCAGATTCTGAGGGCGCAGAGATCCTTCAATCTTCACGTCCTCCTCGATCAGGTTTGTCTCGATCATTCTGTTACTCATTCTCTTCTATCCCCACATCAAAACATAAATTTCAGCGCCGCCTTCAAGATCCCCTCAACCGTGCTGTTCTCATCCACTTCTACCCGCTTCACGGCGTTCGTGGCATCGGAAGCCGAATAGCCAAGCGCGACAAGCGCCTCTATGGCTTCTCTCTTCATCACATTATCCGTACCGCCGCCGACTGCACCTGCCGTAACGACCGGTTCGCCCAGTCCCTGCAGCGTATCTTCCAGCGAAATCTTGTCCCGCAGATCCAGGATCACCCGCTCCGCCGTCTTATTCCCCACGCCGGGCGCTTTGGCGATGGATTTCGCATCCCCCGCCATGATCGCAAACCGCAGAGCGTCCGCATTCATAACGGAAAGGATGGCCAGTCCGCCTTTCGGCCCGATTCCATTGACCGTAATCAATTTCTTGAAAATTTCCAGATCATCCTTAGTCAGAAACCCGTACAATGTAAACGCGTCCTCACGCACCAGCGTATAAGTATAAATCTTGACCTCGCTGCCAATCCCCGGCAGCCCCTGCGCCGTAGTGGCCGACACCCGCACATTGTAGCCGATATTCCCCACTTCCACCACCACCGCATCCTCTGCGATCTCTTCCAATGTTCCCTTTAAGTATGCGTACATAATTTCTCCCAGAACCCTCTAACTTCTCATAATTTAGTGTTTCTTATACTTCTTATCTATTCTCACTTCCGACCGCATTCCACAAATACGGCAGCAATTCCATGGCTGCAATACCCAGCACCGCTCCCGTCACCGTACCGGCAAGGATCAGAAACGGCATATAATAACCAACATAAAAAGTCTCCACCACCGCCATTGCCACAGCGATCTGTCCGATATTATGAAACACGCCGCCAAGCACGCTCACCCCTGCTATGGAGAAACACCCGGCGCGCTTTCCGACGGCCATCGCACTAAAGCTGCACACCGCACCCGCCATCGCATAGAAAACGGCAAAAAGATTTCCAAACAGAAAACCCGATAATAAAATGCGCAGGAAATTCACGCCTACCGCCCGCCTGGCCTCACCCCGGTACAATAACAGCACAACGATCAGATTCGGCAGTCCCAGCTTGATTCCGGGAATCCCGAAAGAAAAGGGAATCAACGACTCCACATAAGATAAGATCAATGCCACAGCCAGAAAAAGCCCTGATTCCGCAGTCCTTCTCATCACTCCACCACCCCATCCAACGCTTCTTCCGTCGAATCCTGTAAATCATCCTTCCTGTCCAGGAGATCCCTTTTTCCTGTTTGTTCCTTACCTGTCCCGCGCAGATGCGCCTCACCGGTCGTGATCTCAACCACCAGCTTATGCGGAAGACAGATAATACTCTCTCCCACGGCAGAAACAGCACGATGCCTGACACAGATCTGATCCCGGCAGTCAGCCGCCTCCATCCGCACCACACCGTCCGCAACGGAAAACAGATTAAAAGCTCCCTCGTCAGGAATCACCGGAGCATTTCCACAGTTCGACACTGTCATATGCCCGTCTTCAGCCCATACCAGATAATACTGTCTGTCCTGCATTTCCGTAGCAGTAAATGCAAACACCGCCAGCTGTTCTCCGTCACAGGAAACCCTTACCACGTCCCCCTCACGTCGATACAGAATCAAAAAAACACCGGTCAGCACCGCCGCCAGCACACAGACTACTACCAACGCAATATCCGCTTTCCGAATCCCATTCGGAAACTGTCCCTGTTGTCCTCTTTTTCCGTTTTGCATAGTTAACCCACATCATACTTAACCTGCCGTCTGGCAGGCGCATGACTATCCATGCTGTGAAAGTCATAGACTTTCATAGCAACATCATATCACACTCGAACATATGTTTCAAGATGCTAAATTTCATCAATTTCATAACCGGGATTACAGCGTTACAGTTCCTGTCCTGACCATTCACATACCGTATAACACAAACCACAGCTTTATCGTCCGGATACCCTGTTGATTATACCATCCCTTTCACTGCTTTGAAAGATTTTATTTTTTGTTTGCTGTATATAGGAATTTCCCCTCATTCTTATATCTATCCGACATAAGAATTATGAATTTTTTCTTAACACTACTGTGGTAGTGTTGACAGTCTGATAAGAAAGGTATAATGTATAACCATGCAGAAACTACTGTGGTCTTATGGAAGGAGGACAAAAATGGAGATTAAACTTTTCGATTCAGAATTGAAAGTAATGTGTGTGCTTTGGAGTGAGGGCGATACCACGGCAAAACATATATCTGATGTTCTGAAAAAAGAAATTGGCTGGAACATGAATACTACCTACACACTGATCAAAAGATGTATCAAAAAAGGGGCGATTGAACGTTCCGAACCGAATTTCATGTGCCATGCCCTTATTCCCAAAGAAGAAGTACAGGAAGCAGAAACAAATGAATTGATTGACAAGATTTATGACGGTTCGGTTGACAAACTGTTTGCAGCCCTGTTAGGCAGAAAAAAGCTCTCCGCTGAACAGATTCAGAAGCTCAAACAGATTGTGGAAGATTTGGAATGAGGTGGTGTAAATGAATTTGCTGCAAATGAGCTTTTCGGGGGCTGCTTTCATTACTGCGGTAGTGATGATCCGTGCGCTGGCAATCAATAAACTGCCGAAAAAGACTTTTCTTGTTTTATGGGAATTGGTGATGTTAAGACTGCTGATCCCATTTTCGATTCCGTCAATGTTCAGTGTTTATACGTTGGTAACTCATAGAATATCTTCTACAGCATTGCCGGAAGTTGGATCAGATTACACAATTCCCACTATGCAAGTGCTGTTTGTTACACCACAGGGAGCAGAACAGCCGCCAGCGGATAGTTTATCATCTGCTTCCATATGGTTTATTATATGGTGTGCAGGCACAATACTTACCGCATTGCTTTTCGTAATATCCTATTTGCGTTGTCTGATTGAATTTCGGACAGCTTTACCTGT
>CANRZW010000066.1 GCA_947644545.1 uncultured Lachnospiraceae bacterium
GAAACCCTTGAATAATGGATATTTTCTAAGTCACCTATTCCAACTATCCAACAGAAGACGGCAGTGAGGAAGAGATTGCGCTCAAGGGAATAAGGGCAATGGAAGATTTCTATCGCATCATCGATATGCCAACCAATATGAGAGAGCTTGGCGTCACGCCCTCGGAGGAGCAGCTGCAGACGATGGCGCATATGTGCAGCCTGGCAGCAGGCGGCTGTAAGGGATCTGCGAAGAAGCTGTATGAGGAAGATATGCTGGCGATCTATCGCATGGCATTATAAGAAAGGCATAGCGATCAGGCAGGCAGTCGGTTGATTTAAGTACCGTTATTGCAATATGTTTATCAAAAGCGATTTTGGAAAGTCATTGGATATGGCGTTTTCAGATCGCTTTTTTAATGTATTTGTTTATACATTTGATTATTATTTGGCAAAATTTTCAAATTATTGAAAAAAATATTTTTTTAAATAATTATATTGAAAAAAATATACACATAATATATAATGAATTTACCGAACGTGAGGTGGAAATAGTAATCAGTAATCAGTACGACAAAGGAGAATGAGTATGAAAAAATTGGAGTGTATTGCATTGACCGGTGCACTGGTTCTGGGGTTATTGGCAGGTTGTGGGAGCAAACCGTCAAATACGGGAAATGACAGTGCAGGGACAACGGATGCTGTTAAGAGTGAAGAGACAGCGGCAGAGGATGCGGAGGAAGTGAAGGAAGAGACAGTGGCCGATGAGTCGGCGGAAGTACCGACGATCTATTTCGAGGGATTCATGCCCTGGATCGGAAGCGCGGGAAAGGTTGCATCTACGGATGAGGCAATGGAGAAGGTTCAGAACTATGTGATCGAACAATGTGGCGTGAAGCCGGTTCCGGTACTGCTGCCCAGCGGATCTGAGCAGGAGAAGCTGAATCTGATGATAGCGGATGCAAGCGAGCAGCTGGATATCATTATGATGAACCCGACATGGGAAAGCTGGGGCAGGCTTGCGGAGAATGAGCAGATCATTCCGCTCAACGACCTTTTGGATGAATATGGACAGGATATTAAGACGGCATTCAGTGGGGAACTGGAGTGGCTTCTGGATCCGATGACAGATGCAGACGGGAATATCTGGGCACTGCCGCGTGCGCTGGAGACAACTTCAAACCCTACTTATATCAGGAAAGACTGGCTGGATCAGGCAGGTCTTGACATACCGACAACTTTTGAGGAACTGGAAGAAGTTCTTGCGGCATTTAAGGAGGCCGATTTTGCAGGCGGCGGACAGACGATTCCTCTGTTGATCGTTTCGGAGGGCGGTCTGGATTATGGTATCACAGCCGGGTTCACGGAGTATGGATACGGTTATTGGATGGATGAGCAGGACAGCCTGATCAAACCGGCAGCATTGCAGCCCGGATTCAAAGAGTGCCTGGAACAGGTTAGCGGCTGGTATGAGAAGGGGTATATCCATCCGGATTCCTTTACGCTTACATGGTCGGATTTTGAGGACTTGTTTATGGCGGACCGTGTTGGTGTGATTATAGGATCTTATGGTGTCACGGCAAATAACCTGGCAAATCTGCAGGCGCTCAATCCGGAGGCGGAATATGTGTTTGCAGATGGTATTCAGGGACCGAAGGGATTTATGGAAACACGTGAGAAGGCTTCTAACAGCGGTATGATGATAACGGCCAAGTCTCAGAATCCCGAAGCATGTATGAAACTTCTTAACTGGGTAGTATCCGACTCCTCGAACTTCCTTACCATGATGTACGGAATCGAAGGAGAAGGCTGGGAATGGCAGGACAAAGACAAAGGTTTATATAAGATCCTGAATACGGAATCTTTTGGAGGAGAATTATATATCTATCCGAATAATTATAACCTGCGTCAGATCGGTCAGGTGGATAACGAGACCGGAGAACTGCGGATGGATTCCAAATTTATGATGGAAGATCAGTATCGCTATGATACGACCAAGGAGTCTTTCGATAAGTCGGTATTCTGGAATGCGGCGGCAATCGATGCCCTGAATGCAAATGTCAGCGACGTGGACAAGATGATCAGTGAGAATGTTATTAAATTCGTAACGGGTCAGCGGGATCTGGCTGAGTGGGATACTTTTGTCAATGAGGATCTGCCGAAAGCGGGACTTGATGCTTATATGGAAGCATACACCACTTTCTATAATGAAAATAAGTAAGAATGGATTGCGCAGGCGGGCGGACATGATCCGCCCGCCTGCAGTATGCAGAGGAGGAGAAGATTTGATACGGAAAAACTTAAGAAAATACGGCTTCTTTTATCTACTGATTCTGCCGGGAGTTCTATATCTTATCCTGTTTAAATATCTGCCGCTTGCGGGTCTGACGATCGCCTTTAAGCAGTACCAGCCCAGTATGGGATTCGAGGGGATCTTTACAAGCAAGTGGGTGGGGTTAAAGCATTTCAGAAAGTTTATGGGATCTTACTATTTTGGGGAGATCATGCGCAACACATTATTTATCAGCTTTGCCAAATTTCTGATTGGCTTTCCGTTTCCGATCCTGATCGCGATCATGCTCAACGATCTGAAGAATAAATATTTCAAGAAATTTGCGCAGACAGTCAGTTATATGCCCAATTTTATGTCGTGGGTGATCGTGAGCGGCATCATCGTCGCTATTTTTTCCACTGACGGCGCTGTGAATAACGTGCTGACTTCCCTTGGACGTCCGGCGGTTTCCTTTTTAAGCCAGTCGGACAGTTTCTTAAAGATCATTATCGTTTCGGATGTATGGAAATATGCGGGCTGGGACAGCATTATTTATTCGGCCGCTATCATGTCGATCGATCCTGCGCTGTATGAGGCGGCGGCGATGGATGGCGCCGGGAAATTGAGGCAGATCTGGCATGTTACGCTGCCGGGAATCTGGACAGTGATAGCCATTACGCTGATCCTGCGAATGGGAGGCATCCTGGAGGCAGGTTTTGAACAGATCTTAATGCTGTATTCGCCGGCAGTCTATGACGTGGCGGATATCATTGATACTTATGTGTATCGGGAAGGTCTGCAGCTGGCGAATTACTCATTTTCGACGGCAGTGGGATTGTTTAAATCGGTGCTGGCGGCAATCATGGTCCTGATCACCAATTTCATAAGCAAAAAAGTGAGCGGAGAGGGATTGTGGTAAGGCACATAGAGAGGAGTGAGACGATAAAATGAAATGGTCTTTTGGCGATAAAATGGTGAGTATCATGATCGTGGTCATTATGGCGGTGTTGTCGGCGGCTTTTCTTCTGCCCTTCCTGTTGGTTGTGGGGTCTTCTTTGCTGACGCCTGCAGAATATGCGGCCAGAGGAATGGTGTTTGTGCCGCGGCATCCTACCCTGGATACGTATCGGATTCTGCTGGCCGGTAAAGAGATCTGGGATGCCTACGGAGTTTCCGTATTCAGGACATTGGTGGGTACCGTCATGAACATTGCTGTCAGCGCCATGCTGGCATATGGGATCTCGAAGAAGGATCTGCCGGGCAGGAATCTGATCATCACCCTTCTGTTTATCACGATGATCTTTAACGGCGGTCTGATACCCAATTACATTATTGTATCCAATTTGAAACTTACGGATTCGATCTGGTGTATGCTCTTACCGAATCTGGTCAACGTATGGAATGTGTTCGTCCTGCGGAATTTCTTCGTAACGATTCCGGAGGAACTTAAGGAGGCGGCGACCATCGACGGGGCGTCCCAGGGGCGTATCTTCAGGATGATTGTTCTGCCGCTGTCCAAGCCGGCGCTGGCAACGATCAGTATCTACTATGCGGTAGCGCACTGGAACAGCTGGTTTGACGCGGCGATCTATTTAAATAAGAGGACGGATCTGTGGCCGTTGCAGCTCATTGTGAGGAAATACGTGCAGAGTGCGGATGTCTATTCTCTGCAAAGCGCCCTGGTGGGCGGGATGCAGCGTCCACCCGGCATGTCTGTCAAGTGTGCAGTGATCGTTCTGACTTCTTTGCCGATGCTGCTCATCTACCCTTTTCTACAGAAATATTTCGTTAAGGGTGTGATTATGGGATCGGTTAAGGGGTAGGCGCCCAATATACAGAAAGAGCGGAATACAGCCTTTCGATAAAAAATAACAGAAGGAATGAAGAACGATATGGATGGTAAATTATTCTATGCCGGCTATTGCGGTGTGAGGAGCTTTCGCATTCCGTCACTCCTGTATACAAAAAAGGGTACGCTGATTGCAGCGGTGGACGCGAGAATACAGGAGGGGTGCGACAATCCCAACCGGATCGATAAGGTTATTCGCCGGAGCTTTGACAAGGGCAGCAGCTGGAGCAGTATGATTACGGCGCTGCAGATGCAGGGGGAAGGCAGGAAGGGATGTGCCGCAATCGATCCCTGTATGCTATATGACGAACAGAGCGAGCGAATCTTTCTGTTCTACTGTTATTCTCCGGCAGGAATCGGCCTGCAGAATGCCAATATGGGTACGGGTTTTGATGAGAGAGGAAGAAAGCTTCTGTATGACAGGCAGGATAATGTCTACTATATGGAAGAACAGGAGCCTGCAGAGCACGAAAGCCAGGATACAGCGTCGGAGGATAGTTTAGACAGGGCGGACGGATTTCGTGAAGTGCGGCCGGTGCTTAGGGTTGATGAGAGCAAGGGGCTTGACGGCTATCTGACGGACAGGAACGGAGAAATCACAAGAGACGGCAGGAAATGCGGGAATATTCGATTGTCCGGCGGTGAGCTGCGGGAATTTCCGACCTGCTATCTGCAGTATATCTACAGCGACGATGAGGGTACAACATGGTCGGAACCGGTGGATGTGACCAGTCAGGTGAAAGCGCCGTGGATGCGTTTTATCGGGCCGGGACCGGGCAGAGGCATCGTGAAGAAGCGGGGAGCCTGTCAGGGAAGATATCTGATTCCGGTCTACTATTCCAATGCGTATGGTCTGCTGTCGGCGGCGGCAGTTTACAGTGACGATCAGGGCATGTCCTGGCATATGGGCGCTTCGTCGAACGATGTGCGGTGTGCGGAAGCAAGCAGGCTGTCTATAGATCGGGAAGATTCCCTGCAGGAAATGCAGTTGGTGGAATTGCAGTCCGGCGTGGTCCGGGCTTTTATCAGAAATACCATGCCGGAAGAAGTGATCTGCTACGCGGACAGCACGGACGGCGGAGAGACGTGGACGGCGCCGGAACCGTTGATGTACCTGCGTAATCCGGTCTGTATGCTGAGTGCGGTCGGTCTGCATAAGGAGGACGATCAGATTTTGCTGTCCGGGCCATGGCATAAGAAGGAGCGTATCAACGGAACCGTGCTGTACAGTACGGACGGCGGACTGACGGCAGACAGTGTTTGCAGGATTACCGAAGGAGGATTCGGCTATTCCTGTCTTGCACAGCTGGATGAGGATAGTGTGGGTATTCTCTATGAAGTGGATAACGGAACGCCTGTCGTTGAGGAAATCCGCTTCCGGGTCTTGTCGCTATGCAGAGATTTTCATAAAGTATAAAGTCTTGGAAAGTCGTCAGGGAACAGGAGCGGAAGAAAGGGGGAAGAGGGATATGTATATCATCAGTAAATCGGATGAGCGAAAACAGAGAGAAGCGGCAGTTCTCAGAACCTATCATTATTCGGAGAATGCGCCTGCTCAGATAAAAGAGTATGCGGAAGGAGCGGCGGAAGGAATCCGCAGGGCACTGGAAGTGTTGGGAAAGGAGGACAGATAGATTATGCAGGATTATAATGATCTGCGCCTGGCGATCGAGGCGCTCAGTGGAGGGAGTAATACGGTAATTATGGATGATGCAGGGCTTCCCAGTATCGTGGTGGCGATGCCCAAGATGTATCTGTCTGATCTGTTGGAGGATGCACCGAGGATTCCGCATCCGGCCTGGATCGTGGACGGGGTGGAGAAGGATGTGATCTATGTCAGCAAGTACATCAATATTGTGAGGAACAACAGAGCCTATTCCCTTCCGGCACAAGATCCGAAGGTATATTTTGATTATGAACAGGCCATCGATTACTGCCTGAATAAGGGGGAAGGCTGGCATCTTCTGACGAATGCCATGTGGGCGGCCATCAGCCTCTGGAGTAAGAGAAACGGTACGATTCCCGAGGGCAATACCAATAACGGGGAGAATTACTATGTGCCCCATGAAAAAGGTGTCCCTTCTTCCCGGTATCGGGATCTGGTAAACCGTACCGCGACAGGCACAGGCCCTGCGACCTGGTTCCACAATCATAATGTTTCAGGGATCGCAGACATGACCGGAAATGTGTGGGAGTGGGTGAGCGGACTGCGTCTGCTCAACGGAGAAGTGCAGGTGATCCGGGAAGGATCGGCGGCCGTGTATGACCGGGAGATCCACAGGATCGACAGTCATTTGTGGCATGCAATCACTGAGGAAGGAGAGTACTCCGCGCATGGGGAGCAGAATACACTGAAACTTTCCTCCCTGTCTCCCGGCGATCATATTGAGAACGATCACCTGCTGGGTGTCCCGCAATATGACATCAAGATCGACAATTATGCTTTTGCAGAGAAAGACAGTACCGGTAACTTCGGCTATTATGACTGCCGGTTCAGCGAACTTCGTGCCGCGGAGGGTGTGAAGATCCCGCTGGTATTCAAGGCGCTGGGTCTTTATCCTGAAAATAATTCCAGGAAGGACGGCGTTTTCGTGGTACGAAACTATGGGGAAAGAATCGCGGTCAGGGGCGGAAAGTTTGACAGCTTTGACAGGGCAGGACAGTTTGCGCTCCATTTCTATAATCCCAGATATTATCATGGCGGCAACGTGGTGGGATTCCGCAGCGCCTATGTAAACTTAAGAGGAGACAGAATATGAAATACAAAAAATATGAAGGAATCATCCCGGCTCTCTACGCCTGTTATGACAGGGACGGCGAAGTGTCCGAAGAGCGCACGAAGCGATTTGTAAGGCATCTGATGGGAAAAGGCATTCACGGCATCTATGTGGGCGGATCTTCCGGGGAATGCATCTATCAGAGTGTGGAAGAGAGAAAGAAGACGATCGAGTGGGTAATGGAAGAGACGGCAGGACGGATTCCGGTGATCGTACATGTGGCATGTAATAATACAAAAGACAGCTGCAGTCTTGCCGCATTTGCACAGGATGCGGGGGCGGATGCCATCGCGTCCATTCCGCCGATCTATTTTAAGTTACCGGAACATGCCATCGCCGCATATTGGAATGCTATTTCCGATGCGGCGCCGGATACGGATTTCATCATCTATAACATTCCGCAGCTGGCAGGAACGGCGTTAACGCAGAGCCTGCTTCGCACTATGCTGCGCAACAAGAGAGTCGTCGGCGTGAAGAACAGCAGTATGGCCGTTCAGGATATCCAGATTCAGAAGATGATTGGCGGCAGCGATTTCGTTGTTTTTAACGGAGTGGATGAGCAGTTTATATCAGGATGTGTCATGGGGGCTGACGGCGGTATTGGCGGAACTTACGGCGTTATGCCGGAACTGTTTCTGAAAATGAACGCATTGCTGAAAGAGGGCGATCTCCGGAAGGCGTTGGAGATGCAGATGGAGGTTGACGGCATTATTTACGGGATGTGCGATTGTCATGGAAATCTGTATGCAGTGATGAAAGAGATACTTCGGAGAAGAGAGGGTGTGGAGATTGGCTGCGTGCGGGAACCGCTGCCGCAGATCATTGGCCAGGACACAGAGAAGATCGATCGCTGTGTCAGGGCAATTGAGGAAGCGCTTTCAAGATACTGTAGATAAGACAAAAGCGGGAGAACAAATTTGTGTCTCCGGCATGGAGGTAACTATGAATCATATTTTACAGCAGATTAAAGGCGGACTCATCGTATCCTGTCAGGCTTTGGAAGATGAACCGCTGCACAGTTCTTTTATCATGGCGCGGATGGCGGTTGCGGCGCAGGAGGGAGGAGCTGTCGGGATTCGGGCTAATTCCGTGGCAGATATCAGAGAGATTAAAGAGAGTGTGAAGCTGCCCCTGATCGGAATCGTGAAGACACAATATCCCGGTACGGATGTGTTTATCACACCTACGAGAAAAGAGGTAGACGACCTGGCTGCGGTCGGAGCAGAAATTATTGCTATGGATGCGACCGGCAGGAAGAGGCCGGGAAATGTCAGTCTGGATGATTTTTTTAAAGAAATACGCCGGGACTATCCACAGCAGCTCTTTATGGCCGACTGCTCGACTTTAGAGGAGGGGATCCATGCGGACAGGATTGGATTTGATATTATCGGTACAACGTTAGCCGGGTATACGCCGTATACGGAACACATAAAAGTTCCGAACCTGGAGCTGATCAGACAGCTTCGGGAAAGGACGGACAAGCCGATCATTGCGGAGGGCGGTATTTGGAGCGGGGCAGATCTGCAGCAGACGTTTCGATGCGGCGCTTTCTCCGCAGTCATCGGTGCGGCGATCACCAGACCACAGCTGATCACAAAATATTACGTAAAAAGTATAGAAAATTTAGGATGAGTATATTATGATATTTGATAGAATAGAAAATTTGAAAAACTATATAGGAATTCACACAAATCTGGATACGGCCATAAATTTTCTTCTGCATACCGACCTTGAAAGTCTGCCGACGGGAAGAACCGAGGTGGACGGTGAACATGTTTTTATCCAGGTATCGGATGCCTTCACGAAGGAGGAGGCACAGGGATGCTATGAATACCACAGACAGTATATGGATCTGCAGATTGGGATAGAAGGTCAGGAACGGATATTGCTTGGCGGGGATGTTGGGAAACAGATCCGGGAATATCAGCAGGATATCGGGTTGGCAGAGTGTCGTCCCGCTGCAGGATGCCTATTGAAGAGGGGCTGTTTTGCGCTGTATCGGGCGGGAGAATATCATATGCCGGGCATTATGCCGGACGGTTCCGACAGCAGGAAGATTCGGAAAGCGGTCGTCAAGATTGCCGAACAGGTGGTGTTATGAAGACTGTGGTACTGGATATCGGAGGAACTTCCATCAAATCGGCAGTCTATCAGGACGGAGAGCTGTCAGATGTGCAGGAGTGTGCGTCGGATGCCGGCTGCGGCGGAAGCTGTTTGATGCAGAGGGCGGAAACCGTAGTCAGATGTTATCAGGAGAAACACTCTTTGGGCAGGATCGGAATCAGTACTACCGGTCAGGTGGATCCTGTGGAGGGTCGGATTCTCTATGCGAACCAGAATGTTCCGGGCTATACGGGAATGTGTGTGCGGAAACATATGGAGGAGGTTTTTGGCCTGCCGGTCGTGGTGGAGAATGATGTAAATGCCGCCGGCATCGGAGAAGCCATATTCGGCGCCGGCGTCGGGGAACGGGATTTTCTTTGTATGACGATCGGGACAGGGATCGGCGGCGCGGTCTTTCTGGACGGCAGGCTGTACCGGGGCAGCAGTTTTTCTGCCGGGGAATTCGGGGCAATGGTAATGTATCCCGGGCAGCGGGATGTGAAGGAAGATATGTTTGGCGGCTGTTATGAGAAATTCGCATCAGCTGCGGCTCTGGTGGAACGTGTGCGGCGCGTCTGTCCGCAGCTTACGGACGGCAGAGCTGTCTTTGCCAGTCTGGAGCGGGAGAATGTGAGGGCGATTGTTGATGACTGGATCGGTGAGATCGTAAACGGCATGGTGACATTGATCCATATTCTGAACCCGTCGTCGGTCATTCTGGGCGGTGGCGTGATGGAGCAGGATTACGCATTTCACGGTATCCGGGAGAGCGTGTACAGGAAGATCATGCCGTCTTTCCGGAATGTTGTCATCAGGAAGGCGGCGTTGGGAAACCGGGCCGGTATGTACGGAATCGGAGCAGTGGCGGAGGGGAACGGATCCTGTCTGGCATACAGGAGTGATCAGAGCGGCTGCGTAAGGCATTAGAAGGGACACGGGGATCGGGATGGAGCAGCAGAATTTATTGTTGGATATACAATCCGCATATAATCAGTTTACAAAAGTAGAAAAAAAGGTCGCAGATTTTGTGTTAAAGCATCCTGAACAGGTGATCTTCATGTCGATTACGGATCTGTCGGAGGCCTGTAAGGTTGCCGATGCCAGTGTCCACCGTTTCTGCAGGACAATGAGGCTTAAGGGATATCAGGAATTTAAGATGAAGGTATCTATCAGCCTGCATATGAAGCAGAACAGCGAGGAGAAGAGCAAAAGGGAGGGCGGCGGAGGCGCTTCCGTGACGGAATCTGCCGAGAGGATCATGGACAGCAGCATCTTGGCGTTGAAAGAGACCAATGCCCTGCTCAGCGAGGAACAGCTGGAGAAGACGCTGTCTTTGATGCAGCGGGCCAGCAATATCTATTTCTTCGGAATCGGAGACAGTCTGCTGACGGCCCAGGAGGCCACGAACCGGTTTATGCGCATTACCAGGAAGGTGCATTGTATCACGGATCCACATATGCAGGCCATGTCTGCGGCCATGGCCGATGCCACGGATCTGATCGTGATTATATCCTATTCCGGAGCAACGAAGGACAATATTCATGTGGCACAGCTGGCCAAGGAAGCGGGGGCCGGCATTGTTGCCATTACCAGATTTATCAAGTCGCCGCTGACCGCTTACGCGGACGCGGTGTTGTTGAGCGGTTCTGACGAGGATCCTCTTGACGGCGGTTCCATGAGTACGAAGCTCGGCCAGCTGTTTCTGGTGGATATTCTTTTCCGGGAATATTATAAGAGAAACGAGACGGAGTCCGTACATAATAACCGTATTTCATCGGGCGCCGTGACGGATAAGCTGGTGTAGGGAAGATATGGAAAGAATTATGGACAAACATCTGCTGCAAATTCCATGCAACACAATGCCTTTCATATGTGAGGCGGCCTACAGCATTAACCTGGGCACCATGTATCATGCGGACAGGACGGCGCCGTTCCACGTGGCGATCTATCTGCTGCAGGGTTCCATGGAGATCATAGAGGACGGCATTGCCTACCGGCTTCTGCCGGATCAGCTCTTTTTCCTGAAAAGCGGTGTGCACTGTTGGGGTGAGAAACCTTTTGAACAGGGTTCGGCCTGGTATTATGCACATTTCTACTGTGCGGAACCGGGAGAACAGATGACGGAACTACAAAGAGGAGTTTATCATGAATCAAAGGTCTGTCTGGACAGAACTGCAGATCAGAAGTATATTACACTGCCCAAGTTGACGGACTGTACGGGGACAAACCGCATCCGTAAGGACTTCGAGAGACTGCTGGATGCGCATGTGCATGGCAACATTCCGCAGGCGTCTGTCAATCTGTGGCAGATCTTTCTGTCCTGTGCGCATAACACCCAGGAGGATACTGCGGAAAACAGCTATGTACGGCAGATACAGGAATATATCAGAGCACATTATGTGGAAGGTTTTACAGCGGAGGAGATCGAGGGGCTTTGCGGCTTATCCTATAAGTATGCAGGCACTCTGTTCAAGAATGCGGTCGGCAGGACGATCAGAGAATACCAGTGTATTCTGCGCCTGCACAGAGCAGAGCAGCTGCTGACGGAGACGGACCTGCCGGTTGCGGAGATTGCGCAGCTGGCGGGTTTTTCGGATGTCTTCTATTTCAGCAAGATGTTCCATCGTAAGAAGGGCTGCGCGCCGCGGGATTACCGGAAAGAGTATGTGCCGGGGATCTAGGAAATCGGAATATAATACAAAAAGTAAAGAAAAATATCCATTTTATATCCGAAGAAATAAGATTATAATACATATAATTAATCAAAGCGGAGGGTTATAAAATGAGAGATCTGAAATTGGTAAAAAAGTTCGAAATGACGGACGGTTTCTTTGGCAGATACGGGAAACTGGTTAAGGATGTGGTGCTTCCTTATCAGGAGAATGCGTTAAATGACCGGATCGAGGGTGCGGAGAAGAGCCATTGTATTGAGAACTTCCGCATGGCGGCGGAGAAATTACGCACCGGCAAATGTGACGGCGAATTCTACGGTATGGTTTTCCAGGACAGTGACGTGGCAAAGTGGCTGGAAGGCGCGGCTTACTGCCTTGCGCAGAATCCGGATCCGGAACTGGAAAAGCGCTGTGATGAGATCATAGAGTTGATCGGCAGCGCGCAGCATGAGGACGGATACCTGAATACATACTTTACGGTAAAAGAGCCGGACAAGAGATGGACGAACCTGCATGAGGCTCATGAGCTTTACTGTGCGGGGCATATGATCGAGGCGGCGGTAGCTTATGCGGAATGCACCGGTAAATCCAGGCTTCTGGATATTATGTGCGGCATGGCAGATCATATTTATAAGCATTTTATCGAAGAGGGAGCGGAGGGATATCCCGGACATCCGGAGATCGAACTGGCGTTGATGCGCCTGTACCGCTGTACGAAGGAAGAGAAATATAAGGAGCTGGCGCTTCATTTTATCAATGTAAGAGGCGTTGACAGCGATTATTATAAGAAGGAAAAGAGCCGCAGCAACTGGACGGTCTGGGGAGGCAATACGGTTGACAAGGAATATAACCAGTGCGCGGAGCCTGTCAGAATGCAGAAGAAAGCGGTCGGACATGCGGTGAGAGCAGTCTATCTCTATACCGGTATGGCGGATGCCGCTATGGAGACGAAGGATACTACGTTAGCGGAGGCGTGTAAGACTCTCTGGAATAATATTACCCAGAGCAGGATGTATGTGACAGGCGCGATCGGTTCTGCCTATGAGGGCGAGGCCTTTACGAAGGATTATCACCTTCCTAACGATACGGCTTATGCGGAGACTTGTGCGGCCATCGGGTTGATCTTTTTTGCCAACAAGATGCTCTATCTGGAAAGAGACCGTAAATATGCGGACGAGATGGAGCGCGCCCTGTATAACTGTGTTCTGGCGGGAATGCAGCTGGACGGCACAAGGTTTTTCTATGTGAATCCTCTGGAAGCGCTGCCGGGTATCTCCGGGGAGGCGCAGACCCATAAGCATACGCTGCCCGTGCGGCCGAAATGGTTCGCCTGTGCATGCTGCCCACCTAATGTGGCAAGATTATTGTCTTCCCTGTCAGAGTATGCATGGCATGTAACGCCTGACCGATTGTTCTCTAACCTGTTTGTGGGCGGGACGCTTGCTCTTGAGGAGCAGTTCGGAGGCAGGATCAGATTGGAGACGGCGTATCCTTATGATAATAAGATTACCTATCGGTTTGAGCCGGAAGGGGAGACGATGTCCGTTTCCCTGGCGGTTCGTATACCGGCATGGAGCACGGATACGGTGATTTGCCTGAACGGTGAGCCTGTACAGTATGAGATGGAGGGCGGATACGCGCTTCTGCACAGAGACTATAAGGCAGAGGATGTGCTGACCGTGGAGTTGGATATGCGTGTCAGGAAAGTATACACGAGCAACAGGGTTTCTGCCAATACAGGAAAGGCGGCAATTCAGAGAGGGCCGTTGATCTATTGTGCGGAAGGTGTTGATAATGGTGGAGACGTGCTGTCCCTTTCCCTGAAAAAGGGAGGCGCGGTCACGATCGGTGAATATCTGCCGGATAAGCTGTACGGCATACAGGAGTTGTATGCGGAGGGCTATCGGGAGACGGTCAGTGATGCGCTTTACAGCTATGAGGCGCCGGCACAGGAGACATGCCGGATTACGCTGATTCCCTATTATGCATGGGGAAATCGCGGTTTGAACCAGATGAGAGTCTGGCTGCCGGAGAAGAGATAGGCTTCGGCTGTTAACAAGAAGGAAGATCGAATAAACCAGCAGGCGGGAATGTTATTAGATTCCCGCCTGATTTTATGAAATGGGATTGTATCAATCTTTAATTCCCGATATACTGTATTCAGAAAAGTTTTCAAGATAGACTTCATAAATTTATCGTATAATTTTCATTTTTCTATCACATTCTATCCTTAAACTATGGTGAATAACGGATCCGTCTGCCTTTTGCCATAGTTGACTTAAGAATGCACTTGGTAATAAGTGTCAGTTTGTTATGTGACAGGAGGATGGAAAGAAGATGGATTATCAGAATTTACCGTTGGATCTTGGATTTGCGATCACGACAAATCGTGCAGCGATGGATCGGTTTGTAGATATGACGGATGATGAGAAGGAAGAGTTTATTGAACGAAGCCGCGGTGCAATGTCCGGGAAGGAAATAGAGAAACTGGTCAGTTCTCTGGCACAAGAGGACGAGGAGCCGGATCTTCATCTGGAGGATGTCAATAGAGTATTTCAGGGACCGCACAGTTTTTAATTCCATGAAGTGGAATCATGGATGTTAGGCGAAGAAGCCGAATCGGCAAACAGAGAGAAAGGAATCCATATGAATATACAGCTGCCTGATAAAGTGCATAGGATTATCGAAACATTGACTTCGGCAGGATACGAAGCGTATGCCGTGGGCGGCTGTGTTCGGGATTCCGTATTGGGAAGAGTTCCCAATGACTGGGATATCACCACATCCGCGAAGCCTGAGGATACGAAACGCCTTTTTCCAAGAACGATTGATACCGGGATCAAGCATGGCACGGTAACGGTCATGATGGAGAAAGAGGGTTTTGAGGTGACTACTTATCGTATCGACGGGGAGTATGAGGACGGAAGGCATCCCAGACAGGTGACCTTCACTGCCAGTCTGGAGGAGGATCTTAAGCGCCGGGATTTCACGATCAATGCCATGGCATATAATGAGACGGCCGGTCTCGTGGATATCTTTGGGGGAATACGGGATATAGAGGCGGGTGTGATACGCTGTGTAGGCAATGCGGAGGAGCGCTTTACGGAGGACGCGCTGCGTATGCTGCGGGCCGTCCGGTTCTCCGCACAGTTTGGCTATCAGATCGCGGAGGATACGAAGAAAGCGATCCGTAAACTGGCGCCCAATCTTAATAAGATCAGTGCGGAACGGATTCAGGCGGAGCTTGTCAAGCTGGTGGTCTCCGATCATCCCGACTACCTGCGTACTGCCTATGAGGTGGGGATTACCGGGCAGATTCTTCCGGAATTTGATGTTTGTATGGAGACAATGCAGAATAATCCGCATCACTGCTATAGTGTGGGGGAACATATACTGCATGCCATGGAGGCAGTGGAGCCGGATAAGACGCTGCGTCTGGGGATGCTTTTTCACGATATCGGTAAACCACAGACGCAGACGACAGATGAGAAGGGAATCACGCATAACAGAGGCCATGCGGATGTGGGTGCGCGGATGACAGGGAAGATCTTGCGCCGGTTGAAATTTGACAATGACACGATCAACAAGGTGACCCTGATCGTGCGGTACCACGATCAGGAGACAGAGGCGACGCCCGCCGGCGTGCGGCGTGCAGTGAATCGGATCGGAGAAGACATCTTTCCTATGTTGTTTGCCGTGAAACATGCCGATATTACCGCGCAGAGCGATTACCGGCGACAGGAGAAATTTGCCGATCTGAAGTACATACAACAGCTTTATGAAGATATGTGCAGAAGGCAGGATTGTGTGACGCTGAAAGATCTGGCAGTTACGGGATCGGATCTGATCGCCCTGGGTATGACTCCCGGGAAAGAGATAGGACGGCTTCTGGAAGAGCTGCTTAACATTGTACTGGAAGAACCGCAGCGCAACACCCGGGAGGAGCTTCTTCGGATCTGCAGGGAACGGTATTCTTTATCGTCCTAGAAAATATTCATCTCTTTTTCATACTTTTGGGCCCGCTTTCATAAGATAAGATAGACGAGAAAGCGGGGGGTATTCGTGTGAATGACAGAGCTGTCAGTTTGTTGGACCATTATGAAATAGAGGTAAGCCGGACCTGGAAGGGGCGGGGAGCGATTCTTTGCGAGTCAGATAAGGGTCTGCTTATTTTGAAGGAATATGGCGGACCGGTTGATAAGGTGAATTTTCAGGATTTCCTGTTGAGGCATATCAATGAAAGCGGTATGGTGCAGGTGGAATCTATCCTGCGGACGAAGGAAGAGGAACTGATTGCCACGGATGTGGACGGCACACCCTATATAGTGAAGAGTTATTATGAGGGGAGAGAGTGCAATTACCGTGATATGGACGAATGCAGCCAGGCAGTCTGTACTCTGGCAAAGCTGCATAAGGCGGCGGATCTGTCTGCGTGTGAAGAACTTCACAGTCAGCCGGTGTACCGGATAGAAAATGAATATGAAAAGCATAACCGGGAACTGAAAAAGGTCAAGAAATTCCTGCAGGAAAAAAGCCAGAAAACGGATTTTGAGATTTATTTGATGAAGCATTATGATTATTTCATGAATAATGCCTTGCAAATTAC
>CANRZW010000067.1 GCA_947644545.1 uncultured Lachnospiraceae bacterium
TGATACTTTTGCACAGCACGCTTTTCCCGCATCCCGACTCTCCCACTATGGCCAGTGTTTCTCCCGGATACAGCGCAAAGCTCACATCCCGCACGGCCTGTACTTCTCCTCTGTCCGTATCGAAGCTGACGGACAGATTTTTTACTTCCAATAACTCTTTCATTTCTCCTCCGCTGCGGGTTCCCTTTCCAGATTTCATAAAGTGGATTCATTTTTCTCCATTCCGAAGCGCAGTGCGCTGTGGACGCGAGCAGAATTTCAGATTCTGCTCTGCGATCAATGCTCTGACCGAACCGTCTCAGTGAAAAGTCCACTCGGCCACATTCCAAAAGATCCCCACGCCGTGATGTCCCATGACCGTATCGGCACAAATGCCCTCGATCGCGCTGTCCGCCACATAGTTGGCATCCACATAGCAGAGGAAGGCAAACGCCGGATCCGCCGCCAGTGCAGTCTGAAACCGGTCATACGCCGCCGCGCGCACTGCCGGATCGTCGGACTGCCGGGCCTCCTGCAGATACCGGTCAACTTCTGCGTTGGAATAGCCGCTGTAGTTCGCTCCCTTATCCGTACCGAACACCTTATAAGTATGGTCGTCCGCGTCAAACGGGCTGCCCCAGCCGATCAGATAGGCCATCTGCCCGGCCCAGTCCACCTGCACCGGAATCTCCACCGAGCAGTCAATCCCCACTTCCCGCAGCTGCTGTGCGGCAGCCTGTGCGATATCCACCCTGACCTGATCGCCCGCGCCTACGCTGATCACAAACCCGACTCTCTCCCCGTCCCTCTCATAGAAGCCGTCATCTCCCATCGTACAGCCGGCGGATTCCAGAATATCCTTTGCCCGCTGCGGGTCATACGCATAGTGATCCACGTCCTCATTATCATAGATGTTGCGCTGCAGTGGGCCGTAGGCGGGCACGCCCTGCCCAAGCAGGATGGCGTCGATGATCGCCTGCCGGTCGATGGCACAGCAGACTGCCGGTATGATATCCCGATTTTTCTTCCAATACTCATGTTGAAAATTAAAAAGGATGCCCCGATAATCGGACGTTTTCATTTCATAACAGGTATAACCTTCCATGTCCGCAAAGTTCCTGGCGTCCCGCGGCGTCAGCAGCGCCAGATCCAGCTCCCCGGACTTCATCTGCAGCGCCCTTGCGGTATCATCCGGCACGATCTTGAAGATGATCTTCTCGATCTGCGGCGCTCCCTTGAAATAAGTCTCATTTCTGCATAGCGTGATCGCCTGCCCCACATCCCAGCTCTCCAGCCTGTACGGTCCAGTGCCCACCGGACTGCGGAAAAAATTAGATTCCTGCATATCTTCCCCCGCCAGCAGATGCTCTGGCAGGACCGCCATGGTCATGTAATCCAGGAAGGCCACGTTGGGTGCAGCCAGCTGAAATGAGACCGTATGCTCGTCGAGTACCCTGATCTCTTCCACGTCCTCATAGTTTGGCGCATTTTCCGATCCGTTTTCGGGATCCATAATGGCTTCTATCGTGAACTTGACGTCGTCGGCCGTAAACGCCTCACCGTCATGCCACTGCACATTTTCTTCCAGATAAAAAGTGTAGGTACAGGTCTCTTCGTCAAACTCCCAGCTTCGGGCAAGACCCGGCACCACCTCATTGTCGCCGTTGTGGGCGGTAAGGCCGTTAAAGAGCAGAATGTTGATCTCGCCGTGTTCATCCATGGCCGGATTGATCCGCGTGTAGTCGCCGCTGCCGTAAACAAGTGGTTCCGTTGTTGCTGTTGTCACTGTTGTCGTTTCCGTTACCGCTTCTGTGCCGGCCGGTGCGGCGGTTGTCCCGCCGGCGCTTTCTGACTCCTGTCTCTGTTCTTCTGCGTCTGCTGCCCTTGTGCCTGTGACTGGCTCCCCGCTCTGTACGCGCTCCGCGCCGCAGGCACACAGTAGAGAAGTCGCTGCCGCCACTGCAATAAATGAGATAAACTTTTTCATATAACCCTTTTTCATATAACCGATTCCTTCTATAAAAATAAAACTCCGTTACAGCCGGGAAAGCACCTCACTGACCGAAAGATCATTCTCCCGTGCTGCCCGCGCCAGATCCTCATATTCGTACTTCTGTCTTGTAACGCCGTATCCGGTCGAAGTCTTTCTTCTGATATCACCGTAAGGCGTCCGCACCGTTTCCACCGACCGTTCCAGCGTATATCTCCGATATACATTTTCACGGATTCCGATCGTGGTGGTATGCCGGAACAGCAGCTGCACCATTTTTTCTTTGTCTTCTGCCCGGCACATCACGCACAGCAGTGTTCCCGGGCGGGATTTCTTCATGCCGATCGGCACCGTATATACATCCAGCGCTCCGGCGGCAAACAGCTCTTCCATGGCAAAGCCAAGCGCTTCCCCGGTCATGTCATCCACGTTGCAGTTAAGCTCCGTTATATAGTCGCCTGCGCTCTCCGTCTCCCCCAGCAGCGCACGGACACAGTTGGCCACCGGAAAATCCTTTTTGCCCATACCGTAACCGATAGCCGTCGTCTTCATCACCGGCATACTGCCAAACCGTGTCACAAAATGTTTCAGCAGAGCGGCCCCTGTCGGCGTACACAATTCCCCTCTGATCTCTCCTCCGTAAATCGGCACGTCCCGCAGAATATACGCCGTGGCCGGAGCCGGTACGGGCAGGATGCCGTGGGCACAGCGCACCTGGCCGCTCCCCACGTGAACCGGCGATGCGATCACCTGGCCGGGGCTGATCTTCTCCATCAACACGCAGACCGCCGTCACATCGGCCACCGCATCCATCGTTCCCACCTCGTGGAAATGTATCTCCGTCACCGGAACGCCATGCGCGTGACTCTCCGCCTCGGCGATCAATGAATAGACCGCAAGAATATCCGCCTTTACCCTGTCCGATACCGGAAGGTGATGAACGATATGCGCAATCTCATGCATACCGCTGTGGTGGTGATGGTGGTGCGTGTGGACATGCTGACGATGCTCATAGCCTGCAACAGCATCCTGGGGCATCGGATTGTGATGTTCGTGATGTTCGTGGTGTTCGTGATGATCGTGTTCATCGTGATGCTCATGTCCACTGTCATGGTGATGGTGTTCGTGGCCGGAAACATGGTGATGTTCCTCCGCATGTTCGTGCATAGACTCATCTTCCTCCATGCCGTGCACCTTCACTGTGATATGCGTGCCGCCAATGCCGCACTTACTCACCTTTTCCTTCTGCATCGTAACACCGGGGATCTCAAGCGCATTCAACTGCGCCATAAATCCTTCCGCATCCGGAAGCAGCTCCAACAATGCTGCCGTCAACATATCCCCCGCCGCTCCCATGCCGCAGTCCAAATATAAAGTCTTCATTTTGATACTCATGCCTCCCTTTTTAACATGTAGGTTTGTCACCGCAAGTCACAAACCGTCATTTCTTCTGCGTCATATGGTTGATCATACCGGCCAGATATCCGGCGCCAAAGCCATTGTCGATATTGACCACCGACACCCCGCTCGCGCAGGAATTCAACATAGATAAAAGGGCGCTCACCCCATGAAAAGAAGCGCCATAGCCTACACTTGTGGGCACCGCGATCACCGGACAGTCCGCCAGTCCGCCGATCACGCTGGCCAACGCCCCCTCCATGCCTGCGATCGCAATGATCACGGATGCGCTCATGATCTCATCCATATGTGCCAGCATCCGGTGCAGCCCCGCCACACCCACATCATAAAGGCGCACCACCTCGTTGCCGTGCACCTCGGCGGTAAGCGCTGCCTCCTCGGCTACCGGAATATCGGAGGTTCCGCCTGTGGCAACCACAATCCTGCCGATACCGTCCGGCGCCGGCATCTTCCCGATCACGCCGACACGGGCCTCCTGCCGGTAATCCATATCATAGACCGCGGAAATGCGCTCCGCCGCTTCCGAAGACAGACGGGTGATCAGAATCGTCTGCTGCCCGTTTTGCTGCATGGCTTCTATAATACCGAGCATCTGCTCCGCCGTCTTGCCGGCGCCGTAGATAACCTCCGGCGCCCCCTGTCGGATACCGCGATGCATGTCCACCTTGGCATAGCCGATATCCTCAAAAGGCGCTTTCTTAATGGCGAGAAGCGCTTCATCCACAGAGATCTCCCCGCTTCGCACCGCCTCCAACATCTTTCTGATTTCACTGTTCATGTTTTACCCCGTTTCCCTGCCGCGGTTCCAAATCAAGCAGTACCGCCGCATAATATTTTCTCAGTTCCCGAACGATATTCTCTCTGTCTGCCACTGCCTGTCCTATCTGATCAGCCGGAAACTGCAGTCTTGCAATGTCTCCCATCCTGCGTACCCGGAAATCTCTGAATCCCATTCCGGACAGATAAGATTCCGCAGCTTCGGTGGCCGCAAGTTTCTCCTCTGTAATCCTCTCCCCGGCGGGAATCCTGGTGGCAAGACAGGCATAGGCCGGCTTATCCCAGGTAAAAAGGCCGGCCTCCCTCGAAAGACGCCGGATCTCATCCTTGGTCAGCCCGCAAAGCCGGAGCGGAGACTGCACCGACAGCTCCCGAAGCGCCCGCATACCGGGCCGGTCGCCTTCTTCGTCAGACGCATTCGTACCGTCCAGCAAAACCGAAAAACCATCCGCCCGTGCCGCTTCACCGATCGTCTCAAAGATAATCTTCTTACAGTGGTAGCAGCGGTCCGGCGGATTGGATGCAACAGCCTCCAGCGTCAGCACGTCCGCCTCCAGAATCCGCAGATCCGCTCCCAGCTCTTTTGCAAGCCTTATCCCGTCGTCCAGCTCAAACTGCGGTTGAAAGACCGATTTCACATAATAGGCCCGCACCTTTGCCCCGTACTGCAACGCTGCATAG
Organism: uncultured Lachnospiraceae bacterium; assembly: GCA_947644545.1. Classification (GTDB taxonomy): domain Bacteria; phylum Bacillota; class Clostridia; order Lachnospirales; family Lachnospiraceae; genus UBA3282. Next base: position 4,847 of record CANRZW010000067.1, read on the forward strand.
AGCAGATAAGCCGAATCCACGCCCCCGGAAAAGGCGATCGCCGCCTGCGGATTTTGTGTAAAGAACTCGGATAAGTTCATGTCGTAAGCCTCCTCCCTTTCTCGTTCGCAAATATCCTCTCTAAACTCAGAAAAAGACACACGGTCCCTCTTGGAAAAACCGTATGCCTTCCTGTACATACATACTTCAATATGAATATAGCAATAAATATAGTATTCTCCGTTTCGGAGTATTCACTATTATTTACTATTATTTCTTAATACTAAATTGAAATATCAGCGTTTTCATGAAATAATTGTCCAACCGCGGGGAACTTCTGTTCCATAGATGGCTTCCTGCCATTCTTATGTGCGGTCTTCACAACAGACACATTATATCATCCCTTATGCAATAACGCAATCTGTGCTTTTGCCTCCTCGTATTCCTTTGTCGTGATACCAAGGCCGTCACATGCCTTCTGCAATGTAATATTGAAATTCTTCATCACTGACTCTACGTTACGCACCAGCGTTTCTCTGTTCCCTTCCTGCCTTCCTTTCTCCAAACCAATCTCAAGAATCCCCATTTTTACAACCTCCCATTCTTCGGTTTGCTTTACTTCTTCCACGATACTGTCCAGGTGCAGGATCCGCTTATCCATAACAGAAATATCAGCATTTTCAAGCGTGGTATGCTTCATATACTGTAGCAGACTGACCAGCTCGGGTCTGCCATTCCTGCTCATCATATTCAAAAAAAACTTACTCGTACCGTCTTCCAGTAACAGCTCAGGCACCTCCGCACACTGTTCCCTGAAAGTGTACATTGCCAGATCCTTCCCGAAAATATCTTCCTGTGTGATGAAAATGATCACCGTAGACGGCAAATGCCTGTAACGTGTTTTGCGCCCCGATTTCAGGAGCGGCGTATCAAGCATACTCTGATAAAATCTGGATCGTTTACAAACATTATCACCGCTTACGTTATTCTGCATTTCCATATCAAACTGCCTGTCGTATATATCCTGCGCCCACGCATCCAGACGTATGGCACGCTTGCCAGACCTGTTCAGAATTACCTGCTCCGCCTTGACCTCTTTGAGCTTCAGATCAGGTTCATCAAGAATAATACTGAGTACATCCGTATAGGCTTCTTTTACCTTCATGACCGATAAAAAGAGTGCAAAATCGCTCAGATTAATCTCATATCCTTCCGGGAATATCTTCCGGTTCTCATTATCACTTTGTGACCCTTGTGTGGACTCCACATACCCTGTGTTCATTTTCGATGACGCTTTTCTGTCTTTTTGATTCTGCTGCATATTATATCCTCTCTTTTTGTGAAGACAGAGAGGATATCGCCAATAATCTCGTTATTTTCCTCCCTGCAGTTATTTAGTTATAAGCAAGGAGTTCTCGCAGAGACGACTCTGCATAGATACGGATTTTGCGTCAATCCGTTAAGATATCATGGAAATCTTAGACCTGTTCTTTGCTTAAAAGTGATTGTAGCATATTCTTTTTTCCATTACAAGATAAAATTAAATAAAGTCAAGTTAAACTTATAGACTGTTATTTTATGCAGTATACCAATACACTTACAGCAACCCTTGGCTATACCATCCAACTTAAAGCATCTAATTCTTCGTTAACTTTTACTGACAATTATCACTTTGACAAATTTAAATCTATTGCCTTATCACCGTAAAACGAAACAAAGCTGTCGTAAAATTCATTACTTTAGGCATGTTGTATATCCTCCAAAAATTCCACCTGTGGCTCTTTACTGGTATTTACACAGTTCTTGTGTGATAAAGTCCATAATCGCCTGTATTACTGCTCTGCACTCCCTGGATGGTAATGCCATGGGAATTTGCTCCTTAATTATATCCCTTTCATTCCTACTGAACAAAATAGCAAAAAATATTATACAAGTATCCTGTCAAAATTTTCATTGACTTTGCGCAGGAAACCGAGAACTTCTTCTTTTGAATGAGAAAAATTTTCATTGACCCATGTACAAATAATAGCTATACACCCTTGAATATGATATGTTGTCAAAAATCGCATTTCGTCTATAATTACGGTTCTGTTTTCTTCGTACAACCAAATATTTAGATAATTTTTCTCAATAAGCTTACAAACAGCATTTTGAAAATTTGTATTACTTTTTTCGTTCAAAAGCATACGAAACAATACGGAATTATCAAAAACATAGTCAATAATGGCTTTATATACACCTTCATAAAGATTTGTCGGGTCAGCTGCAATTATTTTATCCAGTTCAGTTATAACACCATTTTCGATCTGTTCATACAAATCATATACATCATGGTAATGCAAATAAAAAGTTGCACGATGAATGTCTGCCTGATCCACTAATTCTTGTACTGTAATATGGCGCAACTCTTTATACGCCATTATTTCAGCAAGTGCATTTTGAAGTGCCTTTTTCGTTTTCCTTACACGTCTATCATTCATGTTCATATTTTTTGCTCCAATCCACGACAAAATTTTAAAAAGTGTCGTCTAAGCGATATTTGCGTACTATATTAGCGATAGTAAATCGACACTTATTATATTATACTGTTGATTGTATAAATAAGTCAATTTGAAAGAGGTGAAAATTGTGGATATAGAAATCAGAGAATTGAGAAATAAAGACCATAAAAAAGCGGTGAAAGCAGCAATAAAGGGTATGCACTTTAACTGGTGAATATTTCACGCTGGGGGAGCTACCGATATTCATTTGAGATCCACCAGTGCATGAGCGAGAGTTACTTACCTTTTGCCATGCGGCATGATACTCAAAGTGGGGCTTCCGTGTCAATGACAAGGGCTTACGCCTGCGCTGAAGCGCATCATTGACACAAAATCCCCATTTGAGTGGGGGTAATTAAGCAAAAGTAAGGGTGGATCTGTTCTGCGAACCGTTAGCTCTATTAGGAAAACTGGTGGAGCCTATTCGCAACAAGATCTGGATCCTTTGACACGGAATAATCAACTGGTATATGGATAACCGATTGCTGTTAAATTTGTATGGGAAATATTTCTGGTATTTAGAACTTCTTCAATCGATACAAATAATAGCTGCTTATGTTGGAGATAAATTTGCAGGCGTTTTACTGGCAAAGGCAAAAAGTGAAAAGAAACAATACTATTCCTTTTGGAAATTACTTTATGTAAGAGTATTTGACTATTTTCAAAAAAGATTTTACAAAGAAAGCGTTGGTTTCTATGACAAAACAAATGAAGAAATGTATTTACAGTATTCTAAGACCCATTCCCCGGACGGAGAAATTATTTTCTTAGCGGCTAATCCAGAAATTAAAGTAAAAGGAATTGGAAGCAAATTACTTAACGAGTTGGAACAACGTGAAAAAGGAAAAGAATTTTATTTATATACTGATAATGCCTGTACTTATCAATTTTATGAACATAGAGGTTTTGAACGAGCTTGTGAAAAAAATATTATCTTGAGTTTTGAAAGCAAAAAGATTCCATTGCAATGCTTATTATACAGCAAAGTTATGAAATGACAAAATTGACGTGACAGGATTTGTGATCATACCGATAACGGGCCTGACAATCACAGTTTTGTTTGATGCCTTTTTATAATTTGTTCTATACTTATTCTTGACAAAGCGACACAAGTGACGCATAATAAAAGCAACATATGTGTCGCAAAAGAAAAGAGGTGATAACGTGAGCCTGAAAGGAGAAAAGACAAAACAGGCCATTCGAGAAAAGGCATATCAACTGTTTGCAGAAAAGGGATTTAAAGATGTAACTATGAAAGATATTTGCGGGTTGACGGGACTTAGTCGTGGAGGACTGTACCGCCATTACGAAAGCACCGGGCAAATATTTTTGGAAATAGTGAATGATTTTGCCAATGAGCAAAAAAGTGAAATATCTGCTAAAATCGAACAGCACGTTCCGGCTGCCATGATCTTAGAGGAACTTCTTGCAAAATATGCAGGTGAAATGATTGATTCCGAAAATTCTTTAAGCCTTGCCATTTACGAATTTTATAGTAATCCAGCGATTTCCAAAGAAAATAATTCTGTAAAAAAACAGTACGAAATTTCAAAATCAACATGGATAGAGCTGATCAACTATGGAATAGCTACGAAAGAATTTAATTCCGTGAACCCGGAATCAATTTTCAATATAATTGTATTTGCATATCAGGGAGTACGAATGTACAGCAAGTTGATGGAAATGGATAATGATATTCCCACGCAGATAATAAACGAAATAAAAGGGCTGTTATTGCCGAAGGAGGCTCAACATGGAAAATGATATTGTTTTGGTAAGACCAACTTTAGAGCTGAAAGAAAAAGCACTTGATTATCGTAAGGAGCATTTTCAACACGGAGAAGACATTATCTATGGAAGTGAGCTTTTTGACAAAACAGAAAGCTACGAGGAATGGCTGTCCTCCGTAACGCTGAACACGAATCCCAAAACAGTAAATGAAAATTGGGTAGTAACAGATACTTTTTTTGCCATAAGAAAAAGGGATGACAGGATAATAGGAATTATTGATTTAAGGCATACGTTGAATGAATTTTTGAAAGATCTGGGGAATTGCGGATATAGTGTACGTCCATCCGAAAGAAAAAAGGGATATGCAACGGAAATGTTATATCAACTTCTCCGCGTGGCGAAAGAAGCAGAAATGAAAGAACTTCATATATCTGTTGAAAAAGAAAATGCGGCGTCCATAAAAGTTATACAAAAAAATGGCGGCGTGTACGAACGCAGCTTTTCTTTTGAAAAGGAAACCGCAGATATTTATAAAATTGAATTATAAATTTTTGAGTACTGCAATGTATTCTCTTTGATCTGCTCCCTCCAGTTGAGGGACATCTGCCCCTCGCCATAGGCGGCCTGAAAAGTCGCCTGCTGTTCGTTGACTTCAAAAAACTTCCTTTATATAATATAGTAAAACAAAATCAGACTCAGGAAAGTTTTATGAAGATTTTATGCCGCATAAAATGCCGGCACATATTGTATAGGGGAGGAGATCATGAAGCTGAATCGTATTTTAAAAACCGCAAAAATCATTTTTATCACCAACTGTATGCTGTTCTCGCTGACCGGCTGTGGGAACACAGCCTCTCAGGCGCCTGTTCCGGTAGAAGAATCGGCCAACGGGGTTGATACCGCGCCCGCAGAAACAGGCGCTTCCGCAACGGGCGCTGACTACCTGACGCTGGCGGAAGCCAAGTCCATCGTTCTTGAAAATGCAGGGCTTACCGAAGAAAGTGTGCATTTCGTGCGCACACAGCTGGATACCGCACAGGAAACCGCCCGTTATGACATGGAATTTCTCTGCGAAACTGCCGCTTACGACTATTCCGTCAACGCCTTGACCGGGGAAATTCTTTCCATGAGCTGCGAGAGCGGCAGCTATGATCTGGCGGCTTTTTCTTCGTCGGACGCGGCTGCTTCTGCCTCAGAAATTGGAGCGGGACAAACGAAGGATGCCGATACGGCAGCTTCCCAACCCGAATCAACACAGGATAGCAAAACACCTGACTCAAAATCCACCTCCGGCGCATCGGAACAGCAGTATATCGGCACCGAAGCCGCCAAAGTGGCCGCTTTGAACCACGCCGGCTTAAAGAGCGACGAAGTGAACTTCGTGCACGCACATTTGGAATCGGATGACGGGATCTGGCAATATGATATAGAATTTCACAAGGATACTACGGAATACGATTACGATATCGACGCCCTGACCGGGGAAGTCCTCTCCTTTGATCACGATGCCGAATATTATCACCATGCACAGGCAGCCAATGCCGGCAGCGAACAGATTACGGAAGAGCAGGCCAAACAGCTGGCTCTCCAACATGCCGGCGTGACCGAAAAAGACGCCCGGCGTCTGCAGATCGAATTCGATTACGACGACGGGCGTGGTGAATATGAAGTGGAATGGTACGTGGGACGGACAGAATATTCCTGCGATGTGGATGCCGTCACCGGCGCCATTCTCAGTTATGATAAGGAACTGGATTGATCAACAGACTATCATATCCGCGGCCTCTGCGTATTCTTCCGGCGCGGCGTCAGTCAGGAGCGTGCCGGTAGCCAGGGCCGCAAAAGTCACCGCACTGACCACATTAAACTTACTGTTATCGCACAGAAAATATTGTTTTCTGCACTGCTGTGCCGCGGTTCTTTTTACCAGCGCCTCATCCGCATCCGGTGTCGTGTGCCCGGCTGTAAGGCTTATGCCGTTGGTGCCGAAAAAACCTTTCGTAAAGTGATAGTCCTTAAGCGCCAGCGCAGCCATGGTTCCCACGACGGCTTCCGTGGTGCTCTTAAGCGTTCCGCCGATCAGGATCACATGAATGCCCTTCGCCGCCAGACGCTGTGCATGGGCCACCGCATTGGTGACGAAGGTGGCCCGTGTGTCTTCGATGAAATCCAGCATATAGCCGGTAGTCGTTCCGGCATCCAGATAGATAAAATCCTGGGGCTCGATCAAAGATACCGCATACTGCGCGATCTTTCTTTTCTCTTCCCGGTGCACCTCGGTCCGCTGTGTTACCGTCTGCTCCGCCGCCTGATAAATATTGTCTGAAAGCACCGCTCCGCCAAACACCTTTACCAGTTTTCCTGCCTTATCCAGCACGACGATATCCCTTCTGGCGGTAGATTCGGAGATATCCAGAAGCCTTGTCAGTTCGGTCACTGTCACGCTCCGCTTCTCCTCCAGAATCTTTAAGATCATCTCATATCTTTGTTCCGATAACATAGTTTTCCTCCGTGTACCTTAATCCGCCAGAAGCCGCCCGGTGCAAGTCCTTTACAGATTATCCTGCATAAACTTACTGATCGCTTCACACGCCGCATCTTCGTCGGCCCCCTCAAATGTAAGCGTCACCTCGTTGCCTTTCTTAACGCCAAGACCCATGATCCCGAAGATCTTCTTACAGTCGCCAGACTTACCGTCCTTGGCGAGTTTGATGTTGCACTCGAAAGCCTTGGCCGCCTTCACCAGCTCCCCTGCCGGACGTGCGTGGATTCCTTCCTGGTCGGTAATTACATACTTGAATTCTTTCATGATGTTTCTCCTCTTTTCTTTATATTTTATAATTTTCCTGTTCACTATTCAATATCTGTTTCTTTTAAAAATGCTTCCCAATGATTTCTAATTCTGCCAATCTGCCAAAACAATCTTACTTCGCCTTGTTTTGATACGCCATCACTTTTTACAGATGCTTTTCATGATCATTCCACATTTTTCTTCAGCACGCCCAGCAGTACCGTCGAGACCAGTGTTCCCACGATCAGCGCCACCACGTACATCAGCGGGCTTCCTACTACCGGAAATACGAAGATTCCGCCGTGAGGCGCCATCAGCGTACAGCCGAATACCATGGACAGCGCTCCGGCCACACCCGAACCTGCGATGCAGGCCGGCAAAACGTGCAGCGGATCGGATGCCGCAAAGGGAATCGCACCTTCCGTGATGAAAGCCAGACCCATGATGAAGTTGGTAGGGCCAGATTCTCTTTCTTCTTTCGTAAACTTCTTCTTGAAGAAAAGGGTCGCCAGCGCGATGGCACAGGGCGGTGTCATACCACCGATCATAACTGCCGCCATGATGTCATAATTTCCTGCCGCGATGGCCGCCGTGCCGAACACATATGCCGCTTTGTTGAAAGGGCCGCCCATATCAATGGCCATCATGCCGCCCAGGATCAGCCCGAGGATGACTTTGCTCGTTCCACCCATGCTGGTCAGTCCGTTGTTCAGTGCCGTATTGAGGCCGCCCATCACCGGCTCTACCAGAAAGGACATGATCAGACCCATGATCAGAAGTCCAACCAGCGGGTAGATCAGTACCGGAGCGATTTTTTCCAGAAAATCGGGCAGTTTATCACAGATCCTACGCAACACTACGATCGTGTAACCCGCCAAGAAACCGGCCGCCAGTGCACCCAGAAAACCGGACTTTCCGCCGGAAGCGATCATGCCGCCCACAAATCCAAGAACCAGCGCCGGCCTGTCACCGATCGCCATGGCGATGAAGCCCGCCAGTACCGGAAGCATAAAGCCGAATGCCGTATCCCCCAACTGTTTGAACCATGCGGCCGCAGGCGTGATCGTGCCGAAATTCGCTCTCTCTGCCACATCAAGTGTATTCATATCCACGCTCAGACCGTCGATCAAAAAGGCGATCGCGATCAGGATACCGCCGCCCACCACGAACGGAAGCATATGAGAAACGCCGTTCATCAGCTGCGTGTAGATCTGGTGTCCCGCACTGCCGCTTTTTCCGGAAGTCTGAGCCGCAGGCCGTGCTCCGGCCGCTGCCACGTAAACCGGCACATCGCCGCGAATAGCGCGGTCCAAAAGCTCCCCTGCCTTGCTGATTCCGTCCGAAACCTGACACTCGATAACTTTCTTGCCGGCAAAACGATCCATGGGCACCTGCGCGTCGGCCGCGACAATAATGCAGTCAGCCTCTTCAATTTCTTTCGCCGTAAGGACATTTTTGGCGCCGCCGGAACCTCTTGTCTCGATCTTGACAAAACAGTTTCTCTCTTTTGCTGCCTTCTCGATTCCTTCCGCCGCCATATAGGTGTGGGCTATTCCGGTCGGGCAGGAGGTCACCGCCAGAATCTTCACCTGACCCGCATTGGCCGAACCGGTATCCGCCAACCGCTCGTCTATGCTGGCCTTCTCGTCGTCCGCCTTGTCGATGATCGCCAGAAATTCCTCCACCGACGCGGCATTCCGCAGACTGTCGGAAAAGTCCTCATCCATCATCAAGACGGACAGTTTGCTCAATACGTCCAGATGCACGTTATCTTCTGTGTTCGGCGCCGCGATCAGGAAAATCAGCGTCACCGGTTCACCGTCCAGCGCATCAAAGTCCACGCCGTCTTTTACTACCATTGCCGCCAGACCGGGGCTTGTCACCGCATCACATTTGCCGTGGGGAATCGCTATGCCTTCCCCGATTCCGGTGGTACTCTCTTCCTCTCTCGCATACACCTGTCTGCGGTACGCTTCCTTGTCATTGATCCTGCCGCTTCGCACCATCAGCTCCACGACCTGATCCAGCGCCTCTTCCTTGTTCGCCGGCGCTCCGGCAAGAGAAATGCTTCTCTTATCCAGAAGTTCTGTAATTCTCATCGTACTACTCCTCCTATTTTCCCTGTCTTCCATTTACCCACATGTTTCGATTGGCTGGCTCGTTCTATTTACTACTTTGCGTTCTCCTGCCGTTTCCTCACCTGCCGGTAGACGGCTCCCACTTCTTCCTTCGTCGCCAGCTGTTCGGAGAAAGCGCTGGCACTTCCTGCTGCTATTCCCATGGCAAAAGCATGGTCGTAATCTTTCTTCTCCATCCAGCCTGCGAGAAAACCAGCCACCATGGAATCTCCTGCCCCCACGCCGTTGATCAGCCGTCCTTCCGGCGCCGGCGCGTCATAGATGCTGCCGTCCCCTGCTGCCAGCACGGCGCCTTCACCGGCCATGGAAACAAGCACGTTCACCGCCCCCATCTCCTGCATCTTCTTCGCATACGGTATCACTTCTTCCCTTGTCTTAAGCTCTGCGCCGAAGATCTCACCCAGCTCATGGTTATTCGGTTTTACCAAAAAAGGATGATACGCCAGTACATTGACCAGCAGATCTTTCGTGGCATCCACTGCGATCATCACACCCCGGCCTTCCAGCCGCTCCATGATCCTTCTGTACATATCGTTCGGCATGGAACTGGGAATGCTTCCGGCAAGGATCAGCACGTCACCCTCTCCCAGAATGTCGAGTTTCTCCAACAGCTCCTCTACATGCCGCTCACTGATCTGCGGCCCGCAGCCGTTGATCTCCGTCCCGTCGATGGATTGCAGCTTCACATTGATCCGCGATATGCCGTTGTTTATCCGGATCAGATCCGCCCTTACCCCCATCTGCTCTATCCGGCGGACGATCTCCTCTCCCGTAAATCCCGCCACGAACCCAAGCGCCGTATTTTCAATGCCCAGATTACCAAGCACCATGGAAACATTTAATCCCTTCCCGCCGGGAAGCATCAGCTCCGAACTGGTCCGGTTCGTCAATCCCAGCTTAAAATCCTCGACCGAAACGATATAGTCCAGCGACGGATTAAAAGTAACCGTATAAATCATCTCTTGCCCTCCCCTTTCTTAGTTTGTATCATTTACTATAGTTGCATTATACATTCATACTCAGTCAAAATCAATCATATTTATTCACAAAAGTTCACTTTCTATTTTGTTCATTTTGCTTAAATTTGAACGATTATGACTGTTTTAAATCATTTTAGTTTGTTCTAACAGCTTATATGCATCAATTTCAGTCAAAAGGAACATCTATTCTTAAAATCAGTCAATCTAGCTCGTTTACCCTGCCTTTTAAAAAATCAGCTCATCTACAAACAGCTCCACGCAGATGGAAACTGGGGAAGAATTATCCGGCATAAAGAAGGTACGGCTGCATGCTCTCAGGCACAGCCACGCTTCCCTGCTGATTTCAAAGCCGGGCGTACGGCCCAAACTTGTGTCGGAGCGGCTTTGGCATGAAAAAATACAGACAACACTGGATACATATTCCCATTTGTACCCGGACCAGTCGCGGAATCTTGCAGATCAGTTAAACTGTCTTGTAGATGAATCAGATGAGGAAGGAGAAGAAGATAATGCCGGGAAAGCGAATCTTGCAGAGAGGAGAAACCGGAAAGCAGAACTGGAATCAGAGCAGTACCGTCATATGCCAAAAATCGATGGGAGGCGGGATAAGCAAAGGTATAAAAATACCATTTTTATGGATTTAGTAGATTTCCGAAATCCGAAATTATATGGTGTAAAAGGAAGCGGACAGGATATTCTTATCTTTCTGTAAAGAGAATACCGAGAACTTGATTGCGTTCCGGCAGTCCGCTGGATATAATGTAAATAAAGTCTGCAAATAAAAAGTCAAGCAGAAATTTGTGAACTTTGAAAATTTTA
>CANRZW010000068.1 GCA_947644545.1 uncultured Lachnospiraceae bacterium
TCGCCGATATGCACGCCCGGGCAGATCACCGTGTTGCCGCCCAGCCAGACATTATCTCCGATGGTCACTTCCTTGCCATACTCATACGCAGAATTACGGGTGACAGGATGCACCGGATGTCCTGCCGTGTAGATAGCCACATTGGGCGCCATCTGGCAGTTATCACCGATCTTCACCTTTGCCACATCCAGGATCATACAGTTATAGTTGGCAAAGAAATTCTTACCCACCTCAATATGAGTCCCGTAATCACAGTAGAAAGGCGGATTGATAAAGGCCCCTTCCGACTTTCCCAGAAGATCCTTCACCGCTTCCCCCAGACCGTCGAAATCAGAACGGTCCATAAAGTTAAGCTTCTGCAGCTTCTTCCTGCACACCAGCTGCTCCTCGAAAATACTTTCGTCTGAAATGTATGCCATCTGGGCATCTCTTCTCTCTAAATGGTTCATGTTATGTCATATCTCCCTTCCTTAAATATGCCGCTATTCTTTTGTCAGATTCCTGACCCATCTGTACTTCTTATAATGTCTGTATACCGCCGGCAGTTTTACGACCTCATCCAGGTTCAGCAGAAAATATACCACAATGACCGGCGCCTGAAAGACGAATGCCGCCAGCACCCCGAGCGGAATCGTGATACACCACAGCGTGACCGCATCACACACAAGCCCGAACCGGGAATCCCCGCCGGCACAGAAAATACCGCCGATCGTCATGCCGTTGACCGCTTTGCCCGCAAGATAATACGAACAGATATAAAGCATCATTCGCAGATACTCTTTCGCCTGTGCACTGATGTTTACATTCTGCAGGATTACCGGTGACAACGCCAAAAGCGCCAGCCCCGTCAAGACCCCGCAGACAATGGAGAGCCGGACAAGCAGCGCGCCATCCCTCTTTGCCTTCTCCAACTCACCTGCCCCCAGGGCATTGCCGACGATAATGCTCCCGCCGCTCCCCAGGCCGAGACAGAAACAGACCAGCAGATTTTTCGTGATGTTGGCGATGGAATTGGCCGCCACCGCGTCCGTTCCCATATGACCAAGAATAACAGAATACATGGTAAATCCGCCGCCCCAAACGATCTCATTGATCGTAACAGGTGTTACATATTTCCAGAATTTCTTCTCCAGCTCCGAAACGGTAAGTATCACGTAAGATTTTGCCGGCCGAATCCCTGCTTTGCCACAGGATTCCGCAACGGCCCAGACAAACCCGACAACATTCGCCAACACCGTCGCCAGCGCCGCTCCCGCAATATGCATTGCCGGCATCCCGCACAGTCCGTAGATCAAAACCGCATTGAGCAGGATATTCAGCGCCGCCGTAACAGAACTGATCAACATGCTCCTGCCGGCACGACCGCTGTTCTTCATAATACACAGATAGATCTGCGAGACCCCGGAGAAAATATAGGATGTCCCCACTACCCTCAGATAACGTGCTCCCAGCTCTACCAGACGATCGTCTCCTGTAAAAATATACATTAACGCCCTCGGTGCGAACGTTGCACAGACACAGAAGGCTAATGCGGCCAGCAAAGTAGTGCGCAGCACAAACGCCATCAGCTCTGCCACACTCTCCTTGTCCTCACTGCCCCAGTACTGCGCCGCAAACATGCTTGTTCCTATCGTCATCGCCGCCATGAACAGATTGAAGACAAAAGCGATCTGCCCGGCCAGTGAGACCGCCGACAGAGAGCCCTGGTTCAGTCCTCCTAACATCAGCGCATCGGACGCACTGACTAACGCCAGCATAAACTGCTGAAACGTGATGGGAAGTATCAGCTTCCAAAAATGGTTTTTCATGACAAGTTTCCTCTTTCCAGAGGTCCGGACCTTCATGACCGGCGCATATAATACGCCGCTGCCTTAATTACATGATACTGTCTTCATTTCCTATACCAAACTAAGTGCCACCAATTAAGTACACTATGATAATATGACAATCCGATTGCCGTTTCTACCAGAATATTATATAATACTATAACAATCTTCCAAATTGACTGCACGCCACCATAAACAGGAAAGGAGATGCGTCGCCTGTGAAACCACTTAACGATCTAAGCGGCTCCCGTGACAATTCCGCGGACTACTCCGAAACCGTAGACTATAACCGCAAAGAATATCCTTTCTATATCCGCCGGGGCATTCTCTCCACTTACCCCAACTATTCTGCAGTCAGTCACTGGCATGAAGACCTGGAATTCATCATCATTCTTTCCGGCCGCATGTCTTATAACGTTAACGGCGCTACGGTGGAACTTTCGCCTGACGACGGCATCATGGTAAACAGCCGCCAGTTCCATTATGGCTATTCACCGGACTATACGGAATGCGAATTTATCTGTATTCTGCTGCACCCTCTGCTTCTATGCATCAATGAATTTTTTGAAGGTACTTATGTACAGCCTGTTATCTCCAATACCGAGCTTCAATATCAGATGTTATCAAACAGCATCCCCTGGCAGAAAGAGACGCTGGATCTATTACATAAGCTGTATCGCCAGTGTGACCAGTGCGGCTATCTTCTGGACGATGCCCCGCTGCGCGCCGCCCGTCTGAACGCTTCCGCGGACAATACCGCTGCTTCGGACGACGCTGTCTTAAAGATCCAGTCACTGCTCCTTTGCCTATGGCTGCCTCTCTATCAGAATCTTCCGAAACAGACAGGCCAGCCTGCCAAATCCAACAGACAGCTGTCTACCGTAAAGCAGATGGTCACCTTTATCCGTACTCATTATAAGGATCCGTTGTCTCTTGACCGGATCGCGGACGCCGGAAACGTCTGCAAAAGCAGCTGTTCCGCTCTGTTTCACAAATACCTTTCCCAAACGCCCGTTACCTATCTGACAGAATACCGGCTGAGCAGAGCGCTGGACCTGCTCTCTCATACGGATATGTCAATCACCGAGATCAGTTACGAGGTTGGATTCAATAACGTAAGCTATTTCTCGGAAACTTTTAAGAAGCACTACCAATGCACTCCGACCGAATACGCAAAAATGCACAGACAGCCTTAATTCCCTGCATCTCGCTTCTCTGTCTGTGCATTTATAATAAGATGTGTGTTTCCTCGTCTGTGCATTTATCAGCCGCAGTCCGACTCTTCGGCGTCAAATAGCTTTCCGGTGGCAAAAGGACTGCCCACGTCACATCGTCCGTGGTGATATGCTTTCCTGACAGCACCGTTCTCCACCTCTTCCGAAGTCTCTACCTTGATGCGGCTCACACCGCCCTCGGCCATGTTGTCCAACATCCTGATCACGTCATCTACTTCACCCATTTCCGCTCTGCCTCCTTTCTCCAAGTTCTGTCTTCTCTTCCTGTTAAGCCGCCCACAGCTCGCCTGCGCCATGATTCCTTCCCAGGAAAGTCAGACTCCCTGTGAAAAGCTCTCTGTCTGCTACTCACATTCTGCCAGCGCCGCCTTAATCTGCTCCAGGCGCTCATCACTTATCATGCCCTTAAACATATCCGCATATCCCAGCACGGAACGTCCCATATATTCCTCTGCGATCCCCGGCAGGTCAAGCAGTCCCGAAATCCGCTGCACCACCTCCGGCTCCGCTTTCAGCTTCCACATCGGCGTATCCAGATCATAGGTCTTCCGAAGAGGCTCTGACAACCGGTAAGACACCGTATAGGTTCCGGCCTGCAGGTGGCACACACCGTCCCGCACATCCGCAAACATCGGATTTGCACTGTCTTCATAGACCTCCTGCGGCGCCAAAGGCAATTTCAGAAGCGCACTGCAGTTAAAGGGAACCGTTACCGATACGCACACATGCTCTCTGTCCGGAAGCTCCCAGCTGCAGGCATAGACACCGGATGCGGAATCATAGGACGCCTCCATACTGCGCACACGCCAGTTGAGCGTCGGCGCAAATCCGGCCTGTCCGAATCCCGGCACTTCGTCTACGCTGTTGATCCCTGCCGCATGACGGAACATCCATTCCAATACGGAACCATAGGAGTAATGATTCATGCTGTTCATGCTTGTTCCCGAGATGGTGCCGTCCGCTAACAGACTGTTCCACCGCTCCCATACCGTAGTCGCCCCCAGCTTCACCTCATACAGCCATCCCGGATACTCTTCATTCAATAACAGATCGTATGCCAGATCATCCAGGCCATGATCCGACAGGATATTGCTCATCAGCGGCGTACCTACAAAGCCCGTCCGCAGCTTGCCATGGCTGAACTGGAACAACTGCAGAAGCTGCTTCTTCGCCAGTTCCTCATTTTCCGTCAGGTGATATTTCAATGTTAAAAGCAGCGCCGTCTGGGTCTTGATGCAGCACCTTCCGGTTGCGCTGTAGAATTCCTTCTTCACCACCGCAAACTGCTCTTCTGACAGTCTGCCATATCGTTCTTCTTCCTCCTTGTATCCCAATACATGAGCCGCCCTGGCAACCAGCCCGGCGCTGACCGCATAGTAAAGATTGGCAATAAATGCCTCATCGGTGGCGCCTAAAACCTGCTCCGAACCGCCTTCCGGGTGATCCAGTGCCAGCCAGTCACCGAAGTGGAACACATCCTGCCAGCCGTGATTATCCCCGTCCACCCTGCTGACATAGTCTACCCAGCTCTTCATACTCTCAAACTGTTCTTCCAGAATACTCTTATCTCCGAAGAAAAGATACAGGTTCCAGGGGATAATGCAGGCTGCGTCGCCCCATACGCAGGCGGATCCTTCCACGCCGCAGGAAGGAACCACATGCGGCACTGCCCCGTCCAAAGCGCTCTGTTCTCTCGCCATATCATACAGATATTTCGCATAAAAAGCATAAGAATCCGTCAGATACATGGCCGTCGGTGAGAATACCTGGGCATCCCCCGTCCACCCCATCCGCTCATCTCTCTGCGGACAATCGGTGGGGACGTCCACGAAATTATCCTTAAGCCCCCAGCGGACATTCTCTATAAAACGATTGAGCAGCCCATTACCCGTCTTCATAAAACCGATCTCCTGGAAATCACTGTAGATCGCCAGCCCTTTGAAATCTTCCTTTTTCAGTTCCGGTATGCCCTGAATCTTCACATATCGATACCCATAGAATGTAAAGTGAGGTACGATCACCTGTTCACTGCCATCCGCTATATAAATATACTCCGACTTCGCCGTCCTTAAGTTCTCGTTATAGAAGTTACCGCCCTGCAGAATCTCCCCTGTCTGAATATGAATCCTCGTCCCCGCAGGTCTGCAAACCCTTAATGCAAAAATGCCGGTAATCTCCTGCCCCATATCAAAGACCAGCTCGCCCGCAGGCGTATGAATCAACTCTACCGGGTCAAAAGTCTCGTGCACCGTCACCGGCAGACTCATCCGCTCCGTCAGCACACCCCGAGGCGCTTCACATACCTGTGCCTGACCGGTCCCCAGCTCCACCAGCGTATCATCCCGCAGCTCACCATCATAGAGATTTGAAAAGGCGATCTTGCTGCGCCGCACCGTCCAGCTCTCATCCGTCCCGATCACTTCCCCGGAACCGTCCGCATATGTAATGTGCAGTTCCGCGATCAGCTTCCATTCATTACCGTAGAACCCCACATCCTCCAGCGCCGAATAGCCGAATCTGGCTTTATACCAGCCGTTGCCCAGAAGCACCGACAGCCTGCCCGAGGACTGCAGCAGTTCTGTCACATCATAAGTCTGGTACTGCACCCACTCATGATAATCATTACTGTAGGGCGTCAGATATTCCTCCCCGATCCGCTGTATGCTGCCGGCCCGATCTCCCTGCTTTGTCTGATAGAAGGCTTCATACAGCCCCAAACCGCTGATATAGAGTCTGGCCCTTTTTACCGGCTTGTCTATCTGCACATCCTTCTCAAAATAGGGATGCCGCTTCTCCGTACTGTCGCAGGTAATCCACTTGCCGCTCCAGGCTTCCCGCATCTTGGCCGTCTCAAACCACTGTACTGCGCCTGCAGCCTCTTCTCCTGCTTCACTGCGCACCGTCACCGTCCAATAATAACGGGTGTATGGATTCAATTCCAGTGCAGCCGGATAAGCCACACTCTTAGCCTGCGCGTCAAATCCGGAATCAAACAGGATCTCTTCCATGCATTCATCCGCCGCGATCAGCAGCCTGGCAGCCTCCTGCTTCCTCCCCTTCGCCTCCTTCACCTTCCAGGAAAAAACGGTACGCGGCATCCGAAATCCCAGCGGGTTACTCAGGTGGTTTACTTTCATATCATAGATCTGCATACGTAATCCCTCCAATTTCCAAATACATTTTATGTAAACTCATCCTTCTGTATCTGTTTTTATTGTAACAGACTCTCTTCTTTATGAACATACATAAAATCCTCATCTTCATCAGCTTATCTGACCGAAACCGTCCTGTTATGCGATCTTCCGCACAAATTTCTGCGCCGCACATATTCTATAGTAATCCCCAGACATAACAGGAATACCGAAATGAAATTCTACCCAAACGCTTACGCAAAGATCACCGGCAACGCTGATCATCCTTCCCTGCACGGAACCGCCTGTTTCTATCCGGTTCCGTCCGGCGGCGTGCTGATCGAGACGGAAATCTATGGCCTGCCATATGAAGACGCCGCACCCTACAGCCAGTTCTACGGTATGCACATTCACGAAGCGGGAGACTGCTCTCTTCCCTTCGACAAGACTGGAATGCACTATAACCCCGGCGGACTGCCGCATCCGAACCATGCCGGCGATCTGCCGCCCCTTCTCGGCAACAAGGGCTACGCCTATGGCGCCTTTTATACCAATCGGTTTGAACTGCCGGAAATCATCGGCCGTTCCCTGATTATTCACGATGCGCCTGATGACTTCACTACACAGCCTTCCGGAAACGCCGGCGACAAGATCGGCTGCGGCGTTATCACCGAGAACCATGAAATACCGGGCTGGTTCCCTCCCGTGTAATCCCAAAACAGGGGGCGACTGCCCGTCACCCCCTGTCACTGTCTTTTTATCCTTAAACTACCTGGAACTTCCTATTCGGACCATTTTCTCCTAATTCTCACATAACCTGCAATCACACCTACAATAACGCCTGCGCCCGCCAGTGCGATCAGGATTGTCCACAAAAGACTGCCAATGCCTGAACTTTCATTGACAATTTCGACAGCCCCGCTATTCCGGACATCGTCATCCCCGCTCAGCGGTTTTGACACATCTCCCATACTCTCTTCATCCGCTAAGGCAGCTTCCTCTATCTCTGTCCCCTGGTCAGAAGATAACGACTCTGTACCTGCTTCCGTGCCGCTTTCGTTCTCCTTTCCGGACGATGACGAGGCAGTTGATCCGGACGATGCAGCCGGTGTTGATGCGGCTGCGGGCTGCTGTGCTTTGGCCTGTTCCTGCGGCGTCTGTGACGCCAGAATCTTGTCCGCATCGGAAGCCGCCTGTTTACCGCCGTTAGAAGCGCTGCCACTGCCGGCTTTAGTACCGGAACTGCCGGATTGTGCGCTTCCGGTACTACCGGAAGACCCGCTCTGAGACGATCCGTTCCCTTGCTGCTGCGATCCGCCTGCATTCGTATCTGTCGGCGTCGTTTCCGGTTTAGAATCGTCCGGCTTCGGCTGGCTCGGCTTTGGCTTATCCGGCTTCGGCTGACTCGGTTTTGAATCATCCGGCGTCGACTTGTCCTCCGCAAAGGTTACATCCAGAATATTGTTGCAGCCTGCCAGATCCTCATATTTGAGGGTAAGCTTCATGGACTTACTGTTTGTTACTCTCCGCTCTCCTTTGTCAGACAGGTAGATCTTACTGATGGAATAACCGTCTTTCGCCTTGATGGAGATGGTTTTGGCGTCTTCCCTTTCCGCCAGTTCACATATCTTATCTCCCCGATTGTTCTCGATCTCCACGTCTCCGCCTTTGGAGTTCATGACCAACAGCTTCTGTGTCACCGGCGGCGCTCCTGTCGAATCCTGTAATTCAACGATGGCAAACGGACTGAAAGCATTGCAGGTAACCATCAGACCCACATCTGTCACCACACAACTGATCTCTTCCGCAACAAGACCGCCATTCTCATCTTTCCGGAAATGATATGCCTTATAAGTAACGCCTCCCTGCTCCGGACTAAATCCTTCCGGAAAACCGATAAAGAATCTCACACTGTTACCCGTCTGAATAACATTATGATTACAATGTGTCAGTCTGATGTCATAGGTAGCGCTCTTTGTTATCTTACTGCCCGGCTCCAGTTGATCTTTGATCTCCTCTATCATCTGATCGGCCTGCTTCGCCGGCTGCTCACTCTGCAGCACCGGTTTCGTTGCCACCAGCTTTATCTTATCCACAACATCGGTAAGCTTCTTTCCGTCCTCAGTCAGCCAGTTATTATAGGAAAGATCTCCCTCCTCCAACAATACCGGCTTTGCTCCCAGCGTCAGGTCGATTCCCTGCGGACGGTAGGCGCAGGTGGCAATTCTTTTCTTCACACTGTAGCTAAAGCTGTCCGGCGCTTTCAGGCTTCCCGCTCCCTGTAATCCCGTAACCTGTATATTATACGTGGCATAATTATCAGCAAGCATTCTGCTGGGAGTAAAATCAAATTCTACCGTCCGGTCTCCGTCCCATGTGAAATTCTCAATCTTACTCTTTTCCTCTGCACTCCAGCCATCCTTCACCGTCAGCTTATATCCGACAGTCTGCCCGTCAATCTTTTCCAGCTTCTCATTAAACACCGCCGTTATATGATGCTTTTTTTCCATGGAAATATATCCGGTATTACTCGGTGTAAGCTTCTTTGCAAAAGGGGACGGCACGAAAGTTCCCTTAGGATTATACAGCTTTCCCGTAGCTACCATGAAGTCACTTTCTGTGCCCTGAAAAGTCCAGTTTCTTTTCAGCTCTTCCGCCGTCAGGTTTTCTCCATACAAAGGGCCAACCGGCTCCTTCTTAGTAATGGCGAACTCAATGTATTTGCTGTTTGCATTGGCAATAATCAGCGCATCCTCCAACTGCGGCATAGTAAAAGGCTTGGGATCCGAATATCCCCAGTCCCCGGTCACATAAGTGCCGGTTCCTGGCATAAACTGGTAGAACCGTGTAAGGATATATACCCCTTCCTGGTCGACAGCCTCCTGATACCCCATACCTTTATAGCTGACTTTGAATATACCGGGTTCTCCTTCCAGCTCAATACCATCCCTGTATTGCACCAGAAAATCACTTTCCTCAAAGAGTGTCTTATACTCCCCGTTATCCGTATTCCCTTCATCCGGCGCATCCTCGCCTGCAAGCTGCGGATACGTAAAACAAAAACCAGCACCTGACATGACTCCATTCGGAAAATGATTTTGTCCCATCACTGTCTTATCTGCCAGCAAATACTTCTCGCGGTCTGTGCCACCCTTCATTCCGTCGTTGGCCGTAGCATCCAGGCCATACCATTTCCCATCGATCTGTACATAATTCCACATATGAAGGTTATCACTGCCGTCCGGAGCCCGATAACTTCCCTGAACCAGCACACTTCTGATTCCCAGGGCATCCAATACCGTTTTGACTGCTCTGGCATATCCCTCGCACAAGCTCTCGCCCTTAACAAGTGCACCATAAGAAGTTCTTACATGCCCGCTGTTGCCAGGACTGCAGTTCGTGTCAAGCTTGTAAACCGTATTATCAATAATGGCATTATTTACATAAATCACCTGTTCCCTTACCGACTGCGACTGACTCCTGGCGCCCTGCACGATCATATCGATCTTCCGCTCGTGTTCACTGATCGCTGACTCTACCTGTGCCTGATCGCCAAAACCCTGTACAAAATAGTTGTCCGTTCTGCCGGTTCCAAGCGATGCACCATACACTACCGTAACACTGTCATTCTCCGTTACACCGTCATTCTCCGGCACACTGTCATTCTCCGGTACACTATCATTTTCTGATACGCTGTCATTCTCTGATACACTATCATTCTCCGATACGCTGTCATTCTTCGGCACACCGTCATTCTCCGGTACGCTGTCGTTCTCCGGCACACCGTCATTCTCCGGTACGCTGTCGTTCTCCGGCACACTGTCATTCTTCGTTACACGCGGAACCGACACTGTCGTCTCCGTCACGTTTATGGACAGATTAGAGAAATCCACATAGAAAATATCAGGATAATCCGCATAAAAAGCGTCCCTCGCCGCACCATACAACTTAATCACCGCATCCTGTCTGCCCCCATAAGCTGCAAGCTGATCACTGGTGATATGCCCATTCGCTACAAGATCATATTCCTGGGTTCCTGTCTTGAAAATACCGTTCTCATACATGGCATACATAGCATCGTAAATGCCCTTCGCATCGGCATCCAACTGATCGTAATAATAACGCTCATGATTCCCGTTCTCTGCATTGACAACACTTCCAATCCCTGTCAGACCAAATGGTACCGCCATCATTGCAGCCAGCGCAGCCGCAAAAATTCTCTTTCGTATCATTTCCCCTACCTCTTTATGTATTCTTTTGGGATCCCCGGTTTTCTTCCTCAGGAAACCGTCCTATCCTTTTCAGGTAAAATTTTATCGGTTATGGGAAAAAATGTCAAGGGTTTACATAACACTATTTAAACAAAATCCGCCGGTTTTCATTTGAACAAAAGCACACATGTCTCAGCTACTGTTACTATAGGCATGTTCTTACTCCGTCAGTACTCTTTTCCCGTCTATTTCCCGGTTTCTCCCGTCAAGGCAAATTCAACCGCTATCTTCATAAATCTTTACTTCCTTTCAAAAACTGAGGCATGAAAAATTTATATCCATATTCATTTATTATATCGGCATTGGCATATTACGAACTATCTATAGGGTGCCAGTTGCTTCATTTTGGGTGTGAAATCTGCTCCCCCAAAAGAACGAATCCCCCACAACATGCAGACAATATGGAAAAACGGAGACCGCCGCATTTAGCAATAAGCCATAGCAGCAATCTCCTATTATTTTGTGTTGATATCTGATTGGTCTTTTTGAAATTCCAATATATCTCCCGGTTGGCAATCCAGTACGTCACATATAGCATTTAATGTCGAGAAACGGATAGCACTTACTTTTCCTGTTTTAATCTTAGATAAATTAACATTTGCTATCCCCACTTGATCCGCTAAATCATTCAAAGAAATCTTCCTGTCTGCCATAACCCTGTCTAATCTTAAAATAATAGCCATCTTTATCACCTACAATGTTTCATCTGCCTGATTTTGTAATTCACACCCATATTCGTAAAGCTGAATGATTCCCCAAAAGATAAATCCTGAAATCATACCTAATCCGATACTGTTTCTCAAAATCAGTAATGTAACCAATACGGAAATTATTTTTAAGTCCTTTACTGTCTCCGGTAAATACGGTGAATACGCATTACAAAAATTAGTAAAAATCTTTACGACGAAGTGCATGATTATTGTTATCATAAGCGAAAACAATAATCCGGATATGCCAAATACAATAAATGCATCTGTAATCTTTCCTTCACCGGCTAATTTGTTAGCCCAATATCCCATATTATAAAAATCAACACCTGTTTGGAACACAACAGTCATGCCATTGAGAGTATTTCGCAGTACAAGCAATATGCTAACAGAAATCAATAGTATTCCCGTAAAGATTCCAAACACTATTTGAAATATCTTTCCTATTTTTCTAATAAGTCTACTTGTTTTTTTTACGGCTTCTAACCTACCCATATTTATTCCTCCCATATTCTGTTATAGACTCTCGGAATCTCAAAGCCTTATTTTATGCGGCTTCTAAGACCCCATTTTTATAAATTCCCCCACTTTTTTTTAAATCACTTGACATGTGGGGCAAAATGTGCGGCACACTTTGAAACCTGTTAACATCGGCGGACACGCCGCCTACCAGAAACATGTTCTGGAACAACTTTGTAATTACTATCCAAATGCCCTGACTTCCTTTGATTCCGCTACATGGGATATCATGGAACAATTCTGGTCCATGGATCTGTCTCCCGTGGATGTTCTGATGCAGGATCGCTATTCCGTATTTGGACCTGAACCAAGACTACCTTCCAACATGCTGCGTTCCTACCTGCTTTCCATTAAATGCAAAATCCCTTCCACTACTGCATGGGCTTCCGATCTTAAGCAGAACTATCTCCATGCCATCCTGTCAGGGTTCTCGGTCGGGGATACACCCGGCACAGGTACTTTTTATGATTTTTTCGACCGTCTGTGGCTTTCGGACACCGATAACATCTCTGCTCCTGTCCACCCGCCCAAGCAAAAGCCAAAAAAACCTGACAAAAAAAGGAGACAAGGCTCCACCGGTAGAGAAAGTCACCGCCTATGACCTCCTGGCCAGATTCGAAATAGAACCTCCCAAAGAGTTCGATCCAGCTGCACGCCTGTTTGAAATTTTCAAATCCCTGTTCCTGAATACTTCCGGCAATCAAGGACTTATTGACCTGGATAACCTGGCTGTTTCCGGTGATGGAACACCTGTCTATACTGGTGCAAGAGAGCGTAAGGCCCGTACCTGCGACTGCCTGGAAAAGGGCATCCGGGACTGTAAGTGCAACAGGATCTATCACCAGCCTGACTGCAACATCGGCTGGGATTCCCACAGGGAACGGCATTACTTTGGTTACAACCTTTACATGCTCACTGCCTCTGACTCCGAAAATGACCTGCCGATATTCCCTCTGCTTGGTCCGGCTTCCAGACATGATTCACATGGTTTTTGGTATAACTTCTTCTCCATGAAACAGTTCCTTCCTCAGGCCAATGTCACAAAGCTTCTTCTGGATTCCGCCCACGATGCCATGGCCTATTATCAGTATTGCTCTGAACATGGCATAAAACCTTTTATCGATCTCAATGGCAAGGGTGGCAGACCTCCTGTTTATAAAGACGATTTTACCATTGGGGATGACGGCGTACCTGTTTGCAAAGAAGGCTTCCGCATGCGTCTGGATGGTACCGAACCCTCCAAAGGTAGAACGAAGTTCAAATGTCCCAAGATCAGTTTTGCAGGTGGCAACCCCAGCTGCACCTGCCCTCACCCCTGCTCAGATGCAAAGTATGGAATTCGGAATATGATGCAAGGACTTCCTCGGAACGGTGCAATAAAAGACAGAAGATAGATTATAAATTAGAAGACGGCAGGCACCGTTCATCTAAGATGTGGTACTGCCGCCTCTTTGCCATCATGATGTACCAACATCTTGATGCCTGGACTTTGCCAAAGCCATCCCGCCTAAAAGATCTCTTTGACAGAGCCGCTTAATTGAATAAGCAATACAATTATAACCTATCATTGACGCATAGTCTATTAAAGTGCGCCATTTTTCTATCACTAATCACACGTCTGATCCATTCTGGATAATATCTACTTGTCAAGGTTCATCCGACCGATGAATCTTGGTCGGCAGGCTCAAGATTCCGAGAGTCTATTGTTATTTCTTTTTATTTGATTATAGCACACTTAAAAATGTTTGTCATCAATAATTTAATGTTTATCATTAAATATTATATGTTTTTAGTTATACATGAATGGATAGATAGCAGTTCTTCCATTAGCAGATCTTCCCTTCATCTGCCACCGATCGTGGCTCTGAATGCTTCTCACCGCCTGTTTCAAACTATTCGCACGACCGTGCTGGTGATATGATGTGATGCCTTATGCTTGTGAAAAATGATGCATGTTCCCGGCGCAAGATACTCCGGATTGTGAATGAACCAGTAGTGCCCGGTATTGCGGCTCATAATGGTCACAACGAAGGCATCTGTAAAGATAACGGAGAAGTACTTCGGATCCAGAACGGAAAGGTCATTCGCATCAAACATAGGCCTCCCTCCCCTCCAGTTCCTTTGCATATTCCGCCTGCCTCTCCGTCACAAACTATGCGTGAAGTGCCTTCTTCTCCTTCAGGAAGCGATCATTAAGTTTCTTTGTTTCCTTTTCCATAAACGCTTTCTCGGCTTCAATCAGCTCTGCTCTTGCAGTATCCGGAGTGATGATAAGCTGACCGTTTTCACACTTGCCCAGTACGGGATCCCCAACATGAAATCCAGCTGCCTCTAATCACTGCCCCATCAGACGAATTGACGGAACATCTTTGTACCGGTATCCGCTCTGAGCACAGACTTTCAATTCTCTTACGTTCTTCTTTGCCATGTGTTTGTCCTCCTTTTTCAATCGTTTGACATAAACAAAAAAAAGCTGCAGACTTTGGATCATCTCCGCATCTGCAGCTTATCTATTCAAATTCCTATTCGATTGTGAGGCTTACTTGATTGTGAGGCTTACTTGCCGGTGTTAGAATTCTTTCCTTCGTTCTTGATGCGGTAGTAATCTTCCATCTCCATATCGAGCATAATATAGGATTCCTTCTTAGGTCTATGGGTGTTGCTCAAGAGACACCACCGTCTCAACCATTGTTTCATTTTCCAAGGGCAATTCTTTCACTTCCGTCCCATTCACTGGAACGGGAAAGTTAAAGATAATCTTCCTGATCCAGTTGCCATCCGGCTGCTTTTCCGAAAAAAACTCGATTCGCTCGATGAACGCCCGCACGAACTCCTTCCGCTCCACCTCGGAGACAACTTCATAGACCTGATCGAACGCCAGCAACAGACGGTAGATATTGTCACCTGAAATCTTCTCCTGCCGGATGCTCCGCATCTGGCTTTGCACATCGTCGGCATTTCGACCGAACCGGGACAGCTTGAACACCAGCACATATTCCACGCCGTCTTTGCAGTCCTGAATGTCTTACAGTATCCGCAGAAATTCATGTCTGCCCTGAATATTCTTGTCTGAAAAGCCTTCGTCAGAATATTCACCGGCTACTACCATATCTTCGTATTCAGCATATTTCCGCAGCTTGTCGCGCTGAGCATCCAGACTGTATCCGTCCACCTGCATGGAAGTAGATACCCGTGTGTAGAGATATCATTTTGTTCTTTTTTTCAATTACTCCAATTCTTCCAATTCCTTAATGTTCTCGATAAAATGACGCTCAACAGAAGAAAGTAATTCATCCTGCCTTTTTCGATATTTTTCATATTCTGCGTGCGCTTTATCAATTGCCTGTTTATGAGTTACACAACCCTTTGTTGTTAAAATATCCCGTCTGGTCATTTTCAGGTAATCGTCAATCGTCTCTAATCAATCTTTCATATACATCGGTTCATGTGCCAAAGCACGCACCTCTGCAATATCAAGATAAACCGATACAATTTTATTTAGTGCATCCAATTCTGTCTGTGTCAAATAGTTCTTTGCAATCTCGGTATCGGATCGCTTAATTCTCTTTCCTTCCCAGGAGGCCAGCCTCATATTTTCTTTCTCCGCATCAGCGCGCTAATATACGATTTCAGCCGCTGTATGCCGGTGTGCTGCCCAGTGCATCTCGGCTGACCCAGTTATAAAAAGTGCTTACAGAAATGTCGTTTTCACGACACCAGTCAGCATCTGTCATACCGCTTTGGCGGCATTCATTGATAATCCTGATCTGTTCCCCCCCATGGGAACGGTAGTGTCAAATCTACCTCTATGTTTTTTGTTACAAACCTTATATTTTCAAG
>CANRZW010000069.1 GCA_947644545.1 uncultured Lachnospiraceae bacterium
ACTTATGGCATTTTCCGTCCTGTTATTTTAATGCCGAAAAAAATGGACTGGAAAAATGAAAAACAACTGCATTATGTCCTCTCACATGAGTATGTGCATATCTATCGCTATGATACCGTAACAAAGTTGATTGCGACACTTGCCCTTTGTATTCATTGGTTCAACCCCTTTGTGTGGGTGATGTATATTTTCTTTAACCGTGATATAGAACTGGCTTGTGATGAAAGCGTTATACGGCAATTGGGAGAAAAATCAAAATCTGCCTATTCGTTAATGCTGATCAACATGGAAGCAGCAAAAAGCGGTCTATTGCCATTTTGTAACAACTTTAGTAAAAATGCCATCGAAGAAAGGATTACAGCGGTTATGAAAATTAAAAAAACCTCACTACTTGCAATTTGTTTTGCTGCAATACTCATTGTTGGCGTAACTACTACTTTTGCGACTTCCGCAGCGGGGAGCAGCAGAGAGAAAAGTACTGTCCATGTCTCAGATTTTTCTGATGAAGAATTTGATAAATTGCTTGCCTTACAATTTGACGGTTATGAAGATATGCGTGTTTCGGAATTTCAAAATAAAGTATGGGAATTAACCGACACAGAAGAATATCGTAATTTGTTGGAGAAATTCTCTCAAAATACTACTCTGTATGAACAAGAGGAAGAACAGGAGCGCCGGGAATATCCTAATGGCACAGAGGAAGATTACCGTTCCTTATTGGATTTGAAAACAGCCGATTACCAAACCAGGACAGTTGCAGATTTTAACATGGATTTACTGGAATGGGCAAATGAAAGTTATGAACGAATGGAACGGATCAATGTTGATACTGCCCAGCAGGATTTTTCCGTGAACCTGGACAGTGACGAGCTTTCTTTTGTAGCATTAACCACATGGCTTTCCGGCACGGAGAATGGAAAATATGTGCAAAGTATTAACACGGGACGGAAAGAGGAAGACCCTGTCCATAATCAATATCTTCCGTCAAAAACAGCGGAAGAAAACGGATACGGCGCCTGGTGCGATTTATTCTATCAGTTTTCATATCATATCGCGGACAAGGAGACGCTTACTGTCGGGGAACGTGACTATTGTGTCGGCAATATGATGAGTGAGATACAAGATTTTTGGAACAGAACAGATATTGAAGAAATGTTAAGTATGACAAAAGATGCTATTGTAAGTAAGCTGAAAGAAATTGCAGCAGAATACAGTAACAATGACATAACAATTATAATTCTTGAAGATTCTGTAAGTTTTGAAAAAATGGACGAACGAAACAGGGCATTTGATTAAGCAATATCCGGTTATGATGTGCGGTCAGAGAGTTATCATCATAACCGGAATCTTGCAGCCTCCTTGTCCTCTCTGTCGGAGAAAAAGAGGGAAAAATCGAATTATGGGTAACAGCTGTACTTTCGATGTCTTAAAAGATCCTATTTTTTGTTTGCTATATAAATGTAGGCGTCCTCAAGCGTCGCCTCACAAGGACTGCATACAATTTCAGGATGCAGTTCGCTGATCAATCTTATCTGTAATTCGCTGCCCCTATACTGTTTCGACGAAACATGGTATTTTCTTTCCAGTTCCCGCGCCGTTGTTTCATCCTTTGCCTTACAGGTCCAGATATGGCCTTCCGCCTGCTCTAACAGTTCTCTCATACTGCCTGCATATAGGAATTTCCCCTTTTTCATGACGGCAAGCTGATTGCAGGTGGCCGCCAGATCTTCCACCACATGGGTCGAAAACAGAACGGTCCGTCCTTCCGAGAAGTCGACCAGCAGATTCCGAATCCGGATCCTCTCCTCCGGGTCTAATCCGGTCGTGGGTTCATCCACAATCAGGAATTCCGGCTCATTTAAAAGCGCCTGCACAAGCCCGACTCTCCGTTTCATACCTCCTGATAATTGCCGCATCTTCTTTCTGCGGTGCGCCGACAGACTTGTCTTTTCCAGATAATAATCGATGCGCTCTCTGGCAGTCTGCTTAGACAGACCGGATAAGTTCCCCATATATTCCAGACATTCCTGCACGCTCAGTCCCGGATACAGATCGATCTCCTGCGGCAGATATCCTATTTTCCGGCGTATTTTGTCATAATTTCCTTCCCTGTAGGGGATTCCGTCCAGGGTCACGGTTCCGCCGGTTGGTGATAATACGGTTGTGAGCACCCGCATTAACGTTGTCTTTCCCGCACCGTTTTCCCCCAACAGCCCGAAGATTCCCTTTGGAATTTCCAGATCGGCATGATCGATGGCCGCCACTTTATTCTTGAATGTCACTGTCAGATCTTCTATCCTGATTCCCATAATCTTATCCTCTTTTCTCAATTATCTCAGGCAACACCGCCGCTGCCGTTACCGCAATACAGATACAGACAATTTTCCCGCAGATCCAGCCAGGATCGCCGCTGTTTTCCAGGCTTCTATAGGTATAGGAAAACAGATTCCATCTGCCAAGATAACGGTCGCCCATGCTGGAATTGGTGAGCACCCACAACAGCAGACAACCGCCGATCCCGATCCACATATTCCGGAACAGGCAGGCTAACAGTGTTGATAAAATTCCCCAGAACAAAAGCGTAACGGCGATAGCCGCAACATATATGAGGAAACGGCACATTTCGCTGTCCAGACCGTCCTGTCCCATGCCGGCCGTTCCCGGATTCTGAAAGAGAAAAAACAACCCATAACCGCCGATCGCAAGCGCCAGCAAAAACAGTTCCTGTACCAGAATCCTTCTATAGACGGCACGAACCCTCTTTTTCATCGGGTATAACCGCTGTACTTCCGAACGCCTGCTGACAATCTCCTGCGTATAGGTGTCCGCGCAGAAGGTCAGGGCAAGTATCGCCATCGGCGCTTCCAGGGCGATTCCTATTTCCACGGAGTAAGTCACCCCTCTGACGAGGCTCAAGATCACCACAAAGAATATTGCATAAGCCAGTTTTTGAACAGGGAGAGAGATTTTCATTTCTCGTATCAATATACCCGCCTCCTTTTCCAGATCTGCATCGAGATAAAGAGCAGGCAGACGGCGGCCAGAATCAGAAAGCACTGATTCAGCAACAGCATCGGCGGCGGAGCGGTTTCAAAAAAGCCGTCCGGAAACCGCACCATGATTGCCAGCGGCCTGCCGTAATAGCCATAGATGCCGTTTACATTCCTGCTTCCCATGTTTGAGTAGACAATATAGAGAAGCAAAAGCGGCACCGCGGGCAGCGGACTTCTAAACAACAGTGAGATCAGACAGTAGACGCTTACGATCATCAGCATATTCGGCAGGATATAAAGACAGGTTGCCGCCAGAAAATCCATAAGGCGTACTGTAAATCCATTGTTTCCTGCTGTCACAGAGCATAAACCGAAGAATACCAGGTTTAAGACCGCGAGCACCAGCAGACAGACCGCAAAATCGCCGCCCGCTTTTCCCGCCAGATAGGCCCCTGCACTGACCGGTTTTGTGTGAAGAAGCTCATAGGTATTCTTTCTTGTATCCTGCATAAACAGGCCGGATAACGCGACGGTTGCAAAAAATCCCATAAACAGACCGGCGAAATCGGCAAATTTTCTGGAAAAGTAAAACGAGAACGGCCTGTCTTCCAGTTTTTTTGCCATGTAGGCATTGATTTCTTCCCGTGTTCCTTTGCGATAGGCTGTATTCACATAGACGTAATATGCATCGTAAAAACCATATTTTTCCAGATACTGACAAGCCGTCATAATGTCCATTTCTTTCATTTTTGCAATAACGGACTGCGCCTTATCGCTGTCCATCCCGCAAACGGCCATCAAGTCCTTCTGTACCTGCGCCTGCCAGAGTTCCCGTCTTTGTCCCTCCTCCGTCGGCACATATCCCTCGCAGGCATCACCGTTACGGTAAGTTTCCGGGTAATTATTCACGATCGTTTCCCCCTCTGCCAGATAATGGATATGCAGATAGGGACTTACATTTTGCATTATCATCAAAACACCGGCTGCAATACCCAGCCAGAGAAGCGGATTCTTCCAGTAATTTTTTACTTCTCTTTTTAAAATTGACCACATGGGCCTGCCTCCCTTCTTCCGAAACATACACACACATGCACTCATACAGATGAACTGCATGAGTACATCATAAAAGACAAATCACAACAAAAAGACAACAGGCCAAAAAAACGGATCGCTCACGCGATCCGACAAAATACTGCGGTTACCACAGCCCCGCCCTGTTCATCATTTTCCAAAACCAGTCTTCCTCCATGTTTCTCACAATACAGCCTGCTGATATACATGCCGATTCCCGCATGTTTCAGACTGTCCTTCACATTTTTTCCATGGAAGGCTTCCGTAATCTTTTCGATATCTTCCTGAAACCCTTCGCCGTCATCCCTGACACAGATACGCAGTTCGGAATATGCCATCCTTACCGTTATAACAATTTGCTGCTTCCCATAACGGAGGGCATTTGACAGCAGATTTTCCGTTACCTCCAGGATGATTTCCTTATCTCCGCGAAATCCTTCCTGTGCCTTTGCCACCTGCAACACACATTGCTTTCCATACTCTTTTTCCAGAACAGTAAGCTCCGCCCGGATCTCTTCCGTCAGCTGCCTTATCGAAATATCCGCCGCAGCCGGTTTTCGGTTCTCCAAACTGCTCATCTTACGCATTGCTTCCACGAAAGCATCCATCCGTTCGATCTGGCGTCCGCTTTCCGTCAGCATTTCCATGGCCTGTGCACTGTCGATGTCTTCCCCTGACAGATAT
Source organism: uncultured Lachnospiraceae bacterium (assembly GCA_947644545.1). GTDB lineage: Bacteria > Bacillota > Clostridia > Lachnospirales > Lachnospiraceae > UBA3282. Next base: position 4,749 of record CANRZW010000069.1, read on the forward strand.
TCCGCCAGCATCTCCTGATAACCCATAAGAACGGTCAGCGGCGCGCGTATATCGTGCGCAATGGCCGCCCGCAGCATCTTCTCCTCCTCGATCGTCCTCCATAAGATCCGATTATTACCGGCCAGCTGCTCCCGCATCCGTTCGAACTCCCTGCAGAGTACGCCCATCTCATCCCGGTTCTCATAGGCAATGCCGAAATCCAGCCGGTTCTTCGCAATTTGCTTCGAGGCCGCCGCCAGTTCCGCGATCGGCCTTCTCAACTTGTTCCGGTAAAAGAGAAACACCGCCCCACAGCTTCCTGCCATAGACAACACAAGCACGGTATAAGTCTGCAGGAAATCACAAAGCTCCGACACGAAATAGTCTGTCTGCGTCATTTCATAAGTCTGCGGTCTGGAAATGTCCGTCAGAAAATAAGGGCCTTCCTGTTTTACTGCTTCAAAGTATGCTTCCTCATCCACATAATGCCACCAGACATGCAGCTGCACCCGTGTGGCAATCCTGGCAATGACTGCCGAGAGAATGAAACTGCAAAGCAGGGCGGCCGTCATATAGAGCAGGATTGTTTTTCTCAGGGAAAGATTTCTTATCTTGTCCATCGGTAACCCATCCCCCATACGGTCTCAATATATTCCGTTTCCGTATATTGCCGGAACTTTTTCCTGATTCTGCGGATCAGCTCTGTAACTACCCTGCTGTCACCCTCCGCATCAAATCCGCAGACCTTCTCATAGATCCTCTCTTTATCAAAAACCATTCCCGGATGCATTGTCAGAAATTCGACGATCTCGTATTCCAGTCTTGTCAACTCCACATGATCCGTGTTGATCTGAACGGTCTTTGCCTTATAATCAACGGTTAACTCTCCCTGAAAACAGCATTCGGTCTTTTCTTTTTGCCGGCTCTCCCGTTTCAGATGCGCCGCGATCCTTGCCTCAAGCTCTTTTAAGCGAAACGGCTTTAGAATATAGTCATCGCCACCGGAAGAAAGCCCGTTCACAACATCCTGTTCTTCCACCCGCGCCGTCAGGAATATGACAGGGCAGGATACTTTATCCCGTATCCTCCGGCATACCTCTATCCCGTCAATCCGGGGCATATTGATATCCAGCAGGATGATATCCGGCTGGAATTTCAACTTCTCCATTCCCTCTGCACCATTCTCCGCCGTGATGATCTCATATTTTTTCATTTCAAAATATTTTTGCAGCATTTTGAGAAGTGCAGCGTCATCATCAATGATCAATATCCTGTAAGCCATTTTAACTCTCTTCTCAACCCTTCTCCAACAGCGTCTGCAGATGATTCTGCAGAAAACTGTCCTGCAGCGCCGACAGTCCCTGCGCATTCAGCTCCTGCACGATCACACTGCACACCGCCTCGATAACAAGCACCCTGCCATCATTGGTATTCAGATGATACAGATAGTCCTCTGCCTGCACGCCTTCCCATGCCTGCGCGGGATCGGGAATCTGGTAGAGCAGATTCAGCATGTCTCCCACCTCCGAACAGACGGCAAGTTCCCGCAGCCCTCTGTGCATCCATTTATAGAAAGGAGCATACTTCCGGTTCAGCAGATAGACGATCTTCATACTCTCCTGAATAAATTCGGCCAGCGACAATTCCGCCGCGATCCGCTCGCCGCGTTTCATGGCACGGGCATAATTGTACTGCCCGGCCTGCGCCGCCTTCGCCAGTGCCTGCACCAGCCTGCGGATCCATACACGTTGCGGATAATATTGCAGCAGTCCGTTCCTGATCCCGCTGAATCTCCCCAGCGGATCCTCGAATACCTTGCCGTTCGTGGCCGCCGCCAGACTCTCCTCCGGCAAAGCAAGCCACTGCGCATCCGTCTCCGGGACCGTATCCCGCCCGAGGATCCCCAGATAGAAATCTTCCAGACACAGTACGCCCACGCGTCCCCTGCCCTGTTCCTCCGTGACACGTCCTTTACAACCCATAAACTCCTGCGGCAGCTCCTCGTAGGCCGCCTGCATCTGTGCCCCGTACTGTCTGTATACCTCCCGGGGCAGCCATACACAAAAAGATGGACCATAGTCATGATCCATCGACACTTCATCGTCAAACCCCAGGCATTCCGAGCCGTATCCTGCCAGCCCCACGGCGATCTGTCCGATCACCTGGGGAAACTTCGTCCGCAGCATCTCCTGCCCGTATGCCTTATAATATGCTTCCGCCAATTCCAATCCTTTTGTCATTTGATCGCTTCCTTCACTTCCTTTGCTTTCTGCAGATAGAACGCCTGTTTCTCCTGACTGCCCAGCTTCTCACAGACTGCGGCGCAGTTCTCACAGAGGATGGCGTAGCTCATATTTTCTCCGAAATGCACCTTGACCTCGGCCAGCGCCTTCTCGTAATACTGCAGCGCCTTCTCATAGTCCTCCATCCGATACCAGGCTTCCGCCACGCCGGCCAGCGCGCCGCTGTAGTGGGCATCCGTATTCTCGCCGCTTCGCTCAAACAGGGAAAGCGCCCGTTCCAACAGTTCCTTTGCCTGCCCGGCCTCTCCCGTCTTAAAATGCAGCAGCGCAAGATTAGTCAGCGTCGTCGCCGTCTCCATCTCGCCGCCTTCCAGCTTCTCGATAATGGCCAGTGCCTTCTTCGCACAGGCGATCGCTTCCTCGTTCTCCTCCGTCTTCTCAAGCAGGATGCTCATATTGTTATAAAGCCCCGCATACCGGTAATCCTCCGGCGGCAGAACAGCGCTGTAGATCTGCAGCGCCTGCCTGTAATAGCGTAGCGCGGTGGCATAATCCCCCGCCGCCCTATAAGCCGTGGCCGCATTCAGAAGCGTGGTGGCGAAGTGCTCCGTGTTCTCCATCTGCAGCTCCTCCATCAGAAGCAGCACATCCTCCGCCGCCACATATGCCTTCTCAAAAGCCGACACACTGCGGTAAAATCCGATCATCTCATTGCAGATGCCGATATAGGCTCCATAATCCTCTTCCTCCTTGGCCTGCGCCAGGGAAGCCACAAGAAACGGATCCACCTTATCAATCTCCTGCTTTGCAAAATAGGAATCCAATTCTTCATAAAATTTGTCTAATTTCATTGCTCCAAAATTCCCCTTCAAAATGTAGTCTTCACCTGTCCTGCCTGAAACGGCGCCATACCGCGCCATGGCACCCGGCGTCACTCTAATACTGTCCGTTAAAGATCTGCGCGATCGGCGAATCATCCGACAGGATGATAGTCTTATTATCTCCCCGCATACTTTCCTTCAGCGCATCCAGCGCACGGACAAACGAATAGAAATCCATCTTCGCCGGATCGGAGTAGGCATTCGTCAGAATCTTCATATACTCAGCCTCTCCCTCCGCCACAGTCGCCTCCGCCTTGGCCTGCGCATCGGAAAGCATGATGGACACTTCCTTATCCGTGGTGTTCTCGATCATCTTCGCCTCGGACTTACCCTCCGCCGTATACTGGGCCGCGATATTCTCACGCTCGGAAATCATACGGGTATAGACAGCCTGCTTGTTGTCGTCGGGCAGATCCAGCTTCTTCACCTCCACCGCAGAGATCTCGATGCCGTACTGCTCCTCCACATGGTTGATCTGGGCCATGATCTCTTCCGTCAGGGAAGTGATCTCAACCACCTCTTCATGCTCCTCAGAGATGACCATGTCGTTGTTCTTCACTTCCTCCGAATCCTGGTCCACCGTGATCGTCATCTTGCCGTCACGGCTGCGGATCACTTCGTCCTGCTTCATATTGGAGATGGTATTCTTCGTCGCGTTATACACGATCGCGTCAATACGACCTTCCGCATTGTTTACCGAACAGCTCAGCGTCTGTGCGAATTTAAGCGGATCCGTCACATGCCAGAGCACATAGCTGTCCACGATCATCGTTTTCTTATCGGATGTGATGACATCCGATGACGGCAGATCGTAAAGCAGAAGTTCTTTCGGGATCGTATCCACCGACTCGATAAAAGGAATCTTAAAGGACAGGCCCGCATCCGTTACCACGCGCTGAACCCGGCCAAACTGTCTGATCAGCTTAAACTGGTTCTGCTTCGTCACCACCATGGCATTGCCAAGCAGTATCAAAGCCACTACGGCAATGAGCGCCAGCAGAATGCCGGCTCCGACTCCTTTTTTGTTCTTCTCCCCTTTGCCCTTTTTCCTCGTGCCGTCGGAATTGAACCGCTCATAATCCCCGGCGCCGCTGTTTGTATTAAAATTTTGATTAAAATCAGCCATAATAATCTCCCATTCCTATTCGCTACTGTTTCCCTGCAAGCAACGCAGCATACACGTGGATTCCTCCGAAACGCTGCGGTCATTCCTCTACCTGCTCATCCTCCGTCTGCGCATTCACCGTACTGTTGATCGAACCACCCGTCTTCGTCGTGGAAGAGTCACCCTCCTCCGATACGAAACTGTCAAGCGGCAGAATCGTATTCATATTGCCGTCCTTACTCTGGATCACAACCTTCACATCCGGCAGAATATTCTCCATCGCTTCATAGAACATTCTCTTCTTTGTCACCTCGGGATATTTCGCATATTCCTGGAACATGGAATTGAAACGTGCCGCCTGACCGTTGGCCTCGTTGATCCTCTCCTGCTTCGTCGCCTCCGCATCCTGTAAAATCTTATCTGCCTCGGCCTCCGCGTTGGGGATCTGCTCGTTACGGTATTTGTTGGCGTTGTTCAAGGCCGTTTCCTTCCCCTGTTTGGCTGTCTCCACTTCCTTAAAGGCGTTCTCCACCTCCGCGGTAGGCGGTGTGGCATCCTGAATCGTGATATTCACAAGCTGGATACCGATATCATAATCCTCCAGCTTATCCAGAATCATCTGCTTAATATTGGACTGGATCTCGTTCTTCCCCGTCGTCAGGACACTGTCCACACTGTAGGAACCGATCGTCGTCCTGATACAGTTCTGGGCGATATTCTTCAAAATCTCCTCCGGATTGCGGGAGGCGTACAGAGCTTTGACCGGATCGGTCACTCTATACTCGGCATAGAAATCCACATAAATAAAGTTGTAATCCGATGTGATCATCATCGCATCGTCTTCTTCTCCATCGTCATGATAGCCGATGGAAAAACCCTGGATCGTCGTATTCACCTTATTGACAGTCTGAATAAACGGGATCTTGAAATGCAGACCCGGTGTGGTAACCGCCTTCGGTGACCCGAACGTGCAGACAACTGCCTGCTCCTCCTCCTGAATGGAATAATAAGATCCGCTCACCAAAATAACCAGAACTGCTATGGCTACAATGATCCCGACTGCCGATTTCCCTTTGCCCCTGTCAAATTTATACAGGTTTTCCGTTGTTTTCTTCTTTGCGCCGAACATAGTTCTCCTCCCTGTGAAATTAATACGATACATCTTCTATACATCTCTGTTATTATATACTATAATAAACAAAAACACTAATTAAATTTTGCTAAAGCGTAATCTACGGAGGAAAGCATTATGAAAATTATTTTCGTCAGACATGGAGATCCTGATTATGAACATGACACATTAACGGAGAAGGGAATCCGGGAGGCAAAGCTGCTCTCGGACCGCACGGTAAACTGGCCGGTGACACAATTCTACTGCTCGCCCCTTGGCCGGGCACAGAAAACCGCCTCCTACACCCTCGAGCGGGTTGGGCGGGAAGCCATTACCTATGATTGGATGAAGGAATTCTTCTATCCGATCGAGGATCCCGTCACAGGCCGGGTCGGCGTACCCTGGGACTTCATGCCGGAATACTGGACCGAGATCCCCCAGATGTACGACAGGGAAGGTTGGAAGGAAACGGAGATCTACCGTTCCAATCCTGCGCTGCTCCCTGCCTATGCCGAAGTATGCGAGGGAATTGATAATATTCTGGCCTCCTATGGTTACCGAAGACACCACAATTATTATCTGAACGAAAACCACAGCGGCCGGGCACCGCATACGGATTCCGGAAATGCCGCCCCGCACACGGCAGACGGCCCTGCGGACAAGACAGACTGCACCATCGTGATCTTCTGCCATCTGGGCGTGACCTGTATGATGATGAGTCATCTGCTTGGCATATCGCCGGCCTTATTGCTCCACAGCCTCTATCTGGCGCCCACCTCCGTGACCATCCTGGGAACGGAAGAACGCCGGGGCAATATCGCCCAGTTCCGGGCACAGGTCATCGGGGACGCCAGCCACCTGACAAAAGGCGGCGAACCGATCTCAACCGCCGGCTATTTTACGGATGTCTTCCAGGGATAACATCCGGTGGATCATCCCACGACATTCTGATTTGTCCTTATACAGCAAAGACCATGCCTTCACTCCGGCAAGGCATGGTCTTCACGGGACAGGGGCGGACAGACGGGAAGGCAAAACCAAACCTCTGTGCCAATCCCCAACCTGCTGTCTATATGCAGCCGGCACTCCGGCCCGTAACATAATTTCAGGCGCTCACTGATATTTTCAAGTCCAACATGGCCATTCTCAGGAGATCTGAGATTTTGATCCTCCAATTCCGCACGAATCTGCTTTAATTGTCCATCGGAGATACCACATCCGTCATCTTCTATTTTTACTTTCACCCGCTCCCCTTCTCTCGCCACCGACAAATGAATATGTCCCGGCGTCCCATTTGGCAATAAACCGTGGAAAACACTGTTTTCCACAATCGGCTGTAAGATCAGTGCCGGAACCCGTATCGACGCACATCCTTCCTCGATTGTCCAGCCAAATTCCATGGCATTCTCATACCGGTAACGAATCAAGGTAATGTAATTTTTCAGATAATTTACCTCCACGGCAAGCTCGTTTTCCTGCTGTGGTTCCGTCCTGACCGCCGCCTGCAGAAGCGATATAAAGGCCTTGGTAAACCGGATAATATCCTCCGTCTTTTCCCGGCGTGCAAGATAGATGATACAATTCAGACTGTTGTAGATAAAATGCGGTTTAATCTGCGCCATAAGAAAACGCAGCTGGCTCTTGCACTTTTCCATTTCCTTGCGCCTGTTTTCCTCCATCTGTAATTTGATGCTGTCTGCCATCCTGTTAAAGACATCAGCGACTTTTTCCACCTCGTCACCGCTCTTCACTTCCACATGCGTCTCATAATTCCCCTCCGAAAACTGGCGGATTCCTGTGGTCAGAAGCTGCAGCGGTCCGGTGATATTTCGCGCAAGGACCGCGACCACCCATCCGGCGCAGAACATAATTAAGAGCATAATACCGAAAGAAAGCGCCGCCACGTGAAGCATCTGCATATTCAGCACGGAAGCTTCCACCGTCGAGATCAGTACCCAGCCCGCTGTCGGAATCTCGGATGAGAAATAATAACTGCCATTGATTCTGCTGTCCGAATCCAGTAACTGGGGCGATATCGTCTCGATCTTCCATTTCTCATCCGTACCGCCGATGACATCCCCGTCTTTCTCAACCAACATTCCGCGAAATTCCGGAAAGCTATCCATCTCGCTCATCAACGCGGCATATTTGATATTGAATACAACATACCCCATCCGGCCGGATTCCTTCGCCGCCTGTGTCAAGTCAAACATACCTACCACGTAGCTGATAACCTCTTTCCGCTCATCTGCCAGATTTGTCTCCCGGGAATTCACTTTGTGCACGCCGCTGAAGACAAAGTTTTCATCCTGCTGTGTGAACTTACGATACCAGTCGCTCTCGGGGGTGTCCTGATAGAAACCATTGCGGGATATCACCGTATTTTCCCGGTCGACAATATAGATATCATCGATCAGATCATCACGAAGCGCCACATACTGGGCCAATGCAGAGGTGATCTCGCGTATGGTCCGGTAATACATGTATCCCTCGCATTTCAGATGGTTCCGCATCAGATCCTGCAGATTTTTGTCGAGACACACAAGCCTTGCAAAATTCTCGATATTCGCCAAATCATTCTCCAACTGCTCCGAAATGTTCTCGCCAATATTCCTGTAATTATTCACGAGCTCCCTGTTGTAGATCTGCCGCAGGTAGAGATATACCGACAAATTGGAGACCAGAAGAGCCGCGGCTACCACCGCACAGAACGTCCGTGTCAGTTTGCTTTGAATCTTATTATTCTTCTTCATTTTTCCCGGAATTCCTCCTGAAAAATTCTGTCGGTGTCACACCGTAATACTGTTTGAATACAAGACAAAAATACGGTGCTGTGCTGTATCCTACTTTTGCCCCGATGTTATGTACTTTTTCCTTGCCGGATAACAATAATTCTTTAGCCTTCTCCATGCGGAAGTCTCTCAGATAATGCTTAAACGTGACGCCGGTCTGCTGCTTGAATAATTGACTCATATATGCTTCCGAGACGCCAATCAGTCCCGCCAGCGTATCGAGAGAGATATCCTCCATATAATGTTTATCAACATAATTTTTCACCTTATCAATCCTCCCAGGTGCTGAACATCTCTGACAGTTTCCCGGGATCATCCGTACCGAAATACTCTTTCGCCAGCGATCGTTTATATGCCATGGCGGAAGGCACCGATCCCATCGGCAGTCCCAGAAGATCCCCGTCCTCGTTGACAGATACCGGCAGCTGATCCACGGTAAATATATTTTTATCAACATTATACGGCGCTTTGGAGAGATTCTCCCAACAATCCAGGGAATACATTTTCCCTCTGGTGGTAGTCTCCAGCTGTATGATATCCGGCATCTGCGCGCCTGACGCCAATGTCGTCTGGATCTTCTGCGGAAGATCGGACTGTGCGATTGTGACATAATTTATTGTCACATCCGGATAGATCTCGGCCAGATGTTCCTTTAAGATCTCCGTCTCGTCCCATCCCCATATTGTCACCTCTCCGCTTGGTGCCGAGCCAAATTCTGCCTTTTCAGATGACGTATCGCCTTCCTCCTTCTCCACAGGCGGATTCTCCGTCTGCGAAGTACTCTTGGCATCCTGTGAACATCCGGCCAGCACCGCTCCTGCCATTGCCGCCGAGATTGTAAGTGTTACTATTTTTTTCCAGTATCTTTTCATTTTTATATCCATTCCTTTCGCTCCGCTCAAGGCACAAAACGCCATGAAAA
>CANRZW010000070.1 GCA_947644545.1 uncultured Lachnospiraceae bacterium
AAAATTTTCAAAGTTCACAAATTTCTGCTTGACTTTTTATTTGCAGACTTTTTTGTTTATTTTACAAATTGATGTAAAAATGAAGAATTAACTAATAGGGGTATTTATATTGACTAAAAGAGGTTTGCGTGATATGATTAAAAAAATACAAAGGAGGATAAAGTTATGGCACTTTTTGGAAATCCAAATAAAAAGGTAGAAAAGACAATTAAGAATTTGCAAAAACAAGGTTTTTCCTCAGAAGCATATAAAACGAGGAAAAGCTGTTATAGTTGCAGATACTTTTCGACTGCTGGTAATTGCACTTATCATAATAAAAGGACAATTCCCTCAGAGTATTGTCATGATTATTGGGCGAATTAATTGCGGTTAATATTTGTATACATATGGATTGGCAACTGTCATCAATTCATATGTATATAAATTTCTCACAAGTTTTATATTCAGTTATTGGGACGAATAATTTACAGATTGCCCATAAACTAAGAGGTGATGAAATGCCACTAGGTAGACGTTTGAAACCTGTAGAGATTGAATCTGTGCTGGCGAGAGAGAATAAGTCGGTACCTATTTATGCCCAACATAATTCTGATGAAATAAAAATTAATGATACAAACATAAGTGTTAATTTGTTCCATGCTGAGAAACCGCAATATAGTTTTAGCGATGTTATATTAAATGATAGAACATATGAAGCTATACAAGATGTACTGACATTATATGAAAAGCAAGAATTATTGTTTAATAAATGGGGATTAAGTGAAACACATAAGAAACAAAAGCGAGCAGGAATAAATCTTTATGGCCCTTCTGGTACAGGTAAAAGTGTGACAGCCCATGCTATTGCTGCTCAACTGGGCAGAGACATTTTAACGGTTGATTATTCTCAGATAGAATCAAAATATGTAGGTGAAACATCAAAAAACCTTACGGAGATGTTTGACTATGCTAAGAAATCAGAGGCGATTATTTTCTTTGATGAAGCGGATGCCCTATTAAGTAAACGGGTAAATAATATGTCAAGTTCAACAGATGTTAGTGTTAACCAGACACGTTCAGTGTTACTTATCTTGATAAATGAATTTGATGATTTAATATTATTTGCTTCGAATTTTATAGCAAATTATGATCCGGCATTTATGCGTAGAATACTTGCACATATTAAATTCGAGCTGCCAAATGAAGTGAATCGTTTTAAATTATGGCATATGTATATACCTAAAATAATGCCAACAAATGTCAATATTAAAAAATTGTCTGCAAAATATGAAGGTATATCTGGGTCTGATATCTCAAATGCAGTGTTTCATGCTACGCTGAAAGCAGCTAGGTTAAATAGAGATGTGGTTGAGCATGTGTATTTTGAGGAAGCGATAGAAAAAATTATTAGTAGTAGAGTTGACAATGAAGGTATCGGAAATCCTATATTAAAACGTACAGTCGATGAAGAATATGTAAAAAAACAATTTGGAGGAGAATTACCAAGATGATTGCAACAATGATTATATTAACATTAACAGCAGCTTTAGTTGCGGGTTTAGCTTTATTTTGGAAGAACATTGTAGAATGGATAAAAAAAGCAGCAAATAAGATAAAAGAGGTGTTGGGTCTAACGCCGGATGGAACGAGAACCTTTATTTCAAGAACTATTGACGGTTTTAAAAATAAGTCAAAGTATTATTATAAGAATAAAGTGACTAGCGAATGGGAGGAAATAGTCTATACTAAGGCTGTTAGTGAAGATGAGATTCCAGATGATATATTAGCTAAAGTATATAAGCAAAAAATTGATGTAGAGGTTTCAACTACAGAAGAATTGAAATTGGCTATTAATGCCTAAGGGGGGGAGAAGAACATGTCTATACTATTAGCAGCTTTGGCAAAAGGCGCTTTGACAGCGGTAATAGGGCCATTTGTTGAAGAAGCGAGAGAGGCTGCATTAAATGCGGCCCAAGAGACGATTAGAAGTACTGTGGCAGGGGCAATGTCCATTGGTGAATGGGCGAATATTGTAATTGAAAGTGTTGACAAAGTAAAAGAAAATGCTATAGAAGAAAATGACTTGCGTTTTATTGGTGGGAAATTAAAATTTGCAAATAACGAAAAAAATTTGGATAAAATAAAGGTTTCATTTCAACTTTATTTTTTGGATGAGGCTGAGAAATGGCAAATGGCAGAAGCGGATAGTGATATACCATCCTCTAAATTTACAGTCGATGCCTTAAATGAATTGAAGGATAAAGGTCAAATAGTATTTGAAGTGGAGTGATAAATTTGCATTATATAATAATAGGTATATTAGTTATTGGAGTTATTATTACGCTTGGCAAATATATTTTGTTCGAGCCACGAGTAAATTCTATAATAAGTATTATTTATTTTCTCTGGTTTGCTATAACAGAGTTAAAGGTTGGAGATTGGTTTCCCATAATCCTTATAAGTATTGCTATGATTGATTGTGTTCGAGATATTATTATAGCAAAAGATTATTATGCAGATATAGAAATAGAAATTGATAAAATGTATAAAATAAAGAGTTTATCTTCTATATTTACAGGCGGATTGGTCAGAATAATTTTTCTGCTTATTGTTGAGCCGTACTTATCGTTTTCTGTATCGTCAGACATTAAAAAAAGGATGGAGCAGGGTTATCCGCTACCATATAGTTCGGACTATAGTAGTTTACAAGCGAAAAATTACTATTACGAGAAAAGAATTTTGGAATTAGTAGAAAAAGGAGAACTGATATCAAATATTAAGACGGTAGATAGTGAGTCAAAGGTACAACGAAAAAAATTAGATGATCTTTATCCAGAGAAAATATTGGATAAAATTGTTGATATGATTGCTGGGGATAAAGATATGAAGGAAAATCGTAAAAGAGCAGAAAGACGGCTTCAAATAAACTCAATAAAGAAGAATTATGCATATTTAAGAACAGATATGTTTGATATGTATGCAAAATTGATTTCAGAAGTTATGGCAAATAAAGGGTGTTATTCTGTATTAGATATCAAAAAGTTTGAAGAATTAAAAGAACTCAATTTAATGATGCCTATTGTTGATAATTACAATGAGAAAAATAGTACATGGAGTAATTATTTTATAATTCAAGCATTACAACCACTTGTGGTAGATGGGGTTTTTAGCGATAGTGATTTTAATGATAATGATGTTTTTGATAATCATGCTTATCAATATGTAAAAAGTACAGTAATGATGCCAAGTATAGATGCAGATAATGACCCGCGTTTGGCGTTAGATGATTAAGGTAAAAACACGAGATATATTATAGAAGCTGTTGCACAGAATATGTGTTTCAGCTTTTTTTCATTTGAAGTATTAATTATACCGTAACCAGTTTATCGGTTACGGTATAAGATTTAAGGGTAGATAAGGAAATCGTTTGATTATTTTGAATTCATAATTGCTGCTTGCTGTATTACAGGTTTACATTTTTGCTACCGATATATTTACACTAGGGGTTCCAGTATCTTTGGAAGATCAGATTAAATATTTTTCTGTCATTGGGAGGGAGAAAGTAAAGATATTCTATGTAATATCAGATATCCATGGAAATAAAGAAAATTATGGTAGCATATGGAGAGGATTAATCTCTATACGGAAGATTTTCTTTATATTTTAGATGATATGATTGACCGCTATCCGTATGGTATCCAGTTTTTATAATAGAGCGATCATAGAAATGCTGAATGTTCATACGCCCTTGGGAAACTATGAGTGAATGGCAAATCTGCAGAAGAACTGTTGAGATGAAAAGAGAAAATCTAATTCTTTATATGTCGTAACCGTTAATAGTTAATGTATAAGAAGAGGAGAAAAACATGAGGAAAAATGAAATTTTGGATAAACTGGAACTATTTAATGACCTGATGGATGAGGCTTATATTTTGAGATCAGCATATGGTGTTGTTAACAATTCTGCCATGGTACTTAACAGCATAAAAGAAGAAACAAACATTATCGATATTGTAATGAAAGAAGAATACTTCGATAGGATGTGCAGTGATCTTTTTCTGGCTCCGAAGTTATACAAAAACCAAAAGGATCATTGGTATATGAGATTTTACGGATGTATCAATGTATTCAAAGGTTGGGAAACTGGCTGCTGTACAAAGCCGAAGTACAATCTTGTTCATGGTACAGTATATGTCCAGACGCCAGAGTCATTGCTGGAAGAAAAAAAGGCCTGGTATAAAGCAGGGGATATAGCAGATATAGATCTTTTAAAGGGATACATCAATAGGGCTGATGAGGATAACATTCATTGTGCAGAAGAGGAGATAGACTTTATTATCAGTTATTATGATGAAAGCGAATACGAAAATAAGAAAGAATATATTAATTTTCTCGTCTCTCAAATCTTTTTAATTTTATATAGCTTTAAAAACAGGGGAGATCTGAACAATAAAGAGATGGGTATTGTCATGGATTATGTTTCTGAAAAGCAGGAACTTATGGACTGTATATCCATGCTGAGAGAAGTTAATCGGATCAAAGAATCTTAATGCTATGATAGTGGCATGGGAGATCATGAAGGAATAGTATCTATACCTGGACCAATAAAAATAATTCCATGAATGAATACCTGTATCGTATATGCACAATCCATACTGATATATTCTTCCAATAGCGCCATACAGACAGGCAGGAGGAAAGGAGGAATATATGGGCAGACTGAAATTATTTGAGAACATCTTAAAGATCGCAGCAGCGGTCATTTCTGTGACCATGTCTATTGTCAGATTCATCGGCAGCATAGGAAAATTAAAGACTGCAGATGCATAACCCTCTTACAATGCAGCACTTTGTAATAGGAAAACATCAGGCATCATGGAAAAGATCAGGAAAAGACTGAAAAAGGACAGAGCGAAGGATACAGATGGGAGCTTTCCACAGGGAGGCTCCTTTTTGTATCCCGATCGATCTGTTTGATGAGAAAAAATTTAAAGAAAAGGAGATGTTACAGATGGCAGCAAATGTAGAAACTATGTTCTCTGTGAGGGAGAAACCATGGCATGGATTAGGAACAATCGTTATGAAGGCACCGACATCGTCAGACGCATTACGGCTTGCAGGACTTGACTGGAACGTTGTGCAGGAACCGGTTTATACAGAGGGTCATGAACTGGTGAGAGGATATAAGGCAAACATCCGCAGCTCTGACAGGAAGATACTGGGTGTGGTGTCTGACCGCTATAAGGTGGTGCAGAACGCAGAGGCATTCAGCTTTACGGATGAATTGCTGGGGAGAGGCGTACGGTATGAGACTGCAGGTTCATTGCAGGAAGGAAAGAAGGTATGGATTCTTGCAAGACTTCCAAGGGAATATATCATCGCCGGGGAGAGGATCAGCCCCTATCTGGTGTTCTCAAACACACACGACGGTTCCGGCGCTGTAAAAGTGGCCGTCACCCCTGTAAGGGTGGTGTGCAACAACACATTGAATCTTGCACTGGATACAGCAAAGAGAAGTTTTTCCATGATCCATACGGGCAGCATACAAAACAGGATACAAGAGGCGAAGGATACTCTCTTTATGGCAGAAGAATATATGGGATGCCTTGAGACTGAGATTGAACAGCTGCGCAGACAGAAGGTTACAGATGCACAGGTAAAAGAGTATATAGAGATGCTCTTACCAATGGAGCAGGACCCTACACCTGTGCAGAGCAGAAATATGATCAAACTCCGCAGAGATATGGAACAGCGGTATTATGATGCTCCTGATCTGCAGAAGGTGGGAAATAATGCATACCGTTTTATCAATGCAGTATCGGACTTTGCCACACACAGCAGCCCTTTGAGAAGGACAGCAAACTATAATGAAAACCTGTTTGCCCGTACCATCGACGGCAATCCGATGATCGACAGGGCTTACCAGCTTGTGAAGGCGGCATAAACAGGAAGAAATATGGAACCTTTTGTTGTCTAAGGGAAAACAGTATATCACGGGAAGAAGCGAGGGCGGCTGGACGTTATGTTACGGCAGTCCTTCTTCTTTATTTTATAAGAAACAGCAGCAGTGTAAAATATCCGGCATTCTCGGAACCATTGCTGCCGGAGATGATCTTTACAGCATGTTAGAAAAGAAAAACAGAGGAGGAACAAACAACATGTTTGAAAAAATAGCATTAGCAGGAGTCAACAATGCGGAATGGCTCCGATTAAGAAAAGCAGGGATCGGAGGTTCCGATGCAGGGGCGATCTGCGGCGTGAACCCTTACAGCAGTGCCATGAAGGTATTCCGGGATAAGACAAGTGAATCTGTGGAAGAACAGGACAGCGAAGCGATCCGTATCGGCCATGATCTGGAAGACTACGTGGCGCAGAGATTTACAGAGGCCACCGGGTTGAAGGTCAGGAAGTCCAACTTCATGTACCGGAGTAAGGAGCATCCTTTTATGATCGCAGATGTTGACCGTCTTGTAGTTGGCGAGGATGCGGGGCTGGAATGCAAGACAGCCAGTGCCTACAATGCGGACAAATGGGCGGACGGAAATATTCCGCTCCATTATGTGATGCAGTGCTATCACTATATGGCGGTAACCGGAAAGCGTGTATGGTATATCGCGGCGGTCATCTTAGGAAGGGAATTTACCTACCGCAGACTGGAATGGGATAATGACCTGATTGGACGGCTCATATCTATAGAAGAAGATTTCTGGAACGACCATGTAGTGCCGGGCATTATCCCGCCGCCGGATGGGAGCAGGGCCTGTGATGAAGTGCTGGAACAGTATTTCCATACCGCAAAGAAAGCCAGCGCCATCGAACTGGTCGGATTCGATGAAAAGTTAAGGCGGCGCGAGGAGATCCTTGGTTTTATCTCCGAACTGCAGGAGGAACAGAAGCAGATCGAACAGGAAGTGAAACTCTTCATGCAGGATAATGAACTGGCGAGCAGTGACAGCTTCCGCGTCACATGGAAGAACATCGACTCCACAAAACTTGATACGAAGCGCATCCGGGAAGAGCGGCCTGAGCTTTATGCCGATTACGGTAAAGTCTCCCATTCCAGACGGTTTGAAGTGAAAGCAGCATAGGAGATCAGTCTATGGATGAAAAAGGATTAAGAGAATTATTATTACAGCGGCTCCATATGGAGCTGCTGCTCTTCAAAGATTCTATGTTCCAAAAGGAAAAAGAGGATATCTTTATGGATTCTTACAGGATAGAGATCTATGTGAACCTGTATGAGATACTGCTGGCACATACAGAGAATTTACAGTGCGGCATGATAAGGGGGCTTCTTGCGCTTAACTCTGGCATACTGGATCATCTTTATCAGGAATGGCTGGACAGGGAAGACAGCTTTTATGTGGAACTGAAAGAGTATGCGTGCGGGGAGCTGGAAGTGATGCCGGGAAAGATAAATCCCGGTGCAAAAAAGGAGGGTGACGATGGAACAGAACCGGATCAGGCTGCTTAAGGCAGATGAGATCGAATGCAGGATCGCCATGATTAATGAGAAGGGCTTAAGTCTTTTACTCTATAAAGATGCAAGGGTGGATCAGAAGATCCTTGATGAGACATTTGGGATATTTGGATGGAAACGCAGCCACCAGTGCATAGATGGCAATCTCTACTGCACAGTGGAGATATTGGATAAGGACTCCGGAGAATGGATCGCAAAGCAGGATGTGGGGACGATGAGCTGTTCGGAGAAAGAAAAAGGGCAGGCTTCCGACAGTTTTAAGCGTGCCTGTTTCAACTGGGGGATCGGCAGGGAACTCTATACTGCGCCTTTTATCTGGATACCGGCAGGGAAAGCGGATATACAGAGTAAAGATACAGGAAACCGGAATCAGGAAAAGAAGTATTACTGTTATGAACGTTTTTCTGTAAGTTCCATTGAGTATAACGATAGTAAGGAGATCTCTGCGCTGGTAGTCGTGAACGGCAAAGGAGAGGCTGTTTATGCAATGAAGTCCAAAGATGCTCCCGGAAGTAATACAGGTGAAAGAGGCGTATCCGCTCCGGGAAAACAGAAGAAAGAAAAGCAGAAGGGAACCCTTACTGCAGAACAGATGACATCCTTACAGTCAGAACTTGACAGAACAGGAGTGACCATAGAGACAGTACAAAAGAGATATAAGATACAGGAACCGGGGAATATGGGAGAGGACCTTTATAAGAAAGTGATGGCGGCTCTTTCTAAGACAAAGAGCAGTGAAGCGGCATAGGAAGGAGAAGAGAGGAAATGATGGAATTTAATGAGTTTACGGACAGGATCACAGGACTGGTACAGCAGAAAATGGGAGAAGGCTATACAGTTACAGCGACAAAAGTTCTCAAAAATAATGATATCACACGGACAGGGATAGTGATCATGGAGAAAAAGGACAGTATGTCTCCCACGATCTATCTGGAAGAGCCTTACCAACAGTATCAGGACGGCGCTGATGTGGAAGAGATCGTAGAGGAGATCACAGCATTATATGAACAGCACAGCCACAATATAAAACTGGATATGGATTTTTTCGGGGATTTTTCTCAGGTGGAAGACAGGATCTTCCATAAGGTCATCAACTATGAAAAAAACAGGGAGCTGCTTAAAAGTATGCCGTATTTCAGATGGCATGACCTGGCTGTTGTCTTTTACTATGCGATGCAGGGAAAAGCGTTTGGCAGGGCATCCATCCCGATCCACAGCAGCCATCTGGATATGTGGGGAAAGACAGCGGAGGAAATATACCATACAGCCCAGCGGAATATGAAACAGAAGATGCCGGAACTTTTAGTGCCCATACAGAAGCTGTTGGATAGGATGCCGGGCCTCCGGATGGAAGAGTGCAGTATACCGCTGTATGTATTGACCAATAAGGAAAAGATCTTCGGCGCATCGGCAATGCTCTACTCTGAGAAGATAAAAGATCTGGCGGATAAACTGCATTCTGACCTGCTGATCATACCCAGTTCGGTACATGAGACGCTGCTGCTGTCTGATGGACGGGAGTATGATTCCTACAGGGGGATGGTAAGGGCAGTCAATACGACACAGGTAGATCCGGAAGAGATCCTCTCTTTCAATCTGTACCGTTATAATAGAGAAAAGGATGAGATTGAGGAGATCGAGGAGATTGAAGAGACGGCAGTATGAGGTTTGATGATGGAATTAACAGTCAGTATGTCAGATCAGGGACAGCTTATATGGATATGGTTATCCGTTAGAAAAGATGGGCCTGCATAGTCCATCTTTCTAACAAGCCTGTTTCTGGCAGGACATATGGTGCAGTTTTATATGGGGAGTAATTTCATTGTAAAGCCAACAAAACTGTGATATCATAAACACATAAAGAAGTTTTCGGAATGATGTGTTTGCAAAAAAAGGTGAGAGGAATGGATAAAATAAATATGGATACGATAAACAGTGAGAGAACAGAGCAGAAAGAGGTGATGAAGCGGACGATCAAAGACAGTGTTTTTACAGATCTGTTCCAGAATAAAAAATATCTGCTGCAGCTGTATAAGTCACTGCATCCGGAAGATGATGTTACAGAAGATGACCTGACGGATGTCACGATCAAGAACGTGCTGACAGATAACATATACAACGACCTTGGATTTGTTGTGGAAGACAGGCTGATGATCTTCGTAGAGGCACAGTCATCCGTATGGACAGTGAATATCATAGTACGTGCGCTGATGTATCTGGTGCAGACATGGCATGACTATTTTGAACGTACCAAACAGAATCTGTATAAGAGTAAGAAAGTGCAGATGCCAATACCGGAGATCTATGTGCTCTATACGGGAGAGAGAAAAACAAGGCCGTCAGAGATCTCATTGTCACAGGAATTCTTTGATGGAAAAGAATGTGGGATTGATGTAAGAGTAAAAATGATATGATGGAAAAGAAGGGGATATCATCAACCAGTATGTTCTGTTTACAAAGATATGTAATGAACAGATGAAGAAGCAAGGAAGGACACGGAAAGCGGTCATGGAGGCGATCCGAATCTGTAAAGACAGGGATGTGTTAAGGGAATATCTCAGTAACAGGGAAAGTGAGGTAGTATCAATTATGATGGTATTGTATGACGAAGAAGAGATCATGCGTTCTTATGTTGAGAGTGAAGTTTATGAAGCAACACAAAGGGCAGCACATAATGAGAAAATCGAGACGGCTAGAAGACTGTTACAAATGCAAAAACTGGCTAATGATGATATTGCTGCTGGCTCTGGACTTACCATTGAGGAAGTTGAAAAACTGGCAGATGAATTACAACTCGTATGAGTAATTTTATAATTCGTATCTGATGTAAAGGTGGGAAATCTGAACAGAGGTTTCCTGCTTTTTCTTATTTCTCATACGTTATTGGGATACTATTATTTATAGAAGGAATACGTTATAAAGAATCAGAACTACAGTTATTGATGAAAGAGTACAAACAGGAGAGATGGCAGTATGAAAGAAAATGGACTATTGGAGATCATAGCGGCTCACAGGACAATGACAGATTTAGATGAGATTTTAAAAAAAGATAAATATTATCAGGAGGCAATGGCGGAGGAACAGAGAGCTTCCGACATAATGGACGGTCTAAACCTTACATCTGAACAGAGAAAAGCTGTAGACAGGGTCATTACTGCATATAATCAATGTGGAGCGGCTTATGGAGCAGTAGCGTACCGCTTCGGGATGGAGGATGGGATCAGGGTTCGGATGGAGATGGAAGAGGTTATGCGCCCTTAGCATGAATGCGTGTGCGGTTAAAAAAGCTGTTGCAATTATGATTATAGCTGTAAGTAATGTGTTGCAGATTATGTATTTCATGACGGAATAAAGAAATAAAAGTTGCATATCCGTTATATCTGATAATAGATATGTAACTTTTTTGAGTTAATTTTTTATTTTTGTTGTACGATATATCCTTTCGAATTTGATATATGCATGGCCAGAAGTAATTGGTATAAGGATTTCCATATATAAAGTTGATAATATCAAGGTATACAGGGATATATTAATATAATGAAAAAAGTATTATACAGGGAGATGTATTATTTTTTTGCAAATTATGTAGATATTAAAAGTTCAAAACAGAATAATTTATATGTATTAATTTAGTAAGGTTTAGTGATATAAATGATGTAGAAGATGAATTTATATGAAATCGGAGGTAAAAATTAGTAACCCAAAGAGAAATATTTTTAGTACAGATTGATGCAAACAATGAGTTATCGTAGGATTAGGAAAAATATTGAGCAAAATGAAGTAAAAATTATCAATGAAATTTATATCTAACATATTTTAGGATAATATACCATAAATTTTTAGTTATAAGTAAGAGTAAACTTCAAATAAGAATTATATTTGAACTAAATATGAAGAAGCATTAATATGTGTTATAGTAATAGTCTTGGTATAAATTACTGAGACTTTTTTTACATATTTGGATGTAAATGCTATGTTGATATTTTTTTATTATTGTATGAAAATCGGATAAAAGTATTAATAATTATTTAGATCATGTTACTTATATCCAGAATTAAATTCCATTTACTGTCATATGAAGAAGTGTTTTTTTATTATTATTATGGATATGTAGTGGTTAATCAGTTTATTGAAATAAGGATGTGAATGTATTATGAGTCTTAATACAAGTGTCAATCATGTTATTTTATAATATTTTTTGATAATAAGTCTATATATTGATGCAGGAAATTAATATATCAGAATGTTATATAATACTATTGTGTGTTAAATTATGTTATTGACATTTATATTTTCTTAAAAGTCTGCTATCAATATTATCAGTATTAATATTGGATCACGAATTTAATATTTGTATAATGTGTTTCAACTATAAAAGAGTATAAATTTTTATTTATAAATCAAATATGGATGTGTAAGGAAACCTTTAACTCTATACATTATGTAGTATTTAAAGATAAACTTTTGTATATATAATGACATGATGTTAGTAATAATACTGTGAGTGATATGACTTATTATATTTGAAAAGATATATTATAGTGTTATTTTGAAATAGTGATTTTACTATATACATTTATAATTATTTCGCAAAATTGGTAAATCAAAATATATGTTATACTACGTATCCATCAGGATAGACAACATAATTTATATATTTAAAACTTGATTTAATATAATATATCTAAGCACTATATTTGTAATTATTTAATACGGTATTAAGGAGAACAAGAAATGGAAAATACATCTATGGGCTATCACACATTTGCTTTCTTTCAAAAAACTGATGAGGAAGAATACCAGGTTTTAGAAAATGATTTTATTGGATACATGCAGAGAACTAAAAAATTGAAGAGAAGTCCAGTCCAAAATAAAGACAAGATACAAATAGGATGGCAGTATACCTATAAAGATGATAAGGAAAAAGGAATACATTGGCTAATGCTATCCAGCAAAGCAAAGAATAATTATGTTACAAGGGGAGTGCTGGCGGTTATAAATCAAGAAGCCCTGATTGAGAATAATTACATCAGAGCAGCAAAAGATGATGATCTGAAAGAAGTTGAAGAAATTTATAACAGGGAGACAGAAAAGATTTCTAAAATATTTCTAAAGTTTGGGTCATGCTCCTTGAACCGTGTAGATCCGTGTTTAAATATTGACCTAAAAGAACTGGGGATTCCGTGTACGCCAGAGCAAATGATGAAATTGATAAAGCGGGGGAATATTCCCAGGCATTATGAGGAGCGAAAAGAATGCTATGATAGTAAACAACGTAGAATGGTTTCTGATAAGAACAGCTTCTATCTGGAAAGCAAATCTTCTGTTATAAATTTTTATTGGAAATATGCGAAACAAGGGAAGAAGCATCCCAATTATTCAAAAAGGGAATCATCACGAAATGTCATACGGCTTGAAGTGGAATGCAAATATTTGAAACTATATGCTTTGGTAAAAAATAGAAATTTGGAATCAAAATATTATGAATCTGATGAAGGGCTTTCACCAGATGAAATGTATATGAGAATGCATATGGGGGTACATAATCCTGTTATACCAATAGATGTAGTATTGTCAGCAAATATTTATGAACCTATTATTCGCAAAAGTATTTATAAGATACTCCGTAAAGGGAATTATTTTACATTGGATATAGCAAGGGATATAGTGGAATCTTATCATTTTAGAAGTAGTAAAGAAGAGAGGATGATCGAGGTGTTAGAGTCAGTTAATGAGTCCCACGGGATTGCAAAAGCTAAATCCAAGCTTCGGGAAAACGAATTTCGCAGATTTAATAAGGCATTAAAGGAATTGGATAATATACTGGTTAATCCTGTCACAATTCCACGGAGATGGGATGTCAAGCATATTCCGAATCTTCTCCGGGCATATTATGATTCAATTTATGAGGAACAATTAGTGTCTTATCAGGAATATGCCGCGATGAAGCGTATAGAGGAAGTTTTGGAAAAAGTAAAGCAGTGATAAAATTTTTACTTAATGTACCACTAAAAATCACTGGGAATAATATTCGGAGATGTTTTATTGATTAAGTTCTCAAACTTCCCACATTAAAAATGTGATTCGCACTTTGAAAAATCGATACTTCAC
>CANRZW010000071.1 GCA_947644545.1 uncultured Lachnospiraceae bacterium
GGCATGGATAAGGCAGTTGTATTAGTGACACATGATCCTCATATTGCAAGTTACTGTAAGAAAATATATTTCTTGGATGAAGGAAGAATAGGCCGGCCATGTGTCAGGAATGGTAATCAGGGTGATTGTTATGACGAGATTATGCATCATATGGCTTCGCTTCAATAACAAAAGACAGCAAGGAGCTTATTCTTCAATGGTCTGCAGTGTTTTTTTTCTTGTCATTGTTGCTCCTTTCTATCTGCGGTATAGAAAAAGGACAGTCGAATTAACGTCGGCTGCCCTTATAAAATTGCACTTGGATTTTAAGGTGTTGCTCGATAAATTGTAGTTGTTTTACCTTTGTCCAGCTTGTGTTTCGCTTTTGATTTGTTCCATTTCCGTTGCTACATATTCAGCGGTTATCTTTTGATATTCCCCATTAGCTTTTGGGAAAGATACTGACTTGAGCAACTTGGCAGAGTAAGTCTGTGCAGGTTCATTTTCAAGGTCATTTGTGTATATTTCAACAACAGCATATCCAACAATGTTATCTCCTTCGTGAATTACGATATTGATATATGCCGTAGTTCCCATATACCGTTCAAAATCGCTCTCGCCTGTTCGAGATAGGTTAGTCCAATATACAGTAGTATCATTTCCAGAGTTGAACGATGAGCCTAAATATGTTATTTTGTTGCCCTCCCAAAGAAGCAATGTCCCGCCATCAACTGATACTTCAAAACTTAAATCGTCGTATTCCGTAACGGATAGTTTTAATGGAAGTCCTGGTCGGCTGCTCATAGCAAGGCTCCACTTATAATCTGTTGGCAACTCTATACCTTCCTGCATGGTTATTTCTTCATCTGATGAAGCGGCATACGCTGTGATTGTCAAAAAGCCCGGCGCAATGATAACGTCTGGAACAGAAATTTTGAAAAGCACTCCGGCTACCAAAGCTACGCATAAGCAAGCCGCCATAGCAGCCCATTTGAGCCAACCATTCTTTTTCTTCGTCTTTGTTTGAGCTTCCTCAATAAACTGATTATCGACATTCGTAATGCTGTTATACAGCTTTGAGATTTCCTTTTCTTTCATAGGGAATAGCCCTCCTTTTCAAGTTTGGATTTTAGATTTTGCCTAAGTCGGTACATTTTCTTCGCCATATTTGCCGGGGACATACCGCTTTCTTGTGCAAGTGTATTTACTGTTTCACCATTCCAATAACGACACATGAAAAGAATACGGTCATTTTGCGGTAATGACGCAAGCCATGCGCCAAGTTTGTCGGGCTTCTGTGGTGGTATTGAGTTCCAAGCCCGCAAATATGTATCATTAACACATTCGTCAGCGTCGGTACTTATTGACAGTATGTTCAATGCAATCCTGTGGCAAAAGGCTCCATATTTCGTTGCTGTTTCTGAAATTGCAGCTTCATCACGCTTAAAATATAAGCTAATGATTTGTAAGTCCTCCATTTCAATCCCCCTCCGCAAGAATTATGTTCTTGAAAGCTTTCACTTATAAAGACGACATTTCAGGAATGATATTTCCTGTACTTTTACAAAATTATAAACTTTCTTTTTGAATATTTCTACCGCCAGAAAAGTAGAATACACAAAAGCTAAAGATGAATCGTACACTCCAGACAAAATCGCCGCATACAGTGTGGAAAATGGATATTATGTGGAAGGAACCGGCACATCATGGGCCTTGATGGAGGATTTACCACTATAGCTGCGAGGGTTTAAAAAGTGCTACAATATGCGAAAATGCAAAGTCAGATAACGAGATTAAAATTGATGACCGAGTATTTCAATATTGTAAAAGATTGGAGACAGTTAATATCGGGAATGGAAATATTGAAATAGGTGAAGCTGTATTTTCAGGCTGTGCTGATAACTTGGCAATTATCATTGCAGGGGAAAATTATACTGCCGATGCTATTAAAGATGAATTAAAATAAAAATACAAAGAAGAGGATTTTATGTATTTACGCAAAAAAGATTGACTAGTTTCAGAAATATGGTATTATATTATTAGTGGTGAGTCCTACCGCAAAGTGGACTGCTAAAAGCGTTAGCAACTCTAATGGAGTTACTACACAAATGGCTATGTGGAAACGCATAGCCATTTTTTTCGAGGAGAAATATGCAGACAGATTTTAACTTATACAAGGTGGATATGAAATATATCCGTAATTTACATAATATAGATGATAAAGTACTTTCAGTTTCACCACAGACAGGAAAAGATAACAGGGTTTTTGTTGGAATTGTTATTATTTGTGGTATTCATAAATATTGTATACCACTTTCATCACCAAAAGAAAAGCATAAAAAAATGAAGAACTCTATGGATTTTTCAAAGATTGAAATAAATGGGAAGTTTTTAGGTGTCCTGAATTTTAATCTAATGATACCAATTGAAGAAGAACAATTACAGCTTGTTGATACAACTATTTTTAAAAGAGACAGGGAAAACATCAAATATTATAAAGGATTGTGTGTTCAGGAATTAGAATGGTGTCGGATCAATAGTGAAGTAATCTATAATAAAGCAAATGTCTTGTATAAAAAGTACATTTCCAGTGAACCATTTTCAGGTAGAAACCGCTGTCTGAATTTTCCTAAATTAGAATCAGAATGTGAGAACTATAATTCAAAAATAAAGAGAGGCACAGACTGAACCTTTCTTTATATGTATATCCGTATGTATGATGAAATGAAACGAAATGAGGGAGACAATCCTACATTAGGGATTGTTTTATGCTCTGATACGGATGAGGACATTGCGAAATATTCCGTCCTTCACGGACATGAACAGCTTTTCGCATCAAAGTACCAAACTTGTCTTCCATCTGAGGAACAGCTTCGAGAAGAAATTGAAATTCAAAAGAGATTTTACTATTTACAAAAAAAGGAAGATGAAGAACTGGGTGAGGATAGTTAAAAAGAAAAAGGAAAGGAAGGTAGAGGATGGATACCGACAAAGTAATACAGGACTTGAACCGGCGGTTTACAGTCCGCTGGTGTACAACCGCCCGGATGATAACTGGCTTTTAGATATAGAGCTTTACAGCGAGGAGTTCCGGGCAGATTTGATTTCTATTTGGATGGATGAGATGGGACTTGCATCGAATCCGGCCATGAGAAAGCAGGTGAAAATTATCGTGCCTATTTCAATGCGAAAGACCGTCGTTTGAAAATCAGCACCCAGAATAAAGTTCCGGCAACTCCGGCACAGCTGCATATGGCTGTTATGGCAACAATCAGCGGTTTGAAAAACTGTCGGTTGACGATCTGGTTGGTAAGAATTTTATTGTTCTCGCATCAAGACTTCAGATAGCAAGGTATTTGTAATTATTTCGGATGCTATGCGTTATGAAGTGGCGGCAATGATGGCAGATCAGCTTCGCAGAGAAACACAGAGTAAGGTTTCTCTCAGCAGTATGCAGAGTATCTTCCCTTCTATCACAAAGTTTGGTATGGCAGCACTGCTTCCACATAAGGAACTGACGGTAGAACTTCGGAACGATATTTTGACGGTGCTGGCAGATGGGCAGTCTACGGCAAGCGGCTATCGTGATAAGGTTCTGAAATCAGAAAATCCGGCGAGTGTAGCATTGAAATATAATGACATTATTGCCATGACGCGGGCAGAACGAAGTGCATTGGTGAAAGGAATGGATGTAGTTTACATCTATCATGATGCAGATTAGTGATGTTTAGAAAATTACTGCAGATAAGACAAGTGATAATGGTGCAGAGCGTACTTTCCGTTGCCAGTTTAATCTGAAATCTTTGAAATACAGCAATACTGCTACTTATTATCTGGTCATTGCAGACGAACAGGGATTGTAGATGCCGCAGCGTGAACCATTCCAGATTGACATCGCTTTTGCGGTGGATGTGTTTGATTTCTTTAGTTAAGTACCGTAGGAGGATATAAAGATGGAGCAATTTACAGAGGGTGAAGGCACCTGTGAAGAAATAAAGAGCATCCGGTTCTTTTGCCCGTAACAAAGAAGAAAAAGTTCCGACCGGAACACTTTACTGATGATTACGGCTTTATCAGCGATAAGTTGATAACGGATGGAATGTGCAATCCGGGACAGGTTTATATGGTATCCAAAGGAAAAGGCGGTATGTTTGGCGTATTCCGTCTGGAAAGCCAGATGCTTCCGCGCAATGGCTTCCGACAGCCAATAATTCCTGTGGGGAGGATGAAATCCGAAACCAAATCTTTTCAATAAATAATAGTCAAGTCAGGACATCCATCCATGCTTGACTATTATTTGTTCGTCTATGAAAACTAAGGAGCTTTATTTGCCCTACTCTAATACCCTACTCTAATACCCTACTCTAATGCCTTACTTTTATGCCTTACTTTTATACCTTCTTCTGTGCAGCCATCCATTCCAGGATCGTGACGGGATTACCGTCGATGGTCACAGGGGATCCGTCATAATCCAGCGTACACTCATTGTTCAGCATGGGGATCCAGGACCAGTGGCCTATGTATTCAAAGGGAGCGCCGTCCTTCGTCTTGTACAGACCGGTGGAATCGAGTACCTTGTCCCAGAAGGTGAAGTGCACGTTGGCGTTGCCAGCCTCGACAAGACGCTCATACGTGGGAATGACGAATTGATCCGGTCTTACGGTGGTGTCTGTTTTGGCGTGGGTGAACCAGATCGGCAGATGGACGATGCTCTGAATATCCTCGTCAGAGATCACGGCATCCGGTAATGCTTCACACACCGGGAAGGCGGCAGCGAAGCGGTCAGGCGTATGCAGAATCATCTTCATGGTCATAAAGCCGCCGTTGGAACAGCCGCCGATATAGATCCGGTCCTGATCGACAGCCGGATGGGTTTCCACAAAGTCCGTGATCAGTTTGTCCAGTGCATCTACGTAAATAGAGTCGCCGGAGAGGGAGATTTGGCCGCTGCCGTCATCCATCCAGTAGGTAGGCGACTGGGGAGCCAGCAGGAACGCGCCGCCGAAATACTGCTGTATGTCAGGGGAGATCAGGTTGACTACCTTGTTGCCGGTGGCAGCGATAATGGGTTCCGCGCCGCCTTCTCCTGCACCGTGCAGCCAGATGATCAGCGGATGCTTCTGATTTGCAGTCGTTTCCGGTTCATAATAAACATAGGAAAGCGGGGTGTCGGGATGATCGAAGGAGCCTGTTTTGAGCAGGTCGGCATAAAGCGTCCGGTTTCCGTCATTCTGGTCAAAGACCATGCCTTCCAGAACACCGGCGTCCGTCCGGAGCGGCTCTTTCTGGGTGATGACACAGTTCACGTTGACGGATACGTTATATTGCCCGTCGAAACAGATGGTAGAACCAAGTCCCTGCATGGGGTGGCAGTACATTTCCAGAGTCACATAAGTACCGGATTGTGCGGGATTGCCGTCCGCATCGGAAAGATACAGGTTGGTGATGGTGCGGATACCGTGCAGAGAATCCTCGGGTTTGGCGCCCATGAACTGGGGCCATTCGAAATCCTCGCCCTGCGTGGAAGTGCGGGTGACTTCCACTTCAAACTGAGAAGGGGACAGCGCTGCACCGGCCAGCTCACAGCCTGTGTCCAGAATGATCTTATTGATATGCGGCCCGAAATCGAGCACTTCGGTGATGGTAGTAAAGTGCCTGCCTGGTTCCGTGTGCGTGCTCACTTCGGCTGCCTCTTCTTTCGTTTCTTCGTTGTCCCCGGAGGATACGGTGTCCTTAGGGGCCACATCATCTGTGGCAGTTTGACCGGCATTTTCGTCGCCGTCGGACGGCGCGGCCATATCTTCTTTACTTTTTCCCTTGCCGCAGGCGCATAAGGAAAGCGCCACAGCGGAAGCCAATGACATTACCAGAAATTTTTTCTTCATGATTCCCTCCATTGCTGTTATTATAGTGCGTTTTTACTATTGTACTAAAAAAGAAAAAAGAAAAAAAGGATTTTCCGGCTGTAAAGTTGCACAATATGGAGGAGGATAAAAGACAGGATTGTGTCATTTTGACGCAGGATAGTTGTTTTTTGGTTAGAAGGGCTAAGCTATAATAAGAACACGTAAGAGAGTTGCGGCCGCAGCTTTATCGTTTACAGCGTAAGAATATTAGAACTGGAGGAAATGGAGTATGAAAAAGAAGATCGTAGCAATGTTGATGGCTTCCGTGATGGCGCTTTCCTTATGTGCCTGTGGCGGAGGCGGTGGAGACGCAGCACAGTCCGGCGGAGACGGCGGTGCTCAGCAGTCCGGTGGGGACAGCGCGGCAGCGGATGATGGCAGCGCATCCGGTGAAATCACGAAGTTGATCGTGGCTTTCCCGACATGGACAGGAGCGCCTACGGATACGGAGAAGGTGCAGGAAGCCATGAATGAGATTACCAGAGATAAACTGGGCATTGAGATCGAGCTGCAGGTTTCGGATTTTGGTTCTTTTAACCAGAGTATGACGCTGGCGCTGTCCGGCGGTGAGCAGATCGATATCGTCTCTACGCTGGGATTTGCGTATGCAAATGCGGTACAGCAGGGATATTTGAGCAATCTGGAAGAGAACGATCTGCTTTCCACATATGGTGCAGGGATTGTGGACGTGATGGGTCAGGCAAATATTGATGCCTGCCGTGTAGGCGGTGTATTGTACGGGCTGCCGAACAACAGAGATATGGCGCAGGGGCGCGGATGTGTGGCGGTTGCGACGGAGTATCTGGAAGGGATCGGTTATGACTTAAGCGGCGACTCCGAGATCATCCGCATCACGGTGGACGAATTGAATGATGTCTATGCGCAGCTGCATGAGAAATATCCGGATAAGGAAGTGTATCGTCCGAGTACGGGCGCCATGTCCCAGTTCTCCAATGTGGATTCCCTGGGCGGCAGTGTGTTCGGCGTTCTGTTGGACAACGGTAAGGAATTGAAGGTAGAGAACCTGTTTACCAGTGATTTCTATATGGATTATTGTAATCGTATTTACGATTATAACCAGAAGGGATATATCAGCCAGGATGCGGCAACCGATACGACGGCAGCAACGGAACTTGTGAAGGCAGGTACGTTAATGAGTTACACTACAGGCGGCAAACCGGGCATCAAGGCGCAGGAGACGAATCTTTGCGGCCGTGAGATGACGATCTTCCAGACCATGGATAACTATGTATCCTCTACATCAGTAGCAAGCTTCCCCTGGGCTATTCCGATTACGGCAGCCAATCCGGAAGCGTCCATGAAATATCTGAATGAACTGTATACCAACGCGGATCTGGCAAATGTTCTGGCATGGGGAATCGAAGGCGAGCACTATAAGATCGGTGACGACGGACTGGCTGATTTTGCAGACGGCGTTGACGCTTCTACTTCCGGTTGGAACCACTCCATGGGATGGCTGATGCCGAACCAGTTCCTGACCCACATCTGGGTAGGAAATTCTCCGACGCTGTGGGATGAGATGAAGGAATTCAATGATTCCGCAGTCGTATCGGCAGCCAGCGGCTTTACATTCGACACGACTAACGTGGCCAACGAAGTGACGGCAGTGCAGAACGTATACAATGAGTATCAGGCCAGCGTAGAGTATGGATTTGTAGATCCGGAGACAGGCATTGCGGAGATGAATGAGAAGATGATGTCTGCAGGCTTGCAGAAGATCATCGATGAGAAGCAGGCGCAGCTCGACGCGTGGGCGGCGACGAAATAACCGGTCAGGGAGGCTGACGTCTCAGGAAGCCGGGGCAGGAAAACAGGGGACCACTTTTGTTTCCCGCCCCGGCCTTTCCATACGCTGAGAGCGGATGGAACGTAACAGGAAAGGGACAGGAACTGTTACGGTGGATTGGAATATCTGTCATAATGTGGAAAGGAGATTTGGGGATATGTCAAGAGCGAAGACAGCGTCTGAGGCAGGCGGGGGAGCGAAAAAGATGACGCTGAAAAGATTTAAGCGTTTCATACCGATCTATCTGTTAATGCTTCCCGGTCTGATTTATCTGTTTATCAATAACTATATGCCGCTTCCCGGTCTTACGGTAGCGTTTAAGAAGTACAATGCGGGGATGGGCATTTATAAGAGTCCATGGGTCGGTTTCCAGAATTTCACGTATTTGTTTACCACCGATGATGCATGGGTGATCACCAGAAATACGATTGGATATAATCTGGCCTTTATCGTGGTCAATACGGTGATGGCGATCACGGTGGCCATCATCCTGAGCGAACTTACGGGAAGGATCAAGAAATTCTACCAGAGCGCGATCCTGCTGCCGAATCTGATCTCGTCGGTTATCATCGGGTATCTCGTATTTGCGTTTTTCAGTGTGGAAAACGGTTTTGTCAATAACAGTATATTGAAGTTGTTTGGCAAGGAGGCGGTGAGCTGGTATTCGGAAGCAAAATACTGGCCGTTTATCCTGATCTTTGTAAGCGCATGGAAATCGGTAGGGTATAACTGTATCGTCTACCTTGCTACCCTGATGGGATTTGACCGGGCTTTCTACGAATCGGCGCAGATCGACGGGGCCACCAAATGGCAGCAGATCAAATATATCACACTGCCTCTACTTAAGCCGACGATTATAATGCTGACGCTGATGGCCATCGGACGTATCTTCTATTCGGACTTCGGTCTGTTCTATCAGGTACCGATGAACCAGGGCGCCCTGTATTCCACCACGAATACCATCGATACCTATGTGTACAGAGGACTGCTCCAGATGGGTAATATCTCCATGTCGGCGGCAGCTGGCGTTTATCAGTCTATCGTCGGATTCGTCCTTGTGCTGGTGGCAAATCTGGTAGTGAGACGGGTCGACAAAGACAGTGCATTGATATAGGAGGGGATTATGAAGACGCGTGAAGATAAGATTTTTAATTGTATAGGGCATATTGTAATGCTGCTGCTGTCATTTATGGCGCTTATTCCGATCATACTGATGTTTATTTCCTCTCTGACGGATAATGCAACGCTGATCCAGGACGGTTATTCCTTCTTGCCGGCAAAGTGGAGCGCTTACGCTTATGAGTGGGTGTTTACGTCTAACAGTGCCACGATCCTGAGAGCATACGGTATTTCCATCATACTGACGATCATCGGAACGACCTGCAGCGTACTGATCACGATGTGTCTTGCCTATGGACTGTCCAAGAGAGGACTGCCCGGACGACAGGTGATCACATTTCTGGTGTTCTTCACCATGTTGTTTAACGGCGGGCTGGTGCCCACCTACATCAACTATACGACGGTGTTCCATATTAAGGATACGTTCTTTGGACTGCTGATCCCGTCGCTGCTCATGAGCGCTTTTAATGTCCTGCTCATGAAGAGCTATTTCGCAACGGGTGTGCCGGAGGAGATCCTGGAGGCGGCCTACATAGACGGGGCCAGCGAGCTGACTACGATGTGGAAGATTGCTGTTCCGTTATCCAAGCCGATCATAACGACAATTGCGATGTTTTCGGGGATCGCCTATTGGAATGACTGGAATAATGGTTATATTTACCTGGTTAAAAGAACGGATCTGTTCAGCATCCAGAACCTGTTGAACCGTCTGATGCAGAATATACAGGCATTGACAACGAATGCCTCCAATATCGGCAATGCCGGAGAGGGTCTGGCGCAGATTCCGTCCGCCACGGTGCGTATGGCGATGGCGGCCATGGGTATCCTGCCAATTATCATCGTCTACCCCTTCATTCAGAAGAACTTTGTCAAGGGAATCACGCTGGGTGGTGTTAAGGGATAATAGTATTCGATCGGTTCATCCGTCAATGGGGATGAACCGATTTTGTCTGTATGGAAATAGAAAAAAGGCTTTCGTGACGTGCGTGCGGCTATCTGGGAGGGCCTGATTTGCGGAATTCGCGCGGGGTCATGCCGGTGGCTCGTTTGAACTGTCGGGAGAAATAGGAGATATTCTGGAAACCGCAGGTGATGGCGATATCCTGAATGCTCATGTCTCTTCTGGACAGCAGACGTTTAGATTCCTGGATTCTGGTCTCGATAATGTAGTTAGTCAGGGAAAATCCGGTTTCCCGCTTAAAGAGATGGGAGAGGTAGTCCGGATTCAGATAGACCATGGCAGCCAGAGAGTCCCGGTTTAATTCTTCATAGAGGTGATTTCTTATGTAGGATTTCACGGTGCTCACGGCATTATCCTGCAGGCGGGCCTGTTCTGAACATTTCGCATAGACGGTGAGCATGTCTGTGACCAGTTCCTGCAGGAGCCGGATGGAAGAGCAGGCCTGGTCGGCGGATTGTCTGGCCAGTTGATCGTGCAGGGCCAAAAAGGCTCCCTCCTGATCCTGATCGATGCTGCCCAGCAGTATCCGCAGAAAGTCGTAATAGAAGGCAGTCAGGGACTCTCTGGTAGCCTCGCCGGAATGCCGGAGCTGACTGAGCCAGGCAGAACTTTCCGTGCGCAGCGATTCCACGTCGCCCGTATGCAGGAAGTTACTCCAGCGCTCGACGGGGAGAGCCGGTCTTATAATATCCTCACCCATGGCAGGGCTGCCGGAAAGGTCAAAGATATGATTCTCGTGCGCCACGTTTCTGTGGGCGGCTTGCAGCATTTCCTCACACCGTACGGCAAGGCGGGACATGGACAGCGCTTCGCCGGAGAGAAAGAAATTAAAGGGCACGGGGAAGTGCGGGACGAAATATTGCAGGGCCTGGCGGCACAGGTCCGTGATCTTTTCATGAGTTCTTCCGGCGGCGGGAAGGGGCAGGGCAAAGAACTGTTCCGTGATTC
Source organism: uncultured Lachnospiraceae bacterium (assembly GCA_947644545.1). GTDB lineage: Bacteria > Bacillota > Clostridia > Lachnospirales > Lachnospiraceae > UBA3282. The sequence goes on from CANRZW010000071.1 coordinate 10,721, forward strand.
GTACCGTGGCCGGCAGTTCCTGCCTGGCATAGAAGTATTCCCGCACGATATTCTTGAGGGCAAATTCATACAGGCTTCGGTCCGTCTGGAACAGGCTGGTAAAGTCGGCCTGGATGATCAGCAGGAAGAAGGAGCCGGAGGCTTGTCCGGCATCCAGTTTGCGGTATTTTAACTCCAGAAGAATATCTTCTGCCCGGGCAGAGACGGCATGGGTAAAAAGATCCAGCCAGAATTGTTCCATCAGGGCCAGTTCGCTTTCCTTCCAGTAGCTGGCATAGAGCGTATTGAGCTGATCCTTTTTGCGCTTGTGAAGCTGTACCTGGGCCTTGTCCAGAGCGGCATAAAGCTGCTCATCCTCCACGGGTTTGAGCAGATAGTCACTGCTGGAGAGCTTCATGGCGTTTGATATGTATTCAAACCGTGCATAGGCCGTGAGAAAAATGCATATGGTTTCCAGATTACGGCTGCGGATAGAATTCAGCAGTTCCAGGCCGTTGCCGCCGGGCATTTCGATATCACAGATCATAATGTCGATTTCGTTTTGGGCAAAGCAGTCCAGCGCCTGATTGATATTGTAGGCGCAGAAGATCCGGTCGATCTCCGGACGGTTTGTCTCCAGCTTGCGTCGAATGCTTTCGACACTGTAGTATTCGTCATCTACAATAAGCAGATTCATTCATAAACTCCTTTCGTGGAAGTTTTATGCATTCAGGTGCGGGACCATTTTCCGGAAGGGAACGAACGGCAGATCGATATCGATCTGCGCCCCGGCGTCCGGACGGTTGGAGAATGTGAACACGGGATCATCAAAGGCATGCCGTGCCCGCAGGACCACATTTGTGATACCGATATGGTAATCCTCCAGTGCCAGATAGTTTTCTATATTTTGCAGTTCTGACAGTACTTTCTCTGAAAATCCGCTGCCCGAATCCCAGATTCTGATGCCGAGCCGCCGCCTGTCTTCCTTCTGATACTGGCAGATCTCGATATGGATCTCCAGGAGCCGTCCCATAACGATCTCGTATTTAATGGTGTTTTCTATAAAGTTCAGGATCAGCAGCGGAATCGTGCTGGCCTGCAGCAGTCCGTCCGGACAGTTCAGGAACAGGGTAAGACAGCCCGGATAACGGATTCCGGACAACTCGATGTAATTGCGCACCACTTCCAGTTCTTCATCCAGGGTAACCGTCTGACCGGAGGAGAGTGTATAACGGAGATGACGGCTCAGATCCCGCAGCATCTTTCTGGCAAGCTCGGGATGATCAGTCTCCGTGAGCTGGTAAGCCGTATTCAGGCAGTTGATCAGAAAGTGAGGCGTGATCTGTTGTTTCAGGAACTGTGCTTCCAGCTTCTGTCCCTGCAGTTTCCGTTCATATACGTCGATCTTAAGATCCTTGATCTCCGAGACCATGTCGTTGAAGGCGGTCGTCATGTTCTGAAATTCGTCCAGCTGGCCGCCTTCTATGATGCGGGTATCCAGGTCTCCGGCACGCAGATGGCCGATGCCGGCGATCAGATCCGCCACCGGTTTTAAGATCCAACGGTTGAGCATATGAAACAGCAGTCCCCAGATGATCAGGAAACTGAAAGCGACGATCAGCAGAGCCGTGTACAGGGAAGTGCTGGCGCTGGCTATGTCGGCGTAAGGAACCAGGAGCGTGAGATAGAAGTCGCCGCTGTCCGGCTTACGGGATACGGCAAATATTTTCTCACCATCGATCCACTCATGGGCATAGGGCGATTCTTTCTGCTGCCGCGGGGGCGTGATGGTTTGGATCGGCTGGCCGCTGCGATACAGGCGGCCGTTTGCATCGGAAAAGACAAGCCGGGAATGATCTTCTTTCCCGGTCAGGGAATCCAGCAGCGTATCCAGACTGACCCAGGCACCCACATAGGCGTTGTCGATGTAGAGGATGCGCAGCAGGTAATAAGAGTCGCCTGTCTGAAAGAGCATCCAGGAGAAAAGGTCCGAATCCTCCTGCGCGATGGAATCCAGGACGGCCTTACGGAAGGGCAGGGTATCTTTCTGATTGCTGGTGGTGACCAGCTGGTCGCTGGACGGCAGATAACAGAAGAAACCGTTGGTCGTATAGATGTTCATGGCATTTCTGAAATCCGTCTGCAGCTGATGCAGCGCACCAAACCAGGTGGTGGTGTTGTAAGGGGTGTTTTTCAGGGTGAAAAGGGTCGTATTGTTAAGAGCCAGCGTGTACAGCCAGGTTTCCGTTCGCTCCAGGGTATTATCCAGATGCTCCTGATATAAGATCAGGGTGTCCTCTGTGTTGCGGTAAACGTTTTTGCGCAGCAAGGAGAATGCGGAAAAATTGTTGTAGGCGACAAGCGTGCTGAAAAAGAAGATCAGCAGCATCAACAGCAGAAAAATACGAAACCGCAGGGAATGTGGAGGCAGATGCGTCCGAATGGCAGTATGTATGGGGAGTCGTATAGGTTTCATTCTGTTACCTCTGTTGTATGCTTTTACGTGGGACATTATGGTTCCTGTATATTATACTAGAAAGGAATGAGGCAGTAAAGACAGAAAGAACGAAAGTGACAGTTCAGCCCAGGTCTTTGCATTTATTGCAAAGGCCGTGACCGTAACATATGAAGCCGCAGGCTGAATAGTTACGAACGGAACCGGAAATTAGTTCCGATTTTGAGTTTCCCCATTTTTCAGCCTGCTCGTATGCATTTAAATGAAATAAAAA
>CANRZW010000072.1 GCA_947644545.1 uncultured Lachnospiraceae bacterium
AAATTATGCAAAGAGCATGATTCTCATGCGACCCGCTGACCTATGGTGCGCCGCAGGATGGAAAAGGCTGTAAAGAATAAGACGTGGAAATGCCATCACGATGCGATCATGAATGGCCGGTTGGATGTGACAGGAAAGGAGAGCAGACTGTCACGTAAGATGAGTGGGGTGGGTTATGCTGAGGAAAGTGGTTTTTGCATTGAGAGATGGGACGGGAAATCGATTACAGTTATCGTTGTGCAGCCTGATCCAGGATTTAAAGCAGCATGGGATCGAGGTAGCATATGCTGTCTGCCTGGGGGAAGAGGCGCATATGGATCGGAATGGTGTTGTTTCGTGCGATGAAGATTGTCTGTTGAAGAAGCATGGCAGTATCTGTGCGGCAGATCAGGAGGAGCCGGATACGCTGTATATTACGGATTCTTCCATGCAGTACAGGATCTGGCAGCGGTATGGGAAATATATTCTTCCGTACAGGCATCAATGGAATCAGGAAGATGTCTTTAACGGTGCAGAGTATATGATAGAGCGTCTGGAAGAGGTGGACTATGAAGTAGTCGACATGGCATACCGCCGCCTTGCGGGAATTCCATGGGAGATTTTCAAGACGGAGCGTTGTATCGTGCGGGAAACGATCGTGGAGGACGTGGACAGCCTGTATGGTATTTACGGGGAGCCGGCCATCACGCAGTATATGGAAGATCTGTATGAGGATCGGGATGAGGAGATCGCTTATATCAGGGATTACCGCAGGCGGATGTATGGTTTCTATGGCTATGGTATATGGAGCATACTGTCCAGACAGGACGGGCAGGTGATCGGGAGAGCCGGCATCAGCTGGCGGGAGGAATTTGATGTGCCGGAACTTGGCTTTGTGATCGGCGTGCCATGGCAGCGTCAGGGATACGCGTATGAAGTATGCAGTGCGATCCTGCAGTATGCGTGGAAAGAGATTGGATTTAAACAGATTCAGGCGCTTGTCATGGAGCATAATGAGAAATCAGCCGCCTTGTGCCGGAAGCTGGGGTTCGAGGATAACGGAATCACGGTATTGGAGAACGTGCGGTATATCTTATATAAAATGCAGCTTAGCCGCAGCACGGCCGCGGCAAAGACAGGGTCATGAAATAAGGAAGATCTGCTGTATTACAATAGAAAAAGTATAACAGAGGGGACGGGAAAAATTTCATGAGTATTACAGTGGTCATACAGCAGATGATCATCATTTTTATATTAATCGGAATCGGTATGTTTCTATATAAGAAAGAAATGCTGTCGGAAATGACGACCAGACAGATGTCAGGGCTGATCGTGAATCTGACGAATCCGGCCCTGCTGATCTGCAGTGCTCTGCAGGAAGGGCCGCGTATGTCCCTGCAGGAACTGGGTATGGCGCTTGTGATGGATACGGCCATCTATGCAGGGCTGATTCTGATCAGCTTTCTGATCCCCCGTATTTTGCGTGTACCGGATCGGTATCATTATGCCTATCAGATGCTTACTGTTTTCGGCAATGTAGGCTTTATCGGAATACCGCTTGCTTCGGCCGTGCTGGGCACGGAGTGTCTGATCTTCGTATCGATTTATAACCTGCTTTTTAATTTCCTGTTCTATACTTACGGCATTTCGCTTCTGCAGCGGGCAGCCAGAAAGCAGGCGGCCGGACGAGGAGATGCTGCGGACGGCCGCGTTCCAGGCGCTGACAAGGATGCGCCCGGGTCTGAACTTGCAGGCCGGCCGGCGGAACCTCACTGGAAGAAGCTGATCAATGCCGGGACGATCTCGGCGACGGTAACGATTATCATCTATCTGGCTGATCTTCCGGCGCCGGTCATCCTCTCCTCGACATTGAATTATATTGGGCAGACGACTACATTATTTTCCATGCTGGTGCTTGGTGTTTCCGTGGCACAGATGGCGTTCCGGGATATTTTCAGTCATCCGAAACTGTATGGGTTTGTGCTGCTGCGCCAGATCCTGCTGCCCATTGGCTGTGTTTTGCTGTTGCGGCCTTTTCTGCAAAATCAGCTGCTGCTGCATACTACAGCGCTGATGCTTGCGGTTCCGGCCGGAAATCTGCCGTTGATGCTGTCGAAGCAGCTGCGGCTTGATACGGACACGATCTCACAGGGAATCATATTGACCACATTGATGGGACTGGTGACGATCCCGGTGGTGAGTCTGGTTCTATGATGTTATATGATCTGTACTTTCATCATATTTGTCGTGCCGGATACGCCGATGGGCACACCGGAGGTGATAACGGTCAGGTCGCCGGCCTGCAGCAGTTTCATCTTCACGGCTGCCTGAATAGCCTTGTCAAAGAGGTTGAAGATCTCTTTTTCTTCTTTGATGACAATGGGCGTTACGCCCCAGGTCAGGGATAGCTGGCGGCATACCTTCTCTGTAGTGGCGCAGCTGATGATGTTGCTCTCGGGGCGGTATTTGGAGAGCATCCTGGCCGAGGTGCCGGATTTGGTGACTGTCACGATGGCTTTGGCGTTCAAATCCAAAGCGGTGGTACAGGAGGCGTGGCAGATGGCGTTGGTGATGTCCGTGTTCGCTTCGCGGGCATTCTGATAGAAACGCTTGCGGTAATCCACATCCTGTTCCGTGCGCTCCGCGATCCGTACCATGGTCTTCACGGCTTCCACCGGATAGGCGCCCGCAGCCGTTTCACCTGAAAGCATGATGGCGCTTGTGCCATCGTATACGGCGTTAGCGATATCCGTGGTTTCCGCCCTGGTGGGACGGGGATTCTTAATCATGGATTCGAGCATCTGGGTAGCCGTGATCACCTGCTTGCCGGTACGGTATACTTTCTTGATGATTTCTTTCTGGATGATGGGCACTTCCTCGTAGGGAATCTCCACGCCCATGTCTCCGCGGGCCACCATAATGCCGTCGGACACTTCAATGATGTCGTCGATATTGGTGACGCCCTGTGCATTCTCGATCTTGGCGATGATTTTGATGTCGGACCCGCCGTTTTTTTCAAGCAGCCTGCGCAGCTGCAGGATATCCTCTTTCTTCTGGACAAAAGAAGCTGCGATGAAATCTACATCCTGGCTGATGCCGAACAGGATGTCTTCTCTGTCCTTTTCGCTGATATAGGGCATGGACAGATCTACATCCGGCACGTTGACGCCCTTGTGGTTAGAGACTGTCCCGCCGTTTAACACGCGGCAGACGATATTCGTGCGGTCAACCTGTTCAACCTGCATCTCGATCAGTCCGTCGTCGATCAGTACACGCATTCCGACTTCCAGATCTTCATAGAGACGGTTGTACGTCACGCTCACCTTATCTTTCGTACCCTCGACTTCATCCGCAGTGAGGGTAAAGAGCTGCCCTTCTTCCAGGACTATGCTGCCGTCCTTGAAATTCCTGATGCGCACTTCCGGGCCTTTGGTATCTAACAGGATGGCCACCGGCTGCCCGGCTTCTTTGCGCAGTCTCTTGACGGTATCCATCCTTTTCTTATGTTCCTCATAAGTTGCGTGGGAAAAATTGCACCGCGCCACGTTCATTCCGGCCTGTATCATCTGCCGCAATACTTCCTCATTGTCTGTTGCGGGTCCCAGGGTACAAACGATCTTCGTTTTCCTCATATAATCCTTCATATTTACCTCCATTCCATCCTTCTTTATTGTAGAGCATCCTTTTTTCATTTTGAGCAAAACAGGAAGCTTTTAGTCTTTTCCCTTTCAATATATCATATTCATCCGTTCAGCGACAGGGAAGCAGCCGTTAAGATTGTGTTTCGATGAAACTTTTTTAAAGAGAAGTGACATAGTGAGAAGATAGGGAGATGTGTCATGATGCAGATCTGATGCAAAAAGTATGCCGTTTTGATGCAAAGATTATGCTATTTTGATGCAGATTGGATACAGATTTGATGCCTGTCCGGCGTAGGATAGTGGCATGACAGGATATTGGAAAAGAAAACCGGGCTTGTGTTTTGAGTGATACGGGTTGCGGTAAGAAACAGGTTACATGCAAAAGATGTCAGGAAAGGATGTGCAATATGAAAAAAGAAAGAAGAGTATTATGTTTATTGACCGCACTGATTATGCTCCTGTGCCGGCTGCCGGCAGTGCACGCGCAGGAGCCGGAAGAGGAAAGCGGGGACAGAACCCAGTCACCTTATTTCTATGTGGAGAGTGAGGAAGAGGGGGTGGACTGCTTTCCGTTGAAGAATACGGATGTGAGAGTCACGATTGAAGGTATGATCGCTGACATTTATGTAGCACAGACCTATGCGAATCAGGGGACGAAGCCGATCAACGCCAGCTACATGTTTCCGGCTTCCACCAAAGTGACGATCCATGGAATGCAGATGCGGATCGGCAATCAGACTGTAACGGCCACGATCAAGGAGAAGGAAGAAGCCAAAGAAGAGTTTGAGACAGCCAAAAGCGAGGGGAAAAGCGCTTCCATGTTGTCTGAGGAACGGCCTAATGTGTTCACCATGGATGTTGCCAATATCATGCCGGGGGATGAGGCGAAGATCGAGCTACATTATACGGAACTGCTGATGCCTGTTGAGGGAACCTATGAATTCGTCTATCCGACCGTGGTCGGTCCCCGTTATGTGAGTCCTGTGAAGGACGATACGGGAAACCGGGACGAGTGGGCGGGAGCGCCTTATCTGGCCGAAGGTGTCGTGCCGGATGACGCGTATCATATTGATGTGACGGTCTCCGCCGGGATGCCTGTTTCCGCGATATCAAGCAGCTCCCACGACATCAATATCGACTGGGAGAAGAATACACGGGCGCATGTGAGTTTGGCAGATTCTGCGGATTACGCGGGCAATCGTGATTTTATTCTGGATTATAAGCTGACCGGCGATCAGATCAGCACGGGCATGATTACGGATCAGGGGGAAAAGGAGAATTTCTTCATGTTGATGATTCAGCCGCCGGAGCGGTATGAGACGAAGGAAATTCCCGCCAGGGAATATATTTTTGTGCTGGACGTATCCGGTTCCATGTCCGGTTTCCCGTTAGATACGGCAAAGAAGCTGATTACGGATCTGGTATCCGGGCTGCGGGAGACGGACACCTTTAACCTGCTGTTGTTTTCCGGAGATTCCAGTCAGATGTCCGACCGCTCCGTTCCGGCCACTAAGGATAATGTTGAGAAAGCGCTGCGGATGATCAGGGAACAGAGGGGAGCAGGCGGCACGGAACTTACCCCGGCGCTGCAGGATGCATTGCACATTCCGGCGGCCGGTGATACCTCGCGCAATATTGTCGTTATCACCGATGGTTACATATCCGGGGAGCCGGAAATCTTTGAACTGGTAAATGCGAATCTGAACAGGGCGGACTTCTTCTCCTTCGGGATCGGGTCCTCCGTGAACCGTTATCTGATCGATGGCATTGCTTCAATCGGACAGGGAGAACCTTTTGTCGTCACGGATGAAGACGAGGCGGCCGAGACGGCGGAACGGTTCCGTACCTACATACAATCCCCTGTCCTGACGGATATCAAAGTATCCTTTGACGGGTTTGAGACCTATGATGTGGAGCCCGCAGTTCTGCCTACGCTCTATGCACAGAAACCGATCGTACTGCTTGGCAAATGGAAGGGCGAGCCGTCGGGAACAGTGCAGATTACCGGTATGACAGGTGAAGGAGAGTATGCACAGAGCATTGATGTAGCGGAGGCAGTGAGCGGACAGAATGATGCGGTGGGGCATCTCTGGGCCAGAAAAAGGGTGGAGAGGCTGACGGATTACGGCAGGAGCGATGAGGACTCTGCAGCCCGGAAGGAAGTGACGCAGATCGGACTGGATCACCATATGATCACACCGTATACATCTTTTATCGCGGTATTGGATATTGTTCGTAACCCTGACGGTGACGGCGCCGATGTGGATCAGCCGCTTCCGCTTCCGCTTGCGGTATCCGAGCTGGCGATAGGATACCGCAAAGGCTCAGAACCAGGAATACCTGTATTTGCAGGGATGCTTGCCGGCGGGATTGTGCTTGCCGCATGGATCAGAAAAAGGGACAGAGCCGGAATCGAGCAGGCAGGTAAGATGAAAGTGAGAAGTAAGTGAGGGATATTATGCAAGGAACCGTGAAAGAAACTATGAAGGCAATCATGAAAAGAGCTGTGAAAGAAACCAAATTACCAATCTTTCTGCTGGCGGGCATGGTCCTCTTTATCATGAACCGTTTCTGCAGGACAAACGACAGTGATGCCTTGCGCTTTATCCTGGCGCCCACCGCATGGTGGGCGCACATTCTGGGCGGGATTTATTTTGAATATCTGCCGCATCAGGGCTATGTCAATTACTTCCATCAATTCCTGATTGCGCCCTCCTGTTCCGGGAGCCGGTTTATGGCGATTACCTTTTTGATGCTGGTCTTTTCATTTCTGCCGTTTGGGGAGCGGCAGGAAGAAATGCGGGGTACGGCGGGAAAGATCGGGAAAGAATATCTGTGGTTTGTGTTCAGCGTCATATTTTCCTATGTGGCCACGATCTTCGTAAATGGCATTCGGATCGTAGTCTCTGTTTATCTGCCGGGCGCTTTGGAGAAAAGACATCTGCTGGGCGGCTGGCTGACGTCGGACAGACTTCACACGCTGATCGGGACGATCCTCTATTTTACCTTTCTGTGTCTGCTCTATCTGCTGGCATCTCGGATCTACCGGAAGCTGTTCTTATCCCGCAGTGGTAATAGATCTGCACCGGCAAAGACAATGTCTGCCGTCCGGCAGCTTACCCCTGCCTTCTGGTATCTTTTGATCGTTCTGGCACTGCCGTTTGTGAAGAGAGTATATCACAAGGAGTGGGAGGGGTTCGGATCCTATGCGGCGGTGATTATTGTGGTATGCATGGTGATCTCTGCCATATTTGTGAGACTGTATAGGAGGAAGGTGAGAAGAGAATCTTAGTACATCGAAAGATATAGTTAAATAAAAATAATAGCAAAGTCTGCAATTATAGGATGCGCTTATGAGAAAAAAGAGATAAGATAGGAGGTAAGGGGAGGAATAAACATGCTGAGGATATTTGTTGCAGACGATGAGCTTTTGGTCATAGAAGGAATACGCATTCTGATTGACACGGTAAACGTGGAGTGCGAGATCATAGGAACGGCGAATAATGGCACAGAAGCATGGAGCCGGCTTTGCGGCGGAGATATGGAGATCGATCTCCTGCTTACGGACATCAGAATGCCCGGTATGTCAGGCCTTGAGCTGCTTGAAAACTGCAAGGAGCTCTATCCGGAGATGATGACGGCAGTGATCAGCGGTTATCGGGAATTTGTTTACGCACAACAGGCGATCGGACTCGGTGTGATCGGTTATATTGATAAGCCGATCACAAGACAGAAACTGGAAACGGTACTTACGCTTACGCAGGAAAAGCAGCATCGACGCGATCTGACTAAACAGGACAAGCTGCAGCTGCTTGGTCAGTGTGATGAAATGATTCATTATCTGACGGAAGGAGAATGCGAGAATGCGCTGGAATGCTATCATGCGGTTAAGGAACAGCTGCAAAGGGAGTTTTTTACGCTGGAAAGCTACAAGAGTCAGATGTATATGATCGTTTCTTATGCGGCAGGGGCTTATTATGACTATGCAAACGAGATTGCATCCGAAAACGGCGGGTCCAATCATTATCCGTCCTATCGAAATCTGCATATGCTGCAAAGTAAAGAGGAAGTGGATGATTATGCGGACTGTATCGTCAACGATATCATAAGAAAACTGCGGATGAAACAGCGGGGCGTAGTGCATGGGACGATCAGGGAGATTCTGAAATATATGGAGGAAAATTACCATAAGGATATCAGTCTGTATCAGATCGCGGAAGAGGCCGGCATGAATGCGGCGTATCTGAGCGCTCTCTTTAAGGGAGAGACGGGCATCAGTTATGTCCGTTATCTGACAGAGCTGCGCGTAGGCAAGGCAAAGGAGTTTTTGGCGGCAGGGTATTTGGTGTCGGAAGTAAGCGATATGGTTGGGTATCACAACTATCGCTATTTTTGTGATGTCTTTAAGAAAAGCACCGGCATAACGCCTAATGAATATAAGGGAACGGTCAGGAAACGGGAAGAACAGACATGACAGCCCGAAACGGTAAGTTGTGGTATAAATCTGCATGTCTGCAAACAGACGAAGGGAGGCCTGGATGAAGAGAAAGCACAGATTGAAATGGCAGATGATCACGGCGATTATCAGCGTTTCCTTTGTATCAGTGACTTTGACCGTATTCACGGTATACAATATCTCCAGGAAAAATATACAACAGCAGTATGTCAAGATGGCGGAGGACAATCTGCGGGCGTTGAATATTATGCTGGAGAAGAATATGTCCGGGCTGATTGACTCCCTTCGCAGCTATGTTCTGGACAACGAACAGCTCGACCAGTTCACGGGCAAACCGGCGGATTCGGACGGTAAGTATTACGGTTCCTATGGCAATGCGGTCCTGACGGCAAATGTGCAGCCCATGTTTGCGCAGGAAGCAGAGATTGACGGATTGTATCTTTTTGATAATTTCAACAGATATTATATGTATAAGAAGGGCGGCGGCGGACACAGCGCCTACCTGAAATATTACAGCACGGATGTCGATACGAAGAGTAAATGGTATCAGGCGGCGGAAAATACAAAGGGTAAGGAACTCTTCTGGAACGGCGATGTTCCGAACGAAGAAAACGACGAATGTTTCTCCGTTATCAAAAAGGTAAATGACAGCAGACAGGCTTACCGGAAAGTGGCGTTTGTGGTGCTGACGGTACGGAAGAATTTCCTGAACAAGTATTACAGGGAAATGGATCTGAAAAACGTGATCTTCTTTGTGGACGCGGATGATAACCGCGTTATTTCACTTGGGCCGGGGGAAGGAGCGGAGGAATATTACCAGGCGTATCTTGTACAGAAGAGGGAGGGACAGGAACAGCAATATCTGTTTCTGGAACAGGAGAATGACATTACCGGATGGAAGATCGTGACAGGTGTAAGGCATGATGAACTGTATGAAGAGGATGCTTACATCAAAAATTATATCACGATACTTCTGCTTATTGTCATACTGGCGGTAGTACTGATGTCAGCCATTATCTCCAACAGTATTTACAAGCCGCTTAAGAATCTGGAAGCCGTGGTGGAGGAGATCAATCAGGGAAGTCCGCAGATCTCGACACAGTTCGATCACTCGGAGATCGGTATGATCGGCCAGACATTGAAGAAGACGCTGGATGAAAAGGTCTATCTGGAGAAAAAGATCGTTCAGACAGAATTGAGCCAGAGGAAGGCGCAGCTTCTGCTGCTGCAGGGACAAATCAATCCGCACTATCTGTATAATACGCTGGATTCGATCTATGTACTGGCTCTGCGCTATCAGACGGAAGACATCGGACAGATGGTACTCACCTTGTCGGACCTGTTTAAACTTTCCTTAAAGGGTGGGAAAGGATATGCCACGGTACAGGAAGAACTTTCCTATGTGGAAAAATATATGAAGATCATCGGCTACCGTTTCGGGGAGCGTGTCCGCGTCAGATTTGAGGTGGAAGAAGAAATCTATGATGCCTGTATGATATCTTTTATCCTGCAGCCCTTTGTGGAGAATGCCGTTCTGCATGGGCTTGAGCCGAAGGTGGAGGGCGGCTGCGTCTATGTCACCGGCAGCAGGCGGGCGGAGGACTTAATCTTCGGGATTTACGATGACGGAGTGGGATTTGAGGTAGAGGATCAGTTCCTGGAGGCAGGATACGGGATTCGCAACGTAAGAGAGCGGATCGGCCTGATCTACGGCGATGCATATGGGGTTGAGATCAGCAGTGAAACAGGGAAGGGGACGACAGTTGTCATACAGATTCCTTATAAAGAAAAATCATTCTATGAAAAGAATATTATGTAACCGATAATCAAAAAAATTCTGACAAATTACAAAAAAATGGCCGCTTACTTTTTCATACGGTTAACTGTAGAATATAAGTAGATTTTCGGAAATCAAATAACAACTGACGTTATGCGCGGGAAACAGCGCAGAAATGGAGGACAGTATGAAAAAGAAAATAGCAGCGATGATCTTATCAACAGCTATGGCCGCGTCCCTGCTTGCAGGCTGCGGCGGAAATGATGCAGGAAATGCGCAGGAGAGTGGCAGCGCAGCGGCAGATGCGGCATCAGAGACGGAGGCTGAGCCGGAAACAGAAGAGGCAGCCGATACAGACCAGGAAGAAGCAGGCGGAGAGTCTGCGGCTCCGACAGAGACGAGAACGATAAAGATCCTGTCCATGTGGCCGGAAGACGATGCGGACTCAACGGCAAACGGCAGTATTATCATGGCAATGCTGCAGCAGTATCAGGCCGAAGAGAATCCTGACTTTACATGGGAATACGAGTATGTTGATTCCGATAATTTAAAGACCAAGGTGACGACGTTGGCGGCATCTGACGATCTGCCGGACTTCTTTGCATATGACGCAGGAACATCATTGTTGGAGTTGATTGAAGCGGATCTGGTGCTGGATGTGACGCAGGCTCTGACGGATCTTGGCGTCTATGATTCCTTAGATGAAGGCGCGAAGACTTATCTTGCTAATTTAACAGGTACGGACAGTATCTATGATCTTCCGCTGGGATTGAATATTGAAGGATTCTGGTATAACAAAGCGCTGTTCGAGCAGGCAGGGATTGACGGTGCGCCGACTACCTGGGAAGAGATGCTGGAGGATTGTGATAAGCTTCTGGCGGCAGGTATCCAGCCGATCGCTACGGGTGCAGGTGATTCCTGGCCGGCAACGAGATTACTGCATGCTTATGCGATCCGTCTGATGGGCGCCGACTGTATGGAGCAGGCAGCCGCGGGAACGCTGGCTTATGACAGCGAGGGATTCGTAAAGGCAGCGAAGATGATCCAGGACATGAATAAGGCCGGTTATTTCGGTGTCGGGGCCACGACGGTGGATCAGAATACGGCCGCAGACATGGTGATGAACGGAGAAGCGGCGATGTTGTACAACGGCAGCTGGTACACTTCCACTTTGAATGCCGATACGAATCCGGCAGGAGAAGACGGTATCGGATTCTTCTCCGTACCAACGGTGGAGGGCGGCAAAGGGATTGCGACGGAATATCCCATGAACTGTGGAACGATCCTTTGTCTGAGTAAGGCATCCTATGATGATTCCGTAGCGGGATTCCTGAAATACTTTGTGACGCACGTAGGCGATTATTCCATGAATGAGTTCGGAGCATTGAAAGGATATGTTGTAAAGGAATATCCTGACGATGTAGGCGGTTATACAAAGATGATCGCGGACGAGATGAATAAGGTAACAGGTACCGGTAATTGGTTTGAGGCACTTATGACAAGTGAATTGTCTACGGTTGTACAGGAAAATGTTCAGTCTCTGATGAACGGGGATATGTCGGCGGAAGAGTACTGTGAACAGATGAAGGATACTTACGAGTTAACGAAACCAAACTAAAACTTATGCCGTGTGCACGGGCGGTGCAGGAGCTGATATCCCGCACCGCCTTTCTTTACGGCAGGAGTGTTATGGATGGGAGGTCACAGTATTGAATAAAGTATTGGGAAATAAAAAAGCAATTGCAGTCTATGTGTTACCCGGGCTGATCCTTTATACCTGTTTTTTGATCGCTCCGGTAGTCTGGTCCTTTTATTATACCTTGTATGACGGGTCACCCGGCATCAAATGGAATTTTTGCGGCCTGAATAATTACCTGAGATTGTTTTCGGATAAGAATTTCATGAAATCGTTGTTTGTTAACTGCAAATATATTCTGGTGGTGATGGCAGGACAGATCATACTGGGGCTGACCATGGCGCTTATGTTTCATTTTTGGTTGAAACGCTTTAAATCGTTTGTGAGGACGATCGTATTTTTTCCGGTCGTGCTGCCGATTGTTGCCGTGGCACAGCTTTTTACGAAGATCTATGAGATACAGCCGCACTATGGTCTGTTGAACAGTATTCTGGCGGGAATCGGTCTGGAGAATCTGGTGCAGCCCTGGCTTGGACAGGCCAGGACGGCTTTCGGGTCGCTCTGCGCCATGGATATCTGGACTTCCATCGGTTTCTACGCGATTATCTTCTATGGGGCGCTGCTGGATGTCTCGGCAGATATCATAGAGGCGGCACGCATTGACGGGGCCAGAGCATTTCAATTGCTGCGGTATATTTTACTGCCCCTGATCAGGCCGATCATGGTGGTGTGCCTGGTATTCAGCTTTACGGGCACGGTCAAGATGTTCGAGTCGGCGCTTACGCTGACGAACGGCGGACCCAGCGGGGCGACGAAGTCGTTGTCTTTGTATATGTATACCACGGCCTTTACATATTCCAAGGTAGGGTATGCCAGTGTGATCGCACTCGTCGTCTTTGCGCTGTGTGTGGCGGGATCTTTCTTTATCAGAAAAATGGATAAGGATATAACAACATAGGGAGGTAAGTATGGATAGAGATCAACAGTTGAAAAGGAAGAAGAAAATCACAGGCGCCGCAAAAACATTGATCATACTGGCCATTGTGATGGTGGATATTTATCCGTTGTTCTGGATGATCACGGCCTCCTTAAAGACCGCTTCTGAGTTCGTGACCAAACCGGCCTATGCCTTGAATGACGGATTCTATCTGCAGAACTATATTGACGCATGGAACAAGGGAAATATGTCCGTGTTTTTTCGGAACAGTCTGATCAATACATGTGTTTCACTGGTATTTATCGTGATGTTGTATCATTTTAGTTGACACCTAATACACAAGGATTTGATGTATAATCA
>CANRZW010000073.1 GCA_947644545.1 uncultured Lachnospiraceae bacterium
ACTTCGTTCGGAAGCCAGGAACCGTTCAGGTACATTGCTGCCGTACCCATAGCCAGCTCAGTATTCTGTCCTGCCGGCCACTGGTTACTCTCGATAGTCTCAGAGAAATAGCCCTTGCTTGCCAGCTCTTCGTATGCCTGTGCCGTCTTCAACACTGCTTCGTTGTCCCAGTCACCGTTCTTAACAACTTCTTCCGTAGCCGGCTCACCGATCAGACGGCTCATATGATATCCGAACATGCTGCTGATGTAGGCGTTGTCGTTAGTGATCGGAGTATAACCTGCATCCTTGATCTTCTGGCATACATCCAGGAACTCATCCCATGTAGTAGGAACGGCGGTAATACCTGCCTCCTCAAAGATCGCTACATTATAGAAATAAGCGAATACGTTGGGCTGATAAGGAATAGATTTCAAAGTGCCGCCAGCAACTTCACGACATGCAGCCATCAAACCTGCATTTGCAGTAGCCTCATAGTCGTTCGCCTTAGCCAGCTCTTCCAGATCCAGAAGATAGCTGCCCCATGTTGTGTTCACACGGTCAATATCCTCGTCGAACAGATCAATATTAGTTCCTGCATCCAGTGCCGGCTGTAAACCTTCACGGATACCTGTACGTCCCTTAAACTGTACGTCTACAGCAATACCGGTCTCTGCGGTGAATGCTTCGATAGACTGCTTGATCGCCTGTGCCTGCGGTTCTGCCGCGTCCCACATGGACCAGTAAACCAGTGTGCCGTCGGAAGCCGCCGGTGCCTCTTCTTCTGCTGCATCCTCAGCAGGCGCCTCTTCTTCTGCGGGAGCTTCCTCAGCAGGCGCTTCCTCAGCGGGAGCTTCCGTGCCGTCCGATGCCGGTGTTGAATCACTGCCACCGCCGCAGCCTGTCAGTGTCGCTGCGATCATGGCTACACACAGAAGTGCGCTTAACATTTTCTTTTTCATACTTCTTACCTCCTAAATTAGTTCAAAATATGCAGGATACAGGCTCCTTGTCCCGTAGACCTGCGCCATTTGTTGTTATCATTATAAAGAGCCTTTTGAAAAATGTCTTTATCTTATCTATTTCGCTTTTTGCACTATTGGATCGTTTTTGTGAAATTTACACAATTTTCATCCCATCCGTTCTCTATGCAGGTAATTTTCAACACATCATCCAAAACAGGCTTATGGTATATTGAACAATTTTTCTCTTCCTATTTTTCATGTCTCTGTATTTTAGACAAAAGGAACGACGAAAGAACTATTTTCACCTTTGCTTTCTTTGCACTTTTGTAATATAATGGTTTCAAATAGGACACTAAATTTGCACAATCAGTTCTCTTTCTGCGAAAGGAGCCGGAAACATGAGTTACAAAAGCGTATATTTGCAGGACACTCTAAGTATCCACGAAATCTATTCCATTCACTATTTTGAATATATGTGTGATTTTTCTTTTCCGGGAGAATCCCATGATTTCTGGGAATTTCTATGTGTTGACAAAGGGGAAGTGAATGTGCTGGCCGGCGAGAAATTCCATACCCTGAAAAAGGGGGATATCATCTTTCACAAGCCGAATGAATTTCATGACGTCAATTCCAACGGGCTGATTGCTCCCAATCTGGTAGTCATGTCCTTCTCCTGCACTTCCCCTGTCATGTCCTTTTTCGAGGAAAAGGTACTGCAGATCAGCGAGCCGGAACGGCTCCTTCTGGCCCAGATCATCCAGGAAGCGAAATACGTCTTCACCGGGCGCATGGACGATCCCTATCAGGAAGAACTCATACTTTCCGAAAGCCCCCGTTTTGCCGGGGAACAGCTGATCCGACTCTATCTGGAGCAGCTGCTCATTCAACTGGTCCGCCGTTATATGGTAAGACCCGACCAGCCCCTCAACCCTAACATCGTAAAGTCCATCAAACAGAAAGCCGACGGCGAACTCTTCTCTCAGGTGCAGGAATATATGGAGGCCCATATCTGCGAGACGCTGACCATCGAACAGCTCTGCAGAAGCAATTCCATCGGCCGCTCTCAGCTCCAGAAATTGTTCAGAACCAGAACCGGCTACGGCGCCATCGAATATTTCTCCAGGATGAAAGTGGATCTGGCCAAGCAGATGATCCGGGAAAACCATTACAATTTTACCCAGATCGCCGACGCCCTCGGCTTCTCCTCCATCCACTATTTCTCCAGACAGTTCAAGCGGATCACCGGCATGACACCGTCCGAGTATGCCTCCTCCATCAAGGCGCTGTCAGACCAGCCCGTCTGACACCCCTTACCGCAGCGCCCTGTCATATATGGTGATGCTTACTCCCACAGCTTCTGCGGATACAGCCCCTGATCCTTCAGCGACTGAATCGCCTTGACCACCACCGGCTTATCTTCTCTGTAAGTTACGCCGTACCAACGGTCTTTGGACTTTAAGACAGTCACCTCCGCCTTATCCTCTCTGATCAGCTCATCCACCACAAAAGGCAGGAAGTATTCGCATTTAAGCGGATTCTTCGGCAGATTTTCCGACAGGAACGCCGCGAATCTGTCCCGGATCTCCGGCAGCATACTGTTGGTAAAGCCCCACATGTTCATGGAAACCACCGTATCGCCTGCAAGAGGCGTCCAGGTTGCTCCGTCATCCTCTGTATAAGCAGGGCCGTCCTCACGCTTCTCGATGCGCACCCGCTCCGTAATCTCCGTCAATTTGCCTTCGGCATTGGTCTCACAGACACCTCTGGCCACATGGCCGTTCTCTGTCAGTGTATTCTCCAGCAGATATCCCACCATCGTATATTGGTATTTGTCCTTATCTTCGTGGGATGCCAGATAATCATAGATCATCTGAAAAGCCTGCTGTCCGTAATAATCATCCGCATTAATGACTGCAAAAGGTCCGTCCACAACAGACAGGCAGGAGAGAACCGCGTGGGCCGTCCCCCAAGGCTTCGCCCTTCCTTCCGGCACATCAAACCCGTCCGGCAGATTGGCAATATCCTGGAACACATACTCCACCTCGATCCGCTGTGCCATCCTGTCGCCAATGGTCTCTCTGAAATCCTGCTCATTCTCTTTCTTGATAATAAAAATAACCTTCTCAAATCCTGCTTTCACCGCATCATAGATAGAAAAATCCATGATGATATGCCCGTCCTGATCTACCGGGTCGATCTGCTTCAAGCCGCCGTAACGACTCCCCATTCCTGCTGCCATGATAATAAGTACCGGTTTCTTCATACCCACTTACTCCTCCTCTTTCATAATTTTCGTCCGCCCGGCGCCGGCTCTATCAGTGTATCAAGCTGCGGCGCCGCCCGGCCTTTGTTAACTTACCACCTGTATCTTTGTTCTGTCTTAAGTATATACAGCTTTTCTGCCTCCGGCAATAGCACGATAGGCGCTTTTTTTTATCAATAAAGACGGTTTTCTTTATCATTCTTGTATTTTTTTAGGCATTTTGCTACAATCGTGCTAATAAAATTTTCCATACAAATTTCCTATACCCGTACCCAAATTTGAATACCCCACAAAATGAAAATCAGGAGAACCTAATATGACAGCCACTACTTATAATGTACACACCATAGAAACCACCAATGACATTTCCCGCTGCCCCGCTTTCTACGTAGACTGTTTTAACTGGGGCGGAGATTATCGTCCTGTGACCTGCGGGCGACTGGGCTATCTGCCGGATACCTGCTTCTTGCTGGAGATGACCTGTGAGGAAGCGGATCCCTGCCGCACCTATCTTCACGACGGTGATCCCGTATATCTGGATTCCGCCATGGAGGCTTTCTTCTGTTTCGCGCCGGAAGAGGATTCCCCCTGTTATCTGAATTTCGAGATGAACGCCAACGGCGCCATGCTGGCCTGCTATGGCAGAAACCGTCAGGACCGTATGCCTTTTCCGGAAGAACTCCGCCAGGGGCTTTTTTGTCAGGCCAACGTCCTGGAAGATCGCTGGAGCATACGACTGACCCTGCCCCTTGCTCTGATCCGTGCCGTCTATCCGGACATCGTGCTGCTGGACGACAGCATATTCACCTGCAATTTCTACAAAATAAAAGAGAGCGAAGGCCTGACACATTTCGCCAGCTTCGCTCCCATTCCAACCCCGGAACCCAATTTCCATCTGCCGGAGTATTTTGCCTGCGCAAAACTAAACTAAGATCAAAGAAAACCATGCCGCCACGATCCATTCGGCGGCCGGACTGCCGTGATTATTCCTCATCCCGGTACATATCCAGCAGACTCTCAAACCTGGACTTCACTTCCGTGAACGCTTTCAGAAGTTTGGGTGAGAATACGCCGCTGTGCCCGTTTAGGATCATCTGATATGCCTTATCCGATTCATAAGCGATCTTGTAAACCCGTTTCGACGTCAGGGCATCATACACATCCACCAGGGAAACGATCTGCGCCGCTATGCTGATCTCATCCCCCTTGAGCCCGTCCGGGTAGCCGTTGCCGTCATATTTCTCATGATGGTGTCTGGCAATATCATAAGCGTAATCAAAGATAGCCCTGTCGTTTAAGCGTACTCTGTGCTGAATGATCTCCGCTCCCTTAGTGGTATGAGACTTGATCAGCTCAAACTCATCCTTCGTCAGCTTGGCCGGTTTCAGGATAATGCTGTCCGGTATCGCGATCTTCCCGATATCATGAAGGGAAGAAGCCCAGCCGATCTGCACCAGCTTCTCCGGCGTCAGCTCATATTCCGGATAAAGCTTCATTACGCTTTTCCCCAGACAGAGCGAATATTCCCTGATCCTCTTGATATGCTGCTTAGACTCCATATTTCTAAATTCCACGATGTTACTCAGGGAATCGATCAGAATCTCATTCACGTGATTCAGCTTCTTCGTCTGCTGGCGCAGAACACTGTTCTGCTTCTGCATATTGATATTCTGCTTCTTGACCATCAATTCCAGCTGCATTTTGTACTTGAACCAGCCGATCGCATTCTGAACTACCTGTTTTACAACCTCCGGCTGATACGGCTTCTTGACATAACTCACGATTCCATATTCATAGCCTCTTCTCTCCATTTCGGAGGAGCTTTCACCCGTGATCATAATAAACGGTATCTTGTTGAGAATATTTTTTTCTTTTAAATATTCCAGCACCGCAAAGCCATCCATCACAGGCATAATGTTGTCAAGCAGAACAATGGCGATCGAGGACAGATTGTTCTTCAAAATATCCAGGCCTTCCTTGCCGTTCTCGGCTTCCAGAATCTTATATTCCGACTGGAACAGCTCCACCAGAATCGACCGATCGATCGAATTGTCTTCAAAGATTAAAATTGTATCGCGTTTCATGCCTCTACCATTCTTTCTTCATTTTCTTAGATAAATCTCTTAGATAAACGATTATCGCCAAACCGTTACAGAGCTACCATCACGACCTGTTTACCCCGAAGTTTGAATACGACTCTGCGCACCTCTCCTTTCAGCGTATACTTAATGCCGTTAATGGTAATCAGGCTGCCCTCATGCGCTCTTCCTCTGACACAGACAGGTTCTCTCGTAGTCTGCTCCGTCTGATTGACCAGTTTGGACGCCTCACCATCCATCTCCGCCAGTTCCTTCATCTTCACGTCGATTGCCCCGTAGATCCTTCGCCGCAGTTCCTCCGACACCTCCACTCCACTGGCGGCCATCACCACCATCTTACTGCGCTCCTGCTCCAGAGACTGCAGATCGATCAACAGCTGTTCCCTCTGCTCCTCATATTCTTCCTGTTCTTTCGCATAGACACCGTTCCGCCCGATATCCAGAACCGTCTTGATGTGCAGCCGATTACCAAGATTAAAGGTATCCACGCCCTTAACCGCGCTGATCGTGCCGCCAAGCAGCACTCCTTTGCTGCCCGATACGATCACTCTGCCTCTCGTATTGATGCTGCTGTTCATGATATAGTTGGCCTTCACGTTGCCGCCGGCATTGATATTCGCCGCCTCAAAGAAACTTCCTGACACTTCGCCGCCGGCATCGATAAAGCAGTCATTCTTGGAGCAGCTTCCCTTCTTGATCATGACATTGCCGCCGGCGATCAGCCTTCCGGTCTCCACATTGTGCTCGATGATGATGTCTCCTGTAGCCTTAATGTAACCGCCCGAGTAGATGCTGCCGATCACATAGACAGATCCGTCCACTTCCAGTTTGCCGGTAACGGCAGTCACATCCTCGCGCACGATCAACATGTTGGAAATATTGATGCGTCCGCCGACAAATTCAAACTTGCCGTTCATCTTGGAAGTATACGTGACGCCGTCCGGCTCCAGCGTAAATCCTACACCCCGCAGCGGTTTCATCTCCACACCGCCCTCGGCGTGAATCGATTCCCCGTATATATTCGTTCCGGCAGTTCCCTCTTCCGCTTGATGATAGAGTGCAATTCGCTCTCCTTCATCCACCATCTCGAAGGCTTCTATATTAACATAGTCAACACCGCCATCCGGCAGCGGCGCCGGGATACGCGGAAGATCCAGCCGCACAAACCATTCAAACCAGCCGTCCTTCCCCTTATGAGCCGGAATGCCTTCCGCGATCAGGATTCTTTCGTTCATACGCTTGCGGTCGATCAGATCGTCGATGGCCTCCTGTTTGATGCCGAATACGATGCCGCGCCTCTCCAGGTCATGATAGATATCTTCCTTGGTGACCACGTTGCCCGGCACCCACGGAATATGCGCATACGCCTTATTGCCGTTCTCTTCTATAAATATAGAAAATTCTTTCTTACTGTAGGGATCTAACGGTGTTGTCTTACTTGTCCTGCCGTTTTTGCTTTCGCCCTGTTCTTTACTGTCGCTGCCTAACCGTTTTCTGTTGACAACGGCCTGTCGTTTTTCTTTCATATCCGTTGCCGAATAGATCAGGCTGCAGTAATCCGATACGTCCAGACCCGCTTCCAATCCCAGGCGGATCTCTCTCATCTGCGCGTGATTAAACAGATACTTGGCATAAATAGACACATCCACCTTTTTCTCCAGGCCAAGACGAATCTCCTGCATCTGCATCCAGTTATACTGGATATCGGCATAAGACGATACATCCAGATCCTCACACAGTCCAACCCGGATCTCATGAATCTGAGGCGCACACATGTTGTCCTGCAGCCATTTGTCAATGGGCAGCCGGTTCATAATAGCCATCCGGATCTCCTCCAGATCGTCATCCGCAAATCCTCTCTTGAGGTAAGGGATCAGGTCAATGCCCGCATAGAGCGATATTCTGATCTGCCGCATCGTCTCATAATTATTCGCCGGATCAGCATATATGGAAGCATCCACTTTATCCTTAAGTCCCATGCGGATCTGCTCCATCTGCAGCCAGTTAAACTCCGGATTGGCATACAGAGACACGTTCAGCCCCTCTTCCTTTCCGAGTTTGATCTCCTGGTTCTGTGCTTTCTGATACTCGTCATTTTCCATCATGGGAAAATGTAATTCATGCTGCATCGTATTGGAATCTAAATTAGCCATGTTCACACTCCCGCGTATCGCAGCTTAGCCCGCAATATCTCTTTTTATCATAAATTTGGAAATTATACCTTCAGACTTACGTAAAAATGAATCAATAGAACTACAGATGATCCTCTTACACAAAGAATTTAGATATACTTTTTCTATTGTATCAGACTTCTGTGGAAAAAGCTACTGTTTTGATTGAATAAACAGGAATATCGGTACCAACGGTACCAATTCAGTCATGAAATAAAAGACCTGGCCTATTCCAGTGAAAAAATCACCGTCACGTCTCCTCTTCCAGGCGCCCTTGATTGCTATTTCAAAACCGCCGGATGGTATGGAAATCTTCATTTTATGCGTATTATGTGTAGTGATACTTTTCTCTGTTCTGATAAAGAAAAGCCAGTGCTGCAATCACGGTAATTAGCTCTGCGATCGATCGGTACTGCAAGCCATACACCCGTCACGCCCAAAGCGTTCGGCAATGTAAGCAGCAGCACTGTAATCAGTCCGAAAGTCCGCAGAAATGACAAAATTACTGACAGCTTTCTCATAGGTTATTGCTGCCTTCAAATATTTCAAATACATCAAGTCAACAACCCTATCTGTAATCAATATCCCTCTTTGTCATACGCTCAGTGCGAACAGCTTCTTTACGGAAAATATCAAAGCTCTCTATATCCAAATCAGAAACAACCACATTATCTATCGGCACCGCATCCCAACGATATCCAGTCTTACGAACAAGAAATTCCTACAACCTTTCCGTCATCGTTCATGCCAATATAAATGCATCCTCCTCTGGCATTTGCAAAACCACATATCCATTTTAAATACTCATCTCTCCATGACTCTTTATATTCAATATTTCGACTTTCTGCCACTGCTTTCCTCCAAAAATTTATTCTTGCAAAATAGTAATGTATGGATTTTCAGAAACCAGTTCTCATAAATTACTGCTTTCCCTTTTTTAATAAGCACCATGAAGATTTACTAAACTTTTAAACTCTTCTATTAAATCTTTCCGAATTAACAACCTTATTTTATAATCCCATGTGCATTTTTTCTTCGACAAAAACAGATAACTCAATAGAGCATACTCAGGATCTTACTCCATCTAAATAAATCTGCGAACTGACTTTATCTGGCACTCCGATTT
This sequence comes from uncultured Lachnospiraceae bacterium, assembly GCA_947644545.1. Taxonomy (GTDB): domain Bacteria; phylum Bacillota; class Clostridia; order Lachnospirales; family Lachnospiraceae; genus UBA3282. The sequence goes on from CANRZW010000073.1 coordinate 8,604, forward strand.
CTGAAAAAATTGATACATCATCCAATCTCTGACTTTCCTCAGTCTTTCCATTCAAAAGCTTCTTTTTGGAAATCGCATTAATAATCCAAGGAAAATGAAAATAGGTAAAAATACTATAAAGGTATCTAATCGTTGTATAAGTCTCATTAACTCCTCAGATGTCTAATAAGAATCTAAATACTGTTTCACAATATCTATCAAATATCTAAATGTTGATCGTAACCGCCAAATAATAATGCGGTCAAATATAAAATTACCCCAACCCTTTGCGAGTTGGAGTAATTCACTATAATTCACATGCGATTTTTGATAGATTGAAGTTCTTCACTCCAGTGTGCAAGCTCTGCGAGCTGGCCATCTCAACCATTGTATAGACTGCAGCACTGGCATTGGCTCCTTCTACAGAATCACTGAACAGCCAGTTCTTTGTTTCTCATCCATATATTGTTGTGATGCGGATGAGGAAGGGGAGATGAACGCCGTTTACGAGATAATATATATCGCCTTCATGCAATAGTTTTCAGAAGTCTTATAAGTGTCAGCCAGGAATACTGGCCGTTTCCGTCTGGCTTTCCTCCACTAAACTATCAGGGATACTTTATAACAAAACTTTATCCATATATTTGTTAACCAAAAGAGAATCCCGGTTCCTTTCCCAGCCCGGCATTTACCCATCTATCCGCCATATCCCGTGTAATAGGGTTATTGCATCCAAATGTAGCTCTATAGTGGTTTCCTACATAATCAGTTCGGATCAATGATTTCAGCCAGACCCCTTTAGGCATCCACTGCTGGATCTTTGCTCTCGCATTCTCTTCACCCCCTGTATAGGTGAACTCTGTCGCCGAGACCTCATAAACCGCATTGCTGCTGCCATTCATCAGTATTCTGGAATCACGCATCTTCTCCACAAGCTGATTGCAGATAATCCGGTCTTCCATGATCCTGTCCGCCGAAAGCTTCTTGATCTTGTCAGTGATAACATCCATTCGCTGGTTCAGCAGTTCTGCACGATCCATAAGCTTCTGAAATTTAGCTTCATAATCGTCATCCATAATATCCAACTTGTCAACCTGTTCATTAAGCTGCTCAATCTTTTGCCGGAATGCCTGCTTTTGGTCCTCATATACCTGCAAATCACTCAATGCAGACTGTGTCTGACCTTCCTTGATCGAATAATAAACCTTGAATACAAAAATCGTCTGCACAATCTTTTCACTGGAAAAGAACTTCGACGATGAGTAGGCATTGTTTTCTACACCAATAAACAATGTCATTCCCGGAGCAATCGGCTTTCCGTCAATTTTCTGCTCGATGGAGGTAGCCGTTGTATCTTTAAATCCTCCCACAATCGACTGTACTATATCAAAAGCTGCGTTTGCGATAAACTGCTCCCGTTCTTTGATAGCCAGAATGGAGGCACTAACCTTTTCATCAGCTTCTTTCTTATCACTACCTTCTGGTGCCTTTGATCCAAAAATAGCCCTGCTGCAAGTGTCAATGATCGCACTGATTGATTTAAGTGACCACTCACTCACTGTAGTCAGATGGCTATATTTTCCTTCCATGAGCAATGCCTTATCGGAGAATTTTTCATAATGCTTCTCCTCCATCTGCTCCAACATCTCACTCATTTTATCTTGTCGGGCACCCATATCACTACTGATTTTTTCAACATACTCCTGAAATGCTTGATTTACTTTTTGCTGATCTTGTATACTTTTTGATTTTCCCATAATTTCTGTCCCTTTCTCAATATTATATTTAAGCAATGACCGGTCAACTATTACTATACTACATTAGTAAACAATATTGTTTATAGGCGGTATATTTACCGCCTATAAACAATATGTCAAGGGATAATTGGTTCTTTCAAAAGTTAGTTGTTTTTGCGCCTCATTTCAAGCCGCAATAGCTTCCCTTTCAGTAGTTCGAAACTATTGCAGCCATACATGATCCGCTTCACCACTTTTAGCTTGTTGACGCTCCCCTCTACGAGTACATTGTTATAATCCAGTTCAATCTCTTACAGCACCCGTTTTTCCATTTCCGTAAATTCCATAAGAATCCCTTGTATGATGTTTATAGAAGCAAAAACACCATAACTTCCTTTCTTTTTGATATCGTGGTTCAATACAATTCAGATACTGTGGACTTTTGATTTTTACCTGTAGCTTGACTACTTGACTGGAGTGTATTGCCGCTTCCTTTATCTGAATTGTTTATCTGCTGGATGAACCGGAGCGTATGTTCCTGAGTTCTTATTTCAATCAAGTCTACGATGATGATCGATGGTGGATATCACGGTATCAGACTTTATGAAAGGGAGGTACAACCTCATGATTTACGTAGGCATCGACATTGCCAAACTCAACCATTTTGCATCAGCCATATCTTCTGATGGCGTAGAACTCATGAAGCCGTTCAAATTTACGAATGACGGTGATGGCTTCCAAATGCTGGTTTCCCGTCTCACTGCACTTTCTTTTGAAGACGACAGCATCATCATCGGTCTTGAATCCACGGCACACTACGGCGACAACCTTGTTAGATACCTTGTTGCCTGTAACTACAACGTGTGTGTACTAAACCCCATCAAAACATCCGTCATGCGCAAAGATAACATCCGCAAGACAAAGACGGACAAGGTTGACACATTCATCATTGCCAAAACACTTATGATGCAGGATTCCTACAGGTTTGTCTCTTTTTATGACCTTAACCTGATGGATCTTAAGCAACTTGGACGTTTCCGCCAGAAGACCATTAAGCAGCGGACACGCCTAAAGATCCAGCTGACTTCCTATGTTGACCAGACCTTCCCGGAACTGCAGTATTTCTTCAAGTCCGGCCTGCATCAGAAAACTGTCTATGCTCTTTTAAAAGAGGCTCCAACACCTCTGGGCATTGCTTCCATGCATATGACTCATCTGAGCCATCTCCTCGTAGCCGCTTCACACGGTCACTTCAAAAAGGAGCAGGCAAAAGAATTAAGGGTTCTCGCACAGAAGTCTGTCGGTACCAGCGACAGCTCATTATCTATTCAGATAACCCACACCATTTCACAGATCGAGTTACTGGATAGCCAGCTGGACAGTGTCGAGGCTGAAATGACACAGATCATGAAATTCAATGATTCTGTCATCATGACCATTCCGGGTATCGGTTACATCAACGGCGGAATGATCCTTGGAGAGATCGGAGATATACACCGTTTCTCCACCCCCTCTAAGCTGCTTGCATTTGCCGGTTTAGACCCTTCTGTTTACCAGTCCGGTAATTTCAGCGCCAAGCGCACCAGAATGTCCAAACGCGGCTCACGGGTGCTCAGATATGCCCTCGTTAATGCAGCCCACAATGTTGTAAAGAACAATGCCACCTTCAAAAATTATTATGACAAAAAGATGGCGGAAGGCCGGACTCACTACAATGCCCTCGGCCACTGTGCCGGCAAGCTTGTCAGGGTCATCTGGAAGATGCTCACTGACGGAGTCGAATTCAACCTCGATTAAGAGGTCTGTATACCAATATCGGTAGACTTTGAAAATGCACCCTTAGGGAGCTTTATTAAAGTTACCCTTTTTTACCACCGATACGGAAAAGAAATTTTTTGCTAATTTAGGCTTGACTTTTCATAGCTGGTCTCCTGATTCCATCCATCAAAAAAAGTTACAGCATTATACCGTGGCTAAAAAATGGCAACAAAAAAGCCTGACAGTAAAAGTATTGTTTACTATCAGGTAGATACAGCTGGAATACGATATGCAGCGCGATCCCGGTTCATTTTCCGGTTAACACTCACATACTTATCTTTGCAGCCACGCGATCTATTGTGCCTCTTTCAAGGCTTGACATTTAAACAAAGAAAACCCGCAAACGCTGATGTTTACGG
>CANRZW010000074.1 GCA_947644545.1 uncultured Lachnospiraceae bacterium
TATGCTGCTTGACTCCTGAGTACTAGGTTTTGAGAGAAACGACGGAAGTCAGGTAGTATTATAGCTTTAAACTGTCTTGCTATCAAGGGGGTTTTGCGTTAAGATGTTAGCAGTATTAGAGAGCGGCTTTGATGCCGTCAGGGATGCAGGAGGGGCAGACACAATGGATTTGACAGAATTGCGGGGGAAATTGGATTGCATAGATGAACAGATCGTTAACCTGTATGAGGAACGGATGGAGATCTGTTCGCGGGTGGCGGATTATAAGATCGAGACGGGCAAGAAAGTGCTGGACAAGACGCGGGAGGAAGAGAAGCTGCGTAAAGTCCGCAGTCTGGCGCACAATGAGTTTAACGCCCATGGGATACAGGAACTGTTTGAGCAGATCATGTCCATGAGCCGTAAGCTGCAGTACAATAAACTGACAGAATCGGGTGTGGGCGGCAGACTGCCCTTTATCGGTGTTGACCGGCTGGATGTGGAGCAGGCCAGAGTGGTCTTCCAGGGGGCGGAGGGCGCCTACTCCCAGATGGCGATGATCAGCTACTTCGGGGAAGACGTGGACTGCTTCCATGTGGATACTTTCCGGGATGCCATGTGTGCCATAGAGGAGGGGAATGCGGACTTTGCAGTACTGCCGATCGAGAATTCCACCGCCGGAATCGTCAGCGAGATCTATGATCTGCTGGTGGAATTTGAGAATTATATCGTCGGGGAGCAGATCATTCAGATCGAGCATTGCCTCCTGGGGATTCCGGGTGCGGGAATTGATCAGATCCGGACGGTCTATTCTCATCCGCAGTCATTGATGCAGAGCGCGCGTTATCTTAACGTACATGAGAACTGGAAGCAGATCAGTATGCAGAATAATGCCTTCGCCGCGCGTAAAGTGATCGAGGACATGGACAAGAGCCAGGCGGCGATCGCCAGCGAACAGGCGGCGAAGATCTACGGATTGGATATTTTGGAGCGGGGCGTGAACCAATCGTCCAATAATTCGACGCGGTTTATTATTGTCACGAACCAGAAGATTTTTCTGAAAAAGGCGGCTAAGGTAAGTCTGTGCCTGGAGGTCTCCCATGAAAGCGGCTCTCTTTACCGGATCCTGTCGCATTTTATCTATAACAATCTGAATATGTGTAAGATCGAGAGCCGGCCGATCGAAGAGAGAAACTGGGAATATCGGTTTTTTATCGATTTTGAAGGGAATCTGGCGGACGGAGCGGTCAAGAATGCGCTGCGGGGGCTTCGGGAGGAAGCGCGCAGCATGAAAATACTGGGAAATTATTAGACAGGAGGAACTGACAGAAGATGCGGGAAGAGGAATTGATCGTTTATAAGAACCTGGAAGACGGGAAGATCTTGAAGGATATGGTATGGCTGATGGAGCATTATCGTTCCGGAGACGCTGCCGCCAGGCCCATGTTTTATGAGTGTATGCACGAACTTCTGGAACGGGCGGCGGCTCATGGCTTCTACGGCAACCTGTGGCACTGCTATCTGGCGGATCTTTTGGTAAATAACGAGAACAGTTACAGCCTGGCCTGCGAGATCAGGGGAGAAGTGGAGGGCAGCATCAATCAGCTTGTGATGCATGATATTGCCATATTCAGAGAGTTCTTCGCCTATGATCATACAGAGATGATGGAAGTGCTGAAAGTGCCGGAATTCTTTTTTGTGCTGCATTATGAGAGGGCACAGCAGGTCAGCAGGGTGTACAGTACGAGGATCAGAGACCGGATCTGTCAGCTGGCAGAACAGCTGGCATGCGCAGAATCGGCGGCAGAGATGAAGAAGATTCTGACGGAATTCTACCGCGCCTATGGAGTGGGTACTCTTGGTTTACATAAAGCGTTTCGGGTGATCCATGAGGAAGAGGGCACGAAGATTGTGCCGATTCGGAATATTTCCCATGTGCAGCTTGATGATCTGATCGGCTATGAGATTCCGAAGAAGAAGCTGCTTGAGAATACGGAGGCTTTCGTGTCGGGGAGAAAAGCGAACAACTGCCTTCTGTTCGGAGATGCGGGTACCGGGAAATCAACAAGCATTAAGGCGATCGCCAATGAATATTATGACAGAGGGCTGCGGATCATTGAACTTTATAAGCACCAGTTCCATGACTTGAACGATGTGGTCGCGCAGGTGAAGAACCGCAATTATAAGTTTATTATCTATATGGATGATCTGAGCTTCGAGGAGTTCGAGACAGAGTATAAATATCTGAAAGCCGTGATCGAAGGCGGCCTGGAGAAGAAGCCGGACAACGTGCTGATCTATGCGACCTCTAACAGAAGGCATCTGATCCGGGAGAATTTCAGCGACAAGGAGGGCAGACGGGATCAACTGCATTCCAGCGATACCGTGCAGGAGAAACTGTCCCTGGTCTACCGCTTCGGCGTGACGATCTTCTTCTGCGGGCCGGATAAGAAGCAGTTCCAGGAGATTGTCAAGGGACTTGCCGCGCGGTATGGCGTCACGATGGAGGAGGAGACACTGCTTGCGGAAGCCGGGAAATGGGAGCTCGCCCATGGCGGCCTCTCCGGCAGGACGGCGCAGCAGTTTATTGATCATCTGCGGGGGAGAGAAGGATAGAGAGCAGGAATGGAGAGATATGGATGGCCATGCAGCCGGCGAAGCGGCAGGCTGAGCATGATGGGGAGGTTACTATGAAGACATTTGCGGCAATAGATGTGGGATCCTATGAACTGGGCATGAAGATTTTCGAGATCTCGTCGAAGAACGGCATCCGGGAGATCGATCATATCAGGCACCGTATCGATCTGGGTTCGGATACTTATGCCAACGGTAAGATCAGCAACGAGAGAGTGAATGAGCTCTGCCGGGTTCTGCGGGAGTACGGGGAGATCATGAAAGGCTATAAGGTGGACGCTTACAAGGCCTATGGCACCAGCGCGATCCGGGAGATGGATAATACGATGATCATTCTGGATCAGATTGCACAGCGGACAGGCATCACGATCGACTGTATCAGCAATTCGGAACAGCGGTTTCTGGATTATAAGTCCATAGCTTCCAAAGGGGATGCTTTCAACAGGATCATCGAGAAGGGAACGGCGATTGTAGATATAGGAGGAGGCAGCATTCAGATTTCCCTGTTTGACAAGGACACCCTGGTGACGACGCAGAATCTTCGCCTGGGGGTACTCCGTCTGCAGGAACAGCTGGGCAAGCTGAATATCCGTCCCGAGCAGAATGAGAGTATGCTGGATGAGATCATCAGTTCTCAGATCGCGGTCTTTAAGAAACTGCATCTGAAAGACCGGGTGATCGAGAATATTATCGTGGTGGATGACTATATCTCTGCGGTGGTGGGCAGGAATGTAGCAGGATTGGAACAAAGCAGCATCGCGGCAGCGGCCATGGACAGTTTCCTCGACAGCATCCGGATCAAGACAGTGCAGGAGGTTGCACGCGCGCTGGATATACCGGAGGAGAATGTGCCGTTATTGTTCATATCCGGTATCCTGCTTAACCGGATCGTCAAGGTGATGGATGCCAAGCTGATCTGGGCGCCGGGCGTCAGCCTGTGTGACGGTATTGCGTATGAATACGGCGAGAAGAATAAGATTCTAAAGCCGGGCCATGACTTTGAACAGGATATCATAGCCTGTGCACAGAATATCAGTAAGCGTTATATGGGCAGCAAGCGCAGAGGGGAGACGCTGGAAAAGATCGCGCTGACGATCTATGACAGCATGAAGAAGGTACACGGCCTGGGGAAACGGGAACGGCTCTTACTGAGGATCGCGACGCTTTTGCATGACTGCGGGAAGTATATCAGCCTGGTCAACCTGGGAGAATGTTCCTATCATATCATTATGTCTACGGAGATTATAGGACTGTCCCATGTGGAACGGGAGATCGTGGCTAATGTTGTCAAGTATAATCATCTGGAATTTGATTATTATGATCTGATGAGCCAGGACAATACGATCAGCGGCAAGGATTATCTTACGATCGCCAAGCTGACGGCTGTTTTGCGGGTGGCCAACGGACTGGACAGGAGCCATAAGCAGAAGTTTAAGGATGTCAGGACCGTTCTGAAAGATGAGAAGCTGATCATTACGGTGGATTCTTCCCAGGACATTACTCTGGAAAAGGGACTTCTGGCCAGAAGGGCACACTTTTTCGAGGAAGTATTCAGTGTACGTCCGGTGATCAGGCAGAAGGGCTGAGAAAAGATAATGATTCAGATCAGGATATAAGAAAGGAACAGGGGAATTAAGATGGACTTTTCAAGAGATGAGTATTATACAAACAGAGAGTTGAGCTGGCTGCTTTTTAATAAGAGAGTTTTGAGTGAGGCGAAGGACAAGAAGAATCCGCTTTTTGAGCGGCTGAAATTCTTAAGTATTACGGCATCGAATCTGGATGAATTCTTTATGGTGCGGGTAGCCTCCCTGAAAGATATGGTACACGCCGGCTATAAGAAGAAAGATATTGCGGGAATGACGGTGGAGGAACAGCTTATGTGCGTCAATGAGGAGACGCATAAGCTGGTGGAGCAGCAATATTCGGTCTATAATCGCTCCCTGACGCCGCGTCTCTTAGAGGCGGGGATGCATATCATCAGGCATCATGAGGAATTGGACAAAGAAGATGCGGTCTATGTGGACCGGTATTTTGCGGATAATGTCTATCCGGTGCTTACGCCTATGGCAGTGGATTCCTCCAGGCCTTTTCCACTGATCAGGAATAAGTCTCTGAATCTGGGGGCGCTGATGAAGAAGAAAAACGGAGAGGATGAGATAGAATTCGCCATGGTACAGGTGCCAAGCGTGTTATCCCGTATCGTCACGATTCCCGGTGACAGGGAGCAGAAAGTCATATTGCTGGAGGAAGTGATTGAGCGTAATATCCATAAGCTGTTCCTCAATTATGATATCGTCTGTTCCTATCCGTTCCGGATCATGCGTAATGCGGATCTTGGTATTGAGGAAGAAGAGGCGGAGGATCTGCTGCAGGAGATCGAGAAGCAGTTAAAGAAGAGAAAATGGGGACAGGTCATCCGGCTGGAAGTGGAAGAGGGGATCGACAAGAAGCTTCTAAAGCTGATTCAGAATGAGCTGGCGATCGAGAAGGAGGATATCTATCCGATCAACGGGCCGCTGGATCTGACATTTCTCATGAAAATGTACGGTATGAAAGGCTTCGACCATCTGAAGGAGGACAGCTATCTGAAACCGCAGCCGGTTCCGGAGCTGCCGGAGGATGCTGACGTATTTGCCAGGATCAGAGAGGGAGACATCCTCATGCACCATCCTTATCAGACCTTCGATCCGGTGGTGCGGTTTGTCAGACAGGCGGCCAAGGATCCGGATGTACTGGCGATCAAACAGACCCTTTATCGTGTCAGCGGCAATTCTCCGATCGTGGCGGCTTTAGAGCAGGCGGCGGAGAACGGGAAACAGGTGTCTGTTCTGGTAGAGTTGAAAGCCAGGTTTGACGAGGAGAATAATATTGTCTGGGCGAAAAAACTTGAGAAAGCGGGTTGTCATGTGATCTATGGTCTGCTGGGACTTAAGACGCACAGTAAGATCACCCTGGTTGTGAGACGGGAAGAGGATGGAATACGCAGATACGTCCACCTGGGAACGGGCAACTATAATGATTCTACGGCGAAGCTCTATACGGACGTGGGACTTTTCACCTGTTCGGAAGCCATCGGAGAGGATGCCACCGCTGTCTTTAATATGCTTTCGGGCTATTCGGAGCCCAGAAGCTGGAATAAGCTTTCCCTGGCGCCGCTTTGGCTCAAAGACAGATTCTTACGACTGATCGAACGGGAAAAGGCCTATGCCGAGCAGGGCAGATCGGCGCATATCATTGCGAAGATGAATTCGCTGTGTGATAAGACAATCATAGAGGCGCTTTACGCGGCCAGTGCATCCGGAGTGAAGATCGATCTGATCATCCGTGGGATCTGCTGTCTGAAGGTAGGAATCCCCGGCGTCAGTGAGACGATTACGGTGCGTTCCATCGTGGGCAATTACCTGGAACATGCCAGGATCTTTTACTTCGAGAATGACGGGAAGCCGGAATACTATTGTGCCAGCGCGGACTGGATGCCGCGAAATCTTGACCGGAGAGTGGAGATACTCTTCCCGGTGGAAAAACCGCAGCTGCAGGAGAAACTGCACCATATCCTGGAGAGCCAGATGAGAGATACGGTAAAGGCGTCGATTTTACAGGCCGACGGCAGTTACGAGAAACCGGATTTGAGAGGCAGGGAACTGTTTAATGCACAGCTGCAATTCTGCCACGAGGCGAAAACGGCAGCCAAGGCGGAGAAAGAGTTTGGCAGTCAGAGGGTGTTTATTCCGGAGATGCATCACGAGGAGCCGGAAGCCGCGGATATGATGTGATCCGCCTGAGAAAACCGGAATGTGAGACTTTGCGAAGCGGAATCATGGAGGATGGTAAAATGAGGATATATCTGGCCTCGGCATCGCCGAGAAGGAAGGAGTTGTTAAAGCAGGTAGGCATTTCTTTTAAGACCATGCCAAGTGAGGTGGTGGAGAAGATTACGAAGACGGAACCAAACGAGGTGGTGGAGGAGCTGTCCTATCAGAAGGCGGTAGATATATGCGGGAAGCTTTCTGCGGAGGGCAAGGAGGATTTCGTCGTGATCGGGGCGGATACGGTAGTGTCCTGCTGGGGTGAGATCCTGGGCAAGCCTGCGGATAAGGCGGATGCGGTCAGGATGCTTGAGAAGCTGCAGGGAGGCAGCCACCAGGTTTATACAGGGGTGACACTTGCATGGAAATATAAGGATATGTCGGCCATGTATGCCACGTTCAGTGAATGTACGGATGTGACCATGTATTCCATGACAGCGGAGGAGATCAGGAGATATGTGGACAGCGGCGAACCGATGGACAAGGCCGGTGCCTATGCGATCCAGGGACTGTGCGCGGCCTATGTGCAGGGCATCTGCGGAGACTATAACAATGTGGTGGGTCTGCCTGTGGGAAGAGTATGCCAGGAACTTAAGAGACGTGGATTATGGCAGTAAGCCAGGAAAGGAGAAACATATGTTTGACGAGAAGGTGCTGCAGTGTTTTTTGGAAAATCAGTCACAGCTTTACCCGGAGCCGGTAGCAGAGACGCCGGAAGAGGCGGAAGCGTTTCTGGAAGATTGTATGGCGGTGGTGGTAGACTCCATCAGAGAAGTATGGGAATTCTTCGAGGAGGAAGGGATCGATACGGAGGATGCCGATGAGGAGAGCATCCTGGAGGCCGATGAAGTATTCGAGATCGGTGACGGCAGGTATCTGATCGTGGAAGGATAATGTTTTCCTGGAGAGGGGCAGCGTGAAGGTCAGCCGGCCAACAGCCTGCGCATCGTCTCTGCCAGTCCGTCCTGATCATTGTCGTATTGTGTGACGACATCCGCAGCCTGTTTTACCTGGTCAGGCGCATTGCGCATGGCGATGCCGGTGCCTGCGGCCTGCAGCATGGAGATATCGTTCTCGGCATCTCCGGCAGCGTAGGCATCCGACACAGATACGCCGAAGTGCGCGCAGAGAAAGCGAAGCGCGTTTCCCTTGCCTGCATCCTGCCGGAAAAGTTCCAGGTACTTATCATTGGAGTAGATGGTCTGGATCTTGTCCTTTGCCCAGTCGGAGATTTCGAGGCGGAAGGCCTCCAGCTTGTCATGATCATAAAGATCAGCGGCGAGCAGCTTGTAAGGACCGTCTGTGAGAGCGTCTGTGAGTACGGGGGAGACGACAAGCGGCACATGGATCTTCGTGCGGTAGAAGCGGATCTCCTCGTCATCGGCAGGGGAAACCACGGCATTTTCCTGATAGGTCTGAATATGTAAATGATGTCTGGCTGCCTGCGCCTGCAGATAGGAAACGTAAGAAAGAGGCAGTCTTTTGGCCATGATCGTGCTGCGGCTGTCACAGTCGTAGATCTGTGCACCGTTATAACAGCTTAACAGAATGCCGGGCTGATGCAGCCCGGCGTTATCTTTTACTTCCAGAACGCTGTCTGTGGGACGGCCGGAGGAGAGAATAAGCTTATTGCCTGCGGCCAGAAAATCATCCAGAAAAGCCTTGGTCGCCGGAGAGACCAGGCTGGCGTTGTTGAGTAATGTTCCGTCAAGATCCGTAAATAAGAGTTTCATATTGTGCAGCTGTCCTTTCAACGAGAGAAGTTTCTTGTGTGTCGGCCTTTGAGAAAACCGGATATCACATCAGGCATGGTGAGCTCTTTTGAGTTTGTCCAGCAATTCCTCGGGAACGAAAAGCTTACCGTAGCCGGTACCCAGATCCAGTCCGGGCTTGTTATCGCCATGAAAATCGGAACCGCCGCTTAAGAGAAGATCGTATTTGTCAGCGAATCTGCGCATATCACGTTCATCCTGATTCGTGTAACTGCTGTAGAATGCCTCAATGCCCATAAGTCCCACGTCTTTCAGGGAGGAGATCAGCTGATCCATCCTGTCCTGTCCCATGTGATACAGAGGCGGGTGCGCCAGAATGGGGATTCCGCCAGCTTTCAGGATCAGATCCACGGCCTGTGCCGGCGTTACCTTTTCTCGCGGAACGAAATACTTCGTGTGGTCGCCCAGATATTGGGAAAAGGCGTCCTGCCTGCTCTTTACATATCCGTCTTCAAACAGATAAGCGGCATAGTGTGCCCGGGTTATGACGGCACCGGGATTTCTTGCCTGCAGCTTATCGAAGGTGATATCGATGCCGGCTGTCTGCAGATTCTGACACATCTTAATATTCCGGTTAATGCGGGAATTAACGAATGCATCCAGTCGGTCCCGAAAGACAGGGGCATTGTAAGAGATATACAATCCGACGATGTGTACATCCTTTTTTTCATATTCCGTAGAAAATTCTATTCCCGGCACGACTTCGACGGAAGGTTCGCCGGCAGCAGCCAGTGCATCGGCGTGCAAGACGGCTTCGTCCAGCCCGTCGATAGTATCGTGATCGGTCAGCGCAACTGCGCTCAGCCCTTTGACAATAGCATAGTCAACCAGCTTAGAGGGGCTGTAGCTGCCGTCGGATCTGTTGGAGTGGGTATGCAGGTCTACTGGTCTCATATTGATCTCTCCCAAATTATCAGTCATCTTCCTCATCGTTGGCAGTGCTTGTATATACGGTACGTTTTCTTGCCATTTCGTCGTTGGCCAGATATTCGTCGTAAGTCGTGATCTTGTCGATCAGAGTGCCGTCAGGCAGGATCTCCATGATACGGTTGGCGGTAGTCTGTACGACCTGGTGATCGTGACAGGAGAAAAGCTCTACGCCTTTGAACTTCTTCATGCCTTCGTTCAGGGCTGTGATGGATTCCATGTCCAGATGATTGGTGGGTTCGTCGAAAATCAGGCAGTTGGAACCGCTGATCATCATCTTGGAAAGCAGACAGCGAACTTTCTCACCTCCGGAGAGTACTTTTACTTTCTTCACGCCGTCATCACCTGCGAAAAGCATTCGTCCCAGGAAACCGCGTACATAAGTCACATCCTTGACCGGAGAGTATCCCATAAGCCATTCCGTGATCGTATAGTTGTTGTCAAATTCTTCGGTGCTGTCCTTTGGGAAATAGGCCTGGGAAGTGGTAACGCCCCATTTATAGGTTCCCTCATCAGGCTCCATCTCTCCCATCAGAATCTTAAATAAGGTTGTTTTCGCCAGTTCATTTCCGCCCACGAATGCGATCTTATCATCGTGGCCGACGATAAAGGAAATATTGTCCAGTACTTTTTCTCCGTTGACGGTCTTGCTGAGTCCTTCAACCGTAAGCACTTCATTGCCGATCTCACGTTCCGGTCTGAAGTCAATGTAAGGATATTTCCTGCTGGAGGGGCGTATATCGTCAAGCTCGATCTTTTCCAGGGCCCGTTTTCTGGAGGTTGCCTGTTTGGATTTGGAGGCATTGGCGGAGAAACGGGAGATAAATTCCTGCAGTTCCTTGATCTGTTCTTCCTTCTTCTTATTGGCTTCTTTGCGCTGCTTGATGATCAGCTGGCTGGACTCATACCAGAAATCGTAGTTACCGGCATAGAGCTGAATCTTGCCATAATCAATATCTGCGATATGGGTGCAGACCTTGTTCAGGAAATAACGGTCATGGGAGACGGCGATCACGGTATTGTCGAAATTGATCAGGAATTCTTCCAGCCATGCAATGGCATCCAGATCCAGATGATTGGTAGGCTCGTCCAGGAGCAGGATATCGGGATTGCCGAAGAGCGCCTTGGCCAAAAGAACCTTAACCTTCTCGTTACCGTTTAATTCAGACATCATGCTGTAGTGCAGTTCGGTGCCGATCCCCAGGCCGTTTAAGAGCATGGCGGCGTTGGAGTCCGCATCCCAGCCGTCCATCTCGGCAAATTCCGCTTCCAGCTCGCTGGCACGGATGCCGTCCTCATCGGAGAAATCCTCTTTGGCGTAGATGGCATCCTTCTCTTTCATGATCTGATAGAGCCGTTCATTTCCCATAATGACAGTGTCCATAACCGGATAGGCATCATATTTGAAGTGATCCTGTTCCAGAACGGAGAGCCGCTGGCCGGGCGTGACAGACACATCACCGTTTGTGGTCTCCAACGCGCCGGAGAGAATCTTTAAGAAGGTGGATTTACCGGCGCCGTTGGCGCCGATCAGGCCGTAGCAGTTTCCTTCTGTGAATTTGATATTTACATCTTCAAAGAGCGCTTTTTTTCCTACGCGCAGTGTTACGTTGTTTGCTTGAATCATGATAAACCCTCTGTTTCTCTGTGTTCTTTGTGTTTGTTGCAGTCCTTTCTATTATACACAAACAGCTTGAAGTTTCAAGGAGAAAACACGGTTTGCCCGCTTTTATTTTGAAACCTTTATTTTGATACTCTTCTTTATAGTAAAAATTTGGTCATGCGATAAGTTACAGACTGTGCGTATGTTAGTGTGCAAAAAATGAGCCGTAAAATGTCGTCGGACGCGAAGCAGACGCTTTCAGGAATGACGAGGGCCAGGCAGTTACTTCTTATAGATCGCTATTCGTAATTTACTGTACATTTGAAGCAGTTTCTACTATAATAATTACCGGACTAAATAATTACCGGAAGATATAATTGTCAGAATATATAATTGTTCAAATAAATAGTTATCGGAATATATAATTGTTCAAATAAGTAGTTATCGGAATATATAATTGCTCAAATGAGTAGTTGTCGGAATATATAATTGCCCAAATATTGCCGGAACATATAGTTGTCGGAATAAATATCGGTATAGAAACGATAAGAGAATGCAGGATGTAAGAAAATCAAATAGATCAATAGGATAGACAGAAGCAAAAGAAATTCAGGTGAGGAGGAACAGAAGATGGCGAAGAATTTGGGAAAAGTACTGAAAGGGGTTTTATATCCGGGGATGCTGTATCTGCTGGCAGTGACACCGCGTGTGATCAACCGGCCGGGCGGAGGGATCTTTCGGAAAAAATATTTTGCCCACAGGGGACTGCATGACAATGCGGGAGACGCACCGGAAAACTCCATGGCAGCTTTTCACAGGGCAGTGGAGGCAGGGTACGGCATTGAGCTGGATGTGCAGATGACAAAAGATGATATTCCGGTCATTTTTCATGACGGGACGATGGAGCGTATGTGCGGCGTGAAAGCGAGGATCGAGGAGTATACCTATGAACAGCTGCAGCAGTTTAAATTGGCGGACTCCGAGCAGAGTATTCCGAAGCTGGAAGATATGCTTGCCCTGGTGAACGGCCGGGTGCCGCTTATTGTGGAGATCAAGTCCGAGACGAGGGACGTCTCCTTCTGCGAGGTGATCGACCGGATGTTGCGGGCTTATCAGGGGGAATACTGCATCGAGTCCTTTAATCCACTGGTGCTGCTGTGGTATAGAAAATATCATAACAGCGTGGTCAGGGGACAGTTGGCTTCTAACTTCCGCCTGGACGGCGGTCATAAGAGTCCGCTTTACTTTTTCATGACACATCTCTTGCTGAATATCTTTACGGCGCCTGATTTTATTGCCTATAACCATCAGTTTGCAGAAGAACCGGGAAGGCGGATCTGCAGATGGCTTTACAGGCATCCGGCGGTGGCATGGACGATCCGCAGTGAGGCAGAACTGGAAAAAATGCGTGATAAATTTGATGTTTTTATCTTTGAGAATTTTTTACCATAAATTTTGTGCAGAACTACAAAAAACGGATGCTAAATTTCCAATTATATGGTAAAATAATGAAAGGGCAC
>CANRZW010000075.1 GCA_947644545.1 uncultured Lachnospiraceae bacterium
TTATGGTTTCTGAGTAGTATTTAAGAAAAGAGAGGGAAAAAGTTATGGCAAAATGGGTGTACTTATTTGAAGAAGGCAATGCCGACATGCGTAATCTTCTCGGCGGTAAGGGTGCGAACCTTGCTGAGATGACGAATTTAGGATTGCCGATCCCCCAGGGATTCACAGTTACGACAGAGGCTTGTACCGATTATTACAACAGCGGCAGGCAGATCACGGACGAGATTAAGGGACAGATTTTTGATGCGCTTGCAAATTTGGAGGAGAAGCAGGGTAAGAAATTCGGCGATACCGAGAATCCGCTTCTTGTTTCAGTGCGTTCCGGTGCAAGAGCTTCCATGCCTGGTATGATGGATACAATCCTGAATCTTGGCCTTACGGATGTGGCAGTAGAAGGATTTGCGAAGAAGACGGGCAATCCCAGATTTGCTTATGACTCTTACAGAAGATTCATCCAGATGTTCTCGGATGTCGTTATGGAAATCCCGAAGTCTTATTTCGAGAGGATCCTGGACGAGATCAAGGAAGCGAAGGGAATCAAGTTTGATACAGAGCTGACAGCAGAGGATCTGAAAGAGATCATAGCCAGATTTAAGAATATCTATAAAGAGAATAAGGGCGAAGAGTTCCCGCAGGAGCCGAAGGAACAGCTGATGGAAGCCGTTAAGGCAGTTTTCCGTTCCTGGGATAATGAAAGAGCGATTGTATACCGCCGCATGAACGATATTCCGGGCGATTGGGGTACTGCAGTCAATGTGCAGGCCATGGTATTCGGTAATATGGGCGATACTTCCGGCACCGGCGTTGCTTTTACCAGAAATCCTTCTACGGGTGCGAAGGGTATTTACGGCGAATACCTGATCAACGCGCAGGGCGAAGACGTGGTAGCAGGTATCCGTACACCCCAGCCTATTACCAAACTGGAAGAGGATCTGCCGGATTGCTTCAAGCAGTTCATGGAGATCGCCAATAAACTGGAGAATCATTACCGCGATATGCAGGATATGGAGTTTACGATCGAGGATGGCAAGCTGTTCTTCCTGCAGACTCGTAACGGTAAGAGAACCGCTCCCGCAGCGATCCAGATTGCATGTGATCTGGTGGATGAGGGTATGATCACACCGGAAGAGGCAGTTCTTCGTATCGAAGCGAAATCTTTAGATCAGTTACTGCATCCTACTTTCGACGATGCGGCGCTGAAAGCCGGTCAGGTGATCGGTCAGGCACTGCCGGCATCTCCCGGTGCAGCGGCAGGTAAGGTATATTTTACCGCACAGGAGGCGAAGACGGCCCACGAAAAGGGCGAAAGAGTTATTCTGGTTCGACTGGAGACGTCTCCGGAAGACATCGAGGGTATGCATGCGGCGGAAGGTATTCTTACTGTACGCGGCGGTATGACGTCTCACGCAGCAGTGGTAGCCCGTGGTATGGGTACGGCATGTGTATCCGGATGCGGTGACATTGCGATTAATGAAGAGGACAAGGTATTTGAACTTGGCGGAGAAGAGTTCCATGAGGGAGATTATATTTCTCTGGACGGCTCCACCGGTAAGATCTATAAGGGTGATATCAAGACAGTGGAAGCTTCTGTGAGCGGCAACTTCGGACGCATCATGGAATGGGCGGACAAGTATCGTAAGTTGAAAGTACGTACCAATGCGGATACGCCGGCTGACGCAGCCAATGCGATTAAATATGGCGCAGAGGGTATCGGTCTTTGCCGTACCGAGCATATGTTCTTCGAGCCGGACAGAATCCCGAAGATTCGCCAGATGATCCTGGCAAGAACCGTGGAACAGAGAGAGAAGGCATTGAATGCGCTGATCCCCTTCCAGAAAGGTGACTTCAAGGCATTGTATGAGGTGATGGAAGGAAGACCGGTGACGATCCGTTTCTTAGATCCGCCGCTTCATGAGTTCGTGCCGACAGACCAGGGTGATATTGACGACCTGGCAGTAGAGATGATGATGACGGCCGAGGAAGTACAGGAGATCTGTGATTCCCTGCATGAGTTTAATCCGATGATGGGCCACCGTGGATGCCGTCTGGCGGTTACTTACCCGGAAATCGCCAAGATGCAGACAAGAGCCGTAATGGAAGCTGCTATCGAAGTGAAGAATGAGAAGGGTTACGACATCGTGCCGGAGATCATGATTCCCCTTGTCGGTGAGAAGAAGGAACTTAAATTCGTCAAGGATGTAGTGGTTGAAGTGGCTGAGCAGGTGAAGAAAGAGAAGAATTCCGATATCAAGTACCATGTGGGAACGATGATCGAGATTCCGAGAGCGGCACTGCTGGCAAATGAGATCGCAGAGGAGGCAGAGTTCTTCTCCTTCGGCACAAATGACCTGACACAGATGACCTTCGGGTTCTCCCGTGACGATGCAGGTAAGTTCCTGAGCGATTACTATAAGAATAAGATTTATGAGTCAGATCCGTTCGCCAGACTGGACCAGAATGGTGTAGGTCAGTTGGTACAGATGGCGGCAGAGAAGGGCCGCGCGACCAGACCGGATATCAAGCTGGGTATCTGCGGTGAGCACGGCGGAGATCCGTCTTCGGTGGAGTTCTGCCATAAGATTGGGCTGACGTATGTGTCCTGTTCACCGTTCAGGGTGCCGATCGCAAGGTTGGCGGCGGCGCAGGCGGCTATCTCCAATTGATGCCATAGGAATTTGGGTGTCGTAGGGCACGTAAATTTATTCTAAAAAGAGGCAAACTAAATTTGGCTACGACATAGAAAAATAAGACCTTGCATCGAAGGATGCGGGGTCTTATTTTTGTCTAACGACTATCCTTACCCTTGCATAAATACTGGATTTGTAGGAACGTTCTGCACAGGATCACCATGGAGTAGGGGCAGCCAGGGCGAAAGCCCGTGAGGATAAAACAAATTGCCTTTTTATGCCCTTTATAGAAAAAATTTCCTTGCCCTACGACATGGTGATATTTGTTTATGATGTTTTTGGGAAAATGATAACAGGCTTGGAAGCCTTGTAAATGCTGGATATTTGGCTCTTTGATTTCCCCAAAAAGCAATCCCCAATTCCCCAAAAGTGGTATGATTTCATTTTTGGGAAACGTTTTTGGGAAAATGCAGGATGTTCCCGGATGGGAGGTTTTGCGAAGGATGAGGAAAAAGAATTTCAAAGGGCGATGTGAAAAGAGGATGATCAGAAAGTGTACTGAGGTTTGCAGGACATATGATGCCATTCAGTATGCTTATGCTGATCTGTTGCAGACGAGTGATGAGATTAAGGAGATCAGATGTAATGTTCTGTTGGATGGATTGGATGTTGGGGAGTATACTTCTGATTTTGTGTGTACCAAAACAGACGGTGATCTGATGGTACGGGAATGTGTGTTCCGTAAATTCCTGATGAAGCCATTGACGGTGAAATTATTGGATGCTTCAAGGGAGTATTGGTTTAGGCATGGAGTTACAGATTGGGGGGTGGTCATTGATGAAGAAGCATGATCTGTTACGTTCTGGTGATAGCATTATCAGAGTATTGGATGTTCAGGATGATAGAATCCTCATGATTGATTGTATTAAACACTCTATGCCTGTGTGGGTGGAGCTTGTTTCGTTGGGATATTGCTTTGAGTGTACTGTCGCTGAGTTATCTGAGGTTACAGGAGTTAATATTGTGGATGCTGATGCGCTGGATGTAGACCAGAGAAAGATAATGCATGAACGCTATACGATGATTGCACCTATACTTCCGTTCATATCGGATGATAAGGTGCGATCCAGACTGATCTGTTCTATAGCAGAAGATCATCAAGTATCAAAACAGACGATCAGGAATTATCTCTGTCTTTACTTGTCTTATCTGGATATGGCTGTACTTGCTCCAAAGAAACGAAAGAATGAAAGAGGGTTAAGTGAAGATGAAAAAAATATGCGCTGGGCGCTGAATAAGTTTTTCTATACGACAAAGAAGCAATCTCTTATGACTGCTTATACCATGATGCTCAAAGAGAAGTATTGTGATGCTATGGGGGTATTGGCAGAAGAATATCCATCTTTTTATCAGTTCCGATATTATTATCGTAAGACAAGGAAGATGCAGAACTTTTATATTTCTAGGGATGGGTTGAAGAATTATCAGAGGAATAATCGTCCGCTTACAGGTGAGCGAGTACAGGAGTTTGCGCCTGCTGTTGGTGTAGGGATGCTGGATGCTACGGTATGTGATATTTATTTGATCAATGAGGAAGGGAATCTTGTTGGCAGACCTATCCTTACTGCATGTATTGATGCTTACAGTAGTCTGTGCTGTGGGTATTCCCTGACATGGGAAGGTGGGGTATATAGTCTCAGAGGATTGATGCGGAATATCGTTGCCGATAAGGTGGCTTGGTGTAAACGGTTTGGTATCTCCATTCAGAAAGAAGATTGGGATTGTGACAGGCTTCCCGGTACATTTATCACGGATATGGGGAGTGAATATAAATCGGAGAATTTTGAACAGATTGCAGAATTGGGTGTTACGGTTGTAAATCTTCCGTCCTATAGACCAGAACTGAAAGGATTGGTAGAAAAGTTCTTTGATCTGATACAGGAGATGTACAAGAAGCATTTAAAGGGTAAGGGTGTGATTGAGCCGGATTATCAGGAACGAGGGGTACATGATTACCGTAAGGATGCATGTCTGACTATGATGGACTTTGAGAAGATTATCCTGCATTGTATGATCTACTATAATTCAAAACGAATCATAGAAAACTTTCCTTATACAGAAGCTATGATAGCAGATAAGGTAAAACCTTATGCTTCTTGTATCTGGGAATGGGGAAAATCACTGATCGGAGCTAATTTAATAGGGGTGGATAGTAGAGGGTTGATGTTGACATTGTTGCCAAGAACTACCGGGAAATTTGGACGAACAGGTTTGAAGGTAAATAAGCTGCGTTATCATTGTGAGGGATATACAGAGCAATATCTATCTGGCGGCATGGTAACTGTAGCATATAATCCAGAGGATGTGACTTCTGTATGGGTAGTAGAGAATGGAGTATATACAGAATTTTCTTTAATAGAATCCCGCTTTCAGGGAAAAGACCTTGTTGGAGTACAGGGATTACAGACCAGTCAAAAGGATATAACCAGAAGTGTTGCGAGAGAGAACCTACAGGCTCAAATTAATCTGGCACAGCATATTGAAGCTATTGCAGGTAGTGTGAGTGGCACTACAGATGTTCACATGAAGAATGTCCGCAATACCAGAAAAAAGGAACAGATGAAGAACCATCAGGATTATATGAAGGAGAGAGTAAACTATGGCTGATCTTTCAAATATTATACATATTTTACCATTAATGAAATCAGGGGATGATTTGTTTTCAGCACTGGAAATTTTACCAAAATATGATGATATGATTCGTACTGCAGATGTTCCTGTGCGTCTCATGGCTCTCTCTGATCTTTACAGGATATATGTGCCATCCAATATGTCATTAGAGATTTACAGTAAAATGTATCTGGCCTTATTGCGGTCATTGCAGAAGAAGGGGACAAGGTTGGCTGTACAGCAGAAGAATCAGAACCATAAAGCCGTGATACAGCAGGAGTACAGCGGTATTATGGGTGGATCCGATAGTTTTACGATTATTGGAGCATCCGGTATTGGTAAGAGTTCAGCTATCGGCAGAGCAATTACGTTGATTACAGAGAATAGAGTGATTGAAGTGGAAAATCCATATACGAAGATCATTCCATGTATCTGTGTGCAGTGTCCTTTTGATTCTTCTGTAAAAGGATTGCTGTTGGAGATATTGCGGAAAGTAGATGAGACGATAGACAGTAAATATTATGAGAATGCATTAAGGGTAAGGACTACAACGGATATGCTGATTGGGAGCGTCAGTCAGGTGGCATTAAATCATATCGGTTTGTTGGTGGTAGATGAAATTCAAAATGTATGCAACAGCAAGAATGGGAAGAGCCTTGTGGGTATGCTTACCCAGCTTATTAATAACAGTGGTATATCAATCTGCATGGTAGGAACGCCTGAAAGTGCTGTGTTCTTTGAACAGGCGGTACAGCTTGCCAGAAGGTCATTGGGATTACGGTATGATGTGATGGAGTATGGAACGGATTTCAGAAAGTTTTGTGAAATTGTGTTCTCTTATCAGTATGTGAAACAGAGGACAGAGATCACGGATGCGATCATGGAATGGCTCTACGAACATACATCAGGGAATATATCGGTAGTGGTATCTCTTATCCATGATGCACAGGAGATTGCTATTTTAAGTGGGAAAGAGATTCTGGATCTGGAAACACTAAATGAAGCATATCAAAAACGGTTATCTATGTTGCATGACTTTATTCATCCTGTACAGAGAAAGCAGACATCCACGCCTAAAAAGAAAGTGTCTGTTACGAGTGCGGGTGTAAAGATTCCTGTAAGAGAAGGGGATAGTGGAGAGGTTACGATTGCGGGTTTGGTTTCTGTTGCCAAAGATGACAATGTGGATATTGTGCAGTTATTGAAAGAACATATGCTTGTGGTGGAGGTGGCAGTATGATTGCATATATGCCGACAATTTACCCTGATGAATTGGTATATAGCTGGTTTTGTAGATACTATGTACATTCCGGCTGTTTTTCTCATAAGATGGCGTTGCAGGAATTGTATTGCAAAAAGTCAGATTATCTAAGCAAAGAATTCATTGGTAACTTAAATAAAGAAGCTATGGAACAGATTGACAAAATATATTCTCTGGATAGGCTGGTCTTAGATCATACTATGTATCCTCAGTATGCAAGGTTTATTCCATTGACAGAGAAGAAAGAGGCTTTGTACCGTTTGGGGCGTGATTCTTGTGATGTACATCATTTATTTCCTGTTCTTCCTAGAAATGATGGGGAACGATATCTGCGGTTCTGTCCAGCGTGTGTGAAAGAGGACAGGGAGACTTACGGTGAAGCATACTGGCATAGGAAGCATCAGATTCGGAATATGCGTATATGTACTAAGCATAAGTGCAGACTTATGGAATCAAATGTTCCGGCAAAGAGCGCACAAGGTTTTACGTTTTGCTCGGCTGAAAACTATACACATGACAGAGAAGTTGTCTCTGAAAATGATGCATCAGTGATTCAGTATATGGAATATTTGGTGTCAGTATTTGAATCGATGATAGATTTTGACAGTGATATTCCTATCAGTTCTATCCTATATGATGGAATGAGCAGAACAAAATATTTGAAACCATCGGGACGCAGCAGATACACAAAGATGCTTGCGGAGGACATAAGTGGATTTTATGAGAATATGGGTGTATGTAATATAGTAAGTGTGTACCAGATTCAGAGAATACTTCTGGGGAGTTTGTCTGAGTTTTCTGCCATCTGTCAGATCGCATTTTTTCTGGGGATGAAGCCAAAAGAACTAACAGCCTCTTCTCTAACAGCAGAAAAGATCAAACAGGAACGGGACAGCCACTATATGAGAAATACTGCGCCTGTAGATTGGGAAATGTTGGATCAGGAAACGGCTCCTGTATTAGAAAAGTTTGTCAGGGCTGTATATGATGGGACTGTGAATGAAAATGGTAGACCAGAGAGAGTATCAGAAAAACTTGTGTATAGAGAAATGAATCTGCTGGGGCATCAGTTAGAGAATATGCCAAGGTGTAAGGATATTATGGAGAGGTATGCAGAATCGTATCCTGAGAGTTGGGCGAGGAAGATTATTTGGGCTTACCAAAAGTTGAAGGAGAATGGGGAGCCTTTTTGCTGGACGGATATCAGAAAGATTTCGGGAGTGAAAAAGAAGCATTTTCAGGTTGTTATTCCTTATTTAGCAGAATATGCGGATGCTGGTATAGTTGATCAGATTATGAAGTTGATTTACGATAATAAGGAAATTATATGAGATTAATGTCGAAATGTATATTATTTAATGAGAATACTGACTTTTATAAGGTAAGATTTTTTGATATACTGATTGTGAGTATAGAAAACATATAGGTTTTTTGAGGGGATGCGGTGAAGTATTTTGTGTTCTAACTGGCATATAGTGTGTGGACTCTCTAAAAGACAACAGCTGAGCTTTGTATATAATTATTAAGATTATATAGAAAACACATATAGAGCAATGTATGTAGGGACAGCAGAAGGAGGATACAGCGGAAATAGGATTTGTTTGATTGATAATATTACGTTGTTTCTTTATCAGCATAGGATTGATATTGACTGGGAAAAGTTATTCTATATTTTGTGTAATTTCTAGATTTGCCGTTAATTAGGTATGGATATTGATTACATGAAGTATCTGTTTAATGATGTATTAGTAGGTTCATAATGGAATGTTAACTAAATGGTTTAATTAGATTTGACAATAAAAAATAAGAAATACTGATTGGAGAGATAAACAATGACATATGGAATAAAAAAATGTAGTTTGTTTTTGACCATTTTCTTTATAGTACTATATGGTAACAAATCGTATGCAGCAGATAAGTCGTGGGATGAAGAAATATTAAATAGATTCACTGATTATTATGATACGGTTGAATCAGATACTATAGAGTTTAAATATGATAATAAGAAACAAGAAAGTGTAAAAGGGAGTGCATCAGAACTTGGAATATTAAATTATTATTTTAAAGATATTAACGATGATAGTAAAGAAGACTTTATAGTGACAATATTAAGTGAAAATGAATTCGTTGATGGGAAAACACGCATTTGTTTGGAATCATATGTGTATCTTGCTTATGATGAAACACCAACATTTTCATATTCTTGGTCATTTGATAATCATATTTACAAAAAATGCAGTCTTATGCTAAAAAGATACGGTGATAAGTTGTACTATATTATGTGTACACGAGAAGGAGCAAAATCCCACGATGAATCTCTTAAGGAGGATATGATACATATATTTGAAATAGCAGGAGAGGAATTTCCGCCTTTTTTATATGCATATAGCGAGTATCGTGAAGGCTGTGGAGAAACCTTGTATATGAAAGATTATATAAATGAGCCAGATAGTACTGACTTTATGCTTTATTCGAGTGGTGGTTATTTTGATAATGCAAAATTTGAGGAACTAGAGATAGCTCAAAATTGCATTAAAGAAAAATTGATGAATTTTGGAGCTGACAATTTAATGACGATTTCGCCAAGAGAAGAAGATACGAGTATTTCATTCATGTCTGATATCCTTCCTAATGATATAATGCCGATTGTCACATTAGAACAGATGCAGGTGGAAAAAGAAGGTGATATATGTTCTAATCAGATAAAGATAAATTACAGAACTTTACAAGAGCAAGAAGATGTGGTAAGGCAATTAAAAATCACCCCAAAAGTAGAGGTGAAGGTAAATCAAAAGGAAAAAATAGAAATTAACGATATAAATGGTAAGGCGGTCAATAGCAATGACATTGAATGGATTATAGATGATGAAAAAATAGCACGGTTAGAGTTTTTAGGAGATAGTGTTGAAATAGTGGGGATTAAGAGTGGAATAACATGTATAACTGCGAAGATAGGAGATGATATATCTGCTAAATGTGAGGTTGTAGTATTAGACGAAACTAAAGCAGATATAGAAAAGCAGGATTCTCCTTTTTACAAGGATAGTAAAGGATTATTTAGATATAATGGAAATATAATTGAAAGTAATAAGAAATATACAGTGGAAGGGGATTTGGTATTAGATAGAACAATAGAGATTCCTTCTAAGGCTAAAATTTATGTTATGGGTGATATTCAAATTAATTGTGATGTTGTATGTAATAGTGATTTGGGAAAAAAGAGTTCTCATTCAAAAAAGGATGCTGAAAAGTTTTGCACATTATCATGTACAAAAAATCTAAAAGTAGATTCTAAAGGAATTATTGATTTATCTAGGGGTGGAAATATAGTTATAGGAGAGGATTTTGATTTTAATTCATCAGTAGATCATACACAATATTTATATAATGGAATAATTATGGTAAAAGGGGATTTGAATTTCAAAAAAAATTTTTATGCATCCGAGGGTAATGAAATTCAAATAATTTGTGAGGAAGAGGAAACGCATAGCATAAATATCAAAAAAAATTGGTTTAAGCCAGTTCAGTCTTTAGGGATTTTACATGTTGTAGATGGTGGTTTGGAGATGATTGATATAGAAAAAAAATTCATATGTGAGAAAATTATTTTTGATAATTGGGACTTTTTAAGGGGGAATTATTATGATAGTGATTTTAAACTGACATATATATCCGGACCATCGAAATGTAGTAATCAAACAAAGGAAAATATACAATCTGGATTGATGAGAATAATATATGATGGAGGACATAAGATACCATTTGTTAAGGATTTCTTATTTGTTTCAGTTAATAAAAAGGGAGAAGAATTTTACTATTATGATAAATCATCAAAAACTATAAAATCCTATAAAATGGATGTATCTTATAATGGTACACAAATGAGTGGTATATCTGGTTTTGGGATAGTAACATATTATGAGGGAGGACAGACTTACAAATATGCGATATCATTTTCAAAGGAAACTATGGAAAAAATGCAGCAGGATTTTATAAATTGTATAGAGAAAACATATATAGATTCATTAGCAGGTGAGGAAGCACTTTTTTCATATGTTTTTAAAGGAATGATTAAGTCTGATTTTTATAAGGATTTATATGATTTGGTAGATGATTTTAAAGAAATGAATGAAGTTGCAAATGGAAAAAAGCCAGATATTTTAATACAATGTATATTAGACAATAGAGATAATATTATCAGGTATCGTAATCTGAAAGCATATAATTATGATTAAAAATTTTGTGACAAAAATTATTGATAAGTGGCCTAATATATAATGTAATTAGCGTACTAATGTCTCAGTCTGTTATAGGCGTATAAATCATACTCTTAAATATATATTCTTATCATGATACTATTAGTGATCCCTGTGCCATTTTAGGCACGGGGATTTCTGCATTTATAGGAGGATTTCATATGATGAAAAAACCAATGACAACAGAAGAATTGTAAGCGCCAAATAATAATGCGGTCAGATATAAAATTACCCCAGCCCTTTGC
>CANRZW010000076.1 GCA_947644545.1 uncultured Lachnospiraceae bacterium
TAAAATTTTCAAAGTTCACAAATTTCTGCTTGACTTTTTATTTGCAGACTTTTTTTCATTAAAGACATAGAAATTATGCTTTTGATATAGATTCTGTCTGACACTGAATTTATTCTGATTGTCAGCCTTTGACTGCTCCGGATGCCATTCCCGCCAGCATTCTCTTACTGCTGAAGAAATAGAAAATAAACACCGGGATTACCGTCACCGTGATTGCTGCGAAGGTTGCTCCCCAGTCAGTTAAGCCCATACTTCCCACATAGTCATTCAACCCTAATGTGACCGTTTTCATGTCCGTAGATCTGGTAAAAGTATACGCGTTAATATATTCGTTCCAACAGAAAACTGCCTGCATAGTCGCCACCGTAATCACTGAGTTCAGGGACAACGGCACCACCATCCTAAAAAAGCATCCCATCGGGGAACACCCATCAATAATCGCCGCCTCTAGGATTTCCTCCGGAAAGAACTTGCTGAAGGAATAAAACAGCTGAATGGAATAGGACAAGGAGAACGCAATCTGGGGTAAAATGATTGCTGCATAGGTATTGATTAGTCCCAGTTTATTAAAAATGGTAAACAGCGGAATCAACGCAACCTGCATGGGCAGCATCAATCCCAACAGAAAATAATTCAGAAGAAACTTTTTACCTCTGAACTTGATCTTACTGAGCGCAAATCCCGCCATGAGGGCAATCAAAAGCAACGGTATCAAAACTCCGATCAAAACGATTACACTGTTCTTAAAGTAAGTCAACATATGACTTTTCGTAAATACTGTCACATAATTCCCAATGTAGAAAGAGGATGGCAGCGCATATGCCGGAAGCTTCCTGAAATCATCCAGCGATTTAAAACTGGAAATCATCACATAAACAAAAGGATATACCTGAATGACCAACAGAAGCACTACCAGAATCCACTTTATTACAGAACCGACTGTCACTTTCTTCGTTTTCATTTCTCCGCCTCCTCTCCCGTAATTTTTTTAAACAATACTCCTACAATCAGACAGATGATCACAATCATGATTGCGACTGCACTGCCATACCCATATTTCATACTCGTGAACGCCTGCTTATACATATAAGTGGTCATCAACTCTGACGCATTTCCCGGCCCGCCATGTGTCAGCAGATAAGAAAATTCAAAAGACCGCAAAGAACCGTTCAGCACCAGAAGACAGTTAGCGACGATCACCGGTTTGATATAGGGAATTCTAACATGCCAGTATTCCTGAAAAAGTGACGCTCCATCTATCCGTGCCGCTTCTCCAAGTTCGTCAGGAACACCAATCAATGCTGCATAGAATATAACCATATACAAACCGAGATATTTATACCCTTCCACAAAAGCCGTAACATACAATGAAATATTTGGATTGGAAGTCCATTCCATCACCTTTAACGCCGGATTAAAAACAGATAGCAACTGATTGACTACTCCTGTCGGCGTAACCGATAGCAGCTTAGAGAAAATCTGGCAGATTGCCACCGACGAAATGACCACCGGAACATAGTATAACGTCTGCAACGCCACTCTTCCTTTTTTTACCCTGCTGAGTAGTATGGCAAACAGCAACCCGCCAAAAACCTGGATCAATACATTTATTATCGTATAGATTACTGTGTGCCAGATTGTTGACCGGAACACATCATCTCTGGACAGAAGTTCTATGTAGTTCTGCAGGCCTATGAATATCTTCTCTCCCACGCCGCTCCAGTCAAAAAAGCTATAGTACCCGGCCCAGACGATCGACACAATCACAAACAATGTATAAATCAGAAATGCCGGAAAAATAAACAACAATATAATAGACTTTTTCCCAAATGCCTTTTGCATAAAACACCTCTTTTCTGAAAGAGACCGACTAACGCCGGTCTCTCCAATATTCTCAACTGTCTGTCCTACTTAGAGATCAGCGAATCACATGTACTAATAAAGTCATTCGGAGTGACTATCCCCTGAGCCAATTTCTGCTGCTCATCCACAATCTTGGTCAAAACATCCGAATCAAGTTTATCATCCCAAGATGTCCATGCAGTCTCAGCCGTCGCAAACATAGGCTGCGTATCATAATACAACTGCGGAAGCCCTTCCGGGAGATCCTCGTTAAAAGGTGAGAAAATCTGTGCCTTCGTATAGCATGCCTCTGAAAAATTCTCACACATATAGTCAAAGAAAGCCTGCATGGTTGCATCATAAGTTGCCTTGTTAAAGCCTTCCGCAAAGCCTGCATGAATCGGAACATTGGTGGACATGTTATCCATTCCTTCCGTATCCGGAACTGGGAAGAATCCTAATTTTCCTTCGTCATACATCTCTTCTGCCAACCCAATCTGTCCGGAACCTGTATAGAAGATTGCACCTGTACCGCCAAAAAACAGATTGCATGCCGAAGTAAAATCAACGCTTGCAAAACCCGGCTCGAAATATCCTTCTGTGCCCAGTCTGTTCAGCAGTTCGACCGCGTATTTCGCCGAATCATTATCACTGAAGGAGTCCGTTCCTGCCTGATAGTTCGTAATAAAATCATCTCCTGTAACTCTCCACGGAGAGAATGACAAATAGCGCATCAGCTGCCATGCATCGGAACCGCCTACAATAACGGGAATCTCTCCGGTTGCCGCTATCTTTTGGCATGCCTCTTCAAATTCTGCCCAAGTTGTCGGCGCATCTGTTACCCCGGCCTGCTCAAACAGGTCTGTCCTGTACATGAAATATTCGCAATACAGGCCCTGTGGAAACAGATATAGGTTGCCGTCATCCGCATCCGTAAGGAAATCAATAATCGCGCCATTCATCTTGTCATAATAACCGTTTCTTTTCAGCTCTGCTCCTACATCTACCATAGCGTCTATGTCAAGACAGGCTCTGGACAATGTTCCATTCGGACAGCCATAAATATCCGGAAGCGTGTTACTGTTAATATACATTTGCAGCTTCGTGAAATAATCCTGCATATCATTTACAAGTTCTATCTCATATTCCAGTCCGTTTTCCTGACAGAAATTACTGAGCAGATGATCAAACACCTGGAACTGTTCTGTAGATTCCGTTCCTTTTAATAGGGCTGTGATCTTCGTCCTCTCTCCTATATCCAGAACAGTATCATTGCTGTCCCCCTGGGCGGCAGGAGCATTCTGCTCCGCCGTCTCCCCGGATGCTCCTGCCCCGCCCGAAGACTGGCCGCATCCTGTCAAAACGGCAGAAACCGACATAACCGCCGCAAGTAACATTGCAATCGTCTTTTTCTTCATTTCTTTCCTCCGTTTCATCAAGCGGTATCCTTTCCACCGCTCCTGATAATGTTAACAGTTGCTATTTCAAA
The DNA here is from genome assembly GCA_947644545.1 of uncultured Lachnospiraceae bacterium. Taxonomy (GTDB): domain Bacteria; phylum Bacillota; class Clostridia; order Lachnospirales; family Lachnospiraceae; genus UBA3282. Next base: position 3,332 of record CANRZW010000076.1, read on the forward strand.
TATGATTATAAAGGCTCACTTCCAATACTGTAATCTAAAAAACGGCCAAAAATATGAATAATGTACACATTTTTGGTCGTCTTATGTTACTTTGCAGTATATACATATATAATTTTTATATTTTTACTCGATTTTTATATTTGTTCCTCAAATTGTTTTTCTGTATTCATTGGGAGTCACGCCATATTTTTTCTTAAATGCCTGAATAAAATAACTGAAATCATTGTATCCGACCTGCTCTGCAATCTCATACATCTTATAATTATCTTCCATAATCATCCTCCTCGCCGCATCCATCCTGATGTCAATCAGAATTTTAAGAAAACTCTGATTAACATAACGTTTCAGAAGCCTGCTGACATATGTCTTGCTCATATAAAACTGATCGGCTACAGAATCCAGCGTCAGGTCTTCGCTATAATGCTCCTGCAGATAATCCATAATATGATTGACAGTATTTCGATAACGGTCATCGGCGTTCTTATAATTCTGTGTCGCCAGAATACTGAATCCCTTCGTCAGATACTGCACGATTTCATTGACCGACCTCGCATTGCCAATCACTTTGATCCCATCCTGCAAAAAGGAAAAATCGTACTCTTCTTCCTGAATCTTGCACTTGATTCTACACATGAACGGATATCGCATGCAGGCTACCAGAAGATCAAGCGCCATATATTTACAGTCATTCAGCTCCGCATCCGGTATGTAAAGCATCTCTTCAATATCTTTGTTGGCCTCAGCGATCTGTCCCGAATATATCTTCATAAACAAACGCTGTTTTTTACCCTCCGTAATTTCGTGATCATGCCTAAGCACATCATCCAAATCCTTATAGTGAATGATCGTATTATCTCCCAGATAAACACTCTGGCTGCACGCACGGCAAGCCTCGAGATATTTCGCATTCATGTTATAAACATCCGTTTCCATGTTGCTGATTCCCAAACAGATTTTATAACGGATGACTTCCGCTGCCACCTGCTTTAATTTATCGCAAGCTGCCACCGCCTGCTCCATACAATATCGCTCCGGATCCTCTTTTTGAAAGAGCAGTATAAAATTAAACTGCAAATTCATATCGTCATATTCGCATAGAACTGCCTCACAAAATTCATTGAATATCTCTTCTCCGATATTCAAAAAGGCATACTGCTCCGGCCAGGAATCCTCGTTGCCGGAATGCGCGTTCTCCCTTGTGATCGCAATGCAGATATACTTCTCGATGTGGATACCTACTGCCTTCGTCTGGTACTCCAAATCATAGCGGGTTCTGATTCTGCCATGAACCAAATCATTGACAAATTTACTTCGGATATAAGGAAGTTCATTCTGAAAAATCTTTTCCAGATCCCTGTAATACCTGCTCGTCTGTTTTTCCTCAAAGATAGCGTCCCGCAGCTTTTTAATTAGGAGATCAAGCTTGACAAAATTCACGGGCTTTAAGAGATAATCCGAAGCTCCCAGCCTAACAGCCTCTTGCGCAAATTCAAAATTATCATATCCGGTCAGAAATACCATTTTCACCTTATCGTTTATCTTCCGAGCCTCAGCAGCAAACTTAAGCCCGTCCATCTCCGGCATTTTAATATCCGTAAAAATAAGATCCGGGCTGCATTCAAGCGCTTTTTCCAGTCCTTCCCGTCCGTTCTGTGCCGTTGCCACAAGTTCACATTCATATTCATTCCACGGAAAAGAAGCCATACCATCCAAAATAATATACTCATCATCCACGATCATCACTTTAATCTTCATTGTCTTTTCCCCAACAACCCATTATATTTCTCATAGACCTTCTGTGGATCTTCCATGTAAGGGATATGAATCACCACCGTAGTACCTTCTCCCATCTCAGACTGCACGCTCAGTCCATAATCCTCGCCATATAAAAACTGTAGCCTTTTATGAACCGCATATATACCAAGATTCGTGTGCGATGCGCTGCTGCTCTTCACAGTTTCCGGTTCCTTCAACAGCTCCTTCACTTTCTCTTCCGGCATTCCCACTCCGGTATCCTTCACGATAATATCAATGTTGCCGCCCATGCGAATCGCACTGATGTACAGTGTATTCTTATCATAAGATTTTTCAATTCCATGAACAATGGCATTCTCTACGATTGGCTGTATGATCAGCTTCGGAATCACCTGCCCAAGCAATGCCGCATCAATATCGTAAACAGTCTCAAGTCTATCCTTATATCTTATACTCTGAATATAAAGATAGTCTTTCACATAGCCAAGTTCCTGCTCCAGCGGAATAAGACTCTGTTTATTGCTGATACTGATCCGCATTAAGTTACTGATTGCGCTGATTAGATTACAGATTTCCGTCTGCTTCTGCTTGAAAGCCATCCAATTGATCGCATCTAAAGTGTTGTACAGAAAATGCGGATTCATCTGCGATTGCAATGTCTTGAATTCCATCTCCTTCTCCAATATTTTCGCCTGTGTGACTTTCTGCATCAATTCTCTGATATCCCGGATTGCTTTATTGAATACAACATTCATTTTGCCGATTTCATCCGTGCGGTCTTCCGAAAGCCTTACATCGAAGTCCCCCTTCGCAAAGTGCTCCAGCGCATCCGCCGTATCCTCGATCGGAGATACCAAGCCACGAGCAATAGACATGCTTACCATGATGCCGATACAGATTGCAAGGAGGATCAGTACAATGGAAACGCCTCTAATTCCCGCCAGATCCCTGCTAAGATATTCCATGGGAATAAGTCCCACCGTATCCCATCCGGTTATGTTAGAGTGCACATATACCGCCGTATATTTATCTTTTCCTTCTCCATACAGAAAATTGCCCTTTGGCGATGTTTCCTGTTCCATATAATCACACAGTATGTCATCTATCTCACCACTAATAATCTTATCCTGCTCATCTAGGATCGTAATACTTCCGTCACTTCCGAAACTAATATTTCCAGTCATTTTATTGATATAATCTCTTTTCAGCCCTATTCTCACATAACCCATTGGCGTATAAGTCTGCAGATCCTTAATCAATTTGATAATTTGCAGCGTATCACCTGTTTCGTCATTCACTAGCACCCATCTGCCCCTTGCTTCGTCCGCTTTCCTGAAAAGTTCATCCTCATTTTCAATCTCACGCTTCTGAGACCATACAGAAAAATAGTAGCTGGCACCGTTCATTCCGTACAACTCCATGTCATTCATGGTCACGCTGGAATATTGCTGGATCATAATCCTCCGTATCTGCTTACTTCTCGCATAAAAGGAATCGCTGACAACATTGACCTCGTCTTCTTCCGCATTCAGTTCCTCCTGAATGACAGGACTATCAGCCATAATCTCCATCTTATTGATCATCAATGTCATATAATTATCCAGCGAATTAGAAAACTGTTCCACTGTCTCACTTGTCTGCTCCAGTGTTTTCTGCGAAATGATGTTTGACGAATAAGTATACAAAACAATCACCAGCATGCTGGCAATCGGAATCAATACTGCCAGAAACCCAATCATCAGTTTTGTCCAAATGCTGAAATTTCTGTACTTTTTCCATAAAGAATCCACTGTAAATTCTCCTAGTATAATAATGATATAGCCACAAGAGTGATATAGTTAATAAGTTGCAAAGTCATATCTGATCAATACCAGAAGGAGAAGTCCCTCTCCTTCAGAGCTTATAAACATTTACCATATCTGAAGTTTCCTTAATGTACCAAACAACCAAGGCAGGATCATTGACATATTCTAGTACTTTCTGTACTGAAAATCTTTGTGCAAATATTTCAGCCTATTTTCCCAATTACCCAAGTTCAGAATACTCAATGTAGCCCACTATATCTACGTTTCTGAACTTGCATACCCGAAAAAATATCCTCGGAAATTTGCACAGAAACTTCAAGTACCAAGTTGTGTATCCACCTCTTGGAAACAGATTGGTGCCTGCAAGAAAGGATAGCATCATGTACTACCAAAAAGTACTTATGATACTCGAAAACATCCCTTACCTCTCCGTCTGGCTCAATGTCTGCGTTGACTTCTCATGTATGTCCATCAAGGTTCCGAACGGCACCCTCACCGGTAAGCCATTCAGTTTCCTGCATTCTGGCCCTCATTTCAGGAATCTTTTAACTACAAAAATAAAATAAATATAAAAAACGTATTCTCTTGAAAGCCGCTACTTCCTTGAGTCCACTAGGATCTACCACATCTCGCTTCTGTGTTTCCTTCATGATAAGGGCTTTGACTACTCAGTCATTAATCCTATTATCACTAAGAATAGCACAAACATGAACATAAGGAAACTCCATATTGATAATTTTGACTCAAAAAGCTAACAAGGCAGAACTGGATGCTTCCCTAAAGACTTCCATTTCCCCTAATGCTCCTGTGAGCAACCTGCGCAAATTTATAAGTGAATATTTTTCCCGCATACCTTCCATCATTCAACTTACCGAAAGCAATAACGGAATGCGCTATGAGGTTTGCCTACCAGTTCATCTTTTTTGACTGTCAGACACCATCCGTAAAAACAAGGATGTTTCGAAGCATAACAGAAATGATACAAAAAAAGATATTGGAAAAAGCCGCACTTTATTGCTTTCCTTACAGCCTGCCCTTATAATAAACATATCACACAAGAGGAGGAAAAGTATGTTCACTTTTGAAAATTTCAAATCATTAACCGGAATAACGGACCGTGATGAACTCATGTCTGCCGTATCCCAAATTCCCGAAGAGGATCTACGGACTGCCCTCTTTTTTACGCTCCTTGCATGGAGCAAACATCTGGAGATAGATCAGGAATTATGGAGACGGGAGTATGAGCGTGCAAACCAAGCAGAAGCAATGCTCAAATCTAAATCCACCGACAACTAACTGGAACAGTGCCAGTTTCGGATATAAGAGATGCAGTGTAATGAAGTACCAGAAACAAGAAAAGACTGCTCGGCAGTTCCTTTTATCATTTATACGTTCTGTTTTTATCATCTTTATATCAAAAATAAGGGGTTTTGCGTGAAAGTATAGTTTTGCCTGCGAGTATCCGAGTTTCCGTGATAATACCCGACTTTTGCCTACGAGTATATACTATCAGGCAAAAGAACCCCAGAACAAAAGTTCGTACCCTCACAAATGTAAAAACGCCCTTAAAAACACACGGAAATAATGTAACTCTGAAAGCTATGTAGTGCCAAAAGTGCCGTGTTTACGGGCTTTGCAGGCTTTCCGTGTCTGTATCTGCTAGGGAAGGAGACACCCTGACAAGATTCGACAATATCGCCCATAATTCATCAGTATTTTTAGACAACAAAAAGTCCGCCAATATTTCTATCTTTACACTATTCTTCGGCAGGATTATATTCCATATTTTCTTCCAATTTGTCATCATTTCGCTGCATAATGTATAGCGGAATATGAAGTTTTTTGCATACTTCTAGTGCGTATTCATACATCTCACCATTTATATCTGTATTCCTAAACTCACTCCCTAAATAAATTGCTTGCATTAAAGGACTAAAATCTTTCGTATACACATCCGCTTTCCCAAAATATTCTACATAACGATTATTAGGAATAATTATTCTCCATTCCTTTTCATTTTTGTAATCTTCAGGTTTAAACAATGCATGATTATGCCCAAGGCAGACCATTTTCCCAGCTCTCATTTTATAAATCGCACTATCCTGCATTCCTCTACTCTCCAACTTTTCCCATTTAACAAAATTTTTAATTGCATCGGTAGCATTAAAACCACAATTATCATACAAGATTTTCAAAAAAATAATCGTATCCGGATAAAAATGAGTTGGCTCAACTTTGTACTTAATACAATATCCCTTGTGATTATCACCGAAATACTGATTATCCCACATCTCAATTTGAGAACAATCACATGTTGTAAAACAACCTACACGCAATGCGCCTTGCAATGATTTTTTATATTTTTCTAATTCTTTTATCGCTTCTGAATGTTTCCTGCGAACTTCCCTATTAGCCCTCGGAAACATAGTTTTCAACACTTCTTTAGTATCAAACTGCACTTTACAATCGCAAGGATCATTAACATTCATATCTATAGGATTGGAAAAAAATACATTTCCGTCAAGAGACTCCTTCAAATATTGAGTATCAAACTTTCTATATTTGTATACGCTTTTGGGCAAAGTGATTTCTTTCATTATTTCATTTGATTTGATATAATCGCTTAACACAGCCTTTTTATATTCATCAGAATCATCATACATTTTATTCATAATTCTTCCTCCTCATATCCTTAATATCAGGCTTCGATTTAAAAATGTTTTGAGCCACAGACATCAATCGCTACCCATGGCTCATATTTTACCACCACTACTCTCAAATTGAAACTGAATTTCATACAGAAACTTCACTTTCAAACAGATTCCGCACTTTCCACGCAATCTTCATGGTATCATCCCCATACACAATCACTTTTTCTATTAACGCTTTCATTCTGTCCACATCGAAAGTATCCAGTATGAAAATCCTCAACAACTCCTTGATCCGTTCCATATAGCCTGCTCCCCCAGCCTTATACTTCTCATACAGATGTACCTTTATACCCTTCCACCGAGCCGTCTTCCTTGCGGTATCAGAAACCATTGTTTCAAGTTGCGCCTTTCTGTCGTCTGAGCACCTTGATAAAATGCGATCATATCCTCATATTTCAACAGCATTTTTCTACAAACAGGCGAAACTCCATACAAACACGGAAACCTTTATACTTTCACGCAAAACTCGGATACTATCACGGAAACTCCCGACTTTTGCCTGATAGTACGATTTTTTTCTCTATCGCCCCTTTATCAGCGGCGTTAAAAAAACACAAAAACAGGGGCCCACCACCCACCGTGATGAACCCCACCAATCCTAAAAAACCTTTATTTTAAGCCATTCTTCAATACTTTCGCCTGCGAGTACCCAAATTTCTATGGCATCAATTTAAGATAGCCGCCTGTGCCGCTGTTATACTTTGATGACTTTTACCCCTCTTTACCCCATTTACCCCACCCAATTCGACATTCGACAAATTGCGCTCTTACCGACAAAACCCATATTTCTCAGTGCGGCGCAATCGCATCAGAGCAGTCTTAAAAGCTGTACCAACTCATGCGACTCGTCCGTATCTGATGCAGTCTGCCTGGTATCAAACTGCGAAAAACGGTTATCGCGGTAAAATGATAACAGCTTTTCCTCATTTTCAGCTTCCAAAAATGTCACTATGC
>CANRZW010000077.1 GCA_947644545.1 uncultured Lachnospiraceae bacterium
CGGTCTTTTTCCTGACAGGGCAGACAGATGCGGATACGATCAGTGAGTGCCTCGCGCTGCATCCGGCGGGTTATCTTGTGAAGCCGGTGGCGAAGGCGGCCCTGCTTGCGAAGATGGAGGAAGTGCTGAGATGAAGGGGATAGAGATAGCTGTCGGTCTGGAATATGCCGGAGGGGATGAAGAACTGTACCGGGAGATTCTGACAGACTATGCGGCAGGCATTGAGGAACAGGCGCGGGCAATAGAACAGGCTGTGGCGGCGCAGGACATGGAGACCTTTACGATAGAAGTGCATTCTCTGAAAAGCACATCCCGTACCATCGGGGCACAGGAGCTCTCCAATCAGGCGAAAGAGCTGGAGGAGCATGGGAAACGGTGCGAGTGGGAACAGATCCGCGTCAAGACGCCGGGAATGTTGGAAGCCTACAGAGGGTTATACTCCGTGATCACATCGTATTGTACAGACTATTGTGCAGACGAGGCACATCAGGAACCGCTGCAGGAAGACAGACAAGAGCGCCCGCTTGACAGGGAGGCCCTGGGAGGGCTTCTGGAGAAGCTGACGGTCAGCCTGGAAGCCTATGATGCTGTCCGTGCGGAGGAAATCATCGCGGAGCTGGCAAAATATAAAGAGCAGATCCGTGCAGTGGTTCCGCATAGCTGCTTTGCCGATCTGGTTTCGGCAATGGATCAATTTGATTACGAGGGCTGTAAAAGGATCGTAGCACAATGGCGTGAAGCCTGGAGCTGAATTTGATACGCCTATGAAAAGTTAGCGTATGATAAGACGGAATAAGGAATGCTATGAATAAGAAGGCATAGAATTTATGGAGAAAGCATATAAACTGGAATTTGCCGGAGAGCGGACGGGAAGTCTGTATGTGAACTGCTGCGGGCTTTCCCGGACGGAGGGGCTGCACAGCTTCGGACCGGCGTTGAAGCCGCATTATCTGGTTCATTATATATTGAGCGGAAAGGGAAGATTTTCCATTGGAGGGAAGGAGTATCCATTGGAAGCAGGATACGGGTTTCTGATCACACCCGATGAACTGGCATTCTATCAGGCAGACGAAAGCGATCCGTGGACTTATGTATGGGTAGGATTCAGCGGTACCCAGGCGGCGGAATATGTGAGAAATATCGGGTTGTCTGTGAGACAGCCCGTTTTTCGATCGGAGGACTCGCAGCAGCTGTATCAGATCGTGAAGGATATGATGGAGCACAATACCTTTGGACTCTCCAATGATCTTCGCCGTAACGGACAGTTGGGCATTTTTCTGTCCGTCATTGCGGAGGGGACCAAAGTGGAGGAGAAGAACGAAGCCGACAGGGCCAACACTTATGTCCGCAAGGCAGTTTCTTTTATTCAGAGTAATTACTGCAACTCTATCAAGGTGACAGATGTGGCGAAATATGTCTGTATCAACAGAAGTTATCTGTATACGCTCTTTCAGAATTCCATGGGCATGTCGCCCCAGCAGTTTCTGACGGCATTCCGCATCACCAAGGCCACGGAGCTGTTACAGCTGACTTCGCTTCCGATCGAGAGCATTGCCCTGTCCTGCGGCTATCACGACCCGCTGGTATTTACCAAGGCATTCCGGCAGATGAAGAAGATGTCTCCCACTGCCTACCGTAAGGAGATGCAGAAGGGAGAGACGAGACGCAATAAGGCATATCTGAAAGAGGTCGAGGATTTTATCAATCAGATCAACAGCCTGAAATAACTCCGTATGCCTTTGCAACATTTTGACAGGTTTGTGTAACAATGGGATATTTAAGTTATGGCTGTGTTTTTATATGATAACAATAAGTTCATAACATATTTACAGAAGGTAAGAAAACATTACAGTTCGCAGACGGTCAGGTCGTGAACAATGTCAGACGCTGTGTACTGGCTTAACTTACTGATATAAGAGAAGGAGGACATCTTAATGAAGGAAGCAGTATTAAAGAAGTTTGGGGAGCTTTACGGGGATACGCAAGGCGTTAATGTCTATTTTGCACCCGGCCGCGTGAATCTGATCGGGGAACATACGGATTATAACGGAGGTCATGTTTTCCCCTGTGCGCTGACAATCGGTACTTATGTTGCCGCCCGGAAAAGAGCGGACAGGAAATTAACCTTTTATTCTATGAATTTCGACAGGCTAGGGGTTGTTGAGGGCAGCCTGGACGATCTGACGCCGTCTAAGGAAGCGGAATGGACTAATTATCCGAAGGGGGTTATGTGGGCCTTTGCGGGAAGAGGCATGAAGATGGACTGTGGATTGGATATCGTGCTGTATGGCAATATCCCTAACGGCTCCGGGCTATCGTCCTCTGCATCCCTGGAAGTAGTGACCGGTTATGTGCTGAAGGATCTGTATGGATTCGATGTGACGAATGTGGACCTGGCGAAGATCGGGCAGTATTCGGAGAACAATTTCAATGGCATGAATTGTGGTATTATGGATCAGTTCGCATCCGCCATGGGTAAGAAGGACAACGCTATTTTCCTGGATACGGCGGATCTGTCTTATGAGTATGCGCCGCTTGTGCTGGACGGTGCCAAGATCGTGGTGACGAACAGCAACGTGAAGCATTCTCTGGTGAATTCCGCCTACAACGAGAGGCGCAGTGAATGTGAGAAGGCTCTGGAAGAACTGCAGACAGTAGTTGAAATCAAGGGGTTGGGCGATCTGAGTGAAGAACAGTTTGAGGCTCACAAAGGGGCGATCAAGAGTGAGGTGCGCGTGAAGAGGGCGAAGCACGCCGTCTACGAGAATCAGAGGACAATCCGTGCGGTGGCAGCATTGAAGAACAATGACTTAAAGCTGTTTGGTGAGTTGATGAATGCCTCTCATGTATCCCTGCGCGACGACTATGCGGTATCCTGCGAGGAGATTGATGTATTGGTGGAAGAGGCATGGAAGGTTGACGGTGTGATCGGTTCCCGTATTACGGGAGGAGGCTTTGGCGGCTGTACCGTCAGTATCGTGCGCGATGAGGCGGTGGATGCCTTTCGGGAGAAAGTCGGCGCAGCGTATCAGGAGCGTGCAGGCAGGACGGCCGACTTCTATGTGGTAGAGATCGGTGACGGACCGTGCAGGCTGTAGGCAGTGAGCGGATGAGACGGATATTCCATAAGATTGCAGGGTCAGAGACGACGTGTTTAGGATTAGGATGAGGAAAGGTAAAGAAGAGCGATGATACAGACAAATATTAGAAAACTGATACAGTACGGGCTGCAGACCGGCCTGATCACGGAAGCGGATAAGATCTATACGACCAACAGGCTTCTGGAATTATTTCAGCTGGATGAGCTGGAGGATGCCAGTGAAGAAGTAAGCATGAGCGTGGAGGAACTGGAAGCGGTGCTGGCGCAGATGATGGATTATGCTTATGAGCAGGGCATTATGACGGAGAACAGTATTGTATACAGGGATCTGTTTGATACGAAGATCATGAGTATGCTGGTACCCAGACCGAGTGAAGTGATCGCCGGATTTGAAGCCAGATATGAGAAAAGTCCGGTGGCGGCGACGGAGTATTTCTACAAGCTGAGTCAGGATACGGATTATATCAGAAGATACCGGATCAAGAAGGATCAGAAGTGGATTGCGCCTACAAAGTACGGTGATCTGGATATCACTATTAACCTGTCCAAGCCGGAGAAGGACCCCAAGGCGATCGCGGCAGCCAAGACCGCGAAGCAGAGCGGTTATCCGAAATGCCTGCTCTGTATGGAAAACGAGGGTTATGCAGGACGCGTGAACCATCCGGCGAGACAAAATCACAGAGTGATTCCGGTGGTGATCAATGGCAGCAACTGGGGATTCCAGTATTCTCCTTATGTATATTACAATGAGCACTGTATTGTGTTTAACTCGCAGCATATTCCGATGAAGATCGAACATGATACTTTCTGTAAGCTGTTTGATTTCGTGAAGCAGTTCCCGCATTATTTCGTGGGGTCCAATGCGGATCTGCCGATTGTGGGCGGTTCTATCTTAAGCCATGATCATTTCCAGGGCGGACATTATGAGTTTGCCATGGCGAGGGCACAGGTGGAAAGAACCTTTACGATCAAAGGCTTCGAGGATGTGGAGGCCGGGATCGTGAACTGGCCGATGTCCGTGATCAGGATCTCCGCCGTGGATTCTGACAGGCTGGTGGCGCTGGCGGATGTAATCCTGGCGGCGTGGCGAGGATACAGTGACGAGGCGGTATTTATCTTTGCCGAGACCGACGGGGAACCTCACAATACGATCACACCCATTGCCCGGAAAAGAGGAGACAGGTTTGAACTGGATCTGGTGCTGCGTAACAATATTACGACACAGGAGCATCCGCTGGGTGTCTATCATCCGCATGCGAACCTGCACCATATCAAGAAGGAGAATATCGGGCTGATCGAAGTGATGGGCCTGGCAGTACTGCCGGCGCGGTTGAAGGACGAAATGGAGAAGCTGGCCGAGGCAATCCTCGCCGGTGCAGATCTGCGGCAGGATGAGCTGTTGGAGAAACACGCCGACTGGGTAGAGGAATTCCGGCCTAAATATCCCCAGATCAGCCAGGATACGGTGATGGATATTCTTCACAAGGAAATCGGTAACGTGTTTATGCAGGTACTGGAGGATTCCGGTGTCTATAAGCGGGACGAAGAAGGCCAGACGGCGTTCGACAGGTTTATTGCATCCTTGAACTGATTATAAGAAATGAGGCGGAATCAAAGGATTCCGCCTTTTAGACATGCAGCGCATATGGCGGCATGTAGATCAGCATTGGCAGTAGAAAGGTGGTACATTACATTATGGGGATTGATCTGCCAATCTGCTAGAAATGCAATATCAGGTACAAATTGCGTATTTTGTAAATGAGGGTACGATTTAAGGACTGAGGCCCAACATATTTTGCATAAAACTGTCACATACTTTCTGCTGACAGGGAGTTAGCTGTTGATACATGGACATGTGATCCAAATATTTTTTGAGGTGAAACATGTTATTAGCCAATAATAAATCTGTGTTAAGACGCTCTTCGGCAAGATACAAAATATAGTCTGCAGAGACATGAAAGAAACGTGATAGATCGCATATAAGTATGGCGTCCGGAATGGATATCCCACATTCAATCTTACTTAATGTAGACTGGTTGAGGTTCAATATCCTTGCCAGGGCCTGTTGTGATAATCTTTTTTCCAATCGTAGTTGTTTTATTCTCGTTTGCATTTTTCTTACCCTCCTATTATTGTAGGTTAGTTTTTGGAAAGAAATATTCTGATTAGTTATAAGGGTATTCTGTAAAGAATAATTTAAAGAAAGAAATCACAAATGGTGGTAAGAAAAAAGAAAATAGATACAATATATTGTATTATATGGCAAAAAGTTTGGTACAAGAAACTGGTATTTTAGTAAGGAAGGAGCGCAGAGGAGGCATGGCAGTATCATGACAGAGTCGTATGTGTGCATTGATCTGGAGACCACCGGACTTGATCCCAAAAGGGATAAGATCATTGAAATTGGCGTTGTGAAAATGGAGTGCAACAAGGTAGTCAGAGAATGGGAAACGTACGTGAATCCGCATCGGAAACTGGAAGAACGGATTACGGAACTGACAGGCATTAACGATGAACAGTTGTTGGCGGCGCCGTCGATCGAGGAGGTGCTTCCGGATCTTTTTGAGATACTGGGAAATGATGTTCTGCTGGGACATGGTATCCTGTTTGATTACTCCTTTCTGAAAAAGGCAGCAGTTGATCATAAAATGGCATTTGAGAGAAGCGGGATCGATACGCTTAAGATTGCCCGGAAGTATCTGGCGGATCTGGAGAGCCGCAGACTTGGGTATCTGTGCGGGTATTATGGAATCTGTCATAGCGCCCACAGAGCGCTTGGTGATGCAAGAGCTACGGTGAAATTATATCAGAAACTGTCGGAAGCGTTTTATGAGAAAGCGCAGGCGGAAGAAGAACCCAATCCGTTCCGGCCAAAGCCTCTGTGCTATCGTGTGAAAAGGGATACGCCGCTCACCGTATCCCAGAAAGAACAGTTATATAAATTAATGGACAGGCATAAACTGGTATTAGATATGGATATTGCCAAATTGACCAGAAGTGAGGCTAGTCGTCAGATCGATCGGCTTCTTGCAGTATACGGACGATAGAACTTTGCATGGCAGAATTGAGAACTTCTGCGACAGGGTAAAGACTGCCGATCTTTTCAGGTGTCCCCTTCTCCTTGTAGATCCGGCACAACAGGCGGTAGGTACTGCTGATGTCTGTGCCTGTGGAGATGGAAAACTCCAGCATCTGACAAGCCTCATCAATATAGCCTGCGTCATATAGCATCTGCGCCCATTGCTGCAGAGTACGGACGAGAAGCGTATAATTCTGATCGTAACCGGACAGGAGGTCGATATTGGGAGCCCCATAGCGCAGTTTTAATTCAGTGTTGCTGATACCCGTAAAATTGACAATGGGCAGATCTTTCAAGGTCATGATGATCTGTTTGTAGTCATCGACTTTGGGAATTTCTTCGAGAAGCGTCATGGGAAACTGCTCTATGGGAATGTGAATATAATCCAGATCTTCCAGGGATTTGCGGCGGGTATTGTTGGCTTCCCGCTCTCTTGCCCAGAAATCCTGCTCCAGGGCAGCCTGCGTTTTTTTATTCTTGCGGATATTGACTGCGATGGCTATGGAAAGCGTGGCAACACTTGCAAAAAACACTAAATTCATATATAATATCCTTTCAGTAAACTTATAATATGCGGGTACTGTCAGAAGACAGACAGTATATTGTGCGGGAAGGGGCGCCTTATGTTTAACCGTAAAACCAGGAAGATCATATCTTCCATTATTATTGTTATTATTGTGCTGGCAATGGTTGTTCCGCTTGTTGTAACGGCGCTGTAATCGGATACGTTTTGCAGCAGTGCAGATCCTTCCCTGTTGTTGCGTATTATTTTAACATATATTTTGCGTCGAGGCAATTTATTAGGAAGGGGCATATAAGCAGAAAGGCAAGGTTAATCTATGAAAAGACGGTCTGTCGTAGTTCCGGCGATGCTGGTTGTACTGTTGGCTTTTGGCACATCGGTACATGCGAAGGAGACGAAAATCGAATCTGGTATCTATGTAAATGATATAAATTTGTCGGGCATGACAACGGAAGAAGCCAGACAGAAGATTCTATCGTACGTAGAATCCTTTGGGGATGCACAGATTACTTTGCGTGCCGTCGATGATGGAGCAATCAGTGCGACGGCTTCTGAATTAGGCCTGAAATGGGGAAATGAAGAAATCCTGGAGGAAGCGGCGAGCTTTGGCCGTGACGGGGATATTTTACAGTGTTACAAAGAACTGAAAGATCTGGAATATCAGAACAAGGTATACAATGTAAGGTTTGATTTTGATAAGAGTAAGATACGATCACTGATCGAGGAGAACAGCGAACAGTATAATCAGGAGGCGGTAAACGCATCCCTGACTAAGAACGAGTTCGGCTTCCAGATCACGGAGGGACAGCCGGGGATCGTAGTCGATGCGGCGGCATCCGCGGATGCGGTCTATGATTATCTGCTTGGTGAGTGGAACGGCGGGGCGTGTGATATTGATCTGGTCGTTGCCGTGGATGAGCCGGCAGGAACGGCAGAGGAATTGGCGAAGGTGAAGGATGTGCTTGGCACTTTTACTACCAGTTATTCGTCGTCCGGCGGCTCCAGAAGCGCCAATGTGGCAAACGGCTGTAATCTGATCAACGGAATCACCCTGTATCCGGGGGAGGAATTCTCCTGTTATGAGGCAGTTTCTCCTTTTTCGGAAGCGAACGGCTATTATATGGCGGCTTCCTATCTGAGCGGTCAGGTTGTGGACAGTCTGGGCGGCGGAATCTGTCAGGTGTCTACTACCCTGTATAATGCGGTTTTGCTGTCTGAGCTGGAAGTAACGGAACGATATAATCATTCGATGATCGTTACCTACGTAGATCCTTCTGCGGATGCAGCGATCGCGGAGTCTTCGGGCAAGGATTTCAAGTTTAAGAATAATACGGAAAGCCCGATTTATATAGAGGGAATTACGACGCCCGATAAGCAGATCACATTCACGATCTATGGCGTCGAGACGAGGGATCCGGGCAGGGAAGTAAGCTATGAGAGTGTCGTTCTGGAGAGGATCCCGCCGGATACCGAGGTGATCTACACGGATGCTTCGCGCCCGGTAGGGTATTGTTCCGTGCAGTCGGCACATGTCGGATACAAAGCGCAGCTCTGGAAGGTAGTGCGTGAGAACGGTGTGGAAGTGAGCAGGGAGCAGATCAACAGCAGCTCCTATATGAAGGCTCCGAGAAGCGCTACGGTAGGAATTGCTACCGAGGACGAAGGGGCATATAATGCCATTATGGCAGCAGTGGCGACTAACAGTGTGGATCAGGTGAAGGCAGTGGCAGGTGCTTATAAGGCGGCCGCCGATGCAGCAGCGGCAGAAGCTGCCGCACAGGCCGCGGCACAGAATCAGGCACAGCCGCCGGCAGATGCAGGAGCACCGCCGCCGGAAGCGCAGCCTCCTCAACCTCAGGAAGGGGCGCCGGCGCAGTAGATCGCAGCTGATCGGAATACAGGATATAGGAAACAGGGAACAGGCGGGGTACTGTCAGGCGTAAAGCGATGAGACTTGGTAAAATTTCGGAGAACGTATTGAGACGTTCTGTCCTCAAATATATTAAGAAGCATAGGGATGAAGTGATAAGTGGCGCAGCTATAGGGGAAGACTGCGCCATTTTGTCGTTTGATTCACAGAGTGGCTGTGCCAGTGAAAGCGTAGGGCACAAGTATGAAACCGTGCTTTCCACCACACCGGTCACGGCTTCCGGAGAGAAGATCAGCGCCTACGCCATCCATATGGCGCTCAATAATGTGGCTGCGGCAGGTGCGGAACCGGTGGGCGTGATGCTGGCAGTGCTGCTGCCGGAGGAGACGGAAGAGCAGGAGCTGCAGCATATGATGGAGCAGGCCGAAAAGACCTGCAGTGCGTGCGGCGCACAGATTCTTGGCGGGCATACGGAGGTAACTCCCGCTGTCACCGGGCCGGTGATGACCGTGACCGGCGTGGGGAAACGGGAAGCTGCACGAGCCGGTTCCCTCCGGGGAATCAAAGCAGAACAGGATATTGTAGTCAGCAAGTGGATCGGCCTGGAGGGTACGGCGCGGCTGGCGAACCGGTACAGAGAGCAGCTGAGCGCCAGGTATCCGGTGCGTATGATTGACGAGGCGGCAGCCTACGACAGATATCTGTCCGTGATACCGGAGGCCGCCACCGCCGTGAAGTCCGGCGTTTGCGGGATGCATGATGTTTCCAGAGGGGGAATCTTCGGAGCCCTATGGGAACTGGCACAGAGAGCAGGCGTTGGACTGGAAATTGATCTGAAGAAGATACCCGTCAAACAGGAGACGATAGAGATTTGCGAGTTTTTTGAGCTGAATCCTTATGAGCTGTTGTCGGGAGGGTGTCTGTTGATGGCGACGGATAACGGGCAGGAGTTGACGGATGCGCTCATACGGGAAGGAATCCCGGCGGCAGTCATCGGGAGAACGACAGCCGGGAAGGACCGGGTGATCTATAATGACGGTGAGAAACGTTACCTGGACCGGGCAAAGACGGATCAGATATATATGGTAAAGAATAGGAATTAAACTTACCTGTTGTCCCGATTAGGTTGAGACACAGGCAAGTTGATGCAAAAGCGACACAGAAAGGGAGAAATAGGATTATGAGAGAAGAATTACTGGCGATCGTGGAGAGGAACAGCCGGATCGATCTAAAAGAACTGGCGGTTATCCTGGGCGTAGAAGAGATTGATGTGGTAAATGAACTGGCGACATTGGAAGCGGAGGGGATTATCTGCGGTTATCATACAATGATCGACTGGGAGAAGACTTCCATAGAGAAGGTGTCGGCGTTGATCGAGGTGCGTGTGACACCGCAGCGCGGACAGGGCTTTGACAAGAT
>CANRZW010000078.1 GCA_947644545.1 uncultured Lachnospiraceae bacterium
TTTCGTAAAATAATAAATTTTGCGAAATGACCACCTTGTAAGGGCAATAAAGCGGATGATGCAACAGCAGCGCAGAAACGGAGCAAAGTATGAAAATTAAGATTCTGGTAGCAGCACATAAAAAGTACAGAATGCCGGAAGACAGCATGTATATGCCCATTCATGTCGGTAAGGCCGGCAAGGATAGTATAGGATATCCCGGTGACGATACCGGTGAGAACATATCGGTGTCCAATCCGAGATTTTGTGAGCTGACAGGCATTTATTGGGCATGGAAGAATCTGCAGGCGGACTACATAGGTTCAACACATTATAGAAGGCATTTTACGGTGGCTGGCCGATCAGGAAGGTTAAGATGTAAGGATAAGTTTGGGCTGGTACTCAAAAGAGGCGAGGCGGAAAAGCTGCTGTCAACATGTGATCTGATCGTTCCTAATAAGAGGAAATATTATATCGAGAGCATTCGGTCGCATTTCATACATCTTCCTTATACCTATGAAAAGGATCTGCGGATACTGGAAGAGACGATTCAGGAGATCGCGCCGGAATACGCGGATGCTTTTTGGACTGTTATGAATCGAAGCTGGGCGCATATGTTCAATATGTTTCTGATGAAAAAGAGCCTGTTTGACGCTTATTGTGAATGGATGTTTCCCATCTTGTTTGCAGTTGACAGGAAAATAGACGTGTCAGGCTATTCGGCTATGGAAGCAAGGGCCGTAGCCTATTTCGGCGAGTTTATGCTGGATATCTGGTGTGAAAAGAATAAAGTGCCGTACCGGGAAGTGAATGTAATGTTTATGGAGAAACAATCCATGCTGGTGAAAGCGTGGACAGCCTTTAAGCGGAAATTCGGCATGAACTTCAAGGAGAAGGCCAGGATTGCGGTGAGATAATCATGACAGGACAGCAGGCGCTGAGCCGTTACGCAGGCATGCTAAGGCACTTACAGGGAAAGGAAGCTGCATGGGAATGGAAAAGAAAGCGGCATTAACGAGCATAGGCGTCGTCGTTTGTTATATGGGAAAACTGCCGGAGTGGTTTCCGCTGTGGGTAAGATCCTGCTGTGAGAATGCGACGATCGACTTTCTGTTATATACAGATCAGGAATTGGAAGGGCTGCCGGATAATATCATCACGCACAGGATGACGCTTAACAGGCTGCAAAAGCGCTTTTCGCAGATACTGGGGTTTGCATGCAGTCTGGAGGCGCCATACAAGCTATGCGATTATAAAGTGCTCTACGGAGAAGCTTTTCAGGAAGATTTAAAGGACTATGACTTCTGGGGACATTGCGACCTGGACATGGTGTTTGGAGATTTAAGAAAATTTATTACGGAAGATATTTTAAAGTCTTTTGACAGAATCTTTGAGGTGGGGCATTTAAGTCTATATCGAAATTGCAGCAGAATCAATCGCTTATATCGGGAAGAAGGCGCACTGTTTCCCTGGCACAAAGTATTCAGGGAAAAGAATTACTGTGGCTTTGACGAACATACGGGGATGACGAGGATCTGTGAGATCAATCAGGTGAGGACTTACCGGAAAGTAGTGTGTGCGGATATCGATCCTCATTATCGGGCGTTTTACATGATGGATGAAGATTCCGTAAACGGTGAGATGGCGGTAAAGAACTACAGGCATCAGATTTTTGTGTGGGATCAAGGTAGGACATGGCAGATCTGTCTGGATGAAAGCGGAAGGCTGCAGCAAAGAGAAGTGTCCTATATTCATTTCATGAGAAAGTTTCCGGTTTCTATGGAAACATGTCTGACACAGAGACGATACTGCATTACTTATAAGGAATTTATACCTTTGGACAGGGAACTTACGCCGGATATTGTGAGGAAATATGACTACGCCGGCAACTGTGTCGTACATAGGCTGGAGTATCTGTTTAATTTCCTGAAACATGGATGGCGGGCGTTCAGGAAGAAAGAGCTGCGCTTAAGGATCAAGCTCAGGATACAGCGGATGAAGACGGTCAACAGACACTGCATGGAAAAATAGATGAAAAATAAATAAAAATATAAATGAAAAAAATATTGATGATTATGTATTCGCTTGATCCCGGGGGAATAGAATCGTTTGTTGTGAATCTGATAGAACATTTGAACTTGTCAAAAATGCAGGTGGATGTCTGTATTTTCAATAAGCGTCAGGAGGAAAAGGCCTTTTATGAGGACCGGGTACTGGCTGCCGGCGTCAGGGTGATCAAGCTGTGGGAAGGAAAAAATCACTATATAGGATATTTTAGCCGAAGAAAATGGCTGCGAAAGTATTTAAAGCAGAACCGGTATGATATTGTGCATATCCATGGCGGATTCGCGGATGACGCGCTGGACTGTCTGGCCGCGCATGGATGCGGTGCAGAGCGGATCATTCTGCATTCTCATATGGCCGGATTAAAGCTGAGCCGACAGACTTGGGTCCAACTGGCGCTGCATTATGCTATGAGAGCGCTGCATGTTGCGAACCTGTTTGCCACGGATTATTTTGCCTGCTCGAAAGAGGCGGCAGCATGGATGTTTGGCGCCCGCTGCGTGGACAGAACACGTCTGATTCCCAATGGGATCGTGGCGGAAGACTTTCTCTATTCAGAAAGTGACAGGCAGGCATATCGGCGCCTGCTGCAGTTAGAGGATTTCTTTGTGATCGGAAATGTGGGGCGGCTTTCCGGAGAAAAGAATCAGATCTTCCTGGTAGAGATTCTCTGTCGGATTCTGCAGGACAAGAATAACTGTTGTCTGCTGATTCTGGGAGAAGGGGAAGAAAAGAAAAACATAGAGGAAAGAGCAGTGGCGCTGGGCGTGGCAGACAGGGTAAAGATTGTTGATAACCGCTATGACGTAAGAAGATGCTATCAGGCGATGGATGTTTTTGTGATGCCGTCTTTGGTGGAAGGATTTGGGATCGCATGTATCGAGGCACAGATAAGCGGTTTGAAATGCATCGTTTCCGACCGCCTGCCGGAGACAACAAATATCACGGGGACGGTCAGTTATTTATCTTTGGAACAGCAGGCAGACGGATGGGCGGAAGAGATCTTAAGAGTGTGTGGCAGTAAGAGGCTTGCCTTGTCTGCAGAAATCTTAAAGGATGCGGATATTAGAATTGAGCATTCGGCCCATTTGGTGGAGGAATATTATTATGCCGGAAGTATGGAATAGAGTGAAGGGATTGAAAGAGTTTATGTATTCTCTTCTTTTTGTTTTATTCTTTTTCCCGCAGGGGATCGTGGCGGAAAGTGACGCCGGAGATCTGTTCATCGTATATCTGAAGATCGCAGCCTTTTTTGTGTTGGCCTTCCAGTACCTGTCTTTGGTCATCAGAAAGCGGATATTCAATTATGTTATCGGTGTCTACGGCGTCTTGTATTTCATCTTGTTCTGTTCCGGCATGATAAATAATGAAATCTATGAGGTAATGGTGTTTTTTGCAAGACATGCCCTGCCAACAATGGGGCTTATGCTGTTTATGGAGACAGGGATTTATCACGATCCCCGGCGGTTGATCGAAGCGGGAGCCGGAACGCTGTCTTTTCTTTGTATCTTGAATGCCGTGTTGATGCTGTTCTATCCGGAGGGAGTAGGATACGTACCCGTATATGGAAGAGTTAATTTTCTGGAGACGGATAATGGTATGACATGCTATTATTTTGCCGCTTTCTGCTTTATTGGACTGAGAAAGATTTTGTACAGAAAGAGATATTCATGGCTTGATTTTATTTTTCTTGTATCATTCATTTATTCACAATTTCATGTTTTTTGCGGACTTGGAATCCTGGTCGTTATCATGCTTTCCGGCCTGCAGTTTTATCTGTTTTGCAGGAGAAAGTCTCTCTACAATTCCCCAGACGGTACGAACTCTTCTTTTTGGTGGTTGTACGTATTGATGTTGTTAGGGCAGGCATGGATAACATTGGGTAGTTTTTGGACGTCGTCGATTACAAATCTTGCAGAGAAGTTTTTGAAGAAGGGAGATTCTTTTCTGGGCAGAAGAATTATCTGGCAGGGGGCTCTGGAACAGATCATGGAGTCACCGTTACTGGGTAAGGGACCGGCGTCAATTGCCTCTTTATATGGCGGAATAGAATGGTATGCCCATAATGGTTTTTTGGATGTCCTGTTAAAGGCCGGATTGGTCGGGCTGGTTTTCTGTCTGTTTTCCCATTATCTTGTGATTACTAAATTGAAGAAAGCGGAAAACCGGATGATGGCGGTATTTGTGTATGGCTGCATATTTGTATTGTTTATGATCGCTTTTCTGGAAGGACCCTTCCTGCAGGGAAGATATGTTTTTGTATTTGTGATTGCATACAGAGTTTCACAGATTGCGGATGGCCCGATGCGAAGTGACTCGGCATGGACAGATCCGCTGACGGAGAAGCTGACAGCCAGACTGTTACGGAAGAAAGGCGAAGAATTTCACAGTTTGTAATGGATGATAACAGAAAGGTTATGAAACTTATGATCATAGTGAATTTGTATGGTGGAATAGGTAATCAGTTATTCCAGTACTGTTTTGCGCATACAGTGGGAGAAAAACTAGGGCAGGCTATATATGTAAATAAGGTTGGCTTTGAGAACAGAAATGATGGACATGGGGAATTTCTGACAGATGGCCTCAGTTTTAAGGGGATGCAGGATTGTATGCTATATAAAAAGAGTGAATTATTGTTCACAAAATTGGCTTGGAAAGTATCTGATCTATTTGTGGCGAGAAGTAAGCCGTATGATATGGAAGAGTTGTTTTTAAAGCGAGCGAGGTATGGCTTTATATGGTCCCATAGGGCGGAATGCCTGCTTACATCGTTTGATAAGCTGATAGTAAAGGCGCCGGTTGTGTTTATTGACGGTTATTTTCAATGGCCGAAAATGATGGAAGATACCATTAGGTATATGCGGGAACATGTAATTTTCAGACATTCTATAGATGGTAAAAATGAAGAGTACAGAAAGCGAATCATAGAAAGCGAATCGGTATGTGTCCATATCAGAAGAGGAGATTATGCCAGATTTCCGGCGTTGCAGATCTGTAATTACGACTATTATCGGCAGGCAATGGAGTGGATTATAAGTAGGATTCTGCATCCTGTATTTTATATTTTCTCGGATGATATAGAGTGGGTGCGTGAGCATTATCGATTTTCGTGGGATGTGGTCTATATGGAGGAAAGGAATATTTCCAGTGTTGAACTGCATCTGATGAGCAGCTGTAAACATTTTGTGTTGTCTAACAGCTCTTTTAGCTGGTGGGCACAGGCATTATGTGGGAATGACAATAAATTTGTGGTAGTTCCAAGTCCGTGGGTTACGGATGGCAGAAAGCCGGCAGTTTATCTGCAGGAATTTCATGTGATCAAAACAGCAGGAAAGGCGGATTTTTAATCGTATTACAGGAAAGGGTGTTATAAGAGCACGGGGAGAAAGGGAATGGAAAATTCTACAGTGAGTGTAATCATGGCAGTATATAATACGCCGGCAGCGATGCTGATGGAAGCAGTCAATAGTATATGTTGTCAAACATATAAGAATATTGAATTTGTGATTGTGAATGACCATTCGACAGATAGAGAAACAATAGGTGTACTTGATCGGATTAAAAAGCAGCATTCATATATTAATCTTATCAATAATGAAATGAATTTAGGATTGACCAAGTCATTAAATATTGCATTGACACACTGTACTGGAGAATATATCGCGAGGATGGATTCAGACGATATTTCAAAGCCGGACAGAATTATGAAACAGGTACAGTATATGGAAGAGCATAAGGAAGTCAGTGTTTTGGGTACGTTGATTGAGGAATTTGGCGCGCCACCGTTTACGTATAAGAAATATATTGATCATACTGCAGATCATGAAAGATTTGCGATAAAAATGCTGTTTGGAAATAAGGGGCCGGTGCATCCGAGTGTGATGATTAGAAGGGCATTTTTCAGTGAGAATGGTATTGCGTACCGGGAGGAGATAAAGAAAGCACAGGATTACGCCTTATGGGTTGATTGTTTAAATGCGGGCGGAATTATTGAGAATTTGAGAGAACCGTTATTGAAGTATAGAATTCATGAAGGACAGATTACAAAAAAAAATAATGGTGAGCAGATACGATTTGCAAAGCAGATTGTTCAAGAGCAGATAGTCCGCCATTTTGGCAAGTTTAGTAAAGAGTATTATGTGGCTTATTCCTCTTTATATACGGCAATGTATGAGACAGGCATAAAAACCTATATAGCTGCTTTAGAACAGTTAGTAGAGATCAATAGAAATAAAAGGATTTTTGATCAAAAAGAATTAGAGGATGAAATTTGTCAAAGGTGGATACATAAATGCTTTATGTGCCTCCTGTCAGGTAAGGATCTCAAGGGTTTTCTGGAAGGGTATACGTGGAAATGTATATTTTCAAAAGCCTTTATTCATTGGTTGAGCGAAAGGGGAAGGAAATTGTTAATATGCTTAAAGTTGAAAACAAACTATTGATCATAATATTGCGAAAAGCAGGATTGAGGTAGAGAATCTATGAGATTACGAAGGGCAGTAAGAAACAGCTTTTCATCAGTGGGCGCCTATCTGCTGCTGGCGGCGCTCGGTTTCTTAGTCCGGAAATTATTTCTTCAATATTTTGATTTATCCTATCTCGGTTACGAGGGGCTGTTCGGCAGCACTTTTACGATCTTGTCCGTGATGGAGATGGGGGCCGGCAGTATGTTTACCTATCTATTGTACAGTGCGATCGAAAAGGATGACCGGGAAGAAATCTCGGCCATCATGTCCATGTTCAGGCAGCTGTATCAGGGAATAGGATTGCTTGTCATTGGTGTAGGGCTGGTCCTGTACGTGTGTCTGCCGTATATTGTCACGGAGTCTGTAGAAAACTGGACCTATGTCAGGATCATTTTTCTCGTGCAGATGCTGGTTTCCGTGAGTACCTATTTCCTGGCATACAGGCGTGTGCTTCTTCTGGCGGATCAGTGCGAATATCTTGTGATCAGGATCGAGACTTTTTTCCGTATCCTGGGGGTGCTGAGCAAGATCGCGGTGATCGTGTGGCTGCAGAATTATCTGGTGTATATTCTGGTGACATTCTTCACCAATGTCCTGGCTAACCTGGCTGTCTATGGCAGCTGTAAACGACGGTATCCCTATCTGAAAAGAGTGAGGGTTATGCCGGCGGATTATAAAGAAAAAAAGATAGACAGGGAAATGCGCAGCCTGATTATACATAAGCTGTCAGCTACGATATACAGTTCGGCAGACAATATCATTATCTCTGCATTGTGTGGGATCAGGACGGTGGGATTATTCTCAAACTATACGCTGATCAATACGAATGTCATGAATCTGGTCGTTAAGACGCTGCAGCCTCTGGAAGCAAGCGTAGGGAACAAGGTAAATGCATCCACCGTTGAGGAGAATATAAGTTTTTATAAAGGATATGATCTGTTTTGCCGTATGCTGGCATTGTTTACGTTTGTTGGATTCAGCGTCATGCTGCAGCCGGTGCTTGCATGGTTCTATGGGGATGCATACCTGCTGCCCTATGGGATGGTAATTGCGATGGCGGCGAACAATTATATTGCGGTACGCCAATACGCGGTGACAGCGTACCGCAATGCGCTTGGTCATTATGAGATCGATCGTAACAGCAGGATAGCAAGCGCCGTCTGTAATATCGTGATCTCAATCGCGGCCGGGACTTTGACGGGGATATCCGGTATCCTGTTTGCGACAGCGGTCGGACACTGTTTTATCTGGTACGGCAGGGTAAAGGCGGTCGGCAGGATCTATCTGCAGGACAGATCATTTGTCCGTCGGACATTTGTGCAGGAGATACCCGGTTTCCTGCTGGGGTTGGTAGAAGTGGTTCTCTGCATGGGGGCATGTATGCGTATGCCGGTTAGTTTCGGAGGGATCCTGGGACGGCTGGCGGTATGTTGCATAGTGCCGAATCTGCTGAATCTGTGCCTGTTCCATAAGGCAGAGGGGATGGAAACGATCAGGCAGTATGCGTCACAGATCATCGCGCAGGTGATGCGTCGCAAAGATGTGTGAGGTATTAAGAAAGTAATTAAGTGATCGGAATAGATAAAGGAGTAAGCGGAGAAGAATTTATTATGAAAAAATATGATTATTTAGTGGTGGGCGCCGGGCTGTTTGGCTCTGTGTTTGCCAATAGAATGACAGAAAGAGGGAAGAAGTGTCTGGTGATTGAGAAGCGTTCTCATATTGCGGGGAATCTTTATTCGGAGGAGATCGAGGGGATTCAGGTACATAGATATGGGCCGCATATTTTTCATACGGCGGACGAAAGGGTGTGGCAGTATGCGCAGCGTTTTGCAACGTTCAATCATTTTCGTTATGAACCGCTGGCAAATTACAGGGGCGAGCTCTACCATCTGCCTTTTAATATGAATACCTTCTATCAGATGTGGAAGGTGCGGACGCCTGGGGAGGCTTTAAAGATCCTGGAAGAACAGAGAAGCGAGATCACAAAGGAGCCTGCCAATCTGGAAGAACAGGCCATAAAGCTCATCGGAAGAGATCTGTATGAGAAACTGGTCAAGGGCTATACGCAGAAGCAATGGGGCAGGCCCTGTGCCGAACTGCCGGCCTTTATCATCCGCAGGCTGCCGGTGCGTCTGCGATATGACAATAATTATTTCAATGATCCTTATCAGGGAATTCCCATAGGAGGCTATACGAAATGGATCGGCCGGATGTTGGAGGGGATCGAGGTCAGGACAGGATGTGATTACCTGGCGGATCGCGGCAGTTATGACAGCCTGGCGGAAACGGTTGTATATACGGGTCCTGTTGATGCCTATTTCCATTATGCGTGCGGCTGTCTGGAATGGAGAAGCCTGCGTTTTGAAACAGAGGTTCTGGAATGCAGTGACTATCAGGGGGTAGCGGGAATGAACTTCACGGATGCACAGATACCCTATACAAGAATTGTAGAGCACAAACATTTTGAATTTGGGGCCGGGAATCCGGACAGGACGATCATCACCAGAGAATATTCTTCCGAATGGAAGCCGGGGGACGAACCGTATTACCCGGTCAACGACGAGAAGAATCTGCACGTATATGAACAGTATGAGCAGCTAGCCGGACAGGAGAAGCAGGTTATTTTTGGCGGAAGACTGGCCGAATATAAATACTATGATATGGACAGAGTGATAAGACGGGCGCTGGATCTGTGTGAAGCGCTATGAAAATGCTCTCCCGGTATAGACAATTCGATGTCTTATACCGGGAGATTTTTCTATAAAAAACCAGTTGACAAACATCATATACTGTATATAACCTGACTTCCGTCGTTTCTCTCAAAACCTAGTACTCAGGAGTCAAGCAGCATA
>CANRZW010000079.1 GCA_947644545.1 uncultured Lachnospiraceae bacterium
AGATAGAAGTTCATTGTAGAAAGATCATCAGGTTCGGTTTTGAGGGTATGTCCCTTAAAAAGATTATTGTTCACACTATTTGCGAAAAAATGCAAATAGTGTTTTTTTTTTGTTTCTTTTGTGGTATAATAAATCTAAATATGTGATTGCGGTATATATGATGTTGAAATAGGGAAAATGTACATGCAATTAACGCGATTTAGAGAGTATTATCTAAATATACAACAATAACGTGAGGTGGATTACATGGATACGAAGATTCTGCTTGAAAATGGAACTAATGAACTTGAGGTACTGGAGTTTAGACTGGATGGTAATGCATATGGCATTAACGTTGCCAAGATTAAGGAGATCATTACCTATGAGGATGTTACACCTGTACCGAATGCACATCCCAGCATTGAAGGCATCTTTATGCCGCGCGATACGATGATTACGGCAATTGATTTGAAGAATTGTTTACAGCGTGGATCCTCACAGCCGGGTGGTTTGTTTATTATAACGAATTTCAACAAGTTGGATATTGCCTTCCATGTTGATTCTGTGATCGGAATACACCGTGTTTCCTGGAGAGACATTATAAAGCCGGGTGCTGCTGTGTCGACGACAGAGGAAGGTGTTTCTACAGGTATTATTAAGTTTGAAGAACGTTTGATCATTGTTCTCGATTTTGAGAAGATCGTTACGGATATTAATCCAGAGACTGGATTAAAGATGACAGATATAGAAGAATTGGGAGAGAGACACAGGATTGATGTGCCGATTTTGATCGCAGAGGATTCTCCGCTTTTGAATAAGCTTATTGTGGATTCTTTACATAAAGCGGGTTATGTAAATCTGATTCATACTGAGAATGGCCAGCAGGCATATGATGTGATACAGGAGTGTAAGCGGGAAGGTACCCTGAAGGAACACGTACAGTGTGTTATTACAGATATAGAGATGCCATTGATGGATGGACATAGACTTACGAAGCTTATTAAATCTGATGAAGAAACGAAAGATATTCCTGTTGTTATTTTCTCATCGTTGGTTAATGAAGAAATGAAGAGAAAAGGGGTGTCATTAGGCGCTAATGCGCAGCTTTCCAAACCTGAGATCGGTAATCTTGTTCGCGTAGTAGATGATTTGGTTCTAAATATGCAGTAATTCATCCACTTAGAAGAAACTTGCTTTGCGGACAGGAGATTTAGCGATGAGGACTGGGGAGTAGTATGTTATGAAGCAAGTGTGGAATGATAAGGTGACGATAGTAAAGGCAATAAAGGCTGGGAATTTCCCGGCTTTTATTTGGTACGAGGACAGATGATGATAAATGACGGAATGCAGGAAATGTTAAAAAGTGTGGGTGAAGCAGAAAAAGTCCTTATTGGAATTGGTGAAGAATTTCAATATGACTGGAATGCATTAGTGCAAGACCATCGTTACCATGAAATAGAAGCTGAGATTGGTGAGAACAATACATATTTTTGGATTACTCCTTTTTTACAGAAAATGATTTTACGGCAGTCTTTACAGGACAAATGGAAGACTGCATATAGCAAGCTTAAAAAATTGCTTGAAGGCAAAGATTTTTTCATAATATCTTTGTGCATGGATGATTATATTTATCAGGTTGGAATTGATGAAGAGAGGATCGTGACGCCATGCGGCGGCTTTCGTAAGATGCAGTGCGATCAGAATTGCAGTCATGTTCTTGCTGACATATCAGAAGACAGTTATGATGCGGTTTTACGGTATTATAGAAAAGAACTATCATTAGAAATGCTCAGAGAACCGGTCTGCGCGAATTGTGGCGCTGCACTTCGGTTTAATCAATTAGGGGTAACAAAATATGCGGAAGAGGGTTATTTAGGCAGCTGGAATAAGTATACCAAGTGGCTTCAGAAGACTGTGAATACAAAGGTTTGTGTTGTGGAGTTAGGTGTTGGAATGGAGTATCCGACGATAATACGTTTTCCATTTGAGAAAATTGTTTTCTACAATCAAAAGGCAATGCTATATCGTATTCATTCACAGCTTTATCAGGTAGGAGAAGAAATAAGCGGAAGAGGTAAGGGGATTCAGATGAATGCCTTAAAATTTGTATGTGATATTTGATCTGTTTTTAGGAAAGAGATTTGTGTAAAACGTCAGTATGTGTTAAAATGAAACAGAAAAATTTTTTGGAGAAGAAAAATGAGCTCAAGTGAAGAATATTTAGATAATCTTTTAAAAGCCTTGTTAGAGGGTGAGAATAGAACAGAGCCAATGACGGATACACAGGAATCACCAGAAGCTATGTTTGCCTCTATAGATGACGGTCCGGATAAGAATGCGTCGCCAGAGATTGTTACCGAGTCGGAAGACCAACAGAAGGAAGCAATGTCGGCAGAGGCTAATAAGGCTATGAGCACAGATGAGATAGAAGAAATGCTTGCTTCTATGGGAGAAAGTATTTTGACCGGAGCTTCTGCTGAAGGAGAATCAATATTGCCGGATGACACTGCGTCAGAAGAAGCAGTAATGTTTGAAGGGGTAGAATCAGAAGCGGAAGAGACAGAAAGAGAGCCGGAAGAGAGCAGTCAGATGAAAGACTGGGCTTTTGAGGAAGAAAGTATATCGGAGAAGGAAGAAGAGACAGGTCCGAATGATGATTGGGCGCTGGAAGAAGTGGACCTGCCGGAAGAGACAGCAGAAACAGGTCTGATCGATGATTGGGCGTTGGAAGAAGCGAACTTGCCGGAAGAGACAGCAGAAACAGATCTGATCGATGACTGGGCGTTGGAAGAAGCGAACTTGTTGGAGGAAACAGCAGAAACAGATCTGATTGATGATTGGGCGTTGGAGGAAGCAGACTTGCCGGAAGAGACAGCAGAAACAGGTCTGATCGATGACTGGGCCCTGGAAGAAGCGAACTTGGCGGAAGAAACAGCAGAAACAGATCTGATCGATGACTGGGCTTTGGAAGAAGAGCGTTTGCCGGAGGAAACAGCAGAAACAGGTCTGATCGATGACTGGGCCTTGGAAGAAATAGATCTGCCGGAAGAGGTAGTAATAGATGAAGAAGAAAGCCTGCCGGAAGAGACAGCAGAAACAGGCCTGATCGATGACTGGGCTTTGGAAGAAATAGATCTGCCGGAAGAGGTAGTGATAGATGAAGAAGAAAGCCTGCCGGAGGAGACAGCGGAAACGGATCTGATCGATGACTGGGCCTTGGAAGAAATGGATCTGCCGGAAGAAGTAGTAATAGATGAAGAAGAAAGCCTGCCGGAGGAGACGGCGGAAACGGATCTGATTGATGACTGGGCCTTAGAAGAAATGGATCTGCCGGAAGAAGTAGTGATAGATGAAGAAGAGAGCTTGCCGGAGGAGACAGAAGGGACAGAAGGGACAGTTCAAATAGAAGAAACAGGTCAAATCGATGATTGGACATTAGAAGAGTTAGATCTGTCGGAAGAAGCAGAAGTAGATGAGGAAGAACAGAAAGACGTCGAACTGCAGGATTGGGCGATGGAAGGAGAAGATATACAGGAAGACCTTGTCGAGGAAGATATGTCGGATTGGGATCTGGAAGAGAATCTGCAGAAGGAAACAGGGTTGGAAGAAGAGATAGAGAAGAATATAGAAATAACGGAGGCAGAGGACATTTTGAGTGACTTTATGACGGAAGAGGAAAAGGTGCCAGGGGAACCGGAGGCGGGAGAACCTGTGCCGGATGATTTCTCATTAATGGATCTGGAGTTGAATAATTTGGATGAAGAAGATCTTGATCTGGAAAATGCAGACATGATGGCTGATGATCTGACGATGGATAGTACTATGTCTGAGGAGGATGTCGATCGACTGTTGGGTGATGACTTTGCTCTGGAAGAATCAGGAGAAGATGACGAGGGGCTGTCGGCGCTTCTGGCAAGTATGGATCAGGATGAAGATCTTTCTGCGATCAATGATCTGCTTGAGAAAGCGGATCAGGGATTGATGGAAGATGACGATATGTTGTCCTTATTGGGGGATACCTCAGTGGGAGATATAGAAGAGAGCAGTGATGCATTCGATTTCTGGGGTAATGATGAGCTTACAGGCGGAGAAGAGAAGAATATCCAGGAGAGCACAGTAGAGGCAGTCGATACAGAAGTTCCCGAAAAGAAAGAAAAGAAGAAGAAAAAAGGAAGAAAAGCCGGAAAGAAGAAGGGACAAAAGGGGAATGCGGATGTGCAGGATGGAATGGAGCTGACAGAGGGATTGCTTGCTAATATGGGTGATGAAGGGAAAAACAAAAAGAAGCAGGGTGCATTTAGCAAATTATTATCGTTCTTATTGGAAGAAGAGGAAGATCCTTCTGATGATAAGGAGAATGGCAGCGATTCAGGTCTTGGCAGTTTGTCTGACGAAAATGCAGAGCTGTTAGCGGAGCTTAATGCAGAAGATAAGAAAAATGCCGGTAAGAAGGGCAAAAAGAAGAAAGAATCCAAAAAGAACGCCAAGGAAAAGAAGGAGAAAAAGCCTAAAAAGGCAAAGAAACCGCCGAAGCCAAAGAAAGAGAAGAAGGTTAGCGCGGAAGAAACAGGAGTACCGGAGAAGAAAATCTCCAAGACGAAGATCATATTTGTATGCCTGTTCTGTTCTTCTGTTGCGGCATGTATTATCGTAGTCAATATGTTGATCCCGGACTATATGCAGAAACAGGAAGCGCGGGAGAAATATGATGACAGCCAGTATGAGGCGGTTTATGATCTGCTTTATGGAAAGGATCTGAACGAGGAAGAGCAGCAGTTATTGCAGAAGAGCAATGTTATTCTGCAGATTAATAAGAAACTGAAATCTTATGCAACTTATCAGAAACTGGATATGCAGGTGGAAGCGCTGAATGCTTTGATAGAAGGAGTAGAGGACTATCAGATGTTCAGAGGTGATGCAGAGCTGTACGGTGTAATCAGTGAAGCCGACAGTATTTATGCACAGATTCTGGCGGAGTTGTCAGGAAATTATGGGGTGTCGGAGGCAGATGCACTGGATATTCTGGCATCGGAGGATGATTTGATCTATTCCGAGAAAGTATATGGCATCATCTATGGCACTTATGTTGACGAGGAGATTGAAGAGCAGCCGAAGGTCAAGGAGGATATCCTGCCGGAAGAAGAGGAGATCATTGAGAGGCTGGATAATTCGATCGATTCGGACAGTGCGGAGGAAACGCCGGAAGAAGATTCGTGAAATACAGAGTCAGAGAGCGCTCTAGTGGTCATGTGAGACGACACACAGCAGGATCATGGAAGAGGGAGCGATAGACTGAGGGGTAAAGATGGTTGCGATAATTGACTATGATGCCGGTAATATCAGGAGTGTGGAAAAGGCGATCCTGGCATTGGGCGGGCAGGTGAAAGTGACACGTGAAAGAGAGGAGATTCTTTCGGCGGATCATATTATTCTTCCCGGCGTGGGAGCTTTTGGGGATGCAATGGAAAAGCTTCATAGATATGGTCTTGTGGATGTGATCACAGAGGCTGTCATGCGTAATATCCCGTTTCTGGGGATCTGCCTTGGGTTACAGTTGTTATTTGAGAGCAGCGAAGAGAGTGAAGGCGTAAAGGGTCTGGGAATACTTTCGGGAAAGATCAGGCGTCTGCCTGAGAGTGAAGGGTTAAAGATTCCCCATATTGGCTGGAATTCCCTGCAATATCCGAACGCCGGAAGGTTATTTGAGGGGATCGCGGAAGGGGCCTATGTATATTTTGTGCATTCTTATTATCTGGAAGCGGATCAGCCAAAGATTGTCACTGCTGCGACAGAATATGCGGCATATATACATGCTTCTGTAGAGCAGGGTAATGTGTTTGCCTGCCAGTTCCATCCGGAGAAGAGTTCGGATGTGGGTATGCAGATTCTAAAAAACTTTATGCGGATCACTGCAATATGAGGCTGTGATGGTTCGCCGGGCTGTGTATAATTTGATAGAATAATGGTGGCATAAAATGCATACAAAAAGAATCATTCCCTGTCTGGATGTAAAAAATGGCAGGGTGGTTAAGGGTGTAAATTTCATTAATTTTAAGGATGCCGGCGATCCGGCAGAGGTCGGAGAAGCTTACGACAGATCAGGAGCGGATGAACTGGTATTCTTGGATATTACAGCGTCTTCCGATGCAAGAGAAACAGCGGTGGAGATGGTTCGCAGAGTTGCGGAAAGGGTTTTTATCCCTTTTACAGTGGGAGGCGGTATCCGTACCGTGGAAGACTTCAAGGCGATACTGCGGGAGGGTGCAGATAAGGTGTCAGTTAATTCTGCGGCGATCATGAATCCGAGGCTGATTTCTGACGCAGCAGATAAATTCGGAAGTCAGTGTGTAGTTGTGGCAATCGATGCAAAACGGCGTCCTGATGGCAGCGGCTGGAATATTTACAGGAATGGCGGCCGTATTGATATGGGAATCGATGCCGTAGAGTGGGCGATGCAGGCAGACAGACTGGGTGCCGGGGAGATTCTGTTGACGAGTATGGATGGTGATGGCACGAAGGCAGGATATGACCTGGAACTTACCAGAATGATCGCGGATCAGGTATCTATTCCGGTTATTGCTTCGGGCGGGGCCGGGACAATGGAACATTTCTATGAGGCCTTTACGGCAGGTGGAGCGGATGCAGCTTTGGCAGCATCTTTGTTTCACTTTAAGGAAATGGAGATCATGGATCTGAAACACTATCTGCAGGGAAAAGGCATTTCGGTCAGAGTATAGAGGAACAGGAGAACAGCATATGGCGATGTTAAGTAATGATTGGGCAGCGGCTCTGAATCCTGAGTTTCATAAGGCATATTACAGACAACTTTATGATTTTGTGCGGGAGGAATACAGCAAGAGGGTGATCTATCCGCCATCTGAGGAGATTTTCAGCGCATTTCATTTCACGCCGCTGAATGAAGTGAAGGTGCTTCTTTTGGGGCAGGATCCTTACCACAATGAGCATCAGGCACATGGTATGAGCTTTTCGGTTCCGCAGGATCAGAAGGAGATTCCGCCGTCCTTGCAGAATATCTATAAAGAACTGCAGGATGATCTTGGCTGCTATATTCCGAATAACGGATACTTGAAGAAATGGGCGGATCAAGGGGTACTCTTATTGAATACCGTGCTTACTGTACGTGCGCACCAGGCGAATTCTCATCAGGGGAAGGGTTGGGAGCAGTTTACGGATGCGGTCATCCAGGCAGTCAATGCGCAGGAGAGGCCTGTCGTCTATCTGTTGTGGGGGAGGCCGGCACAGAGCAAGATTCCGATGCTGACGAATCCGCAACATCTTATTCTGCGTGCGCCGCATCCCAGTCCATTATCGGCGTATCGTGGGTTTTTTGGATGTAAACATTTCAGTCAGTGTAATGAGTTCCTGAAGGCGAACGGGGTCGAACCCATTGACTGGCAGATTGAAAATATATAAGACTTCTGGGAAATTGCTGAAGCGAAAGGAACGTAATCAGAATGAAAAAGATACCATTTGTGACAAAACAGCAGGTTGAGGAGATTGTGAAGACCTATCCGACTCCTTTTTATCTGTATGATGAAAAAGGAATCAGAGAGAATGCGAAGGCGGTACAGGAAGCTTTTGCATGGAACAAGGGCTTTAAGGAATATTTTGCGGTTAAGGCATGTCCGAATCCTTTTATCATGCAGATTCTGCATGAGTATGGGATAGGATGTGACTGTTCTTCTCTGACGGAATTGATGTTAAGCGATGCGATCGGTATCAAGGGCAATGATATCATGTTTTCTTCTAATGACACGCCGGCGGAGGACTATAAATACTGCGCCGAAGTGGGCGGCATCATCAATCTGGATGATATCACCCATATTGAGTTTGTGGAAAAAGTATTGGGACACCTGCCGGAGACGATGAGCTGCAGGTATAATCCGGGCGGTGTATTTCAGATGAGTAACGGAATCATGGACAATCCGGGTGATTCTAAGTATGGATTTACTTATGAGCAGTTGTTAGAAGGCTATCGGATCCTGAAACAGAAGGGGGTTAAGCACTTTGGACTGCACGCTTTTCTGGCAAGCAATACAGTGACCAATGAGTATTATCCCCAGCTGGCGAAACAGCTTTTCGAGCTGGCTGTGCAGATCAGGGAACAGACAGGCGTGAGATTGGAATTTATTAACCTGTCGGGAGGTGTTGGGATTCCCTATGCTCCGGAGCAGCCGGGAAATGATATCCATGCGATCGGTGAAGGCGTAAGACAGGTGTATGAGGAAGTACTTGTGCCGGCGGGAATGGAAGATGTGGCTATTTACACGGAGATGGGACGTTTTATGACAGGACCTTACGGTGTTCTGGTGACGCAGGCGATCCATGAGAAGCATATTCATAAGGAATATATCGGTGTGGACGCCTGCGCAGTCAATCTGATGCGTCCGGCCATGTATGGCGCTTATCATCATATTACGGTGCTTGGTAAGGAGGATGCGGCCTGTGACCACCGATATGATGTAGCAGGTTCTCTGTGTGAAAATAATGATAAGTTTGCGATTGACAGAATGCTGCCGGAGATCGAGAAAGGTGACTATCTGGTCATTCATGATACGGGAGCGCATGGCTATGCGATGGGCTATAATTATAACGGAAAGTTAAAGTCGGCGGAACTTCTCCTGAAGGAAGACGGAGCTGTAGAGCTGATCAGGCGTGCGGAGACACCGCAGGACTATTTCGCGACATTTGACTGTTTTGATCTGTTTGATCATTACTCCTGCTGATGTGTCAGCAGGAGTTTTTTGTCATATAGGAAATTCCTATGAATTTCCTATATGACAAAAGAATCGAAATGCCGCTATGCAACATTTCGATTCTCTATAGAAACTGCCGGCGATGGGACTTGAACCCATACGTGGTTGCCCACAACAGATTTTGAGTCTGCCTCGTCTGCCATTCCGACACGCCGGCGTATTCAACAACCGAGCTATATAATAGCATATAAACAGATAAATGACAAGCTTTTTTTGGAAAAAACTCAAATCTGCAGGCAGAGATTCCATAACGGAACTTTGTTTGTTTTTTTATACTGTACATTATGGCGAGATTATGATACCTGACTTTGAGAGTTGAACTGTAAAATATAGTGCTAAGCCATAGATTAAAACCTATGGCTTAGCATTTTTTTGATTTCTCCCTCGCTCAAAAAATAG
>CANRZW010000080.1 GCA_947644545.1 uncultured Lachnospiraceae bacterium
ATGAAGCGAATCGCTTGGTTTATGAAGTTTCTGATGACCAAATTATTGTGAAATCATGTAAAGGACATTATAATGATTGATATTCAGAGTAAAAGGAATGCTATTGCTGCCACCGTCAACAGGGCAAAACCCAGTGCAAAAGAACTCATCAGTATATTTGAGGGCTATATTTTGTCCGTTCATGAATTGTTCATATTTAATTTAAAAAAACTTCATGCAGGTAACATTCTTTAGACATTTCTCATGCGTATACTTAAACCATAAGATAACAACAAGGCAACACAACAAATCGACAACATCAAGTTTACTGATTAACTAAAACTTTTTCATAATAATGCCAAGTAGAGTTTACTCTACTTGGCATCCTCCCTTTTCAGGGGTAATTTTCCACATTCCGTAAACGATTGTAGCATGGATGTAAGGCTGCGTTACTTTCCAATTATAGCTAACGATATGAGAATTGATTATGGCGTTTACTATTATGTACGTATACACGGAAGGAGAAACAGGAATGGGACTGGAATTGGGAAAGAAGATCAGACAGTTAAGAAAGTTTTCCGGCATGACGCAGGAACAGCTGGCAGAGAAGCTGCATGTATCACGGCAGGCATTATCAAAATGGGAAAATGACACGAGTCTGCCTGATCTGGAGAGTGTAATCAAAATTTCAAGGTTGTTTCAGATTTCTCTGGAGGAGTTATTGCTGGAGGAGAAACATGTAGAGGAAAACAGGATACAGGAAACGAAGAATACGGAGGAATCATTGCCGGCATGGCGACGATGAACAATTCGCGTTGGAGGATATCGGAGAGAAATACGATGTTCTTTTTACAACGGACATGACTTATGAGGACGGGGCAGACATGTAGGGAATTTTCAGGTGTGTTCATGAACTGTTCAAAAATGCTTCAAAAAAACTTCACGCAGGTAACATTCTTTAGACATTTCTCGCGCGTATACTAAGACCATAAGATAACAACAGGTCAACACAACAGACCAATAACATCAAATTTGCTGATTAACTAAAACTTTTTCATAATAATGCCAAGTAGGGTTCGCTCTGCTTGGCATCCTCCCTTTTCAGGGGTAAATTTTCTGTATTCTTTTGTGAAATGAAGATAAACTATTGGGGAGGGGGTTCTGTTTTGGTTGACTTCCAGCCACAACCTTTCTATAATGAGAACGCAATATTATCGCTTTTTCAGGGATAGATTAATGACGAGAATATAGTATGAAGAAATAGAGGGCGACGAGACGGAACATGAAGAAACAGAGAGTAAGATTGAAGGTATGAAAGATATAAAGGAAATGAAAAGTATAAAAGAATTTGAAAATATGGAAGATATGGATAAAACAGAAGATATAGAGGTATTTGGCGAAGAAGAATACAGAGAATATTTCGCACATTACGAGGAGAGAAAGCGGATACGATCCGAACGGCAAAGACGCATGAGAAGACAGCGCATATGGAAGCGTTGTGTGTGTCTGGGTGTGTTCGGCGTCATCATGTGCATTATCGTTACCGTCAGGATATTCGGCGCTAAACCGGACAAGGAAGAGGCGCAGGATCGGCTGCAGACGGTGAAGAATGTGGAACAGTCGAATCGTGACGGTCTGTCGACAGTTGACGGAACGCAGGGAGGAGCGGCAGATGGTATGGCTGACGCAGACAGCGGATCCGAGGCAGCAGAGAGAACAGAGAGGGACAAGCCGGTTTACAGTTTCACACAGACATCGGATACGGTTGGTATATACAGTGAGGAAGTGATCAGTACCCATGCAGTCCTGGTCGATGAGAGTACGGATACGATCGTTGCCGCAAAGGGGGCAGACGAGAGGATCTACCCGGCATCCATGACGAAAGTGCTGACTGTGCTGGTGGCCGCGGAGGAGATTGCGGAGGAGGATCTGGACGATACTTTTACCATGACGTTAGAGATCACGGATTATGCCTATGTGAACGACTGTAGCGCCGTAGGATTTTTGGATGGGGAAAAGGTGACGGTGCGTGACCTTTTCTACGGAACCGTGTTACCTTCCGGCGGAGATGCCGCACTGGGGCTTGCTATTTATACGGCGGGTTCGCAGGATGCATTTGTAGAGAAAATGAATGCGAAGCTTAAGGAACTGGGGTTGGAAGACAGTGCACATTTTACGAATTGTATAGGCCTTTTTGACGAAAATCATTATTGTACCGTTTATGATATGGCCGTTATCATGAAAGCGGCCATGCAGAATGAGTTGTGCAGGGAAGTATTGTCTGCGCATACCTACACGACCAGGGCTACGGCCGAGCATCCGGAGGGTATTACGATTTCCAACTGGTTTCTGCGTAAGATCGAGGACAAGGATACGGGCGGCGAAGTGCTGTGCGGCAAGACCGGTTATGTAGTCCAGTCTAAGAACTGCGCGGTGAGCTATGGCACATCCGCGGGCGGAACGCCCTATATCTGCGTGACTGCTGGTTCGACCAGCGGGTGGAGGTGTATTTATGACCATGTGGAAATCTATAACAGATACGTGCCGGCAGGGAAATAATACGTCCGGTATGGTAAGACATGTTCACTATGGTAAGAATTGCATTGAGGCATGGCTGGCCGCCATGCCACTAATTAATAGGAATGCCAAAATATATTCGATTCCGGATAAAGAAAGTACAAGATCAATGAAATTACCATAATCAGGCATACAAATACACAACTGCCTATGATAAACCACTTTACCCCTTTCACAGCACCCTTAAGCGTCTTATTATGGAACATGGAATCCATTTCCTGGGAAACCCGATATATGGAATCTATTTTCTCATTCGTAAAGGAATTCTCCCGCACTTCCTGCACATCAATGTCTTTCACGAGTTCATCCAAAGTCATATCAAAAAAGTCACTCAGCATAACCAGTCTTTGAAAGTCCGGATACGACTGACCGGCTTCCCATTTGGAAATGGTCTGGCGTGAGACTTGTAGTTCCATGCCCAATTCCTCCTGGGACAGCCCCCGCTTTTTTCTCATGGCCAGAAGTTTTTCATTAAATTTCATGACAATCCTCCATTCTTGCATTTTATAGTGAGGCCGCCGGACTGGCGGCTGCATGGTATGAGTATATACATTTTTGCCAGGAACGACAAGCAACTGTTGTTGGCAATCTGACAACGCGGGATGACATACGGACAGCCGGAAGCAATAATATAAAAAATAGCTGCTTGACAATTTGGGCAACAAATAATATTATATCTATGACCGAAACGATATTTTAAGTCATAGATGGAGAGAGTGCATGGGCAGAAGTTTTACGAAACGGGAGAAGGAAAAAATCAGACAAAGTTTACAAGATGCCTGTAAACAGAGTTGGACACGGTACGGTTACAAGAAGACGAGTATAGATGAACTTTGCCGGCAGACAGGTATTTCAAAGGGAGCATTTTACCTGTTCTATGAATCGAAGGAAGCACTGTTCTGTGAAGTGCTGTGTCAGGTGCAGCAGCAGATCTGTGACGGGGCGGCAAAGATCCTGATAGAATATCAGGATAAGCGTGGTGCAGCAGAAGCGTTGAAGTACATTTATCGGGAATATGACAAGCATAACTTCCTATATAATGCGGAGAGTGTGGATTACACCATTCTGTTGCATAAGCTCTCTGAGGAACAGGCCGGGCGGCTCAGAGAATCTGAACGTATGAGCCGGGAGATCTTTTATGACAGACCCTGGTTGAAGTTCAGGATTGATAGGGACAAGGCGATGGCGGTTATCTACGCCTTACTCATGAATCTAAAGAATAAGGAAATTCTTCCATACGATCATATGGAGACTTTTGACTTTATGATCGATCATATGATCGACAGCCTGTATGTGTGATAAGAGCCGGTTTTGTATGCATGATAAGGCAACCTGTGTAAATGATAAGTTTGTATGCGTGATCAGTAATAAGGCTTTGATAGCGACAGAGATGGAACAAAGTATCATGGCGGTAAAATAGAAGCCGGTTCTGCGGCGGCAGATTCCGGAAATGGAAAAGAAGTGTGAAAAATCTATATATGGAAGATGTTTCACACGCAAATTTGTACTTGCGTTTAAATTCGCAAGTCGGGAAGGAACGGAGGTATCATATGAAAACAGAAGTGGTAAGAAAGAATAATACAGAGGTAGCGGTAATCTACAGTGAGGAACTGCTGATTACGGATGTGCAGTCTGCGCTGGATCTGATCATGACGGTACAATACGAGTCGGGCTGTACAAATATTGCGGTCAACAAGGAGGCTGTGATCGAGGATTTCTTTGCTCTGAGTACCCGCATGGCGGGAGAGATTCTGCAGAAGTTCATCAATTATGGCGTACGGTTTGCGATCTACGGCGACTTCTCGCATTACACGAGCAAGCCTTTGAAGGATTTCATGTATGAGAGCAACAGAGGAAAGGACTTTTACTTTCAGCCCGATGTCACGCTTGCGGTGGAGCATCTTGCGGGGTGACAACAGGAAACTGCACGAAAGAAACAGACAGCAGCGAAACCGTATGGACGGAGTCGCTGCTGCACGTATTTACTGGAGCCTTTCCGGTTCCGGATATTCTACGCCGAAAGTATCGACCGTAACGGTCTTCATCACCTGATCTTCCAACGGTCTGTCGGAATAATCGGTAGCCGTCTCGGCGATCTTGTCCACCACATCCATACCTTCGATCACCTTGCCGAAGGCCGCATAAGCGCCGTCCAAGTGCGGGCTTGTCTTGTGCATGAGGAAAAACTGGCTTCCTGCCGAATCCGGGTGCATACTTCTGGCCATGGAGAGAACGCCAGGCGTGTGCTTTAAGTCATTAGGGAATCCGTTCTGCGCAAATTCGCCGCGAATGGAATAGCCCGGACCGCCCATACCGCTGCCTTCCGGATCTCCGCCCTGAATCATGAAGCCTTTGATGACTCTGTGAAAGATCAGGCCGTCATAGAAATGCTTCTGGATCAGGCTGATAAAATTGTTGACGGAAACAGGGGCAATCTCCGGATAAAGCTCGGCCTTCATAACGTCACCGTTTTCCATCGTAAAGGTTACAATCGGATTTTGTGTCATACTGTAAAGTCCTTTCTAAAATGTAGGATTTCGTTTGTATATTTTTCCTATCTATTATATTATTATATATAAGAAAATACAAATGAAAAATTGAGATGTACAGATAGCGTAACAATTCGATGAAAATAGCCGGGTATGTGCCACGGTGCAGTTGAAATCAGAATTGTTACGATCGAGAAAATTATGCAAAGAGCATGATTCTCATGCGACCCGCTGACCTATGGTGCGCCGCA
>CANRZW010000081.1 GCA_947644545.1 uncultured Lachnospiraceae bacterium
AATTCCTTACTGGCTGTAAGGGGTATTAACCATAAATATATTGTAGTAGAAAGGATTAAATTACATGGATTATAAAAGATTAGGCGAACGAATTAGAGAAGAACGCAGACACTTAAATCTCACCCAAGCACAACTGGCAGAAGATATTGACATATCTGATACTTATATGGGAGCTATCGAACGAGGAGAACGAAGCCTCACATTAGATACTCTTGTGAGGCTTGTAAACAGACTTGGTGTAACCATTGATTACATGCTCTCTGATTCTGTAACAGGCAGCGACACCTATATCATAGAACAATTTCGTCAGATCATTGATTGCCAGTCCTTAGAGCGCAAACAGATGGCCATCAATGTATTACGTACAATTTTTTCTTACTTTGAACACGAAGATATGTAATAACTGCCTTCTTTCTATTTAATCTTGCCTGAGCGAAGATCCCGAATAAAATTGATATCATCAATCAGCCGCTTTACCGCTATATTAACCAGCAGTTCCACCGATAGCGTGTATTCGGCTGATAATGTATGCAGTCTGTCATACAGCATAGAATCTGTAAGTCTAATCACAAATTCTTCTTTCTGGACTCTATTTTCCATATCTTTTTTCCTCCTGTCATAAATCCAATATGTCTTTCGTCCTACATGTAGCTTGTTCAGTTTCTTATCTTTCAAACCTTCACCTTCCTGTGAAATACCTTGTCGAATACTTCTCATTTTGTATGCTGTCAGACACTATTATCAAATATAAAGTCACTTCTTTCTGACTGATACACAACATTTTTTACAATCTCTCAAGTTCCCCATACTGCATCTAGCGCACATTATTGTTCACAAGCGGTGACGTTACATCATTAATCAGCTTTCCAAAAGAACTGACCATAATATCTTTCTTGATTCTTGTTGGATCACCCTGGCTATCATCATCCGCCACTTCATACTGGTATAAGCCCTCCGGCACCGTACTCCTGTCTATACGCATGTCACTGAAATCACACTCGATACCACATACTATTACCTTCGTAAATTTTTCCTTATTGTAGTCTAACTGCATCCTCATAGCCTCCTTTCATTGCTATCCAGCATCAATGCACGGGTTCTCTTATCGATCCCACTCGCCATCTGTGCTACCTTGATATCTCTTTCGTTGAATTTATCAAAGCTCTCTTTAGGTGCATCCGCCGGAAAGATTCCCTGTGCATTTATGAATGCGGACATAAAGATATCCAACTCCTCATAGAATACGTTCCTGTAAAA
The DNA here is from genome assembly GCA_947644545.1 of uncultured Lachnospiraceae bacterium. Classification (GTDB taxonomy): domain Bacteria; phylum Bacillota; class Clostridia; order Lachnospirales; family Lachnospiraceae; genus UBA3282. The sequence goes on from CANRZW010000081.1 coordinate 1,258, forward strand.
TTCAAACTCCATCTCAATCTCTAACTTCTGTACTTTCGTACAATAAATACCCAGCTTCTGTCGCTTGCCCTTACTGCGGTAATATCTCCTGTCACCTGCAGCTGTCATCACCTTATAAATACACTGTACAAGCAGCTTTCTTTCATGTTTTCCATTGTAGGAAAACAGTGTATACTCAGGTTCCTCACTCTGCAGTTCATCCAGTGACTTTATGCCGTTCCTTTTCAACATCTTCTGCAGCATCCTTTCCGCTGTGTCTTTTTCACCTCCTACACCTCGCTCCACCAGCGCCTGCAGTTTTTTGATCCTTTGTATGGTCTTCTCATCCATTTCATTTTCCTTTCCTCTGATGATATTTGTTATTCTTCTATATATAAACATCACATCGCTCCATATTTGCATATAACTCACATTCTCATACAAAACGCCATAACTACATCACCTAATCGTAACTGGTCATTACTGCCTCCCATACCATGACAAAAAATCCCCATGCTCAAACAGCACAGGGATCGCGATCCTGTCTTATGGAAAATATCATCCTGTTCATACCAGTTTCTATAGTATAAGTTATGTCCAGAGTGTTGCACTTCTGTTGCATTTGACAGCAGTTTTGCAGCTCTTATCCCCTGATCATACCTAAAATCACAGGATCTGCAACAGATTGCTTGCATCTGCTATCATATCTGCAACAAAATTCATATAAGACTATTGTCATTACAAATACCGACACCCATAACATAGTTCTCCAACAGTTCACTTTTAACAGAAAATCTAACTGATAAAATCAAGTACACCGCTGAGTTCATCCGGAAGTCTCCCACAGGATTCCGGTAATCCCACTTCTTCCGGCATTGGCTTCTCTGGAGCCTTCTGTACATTCACAGTACCGATACCTGCCAGAAGCGCACCTACCAGTTTCATGCCCTGTTCCTGCATTTCCTCCCGTACTGCTATGAGTATTTGTTCCTGAAATTCCTGCCTTTCTGACATTTCAATCTTCACCCTGAGATATTCTTCCAATACTCTTTTTACATAAGAAGTAAGGGAAGCAGAACTTCCTGCCGCTTCTGCCAGTTTTAGATACAAGTCACAATCTGCTTCATCAGACATATTAAAACGAAGGAAGATGGATCTTTGTTTCCCTGCCATCACCCCACCTTCTTTCCTGTCATCTGATTCGCAAGGAACTCATAGCCTTTTGCATTGGCGCACAGGTCACAGTCATAGGCTGTATGGCTCCTGTACTTTCCTGCATGGTCACGGGCCATCACTGCACCGCCGCCTACATAAATGATATTGATATAGTCAAGGCTGTAGCCCCGTTCGGAAAGTTCCAGCTCCAGAGAATGTATCTTTTCCCGCATCATCCCACGGATCAGTTCCGCATAGACTGCTGGAAAATTACTCGTTTCCTTTAACATGACCTTCATGATCTCATGTTCCGGAATGTCTTTCCCGGTCTGTACCTTCATATCACGCTGGATCTCTTTGATCCACTTAACCATGGCTTTTTCGATCGTGATAGACCGGCTCTCGATCGGAAGCCCATTCCGTACATAGACAACATCCGTAGTCTTACTGCCTATATCCACGATCAGGTAATCGTCCTTCATATTGCCAAGTCTGGAAGCAATCGCTGAATAGCATTGTGGACATACGATCACTTTTATAATCGTCACGACATAATCTTCTCCTTCATAGGAAAATTCCAACATATTCTGCTGCTCATAGTAATCAATCAGTTTCAGCTTGTCTCTCCCATAATTAGAAAACGGCAAACCAACTGCCAGTACGACTTCTGCTTTATACAGACCTTCCTTTCTCAACTCCATGGCAATGCCGGTCATTGTACGGAGCCTTGCAGAATCATCCGATATCTTATCCTCTGTAATGGCTGATCTTCCCTCTCCTACTTTAAAGTATTCCCCATCATGGAACAAAGAATTTTCCTGTAACGTTGGCTCTACAATTCCAAGTCTGTGTACACCATTGTCAAATATGAAATTTGCTGTCTTTCCAAGCTGATAGCCATCATCATAACCTATAATGCATCTTCCTTCGCTTAATCTGACCATCTTTCTTCCTCTCCCTTCTATACACTTGATCCTCTGCACGATATCTTCCCCTTCTTTATGTATATCTGCAGAATATTTGTTCCTTCCGTGTCGCATTATCCCGTATGGCCACCTGCGGGTACTCTGCCAGAAGCTGGTCTTTTTTTAACATAACATCCTCCATACTTCTGCACGAATACCACCATCCAACACGCTTCCCTGCGCCATCAATCGGATAAACATAGATGCCCTCCCATGCAAAATCATCCATATTTGCACGCACATAAGCATTCAGTTCGATGATAAAATCAGCCAACAGGACAGCCATCACATGCATGGCTTCTTTGCTATCCTGCAGCATCTTAAAAGTACCAAGGCTTTTTCTGTAGTTCTCGTCCTCATAAAAATATTCAATCCACAGATCAAGATAGATACCTTCGTTGTTCCCATAGGCAAGATTACTCCGCAGGTCAAATTCACAGTTTGTGATTGGCAGTACATTTCCTGTTGCAAGTCCATAGTCCAGAATATCGGGCAGCCTGTTCTTTTCTTTCAGGATAATATTTATCCTATTGAATAATTCTTCGTAAGCGCCAAATATTCCTGCGGATTTTCTAATTCCCTGGATTCCTCTATCAT
>CANRZW010000082.1 GCA_947644545.1 uncultured Lachnospiraceae bacterium
CCTTGAAAATATAAGGTTTGTAACAAAAAACATAGAGGTAGATTTGACACTACCAAACAGGAAAGTGAGGATTATGATATGAGCAAAACGGAGATTCTGAATAAACTGGATGATATATTGGATAACGCCAGAGTAAATGAGCTTCTTGGCAGGAAGAAAGAAGAAGAGAAGAAATGCGATAAGTTATTGTGGATTTTTGCCATCATCGGTGCTATTGTGGCCATAGCGGCGATTGCATATGCGATGTATCGTTATTTTAAGCCGGATTATCTGGATGATTTTGAAGATGACTTTGATGATGATTTCGATGACGACTTCTTTGAGGACGAGGAAGATGACGAGGCTGATAACGTTGGTGCAGACAAATAGACGCAGGATCGTGTTTGGTATAATTTGATTATGTAAATTGAAGGCGGGGTGTATAATGCATCCCGTTTTTTTTGAGAGAACAGGCAGGGAACAGTTGGCCGGGTTTGAAGGGAGCCGCCGGCATGGTAAGACATTCTAGTATGAGAGGTGGATCATGAAGAAAGGACAGATTCTTGAAGGAATCGTGCAGCGTATAGACTTTCCCAATAAGGGAATTGTGGAGACAGAAGAGGGTATTTGTATTGTCAAGAATGTTCTTCCAGGGCAGCGTGTACGGTGTTCGGTGAGCAAGGTTCGTAATGGCAGGGCAGAAGGACGGCTGCTGCAGATCGTGGAAACTTCGCCGTCAGAGTGTGGAAGTCCGTGTCCGCATTTTGGTCATTGCGGTGGCTGCACTTATTTATCGCTGCCTTATGAGGAGCAGTTAGCGATAAAGGAAGCACAGGTTAAGAAGTTGTTGGAAAGCGTCTTAGGAAAGCAGGGTACATGGCAGTTTGAGGGGATCAAGGCCAGTCCTGTCCGGTTTGGATACCGCAACAAGATGGAGTTTTCCTTTGGGGATGAGATAAAAGACGGGCCGCTTGCCCTGGGGATGCATAAACGAGGCAGTTTCTATGATATCGTGTCTGTCACAGAGTGTCAGATCATAGATGAAGATTACAGACGGATCCTTTGCTGTGTGAAGGAATATTTTGCAGGATTACAGGACCAGGGTGTGGAAATCAGATATTATCACAGGCTGCGTCATATCGGATATTTGAGGCATCTTTTGGTGCGTAAGGCGGCGAAGACCGGGGAGATTCTGATTGGGCTCGTGACGACTGCGCAGGCGCCGGACGGGTGTGGTGAGATTCTGGAAGGTTTTTGCAGGAAACTTCTTGGATTGGATCTTGAAGGGAAGATCGCGGGAATTCTGCATATCACGAATGATGCGGTAGCCGATGTAGTGCAGAGTGATGAGACGAGGATTCTGTATGGAAAGGATTTCTTCTATGAAGAATTGCTGGAGTTGAGATTTAAGGTTTCTGTATTTTCTTTTTTCCAGACAAACAGCTATGGGGCGGAAGTACTTTACCATACTGCCAGGGAATATATCGGAAATTATATAGGCTCTGCGGCAGATGGAGAGCATTCGCAGGAGAAGATCGTATATGATCTGTACAGCGGCACCGGTACAATCGCACAGTTGATGGCGCCTGTGGCGAAGAAGGTGATCGGGGTGGAGATCGTAGAGGAGGCCGTGGAGGCAGCCGGAAGAAATGCAGAGATGAATGGTTTACATAATTGTAAATTTATTGCCGGCGATGTGCTGAAAGTACTTGATGGTATAGAAGAAAAGCCGGATGTCATCATTCTGGATCCGCCCCGGGACGGCATTCATCCCAAGGCTCTTGATAAGATCATTCGGTATGGCGTGGAGCATATTTTGTATATTTCCTGTAAACCGACGAGTCTGGTGCGGGATTTGGAGGTGTTTCTCGCAAGAGGATATGAGGTAAAGAGGGCGGTGGCGGTAGACCAGTTCCCCTGGACAGCGAATGTGGAGACGGTTGTTCTTTTGTCCCAACTAAAGCCAGACGATTATATTGATGTAGAACTGGACTTATGCGAATTAGATGTCACTGCACCAGAGCAGGCAGCCACATATCAGGAGATTAAAGATTACATTATGGAAAAACATGGTGTAAAGGTACATACAGCCTATATAGCACAAGTGAAGAAAAAATATGGTTTGGATATGCGAAAGAATTATCATCAGTCACAAAATGAAAAATATATTGCAAAGCAATGCACAGCAGAAAAGGAGAAGTACATTAAGGAGGCACTGGAACATTTTGCAATGATTGGTTAAAAGAGACTATGGAGTAATTTGTTTGAGAAAGCAGCTAAGGGAAAAAGTTGCTTTCTCAAAAGTATTAATACAAGGGTAACAAAAGAGTGATTTGTTTTAGGTTTTCAAGTTTCCTTTATAAAATGATACATTATACATAAAAAGAAAATATATTTTCAACATCATCCATATTATATAAAGGAGAATGGAGTATTATGTTTGTAAAACTAGAATACTATTCTCTAATAATCATATCAGTGCAAAGACATATTATTTAGAAACGATTCACAAAAATTATACTATGTTACGAAATAGAATCGTTGGATATTCAATGTCTCCAAATCAACAGATTTGTTGGTGAGAGCGGCCTTAGATTTAAGGCTGCTTTTTCACATCTGGTAGCATTTATTTTGCCTTGGGTTTTCTGATTTCTTTTACTTCTAGTGTACTGACCTGATTATATTTAACCAAATCACTTTTCATTTGTAGTGCC
>CANRZW010000083.1 GCA_947644545.1 uncultured Lachnospiraceae bacterium
GTAAGTAGGTAATAATCCGTATCTACAAATTCCCTTCCATTTTTGATAAGATAATTTCAAATGATGGAGGTGATACTAATTAATACGAATGATAAGATAATCTCAAAAGCTGCGCTTTGGACAGACCGGATTCATACGTTCCAAGAAAGCGGTTTATCCCGCAAAGACTGGTGCCAGCAGAATGAGGTGCCTCAATCCACCCTAAGCTATTGGATTCGAAAGATTCAGGGAAAGGCCACGCAGACGGAAAGCAGTTCTGATCCGGTGTTCGCAAAGCTTCCTTCAGAACGGGAGCTGCGATACGATGCCGTCGCAGGGAATTCTCCTGTAACAATCCTTCTTCCGGAAAATATCCGGATTGAAGTTGACGCAGACTGCCCCGCCCGGCTGATGGCTGCGCTCCTGCAGGCTTTGAAGGACTATGCTTGATTTTTCAGGAAACACAACCGTCTATCTGGCCTGCGGTGTGACCGATCTGCGCAAGAGCTATACCGGCTTGGCCGCAATCATCAAACTGAAATTCCATCTCGACCCGTATTCCCGCTGTATGTTCGCCTTCTGCAATCGCAGACGCACATTGATCAAGATCCTCCAGTGGGACGGCTCCGGATTCTGGATCCTGATGAAACGGCTGGACCGGGATTCTTTCCATTGGCCGGACACACCGGGTGAACTGAGGAAAGTTACACGGAAAGAGCTCCACTGGCTGTGCGACGGACTATCTCTGAACCCCAGCGGCGCTTTTGAAGAACGCCATCCGAAGATCGTGGTCTAAGCCCCCAAATCCTGTCAATTCGCAAAAAGCCGAAGTTTTCCTGATTTTACACGGATTTTCCTCTATCTATGAAGACTGTTTTTTATAGAAATTTAACGTGCATGATGGTATACTTTCCTATAGAGATTTCAGAAAGTTGAGGGGTGTCATGGATCCGATTTTTACAGGAGAACAGCTGAACAGGATGAGCAGGGAGGATATGCTCTCTTTGCTGAAGATCATGCAGGAGCATCGTCAAAAGCAGGAAGAAACGCTGCAGAAACAGGAAACAAGGATCCAGCTTCTGGAAGAGAAAACGAAGGAGCTGGAATTCCTGAATGCGATGCTTTCTGACCGCCTGGCTCTTGCCCAGAGGAAGCGGTTTGGTGCTTCCAGCGAAAAGTATGCGGACGGTTACACCCAGCTGAGTCTTTTTAACGAAGCAGAGCAGGAAGCAGAACCGGATGCCCCGGAACCGGACCTGGAAGAGGTCCACCCATCTTCTTATAAGAGGAAAAAACGTTCTGGCAAAAAAGAAGAAGACCTTTCCTCCTTTGAGACAACCGAAGTGATCGAATACAAGTTGACGGGGGACGACCGTTACTGCCCGGACTGCAATACGAAATATAAGGTTGTCACAAAGGAAAGCGTAAAGCGTCTGAAATTCATCCCCGCGCGGTTTGAAGTCGTGGAGGAAGTTACCTGCGTATACAGCTGCCCGAAATGCGGGGCCATGAAACGTCCGGAAAAAGCGCCGTCCCTTCTGAAAGGCAGTGTGGCAACCCCATCCCTGGTGGCGGGCATCATGAACGCCAAGTATGTAAACGGGATGCCGCTTGCACGTCAGGAGAGGGAATTTGCCCGGTATGACCTGAACCTTTCCACAAAGACCATGGCAAACTGGATCATCCAGTGTGCCGGCCGGTATCTGCAGCCGCTTTACGATCTGATGAAGGAAGAACTGCTCCGGAGTAACTATTTACATGGGGACGAAACCAGAATTCAGGTGATCGATGAGCCGGATCAGAAGGGTTCCACCCAGAACTGGATGTGGGTCTATCTCACCGACGAATACAGCGGCTCACCACGGATGGTCCTTTTTCAGTATGAAAGGACGCGGGCCGGATACCATCCGGTGGAATTCCTTGGAGATCAGTTCGAGGGGTATTTCACCTGTGATGGTTATCAGGCATACCATAGTCTTCCGGAAAGGATCGCTGCGACAGGCTGCATGGCACATGCGAGGCGCAGATTTGATGAAGCCCTGACGGTTCTGAAAAAGGACTTCACCAAAGAAGAGCTGAAGGAGACAACCGCATATCAGGCACTGGCACGGATCGGGATGCTCTATAAGATTGAAGAAATGATCCGTGACAAGTCACCGGAAGAACGGTACAAAGAGCGTCAAAAGCAGGCGAGACCGCTTTTAGAGGCTTTCTTTGAGTGGCTCCATAAACTGGAGGATTCCGTAGACCGGTCTTCGATGATCGGAGAGGCTGTCCGGTACGCTTTGAACCAGGAAGTTTATCTGAAGAGATATCTGGAGGACGGCCGCTTAAGTATCGATAATCTGGCGGCAGAACGGGCGTTGAAAAACTTTGCGACCGGGAGAAGGAACTGGCTTTTTGCAAAGAGTATCCGCGGAGCGCAGGCCAGCGCAACAGTGTACAGCATTACAGAAACAGCTATGCTGAACGGGAAGAAACCGTACAATTATCTCACCTATGTGATGGAAAGGATGAAAGATCTTGGTCCTTTTCCAGAAAAGGGAGCCATGCTGGAACTTCTACCCTGGTCCGCCAGTCTGCCGGCTGATTGTCACAGCAAACTAAAAAAGTAAGAGACAGTTCTTCCTCTGGTAAGTGCCAGAGGATTTCTTATTTTGTCAAGGTACGGATTATTACCTACTTAC